>JACOUL010000030.1 GCA_016177875.1 Burkholderiales bacterium
GTCGTGGAGCGTTCATTTGCTTGGCTGGAGAAATGCAGAAGACTTTGGAAAAACTGCGAGCGCAAGCTCGAAACCAGCTTGCAGTTCGTTATCCTGGCTTTCTTGGCATTATTGTTGCGAAGATACTGATCAGGTTCTAAGAGCTGCGGCGTTAAGGATTAAAGCGCGGGGGCCATGCCAGGGAGAAATCTTCCTCTTCCTGTGTTAAATTCGGCGAGTAATACCGATCGTTGAATAAGCGTTGGCCCCAGCGCTCTCTTAATAACTCAGCCTCGGCATTCATTCTGCGCTGCTTCTCCGGTGTGGTTTCATAACCGCGCGTCGCCGACTCATAGTGGATAAATTCCGCATAGGGCGTCCACACGTTGCGGTATCCTTTTGCATCCACCTTCAAGCAAAAATCGACGTCATTGAAGGCAACTGCAAATTTCTCTTCCAGTCCGCCCGCCTCTTGATAGATCGACTTCTTAATCAGCAGCACGGCCGCCGTTACACCGCTAAATGCTTGATGTAATGCAGCCCGGCCGAAATATCCCGGATGGTTCTTAGGTAAGAACTTATGGGAATGGCCTGCCGTGCCGCCCAAACCCATAATCAATCCGCCATGCTGCAGACGGCCATCCGGATACCATAGTCTCGCGCCTACTGCGCCTACGCCGGTGCGACAGGCATGCCCCATCATCTCTTCCAACCAATCGGGCGAAATGACTTCGATGTCATTGTTCATCAAGCAGACATACTCGGAAGTACAAGCCTCGACAGCGCCGTTATTCAAGGCAGAATAATTGAACGGTCGATCGTCCTTGAGGATGGAAATGACCTCCGACTTCACCTTATCGAAATAAGCCAGCGTCTCCGCTTCCACGCTATTGTTATCGACGATCAGAATCCGATAATTTTTATACGTGGTCTTTTCCAAGATCGACGAAATGCAAGTCGACAGTAAATCGACGCGATCACGCGTGGGAATGATGATGCAGACTCCCGGTTGAGGTTCGGGCACCTTGAATTTCACTCGACTCCAGGTAGGCAGCTTGGGCGCATCGACCACTTCAGCTTCGACTCCCATCCGATTCAAATGCTCTCGAATTGCACGCTGCGCGGCAATCGTCGCATAAGGTTTCGCATCGGCGGAATGCGCCGTGCTGCCTTCGATCGCGCGCCAATGGTACAAGACCCTAGGAATGTGAACGATTTGATGGGGCTTTAAACGCTCGATCACGCGCAAAGCCAAATCATAATCTTGTGAGCCTTCAAACCCTTTTCTCCAAGCGCCAACATCGCCGACAATCGCCCTGCGATAACAACTCAAATGATTGAGCATGTTTTGTGCAAGCATTAATTCATAATTGAATTCGCACTTGAAATACGGTTCGCTGCGATAATTACTCTCATCAATCCTATCTTCGTCGGAATAAATGAGCTCCGCATCGGAATGCCGGTTGATCGTCTCCGCTAAATGATGCAGCGCCAAAGGATGCAGCATATCGTCATGGTCGAGCAAGGCAATGAATTCCCCTGTCGAAATCTCAAATGCGGAATTGGTCGCTGCGGAAATATGGCCATTCTCGGCGCGGAAAACAACTTTGATCCGTTTGTCCTCCATAGCATATTTTTTCAATATGCTCTTAGTCTTCTCATTGGTCGATGCATCGTCGGCGATACACAACTCCCAGTGAGGATAAATTTGATCCCGCACCGATTCGATTGCTTGTTCCAGAAATTCCGGCGGTGCGTTGTACACCGGCATGATGACCGAAATAAGCGGCAACCGAGTCCATGTACTGTAGTTCTTTCTTAACTCCGCATAGTTCTTTTCCGGCGTCTCGAAACTCGTCAGCCACTTTTTATACGACCGGGAAGACTGAGACAGGCATGTCAAATAGTGCGAATAAATCGCATTTTTCGTCGCTCTAAGGGCATACAAAAAGGGCACGACTTTGATTGCGTCTCTCACTGCGCGCAGCAAATCACGAAATTGACCTTGTGCCCTTATCGAGGAAATTATCCCGGCTAATGCCTGAAATTGATTGAGCCGAGTAACCGCGACGCCGGAGATCGCAAATTGTTTTTTCTCTGCAATCGGATCAAGCCGCGCGCTTTGGATAGCTGTCGGTAGTCTGAATATCGTTTTGCTGACCCTCGTAGATTCATCGGGACAAGCCAATCGATACGACTGTTGTTCAGAATATCCTGCCCCGGAATCGATGTAGAGAACCGGTTGAGAAAATGCGTAGGGATGCGCCTTCAGATCGAATTCCAATTCAACCCAGGAACCTGCAAATTCCTGCATTCCTTGAATCAAAAATTGCGGATCGTTATTCGTTGAATGATAAGGAAACTCGCCCGCCTGCTCAACGACGCCGGCTGCCGGTTTGATGTGCAAACACTTCTTCATTGAATTTTAGTCCGGCATCCCTTTGGCATAGGCATACTTCTTTCCGCCCGCTGCATTAGGAGGCGCACAAGCTTCCACTTCCGTAGAAGTATCGACAGTGATGAATTTGCGGCTGGAAGCGACAAGCGGAATCAATCTTTCAATGGCATGAGCCAAGGTCCCGTCGATCTGCCCCTTCTCTTCTTCAAACTTGCTTTGCAATCCCATTTCCGCCAGGGCTTCGATGGCGCTTGTGCGTGCCCAGAACATCGACCCCGCAACGAATTTATAACCGCTTCCGATTGTTCCAAGGTCAAACTCAGACGCAAGGGCCAGCACGGTTTGCTTATTCGTACCCCAGAAATATTCGACGTCCAGTAAGTGCGCTTCCGGACCGATGATGCCGACTGCCGGGTTCGACTCGAACTTCTTCAGAATGTCCAGGATTGTGCTTGGGCTGCCAAGCAACTTGTCATAAATATCCCGGCGCCACTTGTTGCCATCCATCAGATGCAAAGACTTCTTGCTGTGAATTTTACAGACGTATTCGCACGCAAATTTTTTGATATCGAGGACAAGGTCGATGAACGGCAATATGTCCCTACCCCGATTCTCTTTCTTATAAATGCGGGCATAGGGATAAGAGGCGCGAATTTCCCGTACCACCATTTCATCCACGTGTTGATCTAAGGTGATAAATAATCTGAAGCCTTCAGGCAAGTTCGCCAAGGACTCCCGAATTTCGCTCCATAGATCCGTGTAGTACAAGTGTAGAACAATTGCGATTTTTTCCGCAGCGAATTTGCCCGAGGTTTCAGCTTTCGGATGGCGCGTCAAGACTTTCGCCGTCGCATCCAAATATGCATAGCCGTAATGGCGATCCGGCTCCAAATGTGCCCCCTCAGCCCATTCATTCCAAGCGTTGACAAACACGAAGCGGCGCGACTCCGGCAGATTGACTACTGAGTCCGTACATGCGTTATGCAACCATTGTTCGTAAGCTTTCGGTTCGGAATAAAAATGAATATGGCCATTGCCGGGACGACGCGCGCTGTTGTCCCAGCTCGGCATGACGGCGCGATACAGTTCATAGGGCGATGAATCGTAGGATTCGCTTTTCGCCGCCATTACGCGATAGTCGTAGATCGTGCCGGTGAAATCCGGATTGATCGACTTGATCGTATCGGTGATGGCGCGTATCGGGAAATTCAAGGGCGGGAATTCGGTCGCGGCATCGAATCCGATTTCCTTCGGATCCACGACATCGAAGGATTGCACCGTGACCAGGAAGATTTCGCCGATGCCGTTGTTGCGGCACCAGTCACGCCAGATATTGCTGGTCCTGAGAGGATTCGGCAGGAGTTTCGGCCGATAGAGCATGAGCAAGGGTTTGCCCTCGACACGAATATAGCGCGGATCGCGGAAGGCTTTGGCAATGTCCGCAATGAAAGCGGCATCGTCTTCATCCGAATGGTTTTGGCCGAGCAGAATATGTTCTTCCAATCCATCCCAGCGCCGTGTCCAGTTTTCATTGGCCCAGCACAAGCAAAAATTAATGTCGATTTCCGGATGCGCCAACAGCTGCTCCATCGGACGCTCCAAAAGCTTGCGACCGCCGAACCAGTAATGATAAAAGCAGAAGCCATATACGCCATATAAGCGTGCGAGCTCCGCTTGCTGCTTTTGCACTTCGGGCAGTCTTAAATCATAAAAACCTAATTCGCCCGGCAGATGAGGCTGATGATGTCCGTCAAATTGCGGCACTGACTTGGAAACGTTGGTCCATTCCGTGAATCCTTCGCCCCACCACTCATTATTTTCCGGAATAGGATGAAATTGCGGCAAATAAAATGCAATTAACTTGATCGATGTGTTGATCGCTTCACGCGAAGATTTTCTGTCCGTATAGTCCGGATGACGATGCAGAGTCGTGTCGTAGTAGCGCTCGAAAGTGCTGCCGTATTTTTTTTCACGTCTTAACGGAAAACGTTGTCCATTTGAAGGCATCGGCATGGCGCTTTTTCTGGTTTTTAAGCGCAGCCAACTCCAGCAAACTTTGACGCTTCCCATTGCCTGCCGAGCGGCCATGACAAACGTCGTCCTCAGCCTCTGCTTTTTCGCTAAAGGCAGAGGAAATTTGTGATATGCCCAGCGAAGAGTTTCCCAGGACAGCTTCTTGAATTTTTGTAGTCCGCGCATTTCTAAATACTTAGCAATTTCAGTCTTAGCAAGGTCTTAATTCATCCTGAGTGCTTCAAGGTCTCGGCCCGCCGCGCAATGCATTCAATACCTTGCGTATCGGCGCCGTCACCCGCCAAGATGTGCTTCGGTACACCTGGGCCAATTCATTTTGCACCTGGACCAATTCATTTTGTGCCGCTTTGCGCTCCTCTTCGATTTGCTTGAGAGAAGCTTCGACATGATGCAAATGATCGTTCAATGACGATATTTGCCCTTGGAGTTGCGTCACTTGTTCTCGCAACTGAATCGACTGGCCGCGCTCCTGGGAAAGATCGTCGCTAAGCTGTTGGATCTGCGCTTCAAGCTTGGCTGTTTCCTGCTTGGCTGCGTTGACGATAAAAGCATCAATCTGCGCACTATCCTCGCTAAAAACAACTTCAAGATAGGAGCCGTCGTCAATAGATGCAGCAATCTCGCGATTTAGCTTGATATGCCAATTGGGATCATACGTCGTCGAGTAAAAGAGCCCCCCTTGGTTGGCTTTCGCACTAAGCCAACTTGCCCCGACCAACAGCTCGTTATTTAATTCTTCATTCCACTTCCAAACAATCTGGTGATCTTTATTTTTGATGCACACTTCTTTGATCCAGATAGTTTTCGGTTCAGAGATAGGATCAAATCGAATGTCGGCGACTTTTTCTTCATCTTGAAGCTCGAACTTCATCGTCGCTACGAAGTCATTGCTTGCACGCCGATGAGCTAGCGCGATCATCTTGTTTTCTTCACTAAACGAAGGATGTAAATTACTTGTCCAATATAACGCCGTCGTAAAAAGCGGTGACTTTTTGCCGGCACTTTTCGGGGTTTTATTGACGCCGATACTGGGATAGATTTTTGTCGACAGAATCCATTGATAAGCGAGTGCTTCAGGTCTCGCGGCAACGAGCGCATCCAGCCATTGCTTGGGAAATTTGCTTGTTTGCGCATCTCCATATTCGGTCTCATTCACGTCTTTTTTGACGCTATCGGCGTCATGCAAATAAAGACCGGATGCTTCCAAGGTTTTGACTAAGCCATCGAATGAGAAAAACCGGATATGCGTGCTATCCAGTAATCCATTGTCACGATAGTTAAAATTTCCGTTCAACATTTCCAACACGGAGGCGATATGCGCAACGTTGGGAACAGAAAATATGATCGTTCCAGTCGGTTTTACGAGCAAGCGTAATTGAGATAACAAATTAGACGCATCGTATAAATGCTCGATTACATCGGCCACCACGATGTAATCGTAAGATTGTTCAATAAAGGATGAAGTCAGTTCGTCTTTATCTAAATTTTTAATGACGACTTTACGATATGCAGGTTGGCATTTTTTGATGGACTCGGCATCAATGTCGACACCGTCCACAATGCAGCCCTTGTTGGCAACGATGTATTTCCCCAGCATTCCACTGGAACAGCCAATGTCCAAAACTACGGAGTTCGGCTCAATTTTTTCTGCAATTTTCGAGAGCGACTCTTCGATATCTTCGACTATTGTTCTTTCGTATTTATGCTGAGAATTCATACGATTTCCTGATTCAGTTAAATCCGGTTATCCAAACGACGTTTATCTCTTGCCGAGCGGATGAGTCTATCCTCAATCATGAATTGAAGATTTGAGCGGCAAAAAATGCACTCCACTACCTGACCGATAATGGAGTGCAATGACATCCCGATACAATTTTGGCCAGTGCCTTAGGGAAATTGAATTCCCTAAAACCTATTATGTGCCAGCCAAGCTCAGTACTTCCTCAACGGTGGTAATCCCTTGCCATACCTTCAGCAGGCCATCGTCGCGCAGCGAACGAATGTTGCGCTGGCGCAGCTTGTCGACAATATCCACTTCACTTGCATGTGTCAGTATCTGATGCTGCAGCGTCGAGTCGACATCAAACAATTCATAAATCGCGATACGGCCGGTAAAGCCGGTTTGCATGCAGTGCGGGCAACCGACCGGGCGGCGCAGCCTGGGTTGCTCCACCAGCTTGTCACGCCAATGCTTCACGCCTTCGAGCAACACCCTATGCGTTTCCTGATCGATTTCTGCAGGTGCTGCGCAATGTTCGCACAGACAACGCACTAAACGTTGCGCCATGACGCCTTTTAAGCTCGATGACAAGAGGAAGGGCTCGATCCCCATGTCGACCAAGCGCGTCACTGCGCCGGCAGCGCTATTGGTATGGAGCGTGGAAAACACCAAGTGGCCGGTGAGCGCCGATTGTACGGCGATGGCAGCCGTTTCCTGATCGCGAATCTCGCCGATTAGCACGACATCCGGGTCATGACGCAAAATCGAGCGTAATGCCGATGCAAAAGTGAAACCGATGTCAGCATTGACCTGAAGCTGCGTAATGCCTTTGAGCCGATATTCGACTGGGTCTTCCACAGTGATAATTTTATTCAGGCCGTCGTTACCGATATCCAGCGCTGTATATAGCGTGGTGGTCTTACCGGAACCGGTAGGCCCCGTCACGAGAACGATGCCGTTTGGAGACTTGATCCACTGGCGGAATAGTTCGGAATGATCGGACATCATGCCCAAATCTTCCAGGTGATACGGTTTTCTATCCTGGCGCAAAAGACGCATCACGACCGATTCACCCATCGCGCTTGGGATAATGGAGACACGCACGTCGAATACTTCGCTGTTGACGCGAGCAGTCATGCGGCCATCCTGCGGCAAGCGCCTTTCGGCGATGTCGAGTTGCGACAGGATCTTGATGCGGCAAACGGTCGCATCGAATTTATCCAGCGGCATCTGAGTCAGATCTTGCATGACGCCGTCGATGCGCAGGCGCACGGTGAACTCATATTCGCCGGGTTCGATATGGATATCGGATGCACGCCGCGTGACCGCTTGAGACAGCATCGTGTTGACCAGCTCGATGATCGGACCTTCTTCCGCGAGTTCACGCAAGTGCATGACATCGCCGGTCATGGCGGCTTTTGGCTCCCTGCGCTCTTGCGCTGCGAAGAAGGCTTCGAAGGTTGAAGGCCGCACAAGCCAGTGCTGCAGCCGCAATTCGGCCGGCACCTTCAGACGAAGCACTTCCAGCACGTTTGCCTTGATGGCTTCTTTTCCAGCGCAATGGAGAACTTCCCCTTCTTGCCAGAGGATGACGCCTTGCGTTTGGCACCAAGACGTTTGCAATCCTAAGCGAGTGAGCGTCGTGGCAAAACCGGTTTGCGCTGCATGCAATGCCTCGTCCGATATGATCGGCATGCCGCTGTAACGCGACATTTCTTGATAAAGCACCTCTTCGGATAAGGCCCCCAACCTGATCAACAGGGTGGGCAGAGGCGTAGGCTGCTGTTGTTGCAAGAGGCGGGCATTCTTCAACGCTTCGGCTGCGACCAGCCCGGTGCCCTCTAAATACTGGTCAAATGTTCTTGCGGTGCTCATGGCACAAATTCCTAACGTCTTTGCTTTGAAGCCGGCTTGCCGGTTTCTTTTGTGACTTCCTTGGCAGCGATTTTCACTTCTCGCGTCACGCTGTAATAACGCCCGCCTGCTTTGGCAAGCAATAACAATTCTGTTGTGCGGTCGAGAGTGATTTCGACGCGGACATCCGACTTTTCTGTTGATGGAATAAGTTTGGCAACTAGCACCGCCGGCTCTTTCGGTTGTGCCTTGTTGTTAAACAATACAAATAGCTCTGTACCAGGCAATTCGCTCATTAAGCGCACTTGAATCTTGCCCGGCAAAGCAATGGGGGGTACATCGAGTAAAAGATAATCGGATTTCGTCAGCTGAGCTTTTGCCAGGGGCGGCTGAAACATGGCCAGCGCTTTGTCTACGGTTTCGGCCTTTTGCAACTCGGCCACAAGTTCACCTGGCGCTACCGGTTTTTGAACTGCCTGAGCGTGGCAATATTGTGCTGCCAACATCAGCCACCCCAATATTGCCAAACTCGCCAAGCTGCGACGACTCTTAGAAAATACTTCACAAAACATCAAACGTACTCCATCTAAGCGAGAAAATCGCTCCATTGTACGGCTGCGGTCATTTCGCTGGAAGCGATCGCACAAAAAAAAACCGGGGGGCTTACGCCCCCCGGAATCTAGACTAAGAACTCTTAAGTTCTGTCCGGCGATTACTTGCCGTTCAGGCCCTTCTGAGCATCTTGATCTTGGTACTGGCCTTCGTTGACCGGAGCGCGATCGATAGAACCTTCGAAGTCAACACCTTGAGTGCTGGAAGCTTCGATGAAGTTCTTGCTGTCCGGGTTGTACAGGTAGTTCTGTACGCGCAGCGTGGAAGCAGCATTCGACGTGATACGCAGGCGAGCACCGGTATCGCTAGCCACAGGCGTGGAAGAACCGTTCAATGCAGTGGTTGCATGTGCCGGCGCATTGGTCAGCTTTGCATCAACTTGCGTAGAGGTCAGGTTCAACACAGCGCGCGGTGCCAGCTTGTCAGCATTCGCGGTACCAGCGTTCAGACCGGAGGTCAACAAGCCCCACGGACCATAGGTGCCGTCCGGGTGAATGATCTGACCGTAGACGTCAACAGCGCGGGTCTCGTTCGGGTTGATCAAGCGGATCACGCTCAACCAGCCGCCATTGGCCTTCGAGGTAGCGTAGTTACGAACGTCGATCTTGACGCCGCCACCCAGAGAGTAGTGCGGACCCGAGCAAGTGTTGTTTTGCTCGTTCAGGTTAGCACCAGCGGCAGCTTTAACCAGCACAACCTTGGTGGTGAATGCCGACTGCGGAATTGCGGTAGCAACGCCGTTCACGCCGTAGCAAACGTGCAGATCACGAGTACCAGTGCCGGACAAAGCTGCGTTCAACTGAGCGGTATTCACGGTCAGTGTGATCGGACCAGCAGCGGTACCTGCGGTGATCGCGGTTGCAGCAGCACCGCCAGAAACGATACCACCACCACCGGCGCAAACTGCCGAGGAGTCAAGCCACAGGGTACCACCGGACACGAAGCCGTTGGTTGCGGTCACGGTTGCGGTCAAAGACGAAGCTTCAACGTTACCATTGGTCAGGGTTGCGGTCGCAACAGCCGACACACCACCGTTAGCCGGGTTACCGGTCAACAGGTAGTTATTTTGCAGGTTGGCGTCGTAACCTTGAGCGTTTTGGCTCAGGGAGATCTTACCGAGGTTCACAACGGTAGCGTTAATCCAGGAATCCGGAGCAGCGCCGCCGGTTGCGGTACCGGAGAAGTTCAGGTTGGCACCAGCAGCATTGATCTTGGCGTTACCCGTGGAAGTAGTGATCACCGGCAGAATGTTGGTCGGGAAGGTGATCAACGTTGCGGTGTTGGTCGAGCCAGCGCGAACGTGCTCATCAGGAGTTGCGGTGGAATCGGTTGCGATAGCAGCCGGATTCGACAATGCGGTGTAGTGCTTGAAGGTAACCGGCATGGTTTTCACAGCCGAGCAAGTACCGGCAGCAGCGTCAACAACCAGATCGCCAACTACGGTGAACAGGCCGTTAACCGTACCACGTTGCGCAGCAACGTTGGTCGGGTTAGTACCAGCAACATTGTTGGAGGTCACGTTGATAGAAATCAGCGGCTGCTTGATCAAGCGGGTGTTCACCAAAGTGAACAAAGCGGTACCATCGGTAGCGGAAGCATTCCAAACGGTAATCGTTGCCCACAGGGTTTTCTTGTCGGTGCTCAGACCGATGTTGGAAACCGAGTAGTCGCCAGCGCCTTGAGCGCCTTGGTCAGCCAATGCACCGCTCACACCGTCAGCAACGGAGATCGCGGTTGCGGTCGGAGCTGCGGCCCAAGCACCGCTACCCAAGGTGAATTGCACTTGGAAGGTCTGGGTTTGCACACGAGCGTCAACGTCACCAGAAAAGCGATATGCAACGCTGGGGGCGATAACCGCTTGCGTGTCGGTCGTGATAACTTCACGAGCGATCGAAACGGAAGATGCCTGGATTTGACCTGCATAAGCTGCGTTCGTCGCGAAAGCAGCCAGCATGCTTGCAGCCAGGATACTCAGTTGTTTTTGCTTCATTTGTATAGCCTCTCTAGAAAAGACATATTTGAGATTGTTGCCTACTCCGCGGATGTTTCAGCATACATACTTCTATTAGTGGAATTACGACTACTCATAGATTCCAGCTGGGAAGGATTTAATCATGTTTTTAAATTTACGGCAAAGAAAACAGGCTTGCCGATCCTCAATGGTGGCAATTTACAACAGGTATTGCGCATGCCCAATTATTAAAATCAGGCATGCCCCTGCCAAGCATGAGGTTTGATGCAATCAAAGCGTTTGTTTGAGGTATGTCGTTTTACGACAATGGCGATGCGTTGCTACATTGTAATTATAACTCGACAAATTTCTCAATGGAACTATTTTTTTCCTGTCGACTCTAAAAGCGTCGAGCATGTTGGCGAGATTTGATACATTTACTTACAAATTGATTGACTTTTTATTGGCAAATGAAAATATTTTTCTGAACTTTCCCCCTAATTTCCTCTCGTGTAAAAAGTTTTTATGTAAGCGAACTTATCGCTGAAGCGCTCACAAATAGGCGCCAATTTGTTGAAGCGATCATCCGAATCAGTCCAACCCCTTACACTGAAAATCTCTTGTCTTCATTGATGGGCCGCAATGTGTCAAACTTCCGGGTTTGACGTTAATTTTCTTGGCAGCGTCTCTCTTTTTAACTGCCTGCTTTAGCATCGATTTATGCCCGAATTTCATTATCAAGCTACGGATAGCAAAGGCGGTGTCGTCAAGGGCATCCTCACGGTCGCTGATCAATCCGAAGCAATGGCGGAACTGCAGCGACGCGGCTTACTGGCGTTCCAGCTTAAGGAAGCCAGCGGCTCGCGTACGGCCGCATGGTCGCAACCTAAGCGCGCAGGCCGCGATGCATTGTTAGTCGTGCTACAAGAGCTGGCAACGCTGCTCGACGCTGGCGTCACGCTTGCCGAAGCGGTCGAGAACGTAGCACGCGGCTATGCCGACTCCCCATTGGGAGTGTCGTTCACCAAGATCTATGGGCAATTGCGCGGCGGCATTGCATTTTCAGCCGCACTCATCGACGCTGATTTACGCTTGCCTCGCTACGTCATAGAGTTGTGCCGCGCAGGTGAATCCACGGGCAAACTCGCCGGCTCTCTGCGTGCGGCAGCAGAACAATTGGAATTGGAGTTGAATTTTCAACGCGAAGCACGTAATGCCCTGATTTACCCGCTCGTGCTAGTCGTGACGGGTATTCTTGCAACCCTTCTGGTATTCGTATTCGTGGTGCCGAAATTCGCCAACATTCTGAATAATCCCAAGGCCGATCTTCCCACTCTGTCGATCTGGGTGCTCGCCACCGGCATGTGGCTCACAAAAAATAAAATTCTCATCGGTGCAATCATCGCGGGAGGCGCAGTCGGCTCTTTTTTCCTGCTGCGTCAAGAAAAAATTCAGCAAAACCTATGGAACTGGGCTGCCGGCCTGCCCTTGATCGGCAGCTGGATCATGCACACGGAAATGGCACGCTGGAGCTCGATGTTCAGCGTGCTTTTACTCAATCACGTATCCATTCTGGAAGCGCTGTCGCATGCGCAAAACGCCTTGCGCGGCGACCTGTGGCGGCACAAAGCCTCATTGATTCTGAGCGATGTGCGCGGCGGAAAAACGCTGGCAGAGTCGCTTCAACTGCATCAGTTCATCGATGCCACCGGCGTCAATCTGGTGCGCGTAGGCGAACGTTCCGGCGCACTCGGCAAAACCACGGCCTCACTAGCGGCGATGCATCGCACGCACAGCCAGCAGCAGATGAAGCAGTTTCTCATCCTGCTGGAGCCCGTAACGATTTTGATGGTGTCCGTGGTATTGGGCGGCATCATGATTTCGGTCATGCTCGCCATTACCAGTCTGACGAACGTGATCTAAACAAGATAATTTTCAAACGAAAGAAAGGTAGATATGCGCGCAGCTCTGACAACGCGTAGCAATGGACTTGCGGCACGAGGCTTTACTCTGCTGGAGATGCTGGTCGTGATGGTGATCATTGGCCTGCTCGCCGGCTTGATTGGTCCACGCATTTTCGGCAAGGTCGATTCCTCCAAGGTGCAAACGGCGCAAACCCAAATCAAGATGCTGGAAAGTTCCGTCAACATCATGCGCCTGGATGTCGGCGTGGTTCCACCGCAGGAGCAAGGATTGCTGTGGCTTGTGAATGCTCCATCTGATCCGGCCCTTGCGCCGCTATGGAAAGGCCCCTACATCGAAGGTGCGTTGCCGATGGACCCTTGGAACAATCCCTACCAATACAAGCTGCCCGGCCCGAATGGCAAGGCATTCGCCGTGTATTCCTTCGGTGCCGACGGCAAGGCAGGCGGCGAAGGTTTGAATGCCGACATCGGCACCAACTAAGTCATATCAATGACCCAGCTTCGCTCCAGACACAATGTTCAACCGCCGACTAAGGGATTCACCCTGATTGAAATGCTGGCGGTATTGACCTTGGCCGCATTGCTTGCAGGATTAACGCTGCCCTCTATGCAGCGTTGGTTCGACTCGGTATCGCGGCGTGCGCAATTGAGCGAAGTGGTGGTGCAATTTCAAAGATTATCTGCACGCGCTGCATTGATGTCGCAAACTATCGTTCTGACCAAGGATACATGGAAGAACAAGCTGGCCGACGGTGAAGCCGCCCTGCCGCTGCCGGAGGGATGGACTATGGTCAGCGACAAGCCCATCACGATTTTTCATAGCGGTGTATGCGTAGGAGGCAACATCGAATTGGTGGATCCGAATCGACGGAAAATTCTTCTGCAAATTGCGCAGGTGACTTGCGATGTCAGTCTTGCGAGTTAGCCGCCGACGCCAACGTGGTTTCAGCTTGCTGGAAATGATCGCAGCGCTGACCATTCTGGCAATCGGCTCCGTCGTGTTGTTCAGCTGGCTTGGTCAGACGATGGGCCATTTGACGCGTTTTCAGGATCAGGAGAAGCAATCCTTGGCTCGCCTGCAAGCGATCCAATTCCTGTCGACGCAAAACCCCGCGCTGAAGCCGAGCGGCAAGCAAACTTTCGGCGATTTCAGCCTGGAATGGAAAAGCGAATTAGTGAGTGAAGTGCGTGATACGGTGTCGCCGGCCGGTGGACTGGGCTTGTATCAAGTGGGGCTCTACCAATTGCAGGCAACCGCCCTCGACGAGGCAGGACGCACGTGGTTTCGTTTCCCGGTAAAGCTGGTCGGCTACATACAAGTTCGCCAACCTTCTAAAGCGACGCCTTTCTGATCATGGCACACATGCACGTAAAAGCTTCATCCCAATCGGGGCTGACCTTGATCGAGCTACTCGTGAGCATCGTCATTCTGGGCTTTGTCGTGACGATCATGTCCGGCGCTTTTTTTCAAGTGTCCAAAATCGTGCGAGTCGGCGAAAGCGCAAACGGGCAATTTCAGCCGAAATGGCTGCGCATTAATGTGCTTCCAGAAGTGGTTGCAAACATGGTCTTACCGGAGAACGTAGAAAAACCGTTCATAGGTGATGGCAATGAATTTACGGGATTCTCCTTGTCCTTACCGCAATCGGACTGGGGACTCGCGCGCAAATTCACGGTCAGACTAGTCCCGCAAACGCGAGGTGATGGTTTTGACATGACGATCGCCGAACCGGACGGCAAGCCGATGGTAATTACTTCATGGGGCACGCGAGTGCGTTTCGAATACCTGGATGCGGAAGGAAATGCGCAATCCATGTGGCCGCCATTCGGTAAAAATCAGGATGCCATGCCCATTGCCGTCATGGTCCGCTCAATTTCCGGGGAACAAATGCTGCAGATGATCGCTCCATATGCCGGCATGCGCAAAGTCGAACCGGATGCCAAGAAAGGCATGGAAGCGTTATTCGGGGTGGGTAAGCAATGACAAAGCGTCCATCCGGATTTGCCTTAGCGGCGGTTCTCTGGCTGCTCGCAGGATTGACAATACTGGCAGCCATGATCAGCCAATCAAGCCAAATCGTGGCGGAACGGCAGGCAAAACTGCGGCAGCGCGCCGAAGCCGAGCAAGACTTCCTGTCGAGCCGCAGCGAAGCGCTTTACTGGTTATCCAGCAGCCGGGCGACACAGGATGGATTTGGATGGGGCACGGAGCTCCTGCGTGTAGACAGCCGCGGCTACTCCGGTACCGGCAAGACGACTATTCATGTCCAGGATGTGCGCGGCTTGCTGAACTTGTATCGTCCAAACCGCCTTGTGCTCGGCCGTCTGCTCCTGTTATGTGGCGCCGAACAAAGCAAGATCGATTCGCTGCTGGATACGCTAGAGGATTATCAGGAAAAAGGCGACTTGAAACGGGTGAACGGCGCCAAAGCGCTGGACTATTCGATGGCCGGCATGCCGCCGCCGCGCTATGCGCCTTTGCTGGCCGAACCGGAAATTTGGCAAATACTAGGATGGAAGACTTTGCAAAGAACCTGGAATGAAAAACAGTGCTTCGAAGATGTGACTGTGCGCGGAGAAAGCCGCATTAATCTCGGCACGGCGACGCCGAAGGTACTCCAAGCCTATGGCCTGCCGCAAGAGCAAGTCGGACAGCTGGATAAGGAGCGTCAGCGCAATTCCCGGGAAACCATCGATCTCATGCAGGCACGCGAAGCATCGACCAGCTTTTTCGGTATAGCTGAAGGCACTTGGCCTTCCCGTTCCTTCCGGATCACGCATAGCGCGCCGGATATGCCTTGGGTACTTCGCTACGACTTGAGGCTGACCACGTCGACCGCCGGATCGCCCTGGGAGATCTATGCGCCGCGCCGTTTGCCCAAAACGTCGGTTATCATTCCGGCTGGTCGCGCCGCATGGCCCCGCGTCGACCAACTTTCAGAGCAAGATAAGAATGCTATTACACAACCGTCTCTACCTTTCTGACGCTGCCGCACAAGACCAAGCAAGCGAGCGCAATGCCTTATTCGGCTTGCGCAAGACGCTTTGGATCTTGCCCCGTGCCTGGTGCGCCACCGCATCCATTCAAGCCAAAGGCATCCCGCGGCATAAGACAGCGGAGTTCGTGCGCCTGCATTTGACTCGGCTTGCACCATTCGTCGATAGCGGTGCCTATGCCTGCCGTTCGGGAGATTGGGTGTTTCTCTGGTTTTGGGAAAATCAACGCGTACGCGAATTTTGCCAACGCAATGAACTGGATTTCGACTCGATTACCGTCGCGCCGGAAAGCGTGTGCTTTCCCAAACGTCAGGAAGGCACGGTACTGTACCGCTGCTCCGAAGGCGTCGAGGCGCAACTCTGGCATCAAGGCAGGCTAGTCGACAGCGCCTGGTGGCCAGGTTCGCTCGACGCGACGACGTGGGCGGAGTGGCAGCCTACTGCCGCGGCCTCTGCTGCCGGCCGCGGCGTTCCCGTCTCGTGGCCGGAGTCCCTACCGCATATAGTGAACGGTTCCCCAGGCGATGCTTCGTTGAATAAGCCATGGGCTTCCAACTTACTGGCACCACAATGGTGGACCGGCTTGAAAACCGTGCGCCTCGGCGCTTCCATCGTTCTGTTGAGTGCGCTACTGGTCGGTTATGCGGGTTATTTAGCGACCCAATGGCTGACGCTGCAACGCATGCAAAACGATGTCGATAAAAAAATCGAGGCACTCTCATCACGCATCGATCCGCTTCAGGCGGCGCGTGCCAAGGCTCTGGAGTATCAATACTGGACCGCTCAAATTGCGCGATTGGCCAAACAGAATGGTATCCGCCCCCTACTGGAGTCGTTCAAGCCTATCCTGCTGCAACAAGAGGCAGCGTTGCGCGAATTCGAACTCTCGGAGGACGAGGTGCGCATGATGCTGGTACCCATGGTAACCGAACTTAATATCGCTGCGATTATTCAGCAACTTGAAGCGCTACCGAATCTGGCCAATATTCAGCTCCTGCCGAATAGCGATCCGCGCGCCATGCGCCTTACCGCCAAGCTGAGAAAGTTCGGCGTGCCGGCTTCCGCGGGTGAGGCGATCAAACCTGCAAAAAGCGAGGTGTCCAAATGAAAACCGGCGCACGCTTTTGGCAGTTGATCGGCCTGACTTTCCTTATCTTGGCATGGTATGGACTGGCTGAACTTGACGATGCGGTCACCGCCAAGCAAAAACAGTTGCAAGACCAGCGCATGCTTTTGACCAAGCAGGAAGATCTGTTGCGCGACAATCAATGGAAAAGCAATCTTGCCGACATTGAAAAAGTTCGCACCAAGTGGCTTGCCTACATTCCCGAAGAGAATTCACCTGCGCTGGCGAAAGCCCATCTGTTGAATGAGCTGCGCAGCGCTGCCGTCAATGTCGGCATTCTTAACGCGACGGTAAATGCAACCGAAGGCGAGTTGGAAGAACAAGCAAACAGTTCCGTCTCAGGATCGACAAATTCGGCATACGCCAAAGCAGGCGAGAGCAAAGCTAAATTGCTGCCTTCGGGTCTGCATGTTATCAAAGTCAATATCGTCGGTCGCTTCGATCCGGCAGCATTTACCAAGCTGGTTCGCGTTCTGGAAGATGAGCGCCGCTTTACCGTGATTGAACGCATTAGCGTCCGCGGCGTACAAATGGACCTGAATTTGCGTTGCTATTGGCGCCAACCCACCACCGCCAAACCCACTTTGAAATAGCAGCCATGGCCGACACTAACAACCTATCTCGAAATTGGGCACTCGGCGGCATTATCGTCGCCGCTTGCGGCTTGCTGGGTGCGACCCTGGGCTGGATTTCAGCTTCGACTTCGCAAGGCAATTCCGATATCGCCGCGCTATCTAAAAATCAAAAACAGGATCCGGCATTTGTGCTGCCGCCTCCGCCCCCGCCGATTGCCGAAAAAGTAGAACAAACGGAAAAAACAGAAAAGTCCGATAAGCCGGATGACACGACATCCCTGCGCATCTGGGAGCTTTCGGCGCGCCAACCGCTGCCGCCGCGCAAAGAACCGCTCACTCCGCCGAATTGGAAAATCGTGGGTGTCTCTACCATCGGCAAAGACAAAAACGTGATTATTTTGTTTGACAATCAAACCACCGGAGAAATTCTGAAAGTCGGCGACAAGCTACCTGGCGGCGCCAAGATCGTCGACATTTTCTCAGACCGTTTACGACTGATTCTGAACGGCCAACCGATGACTTTAAGTTTAAGCGAGCAATGAAAAAACCCTCCTATCGTGCTGATAAAACCATGACGAATTTCCGGCTGTTGCCGCTTTCGGCTATTTCGCTTGCGCTTGCTGTAAGTGGTTGCGCCACTCCGGTCAACGTACCCAAGAAGCTCGAGTACGAACGCAGCCCGCTGACCGAGTCTGCTTCGGTGCTGGGCGAGGAACGCGCACAACGGAAATATTCCGAAACCGACACTCCTGGAGTTTCGAATTTCCGCAGCAGTAACATCAAGAATAATGAAGCGCCGCAGACGTCCGCGATTGGCGGCGATGAAAAAGACGATCTTGCTGTGTCGTTCAACCAAATGCCGATTCCCACCTTCGTTCACGCGATTTACGGCGGCGTGTTGAAGGTGAGCTATTCCATGGATCCGGCAGTCGCCAGCCGTACGGATCTAGTAACCTTCCGTACACCGAAGCCGCAATCAGCGAAGCAGATGGCGCACCTGGCGCGCATGCTGTTGAAGAGCTACGGCATCGCCGTTCAAGACTTCGGCGGCGTGATCCGTATCGTTCCGGACAGTGCGTCCAACAGCTATTCGCCGCTCATCAAGCGCGGCCGCGCCCAGCCGGATACGCCGGCGAGCCTGCGCCCAGTCTTCCACTACATCGAACTGGAAGCAGTTCGCGTTGCTGACTTCTCCGCTTTCTTACGCACCATGTTCGGCGCGAAGATATCCTTCACCGAAGACGCTCCGCATAACGCACTGCTGATAAGCGGGCAGCCGGAAGACGTCTCTGCGGCTATGGAAGTAGTCCAAGTATTCGACCAGCCGGCGATGCGCGGGCAACGCAGCAAGCGCATCACGCCCGTATTCTGGACCGCTGAAGAGTTCGCCAGAAGGTTGAACGATATTCTAACGGCAGAGGGTTACGCTGTCGGCCAAAACGCAACAGCCGGCACCCCCATTATTCTTTTGCCGATCGGCCCGTTAAACAGTGTAGTTGTGTTTTCCTCGTCCGACGAAATCATGACCCATGTTTTGAAGTGGTCGCGCGAACTGGATCGTCCCTCGGAATCTCGGGTCGGCGGCACCTTCTTTACTTACCCGGTCAAGTATGCCGATGCACAATCGCTTGCCAAAACCTTGTCCGAACTGATTTCTCCGGGATCGACGGCGCCGGCAGTTACTGCGCCGACTGCGCCAGGGGCAGCCCCCGCGCCAGCACCCGCCAGATCGTCCGGCGGCATCGTGGTGAATACCGCCACCAATAGCTTGATCATTAAAGGTGGTACAGCAGACGATTACCGCCAATGGATGACCTTGCTTGCAGAATTGGACAAGCCGACCAAATCGGCGCTAGTGGAAGTTACTGTAGCTGAAGTTAGTTTGAAAGCGTCAAAAAGTCTTGGAGTCAATTGGGGTTTCCGCGATGGCACGACAAGACCGGCCGGCGTCAATGGTGTAATTACCAGCGGATCCGCTGGCGGCTCTGGCCTGACCGTCAATTTCCTGAACGCTGCCGGCTTGGTTAGAGCCCAGCTGAATGCACTTGCCTCCGACAATCAGGCGCGCATTCTATCCAGCCCGAAAATCATGGCGAGAAACGGTGAGGTAGCAACCATTCAGGTCGGCGATGAAGTCCCGATTCTTACCAGCACTACCACGACTGTAGGCGGCATTACTGCGCCCGGCGGTAGCGCCTCCAATGTAGTGACCAATTCGGTGCAGTACAGAAGCACCGGTGTCGTTCTGAGAGTGCGTCCCGTCATTAATTCCGGCAATCGTATCGATCTGGACATCACGCAAGAAGTCAGCAGCCCTGCAGCGACAACCACGGGTGTAACAGACACGCCCACCATCAGTACGCGCAAAGTCGATACTAAACTTTCGCTGCGCGACGGCAGCACCATCATGCTGGCCGGCCTGATTCAAAACATTGGCAGCCGCGGCGACTCGGGCGTGCCTTTTTTGAAGGACATCCCGGCCGTCGGCAATCTGTTCAAGCAAACCAACGACAACGATAATCGTACGGAATTGATCATAATGATCACGCCGTACATCATCAATGACGATTTCGAAGCCGAATCGATTACCGGCGCATTCCAAAATACTTTGGGCGATTGGGCAAAAGATTTGCGCGAGCGTACCGAAGCCGGCCGATTGAAGCGCCCTGACGCCGCGTCCACAGCCCCCAAAGCCGACGCACAGAAGAAACCCGTGCCGAGCAAACCCACTTCAGCTCAAGCGGCAGAAAAAGAAGAGAAGGCTCCACCCGTACCACAAAAAACGGTTCCCAAGGAATCAGCTCCTAAAACCTCCCCGGCCACGCCAGCCGAAAAAAGCGCCGATGACTCTTCCGGCGTCATCATGAGCAAACCGACGATACCACCGCCTACCAGTGCAGTGCCGGCCAAGACGCCTGGCGCCAAATCGACGACCAAGCCAAATACGCCTTCAAGCGCAGGCAAAACACCTCCAGGTTCGGCTCCAGGAAAACCTGTGGAAGATCAGAACCTGCTGGAAGAATTGCGCCGTGCAGTGGAAAAAAGATGACGGAATTCCAGGTCGCTGTCGGCCATTTCCAATCCGGGAACCTGCAGCAAGCGGAAAACTTACTCAAAAAAATACAGGACAATCCAGACGCGTTCTTTGTTCTGGGTTTAATCTGCGCCCGGCAGGGCAGGCTTGATGAAGCCATCGAGCGTTACAGGCAAGCCGTCGCCCTCAAGCCCGACGTTGCGGATTTTTATTCGCAACTCGGCATGGCCTGCGCTCAGACGAACCGGCTGGACGACGCCATCCAGCATTTCCGTGAAGCGGTACGGCTGCAGCCTGAACTGGCGGCCTGCCACAACAACCTCGGCACAGCCTTGAAAGATCGGGGCGATCTCGATCAAGCCGCTGCAGCTTTTGAAATCGCCGTGCGTCTGAAGCCCGATTACGCTCTGGCGCACAACAATCTCGGCAATGTCCTGCATGCGCAAGGCAAACGCGACGCGGCGGCACAATGCTTTCGCAATGCGCTTGCCATCGACCCGAACTTCATTGATGCGCGCAACAACCTGGGCGATGTACTGGAGGCGCAAGGCCGCTTGGACGATGCAGCGGCATGCTATTTAGCCGTATTGGCGGCCGGAACTCCTGATATGCGCGCCTGCAACAATCTCGCGAATGTCTACCGCACGCAAGGCAAGTTCAACGAAGCCGTCGCCTTGTTCCAGCAAGCGCAGGCAATCGATCCGAATGTCGCTGAAACGCACAGCAATCTCGGCTACGCCTACTTCTGCCAGGGGAGACTTGGAGAGGCGGAAATGTGCTT
Organism: Burkholderiales bacterium; assembly: GCA_016177875.1. Classification (GTDB taxonomy): domain Bacteria; phylum Pseudomonadota; class Gammaproteobacteria; order Burkholderiales; family Burkholderiaceae_D; genus Paucimonas. The sequence continues at coordinate 20,987 of JACOUL010000030.1, forward strand.
TCGCATGGCGCTCAAGCTCAAGCCGGATCTGGCGGTCGTTCATCACAATCTGGGTGCTGCGCTTAACGGCTTGGGACGATCGGAAGAAGCTCTGGTGTCAATTACGAAGGCGCTCGAACTTCAGCCCGACTACGCCGATGCCTTCAGCACCTTGTTGTTTGTCAGCCAGTTCACGTCCAGCATTTCTAGAGAAGCCTTGCTTGAAGAGCATTTGCGCTTTGCCGAACGGTTTGAAACACCGCTTAAAGCATCTTGTCGCCCGCACGCAAATGCGCGCGATGCAAACAAACGCATCAAAATCGGCTACGTGTCCGCCGACTTTCGCTCTCATGCGGTTGCCGCCTTCATGCAACCGATTTTGGCAAGCCATGATGCATCGGTCTTTGAGATTTTCTGTTACTACAACCACGCCCAGTGCGATCGCGTCACCGAGCGCATGCAATCGCTCGTGCATCATTGGATGCCGTGCGTTGCCATGAACGATGAGCAATTGGCGGAGCGCATACGCGCCGACGGCATTGATGTGCTGGTGGATTTATCGGGCCATACCGGCGGCAATCGCATGCTGACGTTCGCACGAAAGCCAGCACCCGTACAAATGACATACTTGGGCTATCCGGGGACCAGTGGCTTGTCGACCATGGATTACCGTATCACCGATCGCCGTGCCGACCCTGATGGTAGCGACCGCTTCTACAGCGAGCGCTTGCTGCGCCTGCCAGACGGCTTGTGTTGCTATCAGCCGATGGTCGAGATGCCGGAGGTATTGCCGTCGCCGGCCTTGATCAACGGGTTCCTAACATTCGGTTCCTTTAACAAGTCCAATAAGATCGATCTGCCGACAATCGCACTTTGGGCGCGGTTGTTATGCGCTGTGCCAAGTTCCAGGCTGGTGATGGTGACGATTCCTGAAGGTGAACGTCGCGAATGGATTACACGACAATTCGAGGCAGCGGGCGTGGCACGCAGCCGGATTGATTTCCATGCTTCCTTGCCGGCCCGCGAATTTCACAATCTGATGGGACAAGTCGATATCGCGCTCGATCCCTTGCTGGTGACGGGCGGCACAACCACCTGCGAATCTTTTTGGATGGGCGTACCCGTGATTGTATTAGTCGGGGAAGACTACATTCATCGTGTCGGTTACAGTTTTCTTTGCAGCGCCGGCCTGACCCAATTTGCCGCTATGACCCAAGACGATTACATTCGGATTGGTGTAGAGGCGGCCGCAGACATACCGCGGCTGGCGCAACTTCGCGCCAGCATGCGAACGCAGGTCGCCACGTCGCCGCTCATGGACAAAACGCGATTTACTCGTAACCTAGAAAACGCTTATCGGCAAGCCTGGAAACATTGGTGCGAGAATGCCGCGTAATGCGCGCACTGAATGCAAATGAGGAAGTGAAGAGATGGCCGAACAACAAGGAGCAATGACCGTAGACACAGCGCTGCAGCAAGCGATCGGCTTTCATCGCGCCGGCCAATTGCAAGATGCCGAACAACTGTATCGAGCCATACTGCAAGCAGTGCCACAGCATCCGGCCGCCAATTACAACCTCGGCGCACTCGCCGTTCAAGTCGGCCAATATGCCGCTGCGCTGCCTCATTTCAAGCTCGCACTCGAAGCCAACTCAACGGTGCCGCAATATTGGATGAGTTATATCGATGCCCTGATCGAAAGCGGGCAGGTTGATACCGCGCGCGACGTGTTGGAGCAAGGCGTACAGAAGAGCTTGCAAGGAGCGGAAGGCGCGTATTTCAACCTCGGAATAACTTATTACGCGATGGGCCGGGCGGCAGATGCGGAAGACAGTTATCGCAAGGCCTTAAAAATCAATCCAAGATTCGCCGAAGCCCTTAACAATCTGGGCGCGGTGTTGCGCGAAAAGGGGTTACTTGAAGAAGCTGCAAGCTACTTTAAGCTGGCCTTGAAAATCAATCCCGGCTTTGCGGAAGCGCACAGCAATATGGGCAATGTGTACAAGGACGAAAAGAAATACGCCCAAGCCGAGGCAAGCTACAAGCAAGCGCTCAAATTGCGTCATGATTTCATCGAAGCCGAACTGAATCTGGCCATTGTATGTAAGTTGCTAAATCGGCTTGACGAAGCCGAAAGCAAATTCCGCCACATCCTGGCAGTCCGCCCTAGCACTATTGAAGCCTATAACGGCCTGGGCGATGTCCTCCAATTGCAGAATCGCATTCCGGAAGCAGAAACAACCTACCGCACCGGCCTGGAAGCTAACCCGCATTCCGCGGAACTTCATTACAACCTGGGCGTCATCTTTCAAAAACAAAACCGCCTCGTTGAAGCCGAACAAAATTATCGTCGCGCGCTGGAGATCAAACCCGATTTTTTGACGGCCTTTCCCAACTTGGCCGCAGTCTACAACCATCAAAGAAAGCATGTCGAAGCAGAAGCGATTTGCCGGCGCGCCTTACAACTCGCACCGCAAGATGTAGGCATACTGAATAATCTCGGCATCGCCCTAAAGGAAACTATTCGTCCAGATGAAGCCGAAAGAATTTTCTTGGAAGCGCTGAAAATTCAACCTGACCTGGCGGAAACGCATTGCAATCTTGCGTCGGTATTCCATGATCAGGGGCGATTTTCCGAAGCGGCGGCGCATTACCGCCAAGCGGTGGCGCTTGATCCTGAATTTGCCGGCGCGTACAGTAACCTGCTTTTCTGTCTATCGCATGATGAAACAGTCGATGGCGTCACACTGTATGCAGAATATTGCCGCTTTGGGGAGCACTTCGAGGCCCCCTTGCGCTCATCCTGGCCGAATCACGCCAATTCGCGCGACCCTCGTCGCCCCCTGCACATTGGGATCGTCTCCGCCGACTTTCGCTATCATGCCGTAGCCAACTTCATCGAGCCGGTTCTGTCTCAATGGGCAAACGACCCGTCTTTGGTCTTGCATGCTTATTACAACTATGCCGCCGAAGATCACGTCACGCCCCAGATACGCGCCCATTTTGCTCACTGGAATACCGTCCTTGGATTATCCGACAAAGAACTTGCAAAAAAAATCGAGGCCGATGGCATCGATATTCTCATTGATTTATCTGGCCACACTGCCGGCAATCGCTTACTGACCTTTGCGCATAGACCAGCGCCCATTCAAGCCACGTGGATCGGCACCGCCTGCACCACCGGCTTGCAGGCCATGGATTACTATTTGGCGGATCGACATTTTCTGCCTGCGGGTCAGTTCGATGAGCAATACACCGAGAAGATCGTTCGCTTGCCTGCCGCCGTGCCTTTCCTGCCCTCGGATGCTGCGCCAGATATCAATGCACTGCCGGCTTTGTCCAATAAGCGTATCACCTTCGGCAGCTTCAATCGCTTAAGCAAGCTTAGCCGTCCGGTGATTGCCTTGTGGGCACAAGTGCTCAGAGCCTTGCCCACGTCGCGCATGCTGCTAGGCGCTATGCCCTTAGCCGGTAGCTACGATACGCTGCTGGGCTGGTTTGCCGATGAAGGCATCGACCGCTCTCGCTTGAGCTTTCATGACCGATGCGGCATGGGAGAGTATCTTAGACTGCATCAGCAAGTCGATATTTGTCTCGACACCTTCCCCTACAATGGCGGCACCACCACTTTGCATGCGTTATGGATGGGTGTGCCGACCCTGACCTTGGCCGGCAAAACGCCGGTAGGACGCGCCGGTACCGCGGGCTTGTGCCATGTGGGAATGGAAGATTTCATTGCCGGCACCAAAGACGAATTTGTACAAAAGGCGGTGGAGTGGGCAAACAAGCCACAAGAATTGGCGCAGCTACGGCAAGAGTTGCGCAGCCGCGTGGCTGCATCACCGATGGGGCAGCCTGCTGTATTGACTTCAGGATTAACCCAAGCATTGCGCACCATGTGGCAACGGTGGTGTGACGGACTTAGCGCCGTCTCGTTTGAGATCAGCGGTGAAGCTCTTCCAACACAGCCGAATAGCACCAAACAAAGTTCAGCAAAGCCGGTAAAAGCCGTGGCAAAACATCTCCCTCCTCCTCGAGCAGAAATCGACCAGCTGGTTGCTCTCTATAACCAAGGCCGGCTTGCCGAAGCTGATACGGTAGCAAGATCGCTCACTCACCGTTTTCCTCATGACGGTTTCGGCTGGAAGGTGCTCAGCTTGATCGCGATACGCACCGGCGCCGACGCATCGATATCCGCGATTAAGGCAACGGAGTTATTGCCAAATGATCCGGATACGTATTACAACCTGGGGATGGTTCAAGAAGGCAAGGGACAACTCGTCGATGCCGCCAACAGTTATCAGCGTGCGATCAAGCTCAATCCGCAATACATCGATGCACACAACAACCTTGGCAATGTATTCAAGGCGCTCGGAAAAGCGCAAGACGCGGAGGCAAGTTATCGCCAAGCGCTAAAATTCAATCCGAGTTACGCCAAGGCGCATAACAACCTTGGCACCTTGCTCACTGAAGAACATCATTACGCCGAAGCAGAAACGCACCTGCGTCAAGCATTAGCCCTGGTGCCGGATTATCCCGAGGCATATAACAACCTCGGCAATCTTCTACTGGGCCGTTATCAATACGGCAAAGCCGCTGAACTCTTCCGCAATGCGCTGCAACGCAATCCGCAATTTGCAGAAGCGCAAAGCAATCTGCTGTTCTGCATGTCGTATGACGAGACGGTGGATGCCGCGACTCTTTTTGAAGAGCACCGCCGCTTCGGCGAACGTTTCGAGCAGCCCTTGCGCTCCTTGTGGCCGCAGCATGCTAATTCACGCGATCCGAATCGTCCGTTGCGAATCGGATTGGTATCGGCGGATTTCCGCACTCATGCTGTTACCAATTTTTTTGAACCTGTCCTTTCCGAATGGGCTAAAGACACCTCTCTGGTTCTGCATGCGTATTACAACCACGCTGACGAAGATCACATTACTCGCCACCTTCGCTCCCTGGTCGCACACTGGCGCGGCGTCACTGAGTTGAACGATGAGCAGCTGGCGCGGCAAATTCAAGCTGATGGCATCGATATTCTGATCGATCTATCCGGCCACACCGCGGGTAATCGCTTGCTGGCTTTCGCTAGAAAGCCGGCGCCGCTTCAAATCAGCTGGATCGGGTCGGCTTGCACGACCGGTCTAGCCTCCATGGATTATTATTTCGCCGATCGCCATTTTCTGCCATTGGGCCAGTTCGACGACCAATACACGGAAAAGATCGTGCGTTTACCGGCTGGAGTGCCGTTCACGCCAACGGCAGATGCGCCCCCGGTCAACGGGTTACCTGCACTGAGCAACGGTTATATAACGTTCGGCAGCTTTAATCGCATCATTAAATTAAACCGTCCGGTGATTGCCTTGTGGGCACAGGTATTACGAGCCTTACCCACTTCCCGCATGTTCATCGCCGGCATGCCGCAAAACGGCGGGTATGAAAACCTGCTGGATTGGTTTGCCGCAGAAGGCATTGAGCACAACCGATTAAGCCTCCACGGGCGCTGTATCATGACGGAATATCTTGCCCTACATCAGCAAGTCGATATTTGTTTAGACACCTTCCCATACAATGGCGGCACCACCACTTTACATGCCTTGTGGATGGGTGTGCCGACCCTGTCTTTGGCCGGCAATACGCCAGTGGGTCGCGCCGGCGCCGCCGGCTTATATCATGCCGGCCTGGAAGACTTCATCGCCGATACCAAGGAAGCATTTGTACACAGAGCACTGGAGTGGGCGGATAAGAAAAGAGAATTGGCGCAACTGCGCCAAGAGTTACGCGGACGCGTCGCAGCTTCGCCGATGAGACAACCGGCTGTGCTGGCCAAAGGATTAACGGCTGCCATGCGCATCATGTGGCAGCGCTGGTGCAACGGATTGCCCGCTGCCAGCTTTGAAGTAACAGAACATTCCTAGAAAGCAGAATCATGGCTAAACCTCCTGCCGGCACGATGAGCTTGGAAGCGGCGCTGCAGCAAGCTGTCGCGCATCATCAAGCCGGTCGCTTGCAAGATGCCGAACGCTTTTATCGCGCGATCCTGCAGGCACAACCGCGTCATCCCGATGCCAATCACAACATGGGGTGTTTGGCAATGCAAGTCGGCAATCATGCCGCCGCGCTTCCTTTCCTGAAAACAGCACTCGATGCTAATCCGACTGTGGGACAATATTGGCTGAGCTATGTCGGTACGTTGATCGAAGCCGGCCAGCCGGATACCGCACGCGATGTACTCGCCCAAGGCGTCAGCAAAGGTTTGCGCGGCGAAACCGCTTACTCGAATCTCGGCGTCGCCTATACCCAATTGGGCCGGCTTGCCGATGCGGAGGCTTGCTATCGCAACGCGCTGGAGACCGATCCCAATTACGCCGAGGTGTATAGGAACTTGGGTGTTCTGCATTTTCTGCAGGATCGTTTTGCCGATGCCGCCGCGTGCCAACGCCGCGTATTGGAGCTCCATCCGGAATTCGCCGACGCGTATACCGATCTCTTGTATTTCTTACCCTATGACGACAATGTCGATGAAGCGATGCTCTTTAAGGAGTATTGCGGCTTCGGCGAGCGCTTTGAGGCACCATTACGTAAAGCATGGCCCAAGCATGCCAATTCGCGCGACCCGAATCGCCCTCTGCGAGTTGGATTGGTTTCTGCCGACTTCCGTCATCATGCCGTTGCGAATTTCATCGAGCCGGTCTTATCGCAGTGGGTGCATGACCCGTCGCTGGCTTTGTATGCATACTATAATCATTCGAGCGAAGACCATGTCACTGCACGCTTGCAGTCGCTGATTTCCAACTGGCGCATCGTCCCCGATTTGACCGACGAACAACTGGCCCAGCAAATCCAAGCGGATGCCATTGATATCTTGATTGATCTGTCCGGCCATACGGCGGATAACCGCTTGCTGGCCTTTGCCAGGAAACCCGCGCCTATCCAAGCATCTTGGATAGGCACCGCCTGCACCACCGGTTTGCAATCCATGGATTACTACCTGGCCGATCGGCATTTCTTGCCTACCGGTCAATTTGACGAGCAATTCACCGAAAAAATCGTGCGCTTGCCAGCCGGCGTTCCCTTCTTGCCTTCCGATCAAGCGCCGGCTGTGAATGCGCTGCCGGCATTGGCCGATGGCACGATTACCTTCGGCAGCTTCAATCGCTTAAGCAAACTCAACCGCCCCGTCATTGCGCTATGGGCGCAAGTACTCAGAACCTTGCCGACTTCGAACATGCTCTTGGGCGGTATGCCGCAAGCAGGTAAGCACGATACTTTGTTAAGCTGGTTTGCCGAAGAAGGCATCGATCGTTCACGCCTAGTGTTTCATGGACGCTGCAGCATGGCCGAGTATCTGAGCTTGCATCATCAAGTTGATATTTGTTTAGACACCTTCCCCTACAATGGCGGCACCACCACGCTACATGCCTTATGGATGGGGGTGCCGACCCTGACCTTGGCGGGCAAGACGCCGGTCGGACGTGCCGGTGCGGCGGGACTGTGTCATGCGGGATTGGATGACTTCATTGCCGGCACCAAGGAAGAGTTCATACAGAAGGCAGTGGCGTGGGCGGGTAAGGCCCAGGAATTGGCGCAACTACGCCAAGAATTACGAGGACGCGTCGCAGCTTCGCCGATGGGGCGGCCCGACGTATTGGCCAAGGGCCTGACGCAAGCCTTGCGCACCATGTGGCAGCGCTGGTGTGCTGGCGAGCCGGCAAAAGCGTTCGAAGTCAATGCAAATAGCTAGAGAAAGACAACCATGGCAAACAACCCTGCCGGCACGATGAGCCTGGAAGCGGCGCTTCAGCAAGCCGTTGCCCATCATCAAGCCGGCCGCCTGCAAGATGCCGAGCGTTTTTATCGCGCCATCCTGCAAGCCCAGCCGCGCCATCCCGATGCCAACCACAATATGGGATTTATCGCGGTACAGGTAGGAAAACACGAAGCTGCCCTCCCCTTCTTCAAGGCTGCGCTGGACGCAAATCCTGGTGTCGGCCAATATTGGATGAGTTACATCGGCACGTTGATCGAGGCCGGCCAACCGGACGCCGCGCGCGATGTACTCGCCCAGGCATTCAACAAGGGCGTACGTAGCGAAGCCGCCTATCTCAATCTCGGCATTACCTACTTTGAAGCGGGCCGTGCGGCGGATGCCGAAGTGAGCTATCGCAAAGCACTGGAGATTGCGCCGACATTCGTGGAAGCCCTTGCCTATCTCGGCATCGCCTTGAAGGCGCAAGGCAAACTGGCCGAAGCTGAAAAGTACTTACAAGAAGCGCTTGTCCTCAGACCCGATCTCCAATTAGCTTACTTAGCGCTGGACGACATTCTAGAAGCACAGAATCGCATCGCCGAGGCGGAATCGCTGTCGCGCCGAACCTTGATGGCGCTTCCGAATGATCCGGGAATTTATAACAAGCTTGGGCATCTTCTGCTGCTCCAAGGGAATGCGGCAGAGGCAGCCAATCACTTCCGGCAAGCCTTGAAGTTGAATCCCGATCTGCCTATCGCGCACAGCAATCTATTGTTTTGTTTATCCTACGATGATGCGGTTGACCAGGCCACCTTGTTTGCCGAGCACTGCCGTTTCGGCGAACAGTTCGAAGCGCCCCTGCGTTCTTCTTGGCCGCGGCACGCCAATTCTCGTGATCCAAATCGTCCATTGCATATCGGCCTGATTTCCGCCGATTTGCGCGACCATGCGGTAGCGCACTTCATTGAACCGGTGCTCGCCCAATGGGCGCATGATCCTTCGTTGATTTTGCATGCTTATTACAACTTCGCCAGTGAAGATCATGTTACTGGTCGCCTGCGCTCCTTAATTCCAAATTGGCGCGGCGTCGCCGGGCTTACCGACGAACAACTTACTCAACAAATTCAAACGGATAGAATCGATATTCTTATTGATCTCTCCAGCCACACCGCAGGCAACCGGCTGCTGGCGCTCGCCAGAAAACCCGCGCCTATTCAAGCCACCTGGATAGGCACCGCCTGCACGACGGGTTTGCAATCCATGGATTACTACTTGGCCGATCGCCATTTCTTGCCGGCCGGTCAGTTCGACGAACAATTCACCGAGAAAATTGTGCGATTGCCAGCGGCAGTCCCTTTCCTCCCCGCCAGCGATGCGCCGCCGGTGAATGCATTACCTGCCTTAACCAATCGCCAAGTCACATTCGGCAGCTTCAATCGCCCGAGCAAAATCAGCCGCTCGGTCGTCGCACTATGGTCTGAGGCATTACGCGAAATTCCCGATTCCCGCATGCTGCTGGGCTCGATGCCACATGGAGATTGCGAGCCTTTCATGAGCTGGTTTGCCGAAGAAGGCATTGACCGTTCTCGCTTAGTGTTTCATGACCGCTGCGGCATGGTGGAATATCTTGGACTGCATCATCAAATCGATATCTGCCTGGACACCTTCCCCTACAATGGCGGCACCACCACCCTGCATGCCTTGTGGATGGGTGTGCCGACCCTGACCTTGGCGGGTAAGACGCCGGTAGGCCGTGCCGGTGCGGCGGGATTGTGTCATGCGGGTTTGGAAGATTTCATTGCCGGCACCAAAGAAGAGTTCGTACAAAAGGCAGTGGCATGGGCAGGCAAGCAAGAAGAGTTGGCGCAATTAAGACAAGCGTTGCGTAGCCGCGTGGCTGCTTCGCCGATGGGACAGCCCGACGTATTGGCCAAAGGATTGACAGAAGCCTTGCGCACCATATGGCAACATTGGCGTGCCGGCGAGCCGGCTGCCAGCTTCGAAGTCGCCGGTTCGAATACAGAAATGAATGAGCAAGGTAGCACATCATGAGTGATCAAAAAAAATCATCGCCGATTTATGTCACCCAGCCCTACATGCCGGCGCTGGAAGATTTCATCCCTTACCTGCAGCAGATATGGGATAACAAAATACTGACGAACGGCGGGCCGCTTCATCAACAGCTGGAACAAGCTCTGTGCGATTATCTGGGCGTTAAGCATATATCGCTGTTTGCCAACGGCACGCTTGCCTTGATCACCGCCCTGCAGGCATTACGCATTACCGGCGAAGTGATTACGACGCCCTATTCGTTTGTCGCTACCGCACATTCCCTGCTCTGGAACGGCATCAAGCCGGTCTTTGTTGACATTGATCCAGTCACCTTTAACCTGGACCCGGAAAAACTCGAAGCCGCGATCACGCCGCAAACCACCGCGATTTTGCCGGTGCATTGCTACGGTCATCCGTGCGATGTCGACCGCATTCAAAAAATCGCCGACAACTATGGATTGAAAGTAATCTACGACGCCGCCCATGCTTTCGGCGTCCGTACCGAAGATGACAGCTTGCTCAATCACGGCGACTTGTCGGTGCTGAGCTTCCACGCCACCAAGGTTTTCAACACTTTCGAAGGCGGAGCCATCGTCAGTCCGACGGCAAAGGCGAAAAAACATATCGATCACCTCAAGAATTTCGGTTTCGTCGATGAAACCACCGTCGTGGCGCCTGGCATCAATGGCAAGATGAGTGAGTTCAATGCCGCCTTCGGCCTGCTCCAACTTAAGAGCATCGATAACGCATTACAGCGACGGGGCGCCATTGATGCACGCTATCGTGCTCGCCTTGCCGGTATCGATGGCATTCATTGCCTCCCCGGTGGCAATCAAAAGGTGGCGAACTTTGCCTATTTTCCGATTCTGGCACAGGAACGCTACTCGCTCAGTCGCGATGCGCTCTTCCAGAAACTACATGAGCATGACATCCACACGCGCCGCTATTTTTATCCGTTGATCACCGATTTCCCGATGTACCGCGGTATGCCGTCCGCAGCACATTCAAATTTGCCGGTGGCGAGAAAAATCGCGTCGCAAGTGATTTGCCTACCGATCTATCCGGCTCTCGCCGACGATCAAGTCGATCGCATCATTGACGTCATCGCAAGCAACGCAGGAAAATGAAAACCGTCGCTGTCATGCAGCCCTATTTTTTTCCGTACATAGGGTATTTTCAACTCATCAACGCCGTTGACCAGTTCATCGTCTACGACAATATCAAGTACACGAAAAAGGGCTGGATCAATCGCAATCGAATTCTCCAGCATGGCAAAGAAGCGCTCATCTCGCTGCCGCTGAAAAGCGATTCCGATTTTCTCGACGTTGTTGAGCGCGAGCTTGCGCCGGACTTCGACGGCGGTAAATTTTTGAATCGGCTCATCGAGTCCTATCGCCGCGCGCCCTGCTTCAAGCAAGTTGCACCTGTACTGGAAACCGTCATGCGTTTCGAAGATCGCAACCTGTTTCGTTTCATTCACCACTCGATCCTACGCGTATGTGAATACCTTGGCATCGATACTGAAATCACGATTTCGTCGACGCTGTCGATCGATCATTCTTTGAAAAACCAAGAAAAGGTGATCGCGCTGTGCAAAAGCGTTAGGGCAGATATCTATATCAATCCGATCGGCGGCACGGAACTCTATGCGAAAGAGGAATTTCAGACGCAAGGCATCGAACTGAAATTCCTGCAAGCACTGCCGTTCGAATATCCGCAATCGGGTAATGAATTCGTACCCTGGCTTTCCATCGTCGACGTGATGATGTTCAATTCGGTAGAATCGATCAAGGAGCGCCTGGACTCAGGTTATCAATTGATCTAAAAGAGATGCGAAGCATGATGCATTGGAAAAAACTCGGAAAAATCTTCGAGCCGAAACAGTTCAAGTTACCGAACGGCTGTACGGACTTCGCGCAATCGCCGCAAGCCCTGGTCTTCGACGATTTCGTGCGCATTTATTTTTCGACGCGCTCGTTCGATCCCACTAATGGCAAGTATTTAAGCCATATCGCGTATGTCGACATAAAAAAGAATTTTCGCGACATCGTCGGCGTGTCCGAACATACCGTCATCGAACTCGGCAAGCTAGGCTGCTTCGATGAGCATGGCATCTTCCCGATGAACGTGGTGCGCCATGGCGATGATATTTACGGTTATACCTCGGGCGTCAACCGCCGCGTGTCGGTGCCGGTGGATACCGCTATTGGCTTAGCGATCAGCCGCGACAATGGTCGCACCTTCCAGCGCATGGGCGACGGACCGGTGCTTGGGCCTTCGCTGTTCGAACCCTGCATCGTGGCCGACCCTTTCGTCAAAATTGTCGATGGCGTATTTCACATGTGGTACATCTTCGGCACCGGCTGGAAGAAGTCTTCGGAAGACGCGGCGCCGGATCGACTCTACAAGATCGGCCATGCATATTCGCCCGACGGCATTCACTGGACCAAGGAAGAAGCCAGGCAAATCATCGAGTCGCGCTTGGGTCCCGATGAATGCCAAGCGCTGCCGACTGTGATCGACATCAATGGCAAATACCACATGTGGTTCTGCTATAGACAGACGCATGACTTTCGCAAAAACCGCGACCGCGGCTATCGCATCGGCCATGCATGGTCGGACGATTTACAGAATTGGACACGCGACGACGACAACCTGGTTATCGATGTCAGCGAAAATGACTGGGATTCGCAAATGCTGTGCTATCCGCACGTGTTTGAATGCGATGGCGAGATCTATCTTCTCTACAACGGCAGTGAATTCGGGCGGCATGGATTCGGCATCGCCCAACTCATTCGAGATTAATCGAATTCCGCGTACAGAATCACCATCATCGAAAAATAGCCGCGCTGCCTGAGATAAATTTTGATGTCAGGCGCAATGTCACGCAGCAGCAGCGGGATGCGGAAAAAATCTTCTTTCAAGTGCAGCCGCGTAATGACGCGCGGCCGATCGCGCTGAATGGTTTTACGCGCGCCGGCCAATGCACGATACTCGGCACCGTTGATGTCGGTCTTGATCAAGGTGACCGTACTGCCTTCGCGCTCCATGATGGCATCGATGGGTTCGACCTCGATCGTCTTGCTGCCGCCCTCGGCAATCTTGTTGTCGATATCCATATCGTTGGTCGCAAAGGACAAGCTCGTCTTTTCATCCCAGGCGCCGACCTTGATCGGCACGACGCGCGGATGGTCGAGCGAGTTAACCGTCTCCACCAGTCTTGCGAAATTATCCTCGAACGGTTCCAGCGAAATGATCTTGTTATAGCGACCGCCGCTGACATGATGGAATTCGCGTATGGTGTCGCCGGTGAAACCGCCGACGTCGAGAAACACTTCATTCTCTCTTAGGGCAAACTCGGTCTTCGGAAAATAAAGATTGTCGACACGCACATGCGGACGAACGTAATCCAGGTTCTCATTGATTTTGGTATTGATCGCGGCGATATAGGTCTGACGAGACAAGTCATCGGCAAACACCTGCGATGCCCGTTCGAATTGTTCAACGTTTGCCTTCACGAACGCCATGTCCATGAAACCGTCCGGCATATTGAGATAATCCGGGATATCGATCACATGTACATCAGGCGCACCCAGCTTTTCCAGTCGCTCCACCGCCACCGGCACATTGGTAATGCCGACGACGAAATGAAAGTCGCCTAGGCGGTCGACCAACTCTTCGGTAGTCACCACCTTGGCGCCCATGAAAGCATCTTCCGTCTTGTAGGCGGCATCCACCATCACGCCCGACACCGTAATGCCGTTGGCTTCGAGGAATCGCTTCAATACATAGGCGTAGACGCCAGCGCCATACAGCATCACGGGCTTTGCCGAACTCCGCATGCGTTCCAACAAAGGACGCTGCTTGTTATTGCCGTCGACGAGATGATCAAGAATAGTCATGGGGGAAGAATATCGATTACGGTGAAGGCGTATAAGCCGTCAATTCAGCAACGCCGAAACCTTCGCGGCCAAAGTCATTGCCGCAATAAAACATGAGCGTACGGCCATCGAGTTCGATCACTTGCGGATAGCACATCATTTTCGAATCCCAGCCTGACTCTGAAAGAGTAATGCCGGCTTGCGCATCGTCCCGCATCCAAGTCTTCAGATCGGGCGAAGAAGCATACCCTAAACGATACGCCCCTTCCGAGGTGGAAGGCTTGCGATAGGCAAAGACGGCGTGCCATTTACCATCCAAATAAAACGGCGACAGGATATCTTGGCACTCATCTTCCGACATGGTCGGCAAAATCGGCGCGCCGTCGTGGCGCCAATGGATGCCATCTTCAGACGTGGCAAGGGCAACTTGGTACACCGGCTCGAACTTACCTTCGGCATGCAGCCATTTTCGCCCAGTGAGATACCACATGACCCATTGGTCGCCGATCACGCGTACCACCGGGCCCGTGACGAAATAGGGTTCGTTCAGCGTAAGGCCCAAAGCCGGGCCTTCTCCTACTTTCCCGAAAGTCTCGCCGCCATCGCGGCTGACGGCGACGCCGATCGCCAAGGTATAAGGCACCGATTGCATGCGGGTCCAGCCTGAATAGTAGGCGTAAATCTCGTCGCCGCAGCGTACAAAGCTGCTTGGCATGATGCCGAATTCATCGAATGCGCCGGGGTTACCCAGAGGCATCAAAGGCTGCTCGGAAACCCCCACAATGCGCGTGATATCGTCACGCGCCAGATCCACATACCCTGGATAGGAAACGTACTGCAGATCGCCACCACGCTGGGGCCGGCAAGCGACATAGACGCGCAGCACGTTTTCATTGAGCACAAAAGGCGTGGGACACTGCGCGAATTCCTGGATCCATGGTCGCGGACGACTCTGGGTGGGGTCGAAAATATTGCCGAGTTTTTTCCAGGAAAACATGTTGTCTGAGGAGTATTTGGCAAAACCGCCATTCACGTGCCAAAAGAAGTCAAAAGCCTGGACGGATACTACACAACGCCCCTCTTCTATGCAACGAGAGCGCCTTTCCGCAGTCAAAACCTAGGACTTCCCCAGAGAAACCTTTCTTGCACTCTTGCGGGCGGTTAAAATAGAGGATTACCGCTTTGGCGGTCAAATAGACATATGCTTAAGGAGGCCGCATGCGTGCCGGCGAAGAAAAAATTTATATTGATCCGGTCACCCGTGAGCCGCTTCGTCTCGTCGACGAAGTGCGCAAGGGCGATGAAATCATATCCGGCGCCCTAGTGAATTCCGCAGGCCACCGCCATGAGATCCGCGATGGGGTGCCCGATCTGGTGTACCCGTATGAATTGCCTGCGGTTGATGCCGAAGCCCTGCAGAAGTATGAAGAGCGGGCGGACGCCTACGACCGTTACCTGCCGCTGACTTTCAGCACCTACGGCGAAGATGAAGAAGCGGTGCGCAATGCCATGATCGACAAGCTCGATCTGAAACCCAATTCCATCGTTCTGGAAACCGGCGCCGGCACTGGCCGCGATTCCGAAATTATCGCGCGTCGTCTCGGCGCGAACGGCAAGCTCTATATCCAAGACCTCTCCCCCTCCTTCCTCGCCAAGAACCTGGAGCGCATGCACGGCGTCGACGCCCGCGTGGAGCCGGCACTCGCCAACGGCTATTACCTACCCTTTGCCGACAATACTTTCGACGCCTACTATCACTTCGGCGGCATCAATGCCTTCGGCGATATCAAGCGTGCGTATGCCGAAATGGCGCGCGTGGTGAAACCAGGCGGCAAGGTGGTGGTCGGCGACGAAAGCATGCCGCCCTGGCTGCGTAACACCGAGTTCGGCCGCGTCCTGATGAATTCCAACCCGGAATTTGTTTATCCGCTCGAATTAGACAAGCTGCCGGTGGAAGCACGCAAGACGCGTCTGGAGTGGATCATCGGCGGCGTGTTCTGGGTGATCGACTTCGTCGTCGGCGAAGGCGAACCGAAAGCGGATTTCGATTTTCCGATTCCTGGCGTTCGCGGCGGCACGCATCGCACCCGCTACTTCGGCCAGCTGGAAGGTGTCACGCCCGAAGCCAAGCGTATGGCACAGGAAGCACGCGCTAAAACCGGCAAGAGCATGCATCAATGGCTGGACGAAGTCGTGCGCGAAGCTGCCAAGCGCGATCTCGGGCAAAAGGACTAAATTTCCGCCGCAACATGACCAACAACAGTAACAACCCGACGCTAGTTTTCCCCGCTGTCAATCAAGCCGCGATTGATTTTCTGATCGCCGCGCGCCAGCGCGGAGAGCGCACGATTTGCGCAGCGTCGGTAGCAAACGAAGAAATCGCCGCCGAGTGGGGCGGATCGCATCGCCTGCCCGCGATTTACGACGCCGACTTTGCGCATCAGTTTCTCGATTTGGTCGAGACTCAGTCGATTGCGCGCGTGTTTTGCCCGGTCGCGGCAGTGCACGATTTCATGCGCAAATTCATCGCCGAACGCAAGCTGGATATCGAACTCATCGGCCAATCGCCGATCCGCCAGCAAGTCGAGGCGCATCGCCGCCTGATCGCGCGTGCAAACAAATTACTGCCGCTGATTGAGGCCTGCGCCGAAGGGCGCAACGCCTTGTCATTGATCGAAGTCGCCGGTATGCTGCGCCAATCCTCGCTGATCTATGGCGAGTCGAACGATGACAAGCTGGCCGCCCTGATGGGCATTTTTGCCAGCGCGCCGCAAGGCGACGTGGTCGAAATCGGCTCGCTCATGGGCCGCTCAGCTTTCGTGCTGCTGTATCTGGCATGGCGCTATCGCGTCGGCGCAGTGCTGACGGTCGACCCGTGGATGGTCGGCAATGCGATCCAGCACGACTCGCCCGAGCAATTCCAGGCGCTGGTCGACGAATGGGATTTCGAAGTCTTAAGCCAAGGCTTTTATATCAACATGATCCCGGCGCGCACGGACGACCACGCGCATTTGCGCATGCCGTCCGATCAAGGCTACGCGATATACTCGGGCACAGAGCCGATCCTGTCGCAGCTGGCGCGGCCCGTACCATACAATAAAAAAATCGCCGTCATCCATATCGACGGCAACCACGATTACGCTTGCTGCAAAAAGGATTGCGAGCTGTGGCTTTCCAACATGGTGCCGCAGTCCTGGCTCATCCTGGACGACTACCTGTGGGCCCACGGCGACGGACCTTACCGCGTCGGGAATGAATTGCTGGTCGATCAAGCAGATCGAATCGAACGCTCCTTCGTTTGCGGGAAGGCGCTGTTCGTCAAATTCAAGTAATTAGCCGCATCGCGAACCATATAACATGTCTCTGGAAAAAATTTTTGCTGACGTTTTTGCGCTTCAAGCGTCTACGGTCAACGATCAACTCGAACTGGCTTCGATTCCCGCCTGGGATTCGTTGACGCACATGATGCTGATCGTGCAGCTCGAAGATACCTACAAGATCCAATTGTCGGGCGATGAAATCGCCGACATGAAATCGGTGGGCGACGCCAGGCGCGCCCTGCAAGCACACGGTGCGACGCCATGAATATCGCCGGCGCAAAAGTCTTGCTGACCGGCGGCGGCCGCGGCATCGGGCGCTTTCTGGTTGAACGCTTGGCGGCCGAATCTGCCGAAGTCTTCGTGCTGGAGCGCGACGAAGCCTTGTGCGCCGAACTGCGCGCCATCGAAGGCGGCAAGGTCAATGCGCTATCCTGCGACGTCTCCAGCGCCGATGCAGTCGACGCTGCGCTGAAACAAGTATTCGACGCCGGCTTCGATCCCGATGTCTTGGTCAACAACGCCGGCATCATCCATAGCGAACCGCTGGTCAATATGCTGGCGCGCGGCGTCGATCGCGTGCATTCGCGCGAAAATTGGCGGCGCGTGATGGCTATCGACCTCGACTCGGTTTTCTTCGTCACCGGCCGCGTAGTCGACCAGATGCTCGCCAAGCGCCGCAAAGGCGTGGTGATTTCCATCAGCTCGATCGCCGCCAACGGCAATCCCGGACAAACCGCGTATTCCGCCGCCAAAGCCGGCGTCAATGCCATGACCCAAACCTGGGCCAAGGAACTCGGCGCCATGGGGCTGCGCTTTGCCGCGATCGCACCCGGTTTCATCGATACGCCATCGACGCGCGAGGCCTTAAGCGAAGCGGTGCTCACCCGCCTGCAGCAGCAAGTACCTTTGCGCCGCCTGGGCAACATGGACAGCATTTACCTCGCCGTTCGCCACATCATTGAAAACGATTACCTGACCGGCACAGTCCTGGAAGTGGATGGCGGATTGGTAATTTAGGGGAAACGCCGGAATGCCTTACCGCTCGAATCTCGCCGTCGCTTTTGAAGAAGTTGTCGCCCGCTATGCGGGTCGCACAGCCCTGCATTATCCGGCGACGAACGAGCGCGTGACTTATCGAGACCTAGCCGCGCTTGCCAATCGCATTGCGAGCATTTTCTGGGCCAAAGGATTACGCCAGGGCGAAGTTGCCGCGTTTTTCAACGATAAATCGCCAACTGCATTCGCCGCCATGCTGGCCTGTCTGCGCCTCGGCATCATCTATACCAATCTCGATCCGGAAAGCCCCTGGGAACGCAATCGCAAGATTCTCGCCACGTGCCAGCCGCACTTGATCGTCAATGCCTTTGCCGATCTGCCGTTTAAGGAAGGGCTAGAAGAACAAGGTTTGCGCAACGTTCTTCATTTGCGCGACTTGCCGAACATGACGGCATCCGAGACGATGCCGGACCACCGTACGATCACCGGCGCGTCGCCCGCCTACATCATGTTCACCTCGGGTTCCACTGGGAATCCCAAAGGCGCGGTAATGTCGCATGCGAATCTGCTCGGACTGATTGCTTGGGGCCAGGATCGTTTCGGCATTACGTGCGATGACGTGATAACCAACGTCAATCCGATTTATTTCGACAATTCGGTCTTTGATTTTTATACGGCGATTTTTTCGGGCGCGACCTTGCTGCCTGTCACACCCGCGCAAGCGAAAGACACGCGACTTTTGGTGCGCCTAGTGAATGAAGCGGGATGTACGACCTGGTTTTCCGTACCGTCGCTGCTTGTCTATTTGCTGACGACCAGAGCAGTCACCGCAAACGATTTTCCGAAGATACGCAAAATCATCTTCGGCGGCGAAGGTTTTCCCAAGCCTAAGCTCAAGCAGTTGTACGATTTATTCGGCAGCCGTGCCACGCTGGAAAATGTGTATGGCCCGACGGAATGCACATGCATTTGCTCAGCGCATTCGATTAGCGATGCCGATTTCGAAGACATGCAAAATCTCGCGACGCTAGGCAAGCTCGCACAGAATTTCGACTATGAAATTCTGCCGCAAGACGAATCAGATCCAGATCCGGACTTCGGCGAACTCTTCCTGCGCGGACCGCAGGTCGGCCTGGGTTACTACAACGATCGTGAGCGCACGGCGAAGTCTTTTATCCCAAATCCGCGCCACAATCTCTATGCCGATATCGGTTACCGCACCGGCGACCTGGTTAGACGCGATGCCCAAGGCAATTTGCACTTCAAGGGCCGCGTCGACTTCCAGATCAAGCACATGGGTTATCGCATCGAGCTGGAAGAAATCGAAGCTGCCGTTGGCACGCTGGCCGGCGTCAAGGAGTGCGCAGTAATTTATCAAAAATCTGCCGACGGCTTCGGACAAATCATCGCGTTCACTGCAATGAATACACCGGCCGCGCCGGAAGAATTATTGCGCCAAATTGCAGCGATCGTGCCGCCTTATATGCTGCCGCGGCGCATGCATGTAATGGAACATTTGCCCAAAAATGCCAATGGCAAGATCGACCGCATCGCCTTGCAAACCCACGCTACTTCAGCTTAATTCTATGAAACCACTCGTCTTATTTGGTGCCGGCAAAATCGCAGAAGTTCTCTTGTACTTCTTCACCCACCACAGCGACCGCAAGATTGTTGCCATTTGCGTCGACCGCGAATTCATGACCGAGCCGCAATGGCAAGGCTTGCCCGTTGTACCGAGCGACGAATTGGTGAAACACTATCCGCCCGAAACACATGAAGTTTTCGTCGCCCTGGGATACCAAAGATTGAATGCCGCGCGCGCCGAAAAATGTGCGCAGCTGCGCGCACTCGGCTATGCACTGCCTTCTTACGTACACCCGGAGTCAGGATTGCCGCGCGATTGCGTCATTGGCGACAACTGCTTCATCATGAATCAGGTATTGATTCATCCGCGCGTCAAAATCGGTAACAACGTATTCGTGTGGAGTGGCGCGATGATAGGTCACCACAGCACTGTGGGTGACAATTGCTGGCTGACTTCCTGTGCCAATATTTCCGGTGAAGTGATCGTCGGCGAAAATTGTTTTTTCGCAGTGAACAGCACCATCGCGAACCAAGTAAAGATCGGCAAGGATTGCTTCATAGGCGCGAATGCCCTGGTTACCAAATGTACGGGTGACGAACAAGTATTCCTCGCCGAAAATAGCAAACCCTTCCGCTTGAATACCCATCAGTTTTTACGGATGAGCAGATTCAGCTGAAGCTGCGTGCGCTATCTGAAGCGCCGATCCAGAACATGTTTCCTGTTCTCCCGTGTTTCCAATTTCGGCTTGCTGAACACGATCTTATTGCTCGGCACGTCTTGATGGAGAATCATGGTATTGGCGCCGATTACGACGTTGTCTCCAATCGTTGAGCGGCCGATTATTGAAGCGCCGGCGTAAAGCACGACATGTTCGCCGATGACGGGGAAGACTCCATCCTCGTCGCACCCTACCGAACACCCCTGATACACGCAAAAGTAATTGCCATACGTGGCTTGCCCGAGAATCGTCCCTGCCGGATGCATAAACTGAAACACTTCGGGTAAAGCGGTGTCCGGATAGACATCCAATCCATGCAGAATTTTGTTCAGGTAAAAGAGGCGAAACGCCAGCGGATGAGCTGGGTCTCGCCGCGACGCCGTATTGCTCAACAAGTAGAGGAACATGGCGTAATGATCCGGATGCAGATAATTGAACATCACTCGTTCGCCTTCGCGGAATTTCTTTTTGGCGATTCCGCTAAAGCAGAGGCGCGTACGTTCCAGCGCTTCGCTCATGAAGGCAGTGATGACCTCTTCAGTAATCGGTCTTCCGTCGGGAAAAAAACGGTCAAGTTGCGCGGCGACATAAGCGGACAATCGATCAGGCGTCGTATCGCGTAATACGAATTCAGTCATGTCTCAGCTCTCAGATTCTATCGAAATAAGGTATGTACCATTGCGAAACGAGTTCGGCATTGACCTTGTCCGACAAGGCACGCCACATCGTCAACGGTTTTTCCTGCCAACGGATATCGGTGTTGCTCGCTAGCCAATCATAAGACTCGCTCGATTTGAAGTCGTTAACATAAATGCGTTGATAACGCGCGCTTAGGTTCGCCATCAATGCCGCAAATCTTTCCGGCGCACCGACCATCTCGTAAACAATGCCTGTTTGATCGGCATCACCCACTAGAGCATAGGCCGTCTGACCGTCCTGTTCTGACCAAAGCAATTCCACGCAATTCGCCGGAATAGGGATTTGACCATAGTCTTCCGCATGCCGCTGAATTCTGAATGCGCAATGCTTTTGCCTGAGACATTCAATGTCGGCCAATTTAGCATCGGCCATAGACACAACCTGCACCCTATCACTTAACGGATCAACGTCCGAGCCGCCGCTCATTTCACCGAACATTCCGCTGTCCTGCACATTCCAACCAAGTCGCGCATAAAACGCCGGCTGCGCAGTCCATAACACCGCGAAGTCGATACCCGCGATGCGCAAGGCCTGTTCCGTGGAAGCTAACAAACGGCTTGCCCAGCCTTGTCCACGCCGGTCCAGGCTCGTAATCACTCCGCCGATCATCGCGCCGCGCCAAACATGGCCATCCGCATGCCAATCAACATGCTTGACGGCGAGCGCCGAAAGAATCTCACCGGCTTCCTCAACCAGATAAATATTGTGCGCATTAGCTGCGCAATAGACTGAGGGGAAACGCGATGCCAGCGACTTGCTGCGGCCTTTGCTGTAAATGAAATTCTCGTCCAGCACCGGCAAGAGCCGTTCGAGATCTGTCGAGGTGCAATTGCGCAGAACAGCGCTCATCTCACCAGCCCGAACGCAAACAATCGACGATACGCGCGCGATCCTCGTCGCTCACCCACCAGCCGCAGGGAATGCTCAGATTCTCCGCATCGAAGCAATCGACACCGGGTAATGAAGGCTTGGCGGTGCCATAGCAAGAGTAGACGTCATTGCGCGTATGCAAACGCTGGGTACCGATGCCATGCGACAGAAGCTTGCGGATCAAATCGTCGCGGCGCTCAGCACGCAAAGCATAGGTCCAGTAAGCGGATGTCACATCGCTTCGCCGCCGGAGCAGCTTAAGGCCAGCAATATCCTTAAGTGCTGCGTCGTAAAATAAACCGTTGGCTTGGTGACGGGCCACGATATCGTCCGCATGCGAGAGCGCCGCCAGCCCGAAGGTGGCTGCGATTTCATTCATGGTGAAGTTAAAGCCCGCAACGGAAATATCGTATTGCGGATTCAAATCGCCGTTTGGCAGCCGGAAAGATTTGTAATCGATGCCGAAGCGGCGCAGGCGGCGCGCCTCCTCAGCCATCTCGACGTTCGCCGTGATCAGCGCTCCGCCCTCGCCGCCAGTATTGAGATGCTTGGTGGCATAAAAGGAATAGATCGTAAAGTCAGCATCTCTGCCGAGCTTACTATTGTGGCTTCGAGCACCAAACGCCTCGGTAGCATCTTCCACGAGTTTGATACCACGCGCTTTTGCGAGTGCAGCGATCGCGGCGATATCCGCGACATCTCCGGCCCAGTGGTACAGAAGAATTGCGCGCGTTTTGTGCGTAATAAGCGAGTCTATCTTTGCCGCATCCATCATGCCGGTCGCCGGATCGATATCGCACCAGATCGGGCGCGCAAAGAGATTAGCAATCGGCATGAGTGAAGCGGAGCATGCCATAGGGGAAGTAATCACTTCGTCGCCAGGTCGCACGCCGGCCATGTAGAGCGCCAATGTGATGCCTGCCGAGGCATCGTTCAAAGCCACTACGTTTGGCGCTTCCAGCCATCGTCCGAGAGCCGCTTCAAATGCTGCTACTTGCGGCCCCATCGCCAGCCGTCCGCTGCTCAGCACGGGCACTAACTTCGCCTGCACATCTTGCGGCATGAAGACCTTAAAAAGCGGGATGTTGGCCGGCACGGACATGGTCGCTACCACCCCTTGCGTATCACATCGACGATGCTTTGACGCTGCTCGTCGCTAATCCACCAGCCGCATGGAATATGGATCATCTTGTCGTAGAAAGCGTCCAGCCCTGGCAGAGGGCAACTGCTTTCCGCAAACACCGAATGCTGGTCATTACGCTTATGCGCCTGCGAGGCTGCAATACCGTGCGCAGCGAGATGACGTTCAAAATGATTGCGATCCTCCACCAGCACGGTATAAAACCAGTACGAAGGTTCCGCCCTTTGTTCCCAACCACACAGCGACACGCCGGGGATACCTTGTAGCGCTTGGTCAAAGAATTTCCCATTGGCGATATGCCGCTCGATCAGTTGCTCGATATATGCAAGCTGCACAAGACCGATGGTCGCAGTGACATTGTTCATGTGGTATTTGTAGCCGATGCTCGCCACGTCGACTTCGGTACGCGGCGCGGCGCGATCGATCCCGAACCATCTAAACTTGCGCCCCTGAGCCAATAGGCCCTCCATATCCTTTGCCATATTGCAGGCAAGCATACCGCCATCGACTGTCGTCATATGCTTGATCGCCTGCAGCGAAAACATGACGAATTCCGAATGAGAGCCCAGTACTTTGCCGTCGTAGCGCGCGCCCAACGCATGCGCCGCGTCTTCGATCACCGGAATACCCTTGGCCACGCGCCGAATGTCGGCGATCGGCGCCGGAATGCCGCCGTAATGCACGACCATGATTGCGCGCGTACGCTCGGTGATTTTTTCGGCGATCGACTGCGCCGTGAGATTGCCATTGGCGGGGTCGACATCCGCCCAAACAATTTTCGCGCCGGCTTGAAGAATGGCCATATTGGTCGGCTCCGCCGTCATCGCCGTCGAGATGACTTCATCGCCCGGGCCGACATCGGCCAGCACCAATGCGGTATGCAAGGCGGCGGTACCGGAATAGAACGACAAGACATGCGGGCTGCCAACGAACTTACCGAATTCGCGCTCGAAGTCGGCAACCGGCGCTCCTTCGGAGATCTGACCGCTATACAAGATCTCTTCCAAGCGCGGCATCAGTACGTCGCGCGGCGGCAGTCCTACTTTGAATAAGGGGATGTCTATTTTCGGGGCGCTCATATCAGAAGTTGGCGAATTCGCCGCCCGGCATTTCAAGATTCGTGAATTCCGCGTCCGAGCGGTCAATGAGTTTTTTGATCAACTCCGCACCGACCAGATTGTCGCCGGAACTGTATTCGTTATCGATGTGGTGCAGCGTCGTTTTGCTCCACCACGGATGGATCTTGTAGTAATCGCCCAAGTCTTCGGTACGCACCAGCTCCTCTTCAGTCAGCATGATTTCATTGAGTTTCTCGCCCGGCAGCAAGCCAATGATGTCATATTCAAGCGGCTTGCCGGCTTCTTCACTCAGAATGGCAGCCATGTCGACGATGCGCGCGGCAGGCGCTTTTCGCACGAAGATCTCGCCGCCTTGCTGATGCTCGGCCGCATACAAAACCAGATCGATGGCATCGTTCAAGGTCAGCAAGAAGCGCGTCATGCGCTCATCGGTGATGCGCAGGCGCTGGCCCGAAGCCAGCAAGCGGCGAAACAAGGGAACGACCGATCCGCGTGAACGCAACACATTTCCATAACGTACGCAGGCAAAGCGCGTCCCTTTGTTCAATCGACTCTGGTTACCGCGCAATACGATCCGTTCCTGAAGAGCCTTGGTCATGCCCATCACGTTCACCGGCTTGACCGCCTTGTCGGTGCTGACCATGATGAATGATTCGAGCTCGTTGCGCAGCGCCGCATCGACCACGTTTTGCGCACCGGTGACATTGGTGTGAATCGCTTCGTGAATGAACTCTTCGCAGGTAGGCACTTGCTTCAGCGCCGCGGCATGGAACATGATGTCGATGCCGGCCATGGCTTCATCGAGACGCTCGGGGTTGCGCACGTCGCCGATGACGAAAGAAAGATTACTGCGCCCACGATAGAAGACGCGCATATCGTGCTGCTTCTTTTCGTCTCGGCTCAATACGCGTACTTCTTTGGTGCCGAGATCAAGCAGACGACGTACGATGAAATTACCGAAGGAACCTGTGCCGCCGGTGACCAGTACCCGCTTTTGTGAATAGTCCATGAACTGTTTATACCAATTGCATCAATAACATTGACGGCGCCCGAATCGCCAGTTTTATGGAAGTATACCCATACTATGAATTACGTTGGCCGTTTCGCCCCTTCTCCCACAGGACCGCTGCATGCAGGGTCTCTGGTTGCGGCTATGGCAAGTTATTTGGATGCTAAGGCCCACCATGGCCTTTGGCGCCTGCGCATGGAAGACGTCGACGAAGCCCGGACCGTTCCCGGCGCGGCCGATGCAATTCTGCAAGCCTTGGCAACACTGGGAATGCAATGGGACGGTGAAGTCGTTTGGCAATCCACGCGCAAAGCGCTCTATGCAGCGGCAGCGGAACGGCTGGCTTCTCATACCTATTTCTGTGGATGCACGCGACGCGAAATCGCCGATTCGCGTATCGGCATCGCTGCCGACGGGGCTGACGTTTACCCGGGCACTTGCCGCAAGGGCTTGGCCATCGGCAAGCATGCGCGAGCGTTGCGGATACGCGTGCCTGCACAAGACGAACCCAATGAATGCATTTCCTTTCAAGACCGCTGCTTAGGGGAACTTGTTCAGCACCTGGCAACAGAGGTCGGCGACTTCGTATTAAAGCGGGCCGACGGCTTCTGGGCCTACCAGCTGGCAGTCATAGTAGATGATGATGATCAAGACATCACCCACGTCGTGCGTGGCGCCGATCTGCTTGAATCTACGCCTCGGCAAATTTATCTACAGCGGCTTTTGCAAGTACCCACACCGTCCTATCTGCATGTTCCTGTTGTTACCAACCATGCAGGAGAGAAACTATCGAAACAGACCGGTGCAACGGCGCTCGACCTTACGAATCCGCTGGAAGAACTAGCGCGGTCAGCGCGTTTTCTAAAACTGCCGATTTCTGCATCCGATTCCTTGACTCATTTCTGGGAACAAGCAACTGCCGAATGGGCAAAACGCTTTCTGGAAAAATGACTATCTCTTGCGCGTACCGCCCAATAAGGCCGCGACTTTAGTCTTTTGCGGTTTAGCCGTGACAGGCTTAGAATCCGCTTCTTTATTCTCAGTCACCGGCGCAGGTTGCGACGGCTCGTAGGGTTTGAGGAACCAAGGGTCGACTTTTTCTTTGCGAGGTGTCGGCGTATAGGTCGGACGTCCTTGACCGCTGCGCTGCGCCTCTTCGCGCCGCGGACTGCGTTCGGCGCGATGATGGGTCGGCGCTTGCAATCCTTCGAGCAACACCGGCGTCAGCTTTTGCTTAATGAGTTTTTCGATATCTACCAGCAAACGCGCGTCCTGGCTCGTCAACAAAGAAATGGCATCGCCGGATGCGCCCGCGCGACCGGTGCGGCCGATGCGATGTACGTAATCCTCTGCGCTATAGGGAAGATCGTAATTGATCACGCACGGCAGCTCGGCGATGTCCAAGCCGCGTGCCGCAACGTCGGTCGCCACCAATACCTCAACTTCGCCGCGCTTAAAAGCTTCCAATGCCGCCATTCGCTCCGCTTGCGATTTGTCGCCATGAATCGCGGAAGCCTTCACGCCTTGCTTTTCCAATTCACGCGCCAGGCGCGATGCGCCGATCTTGGTGTTAGAGAAGACGATAACTTGCTTGAGATTGCGTTCGCGGATGATGTGAGCCACCGCATCGCGCTTGGCATCCGCCTCGACCTTGTAGACAATCTGCGTGACATTATCGGCAGTTGCATTGCTGCGCGCGACTTCGATGGTGATCGGGCTCTTCAAGAAACTGCCCGCCAGCTTTTTAATCTCGGGCGAGAACGTAGCCGAAAACATCAAACTCTGGCGCTGCTTTGGCAACAAGTTGATGATGCGCTGCAGATCAGGCAAGAAACCCATATCCAGCATACGGTCAGCCTCGTCCAGCACCAGGATCTGAACTTGAGACAAATTCACCGACTTTTGCTGCACATGGTCAAGCAAGCGACCGGGAGTAGCAATCAGAATCTCAATTCCGGCACGCAACGCTGCAGTTTGCGGCGCCAAGTCGACGCCGCCGAACACCACGGTCGAACGCAAGGGTGTGTGGCGGGAATACGCCTTCACATTATCCGCCACTTGATCAGCCAATTCACGCGTCGGCGTCAGTATCAATGCACGAACCGGGTGACGCGCCGGCGATGCGCTGGTATTGGCGTTTGCGAGCAATAACTGAATGATCGGTAGCGAGAAACCGGCGGTCTTGCCGGTGCCGGTTTGCGCCGCGCCCATGACGTCGCGGCCTTGCAGCACAATGGGAATGGCTTGCGCCTGAATCGGCGTCGGGTTGACGTAACCTTGGTCGGCCAGCGCGCGCAAAATGTCGGCGGACAGTCCGAAATCTGCAAAGCGAACTGCCGCTGACGTTTCTTGCTGAGTAACGGACTGATTATCGGACATATATTCTGGTGGGCCTCCCGTGAGTCGAACACGGCACCAACGGATTATGAGTCCGCTGCTCTAACCAAGCATGAGCTAGAGGCCCGTTAACCCTCGAAAAATTAACTGCCTTCTAGGAAGCTCTTAAGTTTGTCAGAGCGCGACGGATGACGCAGCTTGCGCAAGGCCTTGGCTTCTATTTGGCGAATGCGTTCACGCGTCACATCAAATTGTTTACCTACCTCTTCCAACGTGTGGTCGGTCGACATCTCAATACCGAAACGCATGCGCAAAACTTTCGCTTCGCGCGGCGTTAACGAATCCAATACATCCTTGACCACGCCGCGCATCGAGGCATGTAGCGCTGCATCGGCCGGCGCCAAGGTATTGTTATCCTCGATAAAGTCGCCCAGATGCGAATCGTCGTCGTCGCCAATCGGCGTCTCCATCGAAATCGGTTCTTTCGCGATCTTCATGATCTTGCGGATCTTGTCTTCCGGCATTTCCATCTTGACCGCGAGCGTAGCCGGATCGGGTTCGGCGCCGGTCTCTTGCAAGATTTGGCGCGAGATGCGATTCATCTTGTTGATGGTTTCAATCATATGCACCGGAATACGGATGGTGCGTGCCTGATCCGCGATAGAACGCGTGATCGCCTGGCGAATCCACCAAGTCGCATAGGTCGAGAATTTGTAACCGCGACGATATTCGAATTTATCCACTGCCTTCATCAAACCGATATTGCCTTCCTGGATGAGATCGAGGAATTGCAAACCGCGGTTGGTGTATTTCTTCGCAATCGAGATTACCAGGCGAAGGTTAGCTTCAGTCATCTCACGCTTGGCCTTGCGCGCCTTCATCTCGCCAGCAGCCATTTGCTTGTTGATATTGCGTAGATCGGGCAGTGGCAACACGACGCGCGCCTGCAAGTCGATCAGTTTCTGTTGCAGCTCCTTGATGGTCGGCACATTGCGACCAAGGATAGCGCTATACGCCTGAGCACCGGCAACCTCACCATCAATCCAATCCAGATTGGTTTCATTACCCGGGAAGACTTTGATGAAGTGGCTTCGCGGCATGCCGCACTTGTTGACGGCCACATCGAGAATTTGTTTTTCAATGTGACGTACTTCATCGACTTGGCCGCGCAAGGTGTCGCACAGCTTTTCAACGAACTTAGCTGTGAAGCGAATGCCGAGCAATTCATTGGAAATAGTTTCTTGCGCCTTGACGTAAGGCTTAGAGTTATAGCCTTCTTTCTCGAAGGATCTGCGCATCTTCTCGAATTGAGACGAGATCAGCGCAAATTTTTCCATCGATTCACGCTTCAATTGCTCGAGTTGTTCGGCGGAGAATCCTGCTGCGCCACCTGCTGCGCCTTCCTCCTCCTCTTCTTCCTCTTCCTCTTCTTCCTCTTCCTCTTCTTCTTCGGCTGCTGCGAGTTCTGCATCGCTTCCGGCGTTCAAGTCAACCATGCCATCGACGATTTCATCGATCTTGATTTCTTCCTTCTCGACGCGCTCGGCGACAGCAAGAATTTCGGCGATGGTGGTCGGGCAGGCGGAGATTGCCTGGATCATGTCCTTCAGGCCTTCTTCGATACGCTTAGCGATTTCAATTTCGCCTTCGCGCGTCAAGAGTTCAACCGAACCCATCTCGCGCATGTACATACGTACCGGATCGGTCGTGCGGCCGAAATCGGAATCGACGGTCGACAAAGCAGCTTCTGCAGCGGCCTCAGCATCTTCATCGGTAGCGACGGTGGCTACGTTATCCGATAACAGCAAGGTCTCGGCATCAGGGGCATGCTCGTAGACGGCGATACCCATATCGTTGAAGGTGCCGATGATGCCGTCGATCGCTTCCGGATCGACAATATTTTCCGGCAGATGGTCATTGATCTCGGAATACGTCAAGAAGCCGCGCTCTTTACCGAGCTTGATCAGGTTCTTCAGTTTTTGACGACGACGCTCGAGTTCCTCTTCCGTCGCTTCCGTATCGGAAGAGAATGCATCTTTCAGCAAAGCTTTTTCTTTCGCCTTGCGATCTTTAGCGCGTGCTTTATCGGCAGCTTTTAACTCCGCACGCTCGACCGCATTCAATGCGGCGACTTCATCGTTTTCCGGCTGAAAATCTTTAGGTTTACGGCCACGACGTCCAGGTACTTTCACGCTCGGCAAAACATACCCGGAGGTGTCGATCGCTGCCAAAGCTGCCGCATCAGTTGTTTGACTCACTGGTGCTACAGCGCCTACGGCCAGTTTTGCTTCCGCCTTGCTGGCCTTTGCGGATTTACTTGCTTCAGATTTTTTCGTCACGGTTACTTGAGTTGCTACGGACGCAGCATTAGCTGTGCCCTTGGATGTCGGTTTCGCTGCTTTCGGAGCGGGCTTCGATGCAGCTTTGCTTACTGACTTAGATTGGGCTGAGCCAGTCTTCGTCAAGGTTTTTGCAGTCGATTTCACGGCTTTTCCCACGGGCGCTGCAGCCTTTGACTTACTAGCGGGCGTGGCGGCTGCAGTTTTCTTTGTAACTGACTTCGCGGCAGTTTTGCCAGATGCGGGTTTGACAGTTTTTGCTGCGGAGGATTTCGCAGATTTCTTTACTGAATTCGCCATGGAATCAACTTAAAAAATTAGAGGTTACTTTTGCGATGCGGTTCAGGCTGGCACCTGCCGCCGTTCTATTTTTTTTCATTCACGAGTATTTTTGACCGCACGAAACGGTTAAGCTAAGCCCTTGAATCAAAAGCTTTTAATTCTAGCACATGGAAGGATATTCCTCTAGCGCCACACATAAATGTTTATTTTTTCGCAAGCTCCGCCTCTCCCTGACGACGCAGTTGCTCCTGTTGCAACATTAAGTCACGAAAACGCTGTCTCGCCGCCTCGTCTCGCAAACCGGAAGCAGCCAACTGATCTAATTCGGACTTCAAGATTTTCATTCTAGTCTGCCTTAGCGCACCGGCAAGTTCTAAAAGCGCCGTATCGAAATCCGACTCTTGCTCAGTTGCAACTTCGGCAATTAATTCGTCGAACTCATCGCCCTGAGCGCGCAATTGCTCCACTAAAGTCGCAAAGCTCCCTTGCATGCCGATGGCGCGACTCGCCTCCACCAGCTTATTCAACATTTCCGCGCGATCAGGCGCCAATAACGCCAAGACCTCCAGCGCGGCTTGGTCGAATTCCCCTACCAAGGCGGGATGCGCGACTAAAAGCCGCATGACTTGGCGCTCAAGTCCTACCGGCGCCGGACGGTTGGTGCGCGCCGGTGCGACACGGGTGCGCGCAACCGGCTTAGCCAATTCGAACAAAGCTTCGATCTCGGCCGGGGTCGAGTGGGTTAATTGCGCGAGGCTGCGCACGATTTGCAATCGCAGGCCGGAAGCGGGCATGGCTTGCAGCAGAGGCTTAGCCGCAAACTGCGCGCGTGCCCTCCCCTCCGGCGTGTTCAACGCACACTCCGCGGTAACTTCGTTGAGCAGGAATTGGGACAAAGGCATGGCGTTGCGAATCTCTTGCTCGAATGCCGCGCCGCCGAATTCGCGCACATAACTGTCAGGGTCATGCTCGGTCGGCAAAAACAAAAATTTGATCGACTTGTTATCGCCGGCGTAAGGCAAGCACGCGTCGAGCGCGCGGCGCGCAGCACGGCGGCCGGCGGCATCGCCGTCGAAACTGAAAACCACGTTGTCGGTTTGACGCAGCAGCTTTTGTACATGAATCGCGGTGCAAGCGGTGCCGAGCGTCGCCACCGCTTGCGGAAAACCCAGCTGCGCTAGAGCCACCACATCCATGTAGCCTTCAGTGACGAGCGCGTAGCCCGCTTCGCGAATAGCTTGCCGCGCTTCGAACAAACCATACAGCTCGCTCCCTTTTTGAAACAAAGGCGTCTCAGGCGAGTTCAGGTATTTCGGTTCGCCTTGATCGAGCACGCGACCGCCGAAACCGATCACCTGCCCCTTGGCGTTCCGAATCGGGAACATGACGCGATCACGGAAGCGATCGTAACGCTTGCGGCCTGCGTTTTCCTCTTCACTTTTGTCGATCACCAGGCCCGCTTCAACCAAGGCCTGTTCCTGATAATCGGAAAAAACTGCACGCAAATTGTCCCAGCCGTCAGGCGCATAACCTAGACCGAATTTGGCTGCGATTTCCCCTGTCAATCCGCGCCCTTTGAGGTAGCCGATGGCGCGCTGCTCGCCGCGCAATTGCTGACGGTAGTAATCGCAAGCGCGATTCATCACTTCGGACAATGCCAGACTTTTGGCTTGCTGTTCTGCGCGCTGGGCTGGCGGCAAGCGATCGTCGCTCTCGGGCACGATCATGCCGACGCTTTGCGATAACTCCTTCACCGCCTCGACGAAGCCGAGACCAGAATACTCCATCAAAAAACCGATGGCGGTTCCATGCGCGCCGCACCCGAAGCAGTGATAGAACTGCTTGGTCGGACTGACCGTAAAGCTGGGGGATTTTTCGTTATGGAAGGGACAGAGCCCCATGAAATTGGCGCCGCCCTTCTTCAGTTGCACGTAGCGCCCCACCACGTCGACAATGTCGACCCGGTTGAGCAAGTCCTGAATGTAGGATGAAGGGATCACGGCGCGCGCCGGGCGAATCTTATTTTGCGAGCGCCGCTTTGACCATGCCGGAGACTGCCGTCATGTCTGCGCGGCCCGCGAGTTTGGGCTTCAATACGCCCATCACCTTGCCCATGTCTTGCGGACCGGCGGCGCCGACGGCAGCAATAGCAGCATTCACTTCGGCTTGCACTTCCGCGTCCGACAATGCGGCAGGCATGTAGACAGAAAGCACCGCCACTTCGGCCTTCTCGGCGTCGGCCAAATCCTGGCGTCCGCCGGCTTCGAATTGCGTGATCGAATCCTTGCGCTGCTTGATCATTTTTTCGATGATGGCAAGGATCAAAGTGTCGTCGAGCTCAATGCGTTCGTCGACTTCCTTTTGCTTCATCGCGGCTTGCAGCAGGCGAATCGTGCCCAGCTTGGCACTATCCTTGGCGCGCATCGCCGTCTTCATGTCTTCGGTGATTTGTTCTTTTAAGGCCATGAGTTTCTCCGTATTGTTACGTCACGTCAGGTCAAAACCAAATAATGTTGGGGACAGAGTACCGCACTCCTAATTCGTTGAGGACAGAGTACCGCTTCGCTTAACTCAGTCCCCAATATAAAGAATTCAGTCCCACAATGCATAAAACCCGCTGCGGTCGTTTCCGGAGCGGGTTTCTCTAGGCTGCCGCACTGGGTGCGGAACGCCAGTAATTAGTACAGTTTCTTCGGCAACTGTTGGCTGCGCAAGCGCTTGTAGTGGCGCTTAACAGCAGCAGCGAGCTTACGCTTACGCTCAGCGGTCGGCTTCTCGTAAAACTCGCGCGCACGCAACTCGGTCAACAGACCGGTTTTTTCAATGGTGCGCTTGAAGCGACGCATAGCGACTTCGAACGGCTCGTTTTCTTTCAGGCGAATGGTGGTCATGTAACGATCAAGCCAAAAATTTATGGAAAGACGGCGATTCTAGCAGTTCCAGCCGCTCTTGGGAAGAAGTAAAAACGATTCAATTACCCTTTGGCAACTAAACTGCCTGTCCCGCCGAAAACCCGGATGCCCAGGCCCATTGAAAGTTATATCCACCCAGCCATCCCGTGACATCGACTGCTTCACCGATGAAATATAAGCCCGGCACTTTATTCACCATCATAGTTTGCTGCGACAGTTCGCGGGTGTCCACCCCGCCGCGCGTGACCTCTGCCTTTTTATAGCCTTCGGTGCCGTTCGGAGTGATGCGCCAACGGTTGAGGGACTCGCTCAGTGCCCGCAGTTGTTTATCCGGCATATCGGCTAAACGCGCATCAGCCGGCATGCCTTGCACGATGAGCCAACTTTCGGCCAGGCGAGACGGTAACCACTGAGCCAAGGTATTGCCAAGATTTTTCTTTGAACTTGCCTTGGCTTGGAGCAGCGACTCGGCCAAGTTTTCGCCGGGCGCGAGATTAATCGTCAGCGGCATGTCTTCCCGCCAATAGCTGGAAATTTGCAGCACTGCCGGCCCCGATAAACCGCGATGGGTGAACAGCAAATCTTCACAGAAATAGCCGCGCGACTTTTTCTCTCCGCATTCAATATCGACTTCCAGGGACACACCCGCCAAAGGCACAAAAGGCTGCCAAGCTTGCATATCGAAGGTCAAGGGCACCAGTGCCGGACGCGCCTCCACCAATTTCAAATCAAATTGCTTAGAAAGGCGGTAGGCAAAATCAGTGGCGCCGATTTTCGGAATCGATAAGCCGCCCGTGGCAACCACCACGCTGTCCGCAACGATTTCACCGGCATCGGTATCGATGCGAAATGCCTCACCTGTCTTGGCGACGCCCTCAACCTTGCACGGCATGCGCCACACGACACCGCCGCGCTCACATTCCGCCCTCAACATATCAATAATGTTTTCGGCAGAGTCATCGCAAAACAATTGACCTTTATGCTTTTCATGAAAGGCGAAGCGATAGCGCTTCACCAGCGCGATAAAATCCTGAGGCGTATAGCGCGACAAAGCGCTTTTGCAGAAATGCGGATTTTCGGAGAGATAATTTTGCCAGTTGGCGTCGAGATTGGTGAAATTGCAGCGGCCGCCACCGGAGATGCGGATTTTTTCCGCGAGCTTGCTCGCATGCTCGATCAATACCACGCGTCTGCCGCGTTGCCCTGAGACCGCAGCGCACATCATGCCTGCGGCGCCGGCGCCGATCACGGCAACGTCAAATTGATTACTCATGCTCTGCGACGCAATTCGCGCGACGCTCGCAGGCAGTGCTCTACTTGCTCGGCGATGGGGCCAGGCACCGGCTGTTGGCCATCCAGCGCTTGCTTAATCCATGCGGCTGTCGTTTGCGCATCACTCTCTTCTGGCAAAGTCGGCAACTCGTCGACCGGCCCTTGTTTCTCGACGAGGATGGTACGCGCATGCTGATGAAACCATTCAATCTGTTGCGCGCGCTTGGCGTTGGCTACGGTTTCACCTTCGGTGCCACGCATGAGAAATGCGTCGCCGCGCTCCACCGGCGCCGCCGAGGAAAAATATTCGCTCAACATCGCGAGATATTCCGGATGTGTGTATGACACCAAGCGCAATGCAGGTTGTGCGAAAGGCTGCATGATCTTCACTAAGGTGTGCGTCGAATTGCGCACGCCGAGAATCTGCCGCAGCGACAACAGATGCGCCATGCGCGGGGCGAGCGCTTCGGTAGGCATAAAAACCGGCAGCCCCTGCGCGAATTCCTTTTCAGCCGCTTGAACGCTACCCGATACCGGCAATCCCAGGGAATGAAAAATCTCTGCTGTCGTCACGCGTCCCGGATCATGCAGTACGCCATGCACCAAGACCGGCGCACCTGCCTTGGCTAGCAAGAGCGCAAGCAAAGGCGTCAAGTTCGCCATCTTGCGCGAACCGTTGTAGCTGGGGATGACAATAGGAGCGAATTCTTCGTGAGGTGCATGCAGCCGTTCGAAGGATGCTTCCGCGGCGTCGAGAAACCCGGCAATTTCTTCGACCGATTCACCCTTGATGCGCATTGCCAGAAGAATGGCGCCTAACTCCAGATCGGAGACGCGCCCTTCCAACATGGCGGTGTACATGGCGCATGCGTCGGCACGCGACAAACTGCGCGCGCCTTCTTTGCCGCGCCCGATTTCCTTGATGAAACGAGCAGCGATTAAAGGGGTGTTGCCGACGGTATCAACAGAAGCATTCATAAGTGCTCCGTATTGTACCGCCTTGCCGTTTAACGGATTCGCACGCGATTAATGCCGCAACGGCGCGACGCCGACTTGCGGCATATTCGCCAAGCCGATATCGCGCGCGTGTTCTTCAAAACCTTTGTTCTTCCAGAAGAAAGCGCCCGGCATGGTAGTCGGAATAACCAGCACGTAAAACAACGCACGGCCAATGAGGCTGGTGGCGATCAATAACGCGCCGACAATCACCCAACCGAGCAACATAGTCGGCCCGAAGACATCGCGCATCATCATTGCCGTCAACAAGCTGGCAGCGAACAAGGTATTTGCCGCCAGCAGAGCATTACGCAGCAAAAAGGTTTTGCCGAAGGTCGTCGTTTGAATATAGTAAGACGCCCCGCCTTCATGTTCTGCGCGACCCAAGTCGCGCGCATGGCCGATATGACCTATGCCCTCAACCGCCATGCCCAGCAACAAGCTGCCGGCACAGACAATCAATGCGGCTTGGTAATTCTCGCCGGACAAAGCGAGCGTCGGCACCATCACTGCACCGGCAACTAAGGCGCCCAGCGACAGCATGCTGCCGAAGAAGGCAGTGCCGACTTGCCAATGATCCCAAAACGGACGCGCCTTGATGCGATAGCAGCGGTTCATGTAATACAGCCCAACCAAGCTGGCCGGCACTGCCAAGTAGCCGAATAGAGCTGCCGCGCGGTTCGCAAAATCCAAGCTGATGACGCTACCCACATCGCGACCAAAGACGCCGGAGAACATAGATTGAATCAAGCCATTGCCGGGCAAGCTGAACAAAATATGCATGCCCAGCGTGCCCATGAAAACGGCAATGCCTAAACCTTCGCGCGACACAGGCGAATGACGCAGATTATTGAAACCGCGATAAAAGCGATGCGGTTTGCCGAGATGCATGGTGGACATGAAGAGCCCGAACGCCACCATCATGAAACATAAAATGCCGAGCGGGGCATACAAGGCTGACTTGCCGAACGCGACGAATCCGCCGATACCGACTTGCGCACCCAAAAAAGCCAAGGCAAACGCACCGGCAGCCGCTTGCGCCGCCAGCGTAAACATCACCAGCGGATTTTCGCGCGAACTCAAGCGCTTCAAATTCCAATGCTTGTCTTTGCCCTTTTTCTGATCGACCGTCGGCGTGTAACGGCCGTTTTCATTCTTGTGGTATTTCAGCGGCATGGAATCGGTGCGCTTCATTTCATCCGGCAGTCGCTTGATTTGCTGAAAGCGGATATTTGGATGCGTGATGTCGGGCGATGGGAAGCCCGGAATATCCACGCGCGCTTGCTCTCGGTTTTGAGGAATGTTTTCGATCACGCCGAAGTCCAGCGCATTGCCGACGCAGGCCGACACGCATGCGGGCTTCAAACCGACTTCCAAACGGTCGACGCACATATTGCACTTCGATACCTGGCCTTTGACCGGGTCGAGCTGCGGTGCGTTGTACGGGCAGACCCAGGTGCAATAACCGCAACCGAAACAAGTCTCCGGGTCTTGCAGCACGGCGCCGTATTCGACGTGCTTGGTATAGGCACGTGTCGGGCAACCCTTTAAGCACACGGGATCGTCGCAGTGATTGCAAGCCATGGAAATATTCATGCGCTTGTAATCCGGGAAGCTGCCGCCTTCTACATATCCCACCGAACGAAATGCCAAATGCGGCGGGTTTTCATTTTTTTCGCTGCAGGCTGCTTCGCAGGCATGGCAACCGATGCAATTGTCGGCAGTAAAGAAAAAGCCATGCTGCTTGTTGCGATTCGGATTACTGCCGACCGCCGGATTTTCATTGATGTAGAGCGAACGGCCTTCCGGCAGCTTGTGCTCCGCCAAATCGAGCAAGTCGATTTTTTGACCGTAGCGATTGGCATCCGGAATTTCTTTGTCGGCGAGGAATGCGTAGGGCTGCTCTTCAGTGCGAATTTCCCAAATCGAGCTGGCGACGGAGGCTGCTTTGTCTTTTTCACCAGAGGCACAACCGCACTCGGATTTCTGACAACCTCTGGCTTTTTCTGCCGCTTCGGCGGCGTGAATGTGGCCTTGGCCGCCGGCCGACATCGGGCTAGGCGGCATATCCCGTTCGGTCTTGGATTGATCGAGTAACATAGTTGTCTTCCTTAGAAAGTACGGCGCTCAAAATTCAAGCGCGCCGCCTCTTTTTGATCGATTTTTTCAACGCGTACGGCAGCTTGTTTAAAAGCAGGCTGGCGCGAATAGGGGTCAAGCAATCCCAGCGTCAAACGATTGACGCAATCATGGAAATGGAAAGGAATGAACACCATATTGCGCGGCACGCGTTGCGTCAGCTGCACCATCACCACGGCATCGCCGCGGCGGCTGACCAGGCGCACATAGCTTTGGTGTTCGACGCCCAGCTCTTCGGCCGCATCCGGATTCATTTCCATATAGGGCGTCGGGCTGAATTTATTGCAATTGCCGATTTTTCCGGTGCGCGTGCGCGTGTGGAAATGTTCGACCACGCGGCCGGAATTCAACCAGAACGGATAGTCGTCATCCGGACATTCATTGTTATTCACAAAACGAATGGGGATCAAATTAGCGCGGCCGTCCGGCGTTTGGAATACCCCATCCGCATACAAGCGCGAATCACCGCGAAAATCTTGGCGTCGCTTCAAATCAAAAGAAATTACCTTGCCGATCCTGGCCTCATCGGCATTGGCTTGCGCTTCACTATACGGCCACTGTATGCCGCGCGCCGCTTCGATTTTTTCATAGCTCATGCCGGAAATATCGAGCGTGCGGCCTTCACCTTTCGACAGCACCTTCATTTCTTCGAAGGCGCCTTCCGGCGATTCCGGGAAGTGAATCTTGTTGCGGTCTTCGAAACGCTTCGCCATTTCCTTGAAAATCCAGAAATCCGGCTTGGAATCCGCAAACGGCGGCAAAGCATTGCGCGTCAAGTTCACGCGTCGTTCGGTATTGGTATGGCAACCCTCTTTTTCCGCCCATACCGCCGCGGGAAAATACACATGGGAATACTGGTTGGTTTCGACGTCTTCATACACGTCTTGGACCACGAGGAACTCAAGGTTCTCCATCGCCTTGCGTATGCGCGGCTGATTCGCCATGGACGTCATCGGATTGGTTGCAATCAGCCACATGCCCTTGATCTCTCCTGTTTCGATCGCCGGGAAAATATCGGTTTGCGCGAGACCGCGTGCTTTTGGGAAAAAGCTTTCATCGATGCCCCAGAATTCAGCGACATGTTTGCGGTCTTTTTCTTTTTCCAGGGCGCGATAACCCGGCAAACCGGAACAGGAAGACCATTCGCGCGTACCCATGGCGTTACACTGGCCGGTAATCGACAGACTCGTGCCGCCGGGTTTGCCGATATTGCCGGTGATGAGATTGAGATTGTTGATGTTGACCACGCCGTCCGAACCATGGGTCGATTGATTGATGCCCATGGTCCAGATGCTCATCGCAGCCGGCGCCTTAGCATACAGACGCGCCACTGTGCGGATGCGGTCTTCATCGATGCCGCAGATATGCTGCGCGATTTTCGGATCGTAGTCAGCCACAGCCGCGCGCAAGGTCTCGATGCCATTGGTGTGCTGTTCAATGTATTCATCGTCTTGCAGGCCTTCTTTGAAAATGACATGCATCATCGCGTTGATGAGCACAGTGTCGGTGCCGGGCGTGATCGGCAAATGCATGTCGGCGAACTGCGCCAGCATGGTGACGCGCGGATCGATCACGATGAGGGGGAATTTCCGCTTCTCCAGCGCCTCCTTCAAACGCCAATAAATGATCGGATGCTGCTCCGGCAAGTTGGAGCCGAAGGCCATCAGGCAGTGCGTGTGTTCGAAATCTTCGTAGCAGCCGGGCGGGCCGTCGGAGCCGAACGAGCGCTTATAGCCGGACACGGCCGAAGCCATGCACAGCGTGGTGTTGCCGTCGTAGTTATTAGTGCCGATTTGGCCGCGCACCAATTTGCCCAGCGTGTAAAACTCTTCGGTCAGCAATTGCCCGGTGGAGACGACAGCGAAGGAATCGCGCCCATACTTGGCTTGAATTTCCTTGATCTTGGCGGCGGTTTTATCCATCGCCATATCCCAGCTGGTCGGCTGAAACGGCAAATGTGCCCTGTCGCGCATGAGCGGCACCTTGCCGCGGCCGGGAGATTCGAACAATTCGTGTTCGAGCAATCCTTTGATGCAGAGCTTGCCGCGATTGACATCGGCGCCGGCATGACCGCGGCTGGTGACGATTCTGCCGTCTTCATTCAAGCCGATCTCGATGGCACAACCTGTCGAACAATAATTACAGGTGGTGTATTTCCATTCCGCGACGGCCTTGATGGGAATGGTGATGGGCTTACGATTCTTGCGACCAAATAGCATTTGCAATCCTATACGACATGAAAGTTTATGCACCACGTTGCAGCACACGCGATGTCATTCAAGCTGCATGACAAAAGAAGTGCAAAAAGTGCGCCAATAAGGAAAGGTGCGCAAAACGCACCAAAATGGCGCCAGAAGAGAACGGGGATGATCTGCTTTGACGCAGAATGCACGCGGCGGTGCATTCTGCGTCATTGAAAGGCAAGCCGACGAGCGGCGTGCGCTTAAAGAGTGCTTAACTCATTGCTGTCGAGGTATACCTGCCCGTCTTCTACCTTAACGCTGAAACGGGTAGTGCAGCCTTCGTCCGGCGAGACTGCGCAACCGGAGGGCAATTCGATATTCCAATTGTGCAGCGGACAAGCAACGCGCTCGCCGAACACAATGCCTTGCGACAGCGGGCCGCCTTTGTGCGGGCATTTGTCGAGCAGCGCAAAAATCTTGCCTTCTCCATTGCGGAAAATCGCGACATCGGTTTTTGATGGACGATTGACCACGCGCGCGCCCAGTTCGGGAATATCGTTAACCAGGCAAATCGGCTTCCATTGTTCACTCATGTTTTTGATCCTTGTTTCTGTATTTTTCGAACTTTGGCTTATGCTTGCACCGGCGCTTCCACTTTGATCGGAATGAACTGACGCTCATCGACCTGGGCTTCTTTGCGCTCGTGCCACGGATCCGGCTCGCCTTCCAGCGAAGCTTTCAAACGCGCGTACAAGGCTTTGCGATTCGGTTCGTCTTCCAGGACTTTTTTCTTCACATGATCCAAACCGACGCGCGAGACGTAGTGCACCGTGCGCTCCAGGTACCAGCCTTCTTCGCGATAAAGCTGCAGGAAAGCGCCGGAATATTCCAGCACTTCTTCATGCGTCCTCAACTTGACAAAGAAATGCGCCACCTCGGTCTTGATGCCGCCGTTGCCTGCCACATAAATTTCCCAGCCGGAGTCGACGCCAATCACGCCGACGTCCTTGATGCCGGCCTCGGCGCAGTTACGCGGACAACCCGATACCGCCAGCTTGACCTTATGCGGCGCATACATGCGCCACAAGTCGCGCTCCAACTGCTTGCCCATCAAGGTCGAATCTTGCGTACCGAAACGGCACCACTCCGAACCCACGCAAGTCTTCACGGTACGCAAAGCCTTGGCATAGGCATGACCGGAAGGCATATCCAGATCTTTCCAGACGTTTTGCAAGTCTTCCTTTTTCACGCCCAGCAAATCGATACGCTGGCCGCCGGTGACTTTCACGGTCGGGATGCTGTATTTTTCCACGACGTCGGCAATGCGGCGCAATTCGCTGGCGGTTGTCTCGCCGCCCCACATGCGCGGAATCACCGAGTACGTGCCGTCCTTCTGGATGTTGGCGTGGGCGCGCTCGTTGATGTAACGCGATTGAGGATCATCCTTGGCTTCCTTCGGCCAGGTCGAAATCAAATAATAATTCAAGGCCGGCCGGCAGGACGAACAGCCATTCGGCGTACGCCACTCCAGGAATTCCATTGCGGCCTTGATCGACAGCAGCTTGTTGACCTTGATGGCATCGCGCACTTCCTGATGCGTATGTTCGGTACAAGCGCACATCGGCTTCGTCTTGGGAGAAGTCGAATAATCGCCGCCTACCGTGAAGCTGATGATCTGTTCCACCAGGCCGGTACAAGAACCGCAGGACGCCGAAGCCTTGGTGTGTTTGCGCACGTCTTCCAGCGTGAACAAGCCTTTTTCCTTGATAGCTTTGGTGATGGCGCCTTTGCACACGCCGTTACAGCCGCACACCTCGGCGTCGTCCGGCATCGACGCAGCCCTGGTGTGGCCTTCGTGGCCGACGTCACCCGGGCGGCCGGTATTGGATTCGCCGAATAACAGCGATTCACGGATTTCGCCGATGTCTTTTCCTTCGCGCAGCAGCTTGAAGTACCAGGTGCCGTCGACCGTATCGCCATATAAGCAGGCGCCGACCAGCTTGTTGTCCTTAACAACCAGCTTCTTGTAAACACCGCCTTTCGGGTCAGCCAGCACGATTTCTTCCGTACCCTCGCCACCCATGAATTCGCCGGCCGAGAATAAGTCGATGCCGGTCACTTTCAATTTGGTGGAAGTGACCGAGCCTTGATAGCGGCCGATACCGAAATTGGCGAGATGGTTCGCGCAAACCTTGGCCATCTCGAACAAGGGCGCCACCAAGCCATATGCGATGCCGCGATGATTGGCACACTCGCCCACGGCATA
The DNA here is from genome assembly GCA_016177875.1 of Burkholderiales bacterium. Lineage (GTDB taxonomy): Bacteria > Pseudomonadota > Gammaproteobacteria > Burkholderiales > Burkholderiaceae_D > Paucimonas. The sequence goes on from JACOUL010000030.1 coordinate 62,786, forward strand.
GATGCGCGGGTCGTAAGTCTGCATAGTGTCGTTGACCACAATGCCGCGGTTGCAGTAAATGCCCGCAGATTCCGCCAGCGCGGTGTTGGGGCGAATACCGACCGCCATCACCACCAGTTCCGCCGGCACTTCGACGCCATCGGTGAAACGCAAGGCCTTCACGCGGCCATTTTCATCGCCGACGATTTCCTTGGTATTTTTCTCAAGGAGGAAATTAAGGCCGCGATCTTCCAGCGATTTTTGCAGCATCTTGCCGGCGACCGGGTCGAGCTGGCGCTCCATCAGCCAATTCGGAAGGTGAACGACTGTTACATCCATACCGCGCAGCTTCAATCCATTTGCAGCTTCCAAGCCAAGCAAGCCGCCGCCGATCACGACTGCGTGCTTATGTTTCTGCGCCGCTTCGATCATGGCATTGGTGTCATGGATATCGCGATAAGAAATCACACCCTCCAAATCCTTGCCCGGCACCGGAAGCATGAAAGGATTGGAACCGGTTGCCATCAGCAAGCGATCGTATTCCGCAGTCGTGCCGTCTTCGGCAATCACCAGGCGCTTGACGCGATCGATCTTAGTGATTTTTTTGCCAAGATGAAGCTTGATATTGTTTTCTTCATACCAGTCGACATCATTCAACATGATGTCCTTGATGGTTTGCTCACCGGCGAGTACGGGGGAAAGCAGGATGCGGTTGTAATTCGCATAAGGCTCAGCGCCGAACACAGTGATCTCATAGATGTCTGGAGCGAGCTTCAATAATTCTTCCAGCGTGCGTACGCCCGCCATGCCATTACCGACCATCACCAGCTTCAACTTCTTCATCGCGCATCCTCCTAAATAATCTGCGCATCCCTACAAGCAAGAGCAATGCCAGATAACAGTGCGGCGCACGTGCGCGCCGCACTCATAGCGCGCATCGTTGTGGTGAAAATCGCGCGTTTATTTGGTGCGTCGCACTTGAACGATTCATTTTTTCGAAATTTTGAATATGGTATTTCTACTGCCTGCACAATCTTCTCTCTCTGTGCACAGATTTGGTGGCATGGCACTTGCATAGTGCATCGCCATCAATTTTCGGAACAGGGGAGTCGCTATGCAAAAAACATCATTCTGGAAAGCTGGTCATGTACCAAGCTTGATCGCCGCCTTTTTATACTTCGACATGAGCTTCATGGTGTGGGTCATGCTCGGACCATTGGGCGTACAAATCGCCAAGGATCTCGCGCTGACGCCTGCGCAGAAAGGCCTGATGGTCGCCACCCCGGTTTTGGCCGGCGCCTTGCTGCGCATGGTCTGGGGCATGATGGTCGATCATCTCAAACCCAAACTCGCCGGGGCGATCGGACAGGTTATCGTCATCGCGGCACTGCTGGTCGCTTGGCAATTCGGCATCCATAGTTATGAACAAACGCTGATCCTCGGTATCTTCCTGGGCGTTGCCGGCGCATCCTTTGCTGTGGCGTTGCCGCTGGCCTCGCGCTGGTATCCCCCGGAACACCAAGGCACCGCGCTCGGCATAGCAGGCGCGGGTAATTCGGGCACCGCGTTTGCCGCGCTGCTCGGTCCCGGCCTCGCGGCCGCATTCGGCTGGCAAAACGTTTTCGGGATTGCCACTCTTCCGCTGATCGTCACGCTGGTGGTTTACCTGATTCTGGCCAAGGACAGCCCGGAATGCCCGCCCGCGAAGACGCTCGGCGATTATCTGAAGGTGCTGAAGGATCAGGACGCCTGGTGGTTCATGCTGTTCTACAGTGTCACCTTCGGCGGCTTCGTCGGACTGGCCGCTTCGCTGACGATTTACTTTAATGCGCAATACGGCCTGGAGCCCAAGGTGGCAGGTTACTTTACTGCCGCATGCGTATTCGCAGGATCGCTGATGCGTCCCTTGGGTGGATTCATGGCCGACCGCATCGGCGGCATCAAATCGCTGTCGCTGATGTACATGCTTGCCGCCGGCATGCTGGTCCTGGTGAGTACCGGCTTGCCGAACGCATGGCTGGCGCTGGGCGTATTCATGCTTGCCATGCTGGCGCTGGGCGTCGGCAACGGCTCGGTATTCCAGCTGGTGCCGCAACGCTTCCGCAAGGAGATCGGTGTGATGACCGGCCTGGTCGGTATGGCAGGCGGCATCGGCGGTTTTTATCTTGCATCCAGTCTCGGTTTCTCGAAACAACTCACCGGCAGCTACCAGACCGGATTCCTGATTTTCGCCGGTCTGGCAATTGTCGCCCTGATCGGACTGACCGCGGTCAAGACGCGCTGGCGCACCACTTGGGGCAGCGCTGCCATGACGACGGCCAAGATTTGATGGCATAGAATGGAGGGAAGCCGCCGCTTCCCTCTTCGCCATTTCCTATGCCGCTTATCATCGCTGCCGGTCACGCCACGCTCGCAGGTCAGCGCGAGCGCAACGAAGATTTCGTTGGCATGGTCACGCCTAACGAACCGGAGATATCCACCAAAGGACTCATCGCAGCGATCGCCGACGGCGTATCCGGCAACGAAGGCGGACGCCAAGCATCGGAATATGCCGTGCGCGGCCTGCTCACCGATTATTACGCCACGCCAGATACCTGGCCGGTAACGCAAGCGCTGGATAAAGTCATCAAAGCGATCAACGGCTGGGTGCAGCACCAAGGATCGATCCGGCCCGAACTATCCGGCATGGCTTCCACACTGACTTGTGTCGTGGTGCGCGGCGGCTTCTATTACTTTGCCCATGTCGGCGATACGCGCCTTTATCTTTTGCGCGACGGCAAACTGCAGCGCCTGACCACCGATCACGTGTGGGACAGGCCGGAGATGAATCATGTGTTGACGCGCGCGATCGGCCTTGATTCGCGCATTGCGATCGACCACGGCATGGGCGAGTTGCGCGAAAAAGATGTGCTGCTGCTGGCAACCGACGGTGTGTGGGCATCGCTGACGGAATATGACATCGGCAGCTTGCTGGCAGAGCTGGCGAACGGAACAAAAAATGCCGATGCCGCGGCGAAATCGCTGGCCGATGCGGCATTGACCGCCGGCTCATCCGACAATGCCAGCGCTTTGGTATTGCGCATCGATGCGCTGGCACAAGAAAACCTGCGCGATGTGTTGTCGTACTCCAAACAATTGCCGGTGCCGCCGAAACTGAAGACGGGGCAAAACATCGACGGCTACGTCGTCGAAGAAATCCTCCATGCTTCGCAAGTCACGCTAGTGTATCGAGTAACCGATCCGAGGACGCAACAGAAGCTCGTACTAAAAACGCTGCATCCTGATCGTGCCCACGACGATCAGGAATGCACCGCCTTCGCCCATGAAGAATGGCTGGCGAAACGCATGGTCGCGCGATTCTTTCCGCAAGTGATCACGCCCGACCAAAAAAATTATTTGTATTACCTCACTACCTGGCACGAGGGCGCGACGCTGCAACAGCACCTCGATGCAGGCAAGCACTTCACCACACCGGATGCCATCAGCCACGGCACTAAACTTGTACGCGCTCTCGGGGCACTGCACCGGCGCAGTATTGTCCATCGCGATATCAAACCGGCCAACGTGCATTTGGGGGACGATGGCGAATTGCGCATATTGGATTTTGGCGTGGCGCTATCCGGCTTCGAAGCGGCGCAAGGCTCGGAAGCGCCGCAAGCCGGCACGCCATCCTTTCTCGCGCCGGAACAGTTCGACAATGCCCCTCCTTCTCAGCAAACCGATTTATATGCCGCCGGCGTCACGCTCTATCAATTGCTGACTCGCCATTATCCCTATGGCGAGATCGAACCCTTCCAGCGGCCGCGCTTCGGCGAACCGGTGCCGCCCACGCGCTATCGGCCTGATATTCCACTTTGGCTGGAAAATGTATTGCTCAAGTCGGTAGCACGCAATCCGGCGGAGCGGTTTGAAACCGCCGAGGAATTTTTGCTTGCACTAGAACGCGGCGCCAGCCGCCCGCTGGCTGCGCCGCCGATGAAACCGCTCGTCGACCGCGACCCGCTTGTTTTGTGGCGTTTGGTTGCAGCGGTCTCGATCGTCGCCAATTTTCTGTTGCTCTATATACTCGTGGTTCGATAACGAGCACGTCTCGACATTCCGCCGGCATTTCTGTCGCGGCCTGCATTTCATCGCATCGTGCCCTTTCAATATTTCAGCGCGCCGATATCCATCGTCGCGGCACTGCGAATAGCGAGGTCGAAGTCGGTGGTGACAAGCGACATCACCGCCGCGGCTTTTGATCCGCTGCCGATCGCCGGACTTGCCGCCTGCAGATGAAAGTCCGAGCCGGGCACGACAAAAAGCGGATCAAGCACGACCGGAGCGCTATCGATGCTCGGGTTGCCTGTGCCGTTAAACCATACGTTGCGTGTAAATGTTCCGGCACTAGGCGGCACGGTGACCGACCCGGAGTTGTAAGGCGTTCCGGCAGCAACGTAGAAGATATTATTTTCGACATCCATCGCGCCGGTCGGCAAGCTCCAATCGTTGGTGAGGGCACCGTAAAAACTGTTCTTTGCCTGATTGGTGTTGTAGAACGTGTTGTTGTAGATCTTCGCGCCGGATAAGGTCAAGGTGTTGAACCGTATTGCGGCATATTGGACGTTATAGACCACGTTGTTCCAAACATTCACATTGTTTTTAGTGCCGTCGGCCAGGTTGACGCCATGCTTGGACACGTCGCGGATCAAGTTGTGATGCAGGTTGATGTTGTTGGCCTCGACCGAACCGTTACCGCCATTCACGTACACTTGAAAGCCGTTACCGTCACGGATGTCGTGAATATAATTGTAGGCAATGTCATAGGAGCCGTCGCCATCGATATAGATGCCATGGCATTCCTGCGCGCTTCCCTGGATATCGTGGATATGGTTGCCATACCAGACGGCGTTGTTGCCGTTGCCCGTAATGCCTGCCATGCGCGGAACGCTGCCGCCGGTTCTCGGCGCGGTGGATGCGGACAGGTCGTTATTGATGACGCGCCAGTTATGACCAAAAATCTGTTGGCTGATCGGACCGTCATAGCCTTCGCAATCAAGCCGCAAATTGGCGATGACGACCCATTGCCCTAAACCCGGAAAAGACTGGCCGTTGATCGCAGAGACGCAGCCGCCCGTCATGCCATTGGCCAAGGTGCCGCGAATGTACGTGTCTTCGCCGGGATAACCCATCAAAACGATCGCCCCCGTGCCGGATACACCGGTCGGCGCGCTGCCGGATTTGTCGCGAAAGCGCATAAAGTAATTCTCGAAGCCGACATCGGTCCAGGGATTGGCGTTGCCGCGCCCGCGCATCACAATCATGTCGCCCGCGCGCGCAATCGGCCAGGCGCCACCTGTGTACAAGGCCGGTGTTTGCACGTAACGATAGGGATGCGTGATATCGCCCGGAACGGCGGTCGCATCGTTCCCTGCAACATTGTCTACGTACAGGATGCGGCCCGGATTGGGCATGAAGGTCACATTGGTATTGGACGCGACGCCGCCGACCGTAACTTTAATCGGCAACGCCACACCTTGCGCGGCACCGCCGAGCGAGCCAACTTGAACGGTAATTTGCTGCATGCCCGGTACCTTGCTGGTCCCGAGCGATCGATAGCTGGCCACCTCGACATTGCCGAGATAAACCTTGGTCGTCGTGCCCAGTCCGCTGCTGCCGAAATTTTTGCCGAAGATGGATAGGTAAGTTCCATTGTTACCCTCCCCCCCGGAAGTCGGCCCCGAGATCACATCGGTGTAGAGTACGGTCGGGCCGCCCGCGCTAGCGGTGGTCGTGGTAGTAGAAGCCGTTGTCGTGGTCGTGACGTTTCCTGCGGTGACAATGCCGCCTTCACCGCCCCCGCCGCAAGCTGCAACGAGCGAAACCGCAATCAGTTGGATTAAGAGAGCAGCGCGGCGCTTGAAATATGTTTTCATGACGATGAGGGTAGAGTGAACTTGCTAGGACAGTAAAAAATGCAGATATGCCAGCGAGCGCTCGCTGCGGCAGGTAAAGCGGCAAGTCGGGGGCATCGACTTCCCTTGCGGCGGCAGTGCCGGCAGCGGCGATTGGCATTATCCTCTTATTTTGCTGTAGATCCCGCGGCGCCCATCATAGGCGCGCAATATCGCTGTTGTATGACAGCCGTACGCAGAAATCATTATTGACGCCTTGCTTGCTCAAGCGCCCAGACTAGCATCACGTCGCCAGTTACCTTGGCATTACCAACGCCGCCTTGTCGTGGCTGCGCAGAAAAATCAAACAGGGCTGAGAAAAATACTCGCCTGATCCAATCGAACACGAATAAGCAAAACGCCTGCCGCGGATCGGGGCGACATCCGCACCAGCTACGTGCACCCCTCCTTCATCGGATCGACTTGGTGCATCCGTCGCACCGATGAATGCTCGGACAATCCCCTCTTCACCAAATTAGCGTTCATTTATCCTTTGTGCCAGCCGATTTCGACTGGCACAACCGTTGCTTATACAAGATCATCAGCCGGTTTCACCGTGTGTTCAATGTGGAATGCGCGGTACACAGGCTTTCGATTCACGACATCCGCACTTGGTTTCGGAGCGGTGACCGTGTTTCACGTGTAGTTCATTCATGTTGCAGTCCAACGGCGGACTGCTCCGGACACAGGCGTCCATAGGAAGGCTCGACTTTGTCGAGCCGGCTTATGGACGCTTTTTTATTTGGTGCGCGGCGACGCGGGCGGATAGATTTTTTATAACAAGGAGCAAGTCGATGAAACAGAAATTCTCCAGGGCAGTATTTTCGGCACGAATGGCAAAAGCGGCTTTTCCCGCAGTTGCCGCAATCGCACTGGCATGCCAGTTTTTGAGCGCACCGGCTTTCGCCGCATCGAAAGCCGAAAAGCCCGACCTCAAGTTCGGCTTCATCAAGCTGACCGACATGGCGCCGCTGGCTGTCGCCTCCGATAAGGGCTTCTTCGAGCAGGAAGGCTTGAATGTCACGCTGGAAGCGCAAGCAAACTGGAAGATCCTGCTCGACCGCGTCATTTCAGGCGAACTCGACGGCGCACACATGCTCTCCGGCCAACCGCTGGGCGCCACGGTCGGCTTCGGCACCAAGGCCGACGTTATCACGGCTTTCGTGATGGATTTGAACGGCAATGCCTGCACGGTTTCCAACGACGTGTGGAAACTGATGAAAAAAAATCTCAAGCTGGACGCCGCCGGCAAGCCGGTGCATCCCAACAAAGCGGATGCGCTGAAACCGGTCATTACCAGTTTCCGCGACAAGGGGACGCCATTCAAAATGGGCATGGTGTTTCCGGTATCTACCCATAACTACGAATTGCGCTACTGGCTCGCCGCCGGCGGCATCCATCCCGGCTACTACGCTCCGGACAAGGGCGACATCACCGGCCAGATCAATGCCGACGTGCTGATCTCGGTGACGCCGCCGCCGCAAATGCCGGCGACGCTGGAATCCGGCACCATCCACGGCTACTGCGTGGGCGAACCCTGGAACCAGCAAGCGGTGTTCAAGGGCATCGGCGTGCCGGTGGTCACCGATTACGACATCCGCAACAACGTTTCCGAAAAAGTGTTCGGCGTAACGCAACAATGGGCCGATAAAAATCCGAAGACGCATATCGCCGTGATCAAGGCGCTGATCCGTGCCGGCAAATGGCTCGACGACAACAACGGCGGCAATCGCATGGACGCGGTAAAAATTATCGCCAAGTCGAATTACGTCGGCGCCGATATGGCGGTGCTGGCCAACAGCATGACCGGCACCTTCGAATACGAAAAAGGCGACAAACGTCCGGCAAAAGACTTCAACGTATTCTTCCGCTACAACGCGACTTATCCGTATGCATCGGATGCGGTGTGGTACCTGACACAGATGCGCCGCTGGGGACAAATTCCCGATGGCAAACCGGATAGCTGGTACATGGATATCGCGAAAAAGGTATTCCGTGCCGACATCTACCAGCAAGCGGCTAAGGAGTTGATCGCTGAAGGCAAAATGAAGGCGGCGGACTTTCCCGATTTCGCCAAGGAGAGCGGCTTCCGCCCCGCCGCACACACCAAATTCATCGACGGCATTCCGTTCGACGGACGCAAACCGAACGCCTACATCGACAGCTTCAAGATCGGCTTGAAAGGCAGCGAGAAGGCGAAATAAGAAAGCAGCAACGCACATCGACGGCGGACGCGTGAAGTGCGCGTCCGCCGTCCCGGCAACGGCGCCGGCGTCATCGGTGTTTTATAGGTTGGTCGTAAAAATATAAGGTAGATCGCCATGCTTACTCAAACAGCAAACTTCCTGGACAAGACAGGATTCTCAATGTTCGTTCCCTTCGTGCGGCTGATCGCCGGCGAAGATCCGCGCCAGCAGATGAAGGAAATCCTGCTGCAAATCGGCGTACCCGTGCTCGCCTTCGTATTGTTCCTGGCGATCTGGAATGGACTGGCCTCGGGCGTGCAAACCAGCCTGGGCATCATTCCCGGTCCGGTGCAAGTAGTCGCGGAAGCGAAGGGATTGATCGCGGAACATGTGGCCGAACGCGAGAGGCGCGCGCAATTTTTCGAGCGTGAAAAAGTGCGCGTGGCCGAAGAGCTGAAGGCCGATCCCAAGTCGGATGCGAAGGTTCGCAGATGGGCGGGTAAACCAACCTACCTCGACCAGATTTTCACCAGCCTATACACGGTATTCACCGGCTTCGCCCTGGCGACCTTGATCGCTGTGCCGCTCGGCATTCTGTGTGGGCTGTCGCGCACGATTCAAATCGGGCTGAACCCCCTGATCCAGATTTTCCGGCCGGTGTCGCCGCTGGCCTGGCTGCCGATCGTCACGCTGGTGGTAAGCGCAGTGTACGTCACCACCGACGGCGCGCTGTTCCAGAAGTCCTTCATCACGTCGGCTATCACGGTCACCCTCTGTTCGCTGTGGCCGACCCTGATCAATACCGCGCTCGGCGTGGCATCGATCGATAAGGATTTGATCAACGTTTCCAAGGTGCTTCGATTGCACTGGACCACCAAGGTCATGAAGATTGTGCTGCCGTCGTCGCTGCAATTGATCTTCACCGGCTTGCGCCTGTCGCTCGGCGTGGGCTGGATGGTGCTGATCGCCGCCGAGATGCTGGCGCAAAATCCGGGCTTGGGCAAATTCGTGTGGGATGAATTCCAGAACGGCAGTTCGAATTCGCTGGGCCGCATCATGGTGGCGGTATTTACCATCGGCTTCGTCGGCTTCTTGCTCGACCGGCTCATGAATACGCTGCAGCAACTGGTCAGCTTCGGCTCGCGCAGTTAAGAGAGGACACCATGAGCGCCCAAACATCGATCGCCGCGCCCGTCCGCATGAGCATCGCGCCGGCTGCGGAAACAAAAACACCCATCTCCATCGTGCAGGCTGCGCCGTCGGCAAGCGAATACTGCCTGGAGTTAAAAAACCTGAACAAGTCTTACGGCAACGGCACGCATGCCACGGCCGTGCTCAAGGACATCAACCTGCAAATCAAGGAAGGTGAGTTCGTCGCCATCGTCGGCTTTTCCGGCAGCGGCAAGACCACGCTGATTTCGCTGATCGCCGGATTGATCGCGCCGGACTCCGGCGAAGTACTGAGCAAGGGCAAGCCCATCACCGAGCCCGGCCCCGACCGCGGCGTAGTGTTCCAGAGTTATTCGCTGATGCCGTGGATGACCGTACGTGACAATGTTGCACTGGCGGTCGATCAGGTGTTCAAAGATGTGCCCAAAGCAGAACGTATGGCGCGCGTGTTGAAATACATCGACATGGTCAACCTGACGCCGGCGCTGGACAAACGCCCAGCCGAACTCTCGGGCGGCATGCGGCAGCGGGTGGCAGTGGCGCGCGCGTTGGCAGCCAACCCCGACATCCTGCTGCTGGACGAACCGCTGTCGGCGCTCGACGCGCTCACGCGCGCCAAGCTGCAGGACGAGATCATCCGCATCTGGAGCCAAGAAAAGAAAACCGTGATTCTCATTACCAACGATGTGGATGAAGGCATCATCATGGCGGACCGCATCATTCCGCTCAAGCCCGGCCCCGGCGCGACTTTCGGCCCGGAATTCCCGGTGGCCCTGGCGCGACCGCGCGACCGCGCCGCGATGAACCATTCCGACGAGTTCAAGAAAATCCGCAAGGAGATCACGCAGTATCTGATCGGCGTCGGTGCCGACAAGAACGCCGGCGACGGCGACAAGGTGGTCAAACTGCCGACGGTGGTGCCGAACACCAGCAATGATTACCAAAAGGCAGCTGCGCCGCAGAGAAAAGAAACGCCGCCCTCCGACCGTTACGTCGAGTTCTCGAAGGTGTCGAAAATCTACCCGAGCAAGAAGGGGCCGATCAAAGTGGTCGAGGAATTCGATCTCAAGATCCGCAAAGGCGAATTCATCTCCGTCATCGGTCACTCCGGCTGCGGCAAGTCGACGGCGCTCTCGATGATCGCCGGCTTGACCGACGTCAGCGAGGGCGGCATTTTCCTCGATAGCCGCGAAGTGCACACGGCCGGCCCGGACCGCGGCATCGTGTTCCAAGCGCCGAGCCTGGTGCCCTGGCTGACGGCTTATCAAAATGTCGGCCTAGGCGTGGAGCAAGTGTTCCCGCATGCCAGCGCCGGAGAGCGCAATGACATCATCCTGCATTACCTGGAACGCGTCGGCCTGGCCGACGCCGCGCAGAAAAAAGCGCGCGACCTGTCCAACGGCATGAAGCAGCGCGTCGGCATCGCGCGCGCATTTGCACTGTCGCCGAAACTACTGCTTCTGGACGAGCCGTTCGGCATGTTGGATTCGCTCACGCGCTGGGACTTGCAGGAAGTGCTGATGGAAGTCTGGGCACGCACGCAACTTACCGCCATCATGGTTACCCACGACGTCGACGAAGCGATCCTCCTAGCCGACCGCGTGGTGATGATGACCAACGGCCCACGCGCCAAGGTCGGCAAGATCATGGAAGTCGATCTGCCGCGTCCGCGCAGCAGGAAGGCGCTACTGGAGCATCCGGATTATTATCGGCTGCGCGAGGAGTTGCTCAACTTCTTGAACGACTGCGATCACACCTAAGCGGCGCCGATTCGGCAAAGGGGCGACAGGGCAACCTGCCGCCCCTTTTTTCGCTGGACTTGCGGAAATGGCCGCGCTGCTATTACCCCAAAAAAGTGAACGGCGGCCTGACACTTACCCAATAGAGTGCAACAGGTCCGCGCAATCTATCCGGCGCTTATTTTCATTTTGCACAGCATTGCACCATATCGAGCATGGCATGATCTCTGCTTATTCAACCTAGAATCCGCGCCAAGGGCGGTGCGAAGATTGGTCTAACCTGATTTCTGGACAACGGCGTCCATCCCCGTTTGCTGACACAGCAAGCGGCGCGATGGGCGCTTTTTTTTTTTACATTTTTTTCGCCACATTAGGAGTTGACGATGAATAGCAATGCAAAGAAGCCTACGAACTTGTCGCGCCGTTCGGTTATCAAGAGCGCTGCCGCCCTTGCGGGCGCCGGCTTGGCGGGCGGCTTGTGGCCGTCCATCGTTTCGGCGCAAAGCGGCGCATTGGAAACCAAGGCAGCCAAGCTCGGTTTTATCGCGCTTACCGATGCAGCGCCATTGTTCGTCGCCGATGAAAAGGGCTTCTTCAAGAAACACGGCATGACCGAAGTCGAAGTAACAAAGCAGTCCTCCTGGGGAACCACGCGCGATAACCTGGTGCTTGGCTCGAAGAACAACGGCATTGACGGCGCGCATATCCTCACCCCTATGCCTTACCTGATCAGCACCGGCGCGGTGACGGCCAATAACGTGCCGACACCGATGGTCATCCTGGCGCGCCTCAACCTGGGTGGCCAGTGCATTTCGGTGGCCAACGAATATCGCGACCTCAAAGTCGGCCTCGATAACAAGGAATTCAAGAAGGCGCTTCTCGCCAAGCGCATCAAGACGGGAAAACCGGTGAATGCCGCGATGACCTTCCCCGGCGGCACGCACGATATGTGGATCCGCTACTGGATGGCCGCCGGCGGCGTCGATCCCAACAGGGACATCACCACCATCACGGTGCCGCCGGCGCAGATGGTAGCCAACATGAAGGTCGGCAGCATGGACGCCTTCTGCGTGTGCGAACCGTGGAACCTGCAACTGATCAATCAGAAGATCGGCTACACGGCGCTGACCACCAGTGAACTGTGGATGAACCACCCGGAAAAATCCTTCGCCATGCGCGCCGACTACGTCAATGCCAACCCGAACGCAACCAAAGCGCTGCTGAAAGCGGTGATGGAGGCGCAGATGTGGTGCGAGGATCCGAAGAACCGCGCCGAAGTGGCCGAGATCTGCTCGCGCCGGCGCTGGATCAACGCGCCCCTGGCGGACGTCATCGACCGCGTGAAAGGCGACTTCGACTATGGCACCGGCCGTGTCGAGACCAATAGCAAATATCAAATGCGCTATTGGAAGGATCACGCGAGCTACCCGTTCCAGAGCCATGACCTGTGGTTCCTGACCGAGAACCAACGCTGGGGCTATTTGCCGATGAGCCTGGACACCAAAACCTTGATCTCCAAGGTCAACCGCGAAGACCTGTGGAAAATCGCGGCCAAGGAACTGGGCATGGCGGCTAGCGACATCCCAGCATCCACTTCGCGCGGCGTCGAGAAATTCTTCGACGGCAAGGTGTTCGACCCGGCCAAACCCAAGGCTTATCTCGACAGCCTGGCGATCAAGTACATCAAGAACGCCTAACAGGAGCTTTTCCATGAATACCTCTGACACCATCGGCGCGATCCCCCTGACGCCAGCTATACAAGCAACGCCTTCGTGGCAAGCTTGGCTGACCGCCTCCGGCCGCGCGTTGCTGACGCGGGTGTTGCCGCCGCTCGTCATCATCGGCCTGCTGGTTCTGATATGGCAGTTGCTGGGCTCGCGTCCAGGTGCGGCGCTGCCCAGTCCAAGCCAAGTGGTGCGTGATACATGGGAGTTGATCGTGCATCCGTTCTACGATCGCGGCGGCAACGATGTGGGATTGTTCTGGCAATTGCTGGCCAGCTTGAAACGGGTCGCCTACGGCTACTCGCTGGCGGTGCTGGCCGGCGTCAGCCTGGGAGTGCTGGTCGGCCAATCTACCTGGGCATTGCGCGGGCTCGATCCGCTGTTCCAAGTGCTGCGCACGGTGCCGCCTCTCGCATGGCTGCCGATCTCGTTGGCGGGTTTTCGTGACGGCCATCCGTCAGCCATTTTTGTGATTTTCATCACGTCCATTTGGCCGATCATCATCAACACTTCGGTGGGCATCCGCAACATTCCCGAGGATTACCGCAATGTAGCCAAGGTGATCCGCTTGAACGGTCTCGAGTACTTCGGCAAGATCATGCTGCCGGCGGCCGCGCCTTATATATTTTCGGGGCTGCGCATCGGCGTCGGTTTGTCATGGCTGGCCATCGTCGCCGCCGAGATGCTGATCGGCGGCGTAGGCATCGGTTTCTTCATCTGGGATGCCTGGAATTCGTCACGCATCAGCGACATCATTCTTGCCCTGATCTACGTGGGCCTGGTCGGATTCATGCTCGACCGCCTAGTCGGCTGGATCGGCAATAAAATCACACGCGGCACGTCCGTCAGTTGAAGGAGAATTTCATGAACAAATCCTATCTCACCATATCGCAAGTCGACATGACCTTCGGCGTCGGCCCCTCGGCCAACCAAGTACTCAAAGGCATCAACTTGAATGTAAAGCGCGGCGAATTCATTTCACTCATCGGCCACTCTGGCTGCGGCAAATCCACGGTGCTCAATATCGTGGCTGGTCTGTTGAAAGCCACCTCCGGAGGCGTCATCGTCGATAGCCGCGAAGTCAACTCGCCCGGGCCGGACCGCGCTGTGGTATTCCAAAATCATTCGCTACTGCCTTGGCTCACCGTGTATCAAAACGTGGAGATCGCGGTGGACAAAATCTTCCGTGACACCAAGAACGCCGCGGAACGCAAGGAATGGATACTTCATAACCTGGACATGGTCAACATGTCGCATGCGCTGGACCGCCTCCCCTCCCAAATATCGGGCGGTATGAAACAGCGCGTCGGGATCGCCCGCGCCTTAGCCATGGAACCTAAAGTATTACTGCTCGACGAACCATTCGGCGCTCTCGACGCACTCACCCGCGCCCATTTGCAGGACGAAGTCATCCGCATCCAATCCGAATTGGGCAATACCGTGCTGATGATCACCCATGACGTGGACGAAGCTGTACTGTTGTCGGATCGGGTCGTGATGATGACCAATGGGCCGTCGGCCACGATCGGCCAGGTGCTGGATGTAGATCTGCCTCGTCCAAGAAACCGCATCGCGCTGGCTGAGAACGCCGTCTATAACCACTGCCGCCAAGAAATCCTGACCTTCCTGTATGAGAAACAGCGCAAGCTCGAATCAATCGGCGCGGCGCGCCAAGGCAAGCCGCCGGCCAAGGCAGAAAGAGCGATCGCATAGAAAAAACGGCCCCTGCCGGGCCGTCGCCGGCCGCGATCTCAAGAATCGTTGCCGCTTTAAATTTCAGTCAATGCCGATCAGGCCGCAATCCACATCGACTCGTTATACCCGATGCGGAATGCATCGGCATATTGCCGAGGAGCGCTGCCATCCCAAAGCACGCCGTCGATCAACCTGGCGCTGCGCATTACGCTATCCGGCGTGGACACTCCGACCATTGCCGCAGCATCGCGATACACATCGATTCGGTTGACGGCACTAGCGACACCTAAATAGTCCGGATGTTCTTTCAACAGCCCCCAACGCTTATGTTGCGTTAGGAACCACATGGCGTCCGACAAATAAGGGAAATTCACCTCTCCATTTTGATGGAACTTTAAGCAGTTCGGGTCTTCGCTGCTTTTGCCTGTGCCGTCGCTATAGTGGCCGAGAATGCGTGGGCTGATCACATTCACCGAAGTATCCAAGTAAGCTCTCCCGGCGATAGTTTCCGCCGTCCGCATTTTATTAGTCGGCGTAGCATCGATCCAGCGACTGGCGTCGAGCACGGCCGCGGTTACCGCACGCGCGGTATTGGGATATTTGCTAACGAAATCGGCCGATGCCCCCAATACCTTTTCCGGGTGCCCCGGCCAAATATCTTGGCTGGCGACCGCGGTAAAACCGACATGGTCGGCGACCGCACGATGATTCCAAGGTTCGCCGGCGCAAAAGCCGTCGACGTCGCCGGCCGCAAGGTTAGCCACCATTTGAGGCGGCGGCACCGTTACCGCATTCACATCGCGCAGCGGGTGGATGCCCTGCGCGGCAAGCCAATAATATAGCCACATCGCGTGCGTTCCGGTCGGGAAGGTATGCGCGAATGTATAGAGCCGTCGTTCATCCCGAATGAATTTGGCGAGCGTAGCGCCATCGATTCCACAGCGCGCGGCGATCCGTTTCGACAAAGTGATCGCCTGACCGTTCTGGTTCAGCGTCATGAGGATCGCCATATCCTTGCGAGTTCCTCCGATTCCCAGGTGCACGCCGTATACGAGTCCATACAAGACGTGTGCCGCATCCAATTCACCGGCGATCAGCTTATCGCGCACGTTTGCCCACGATGCTTCCCGGGTCGGCATGATCTTGATCCCGTATTTCATGTCGAACCCCAAGACTGCCGCCATGACAACGGGAGCGCAGTCGGTAAGGGGCATGAATCCGATCCTTACGATCTCTTTTTCGGGCTTGTCGGAACCGCCGCTCCAAGCGCCCCCGCTTGCCAAGCCACATAACATACCTGTTGTCGACATTGCTCGCGCTTTCAAATATTAGGATCACTCAACACGATGCAGCAGTCATCGCATCGGCAAAAAAAAAGCGCCCGATCCGGGCAAGCTCTGCTCACCCGTCTCGGACACCCTTGTCCTTGTGCTCGACCGACTTTGGTCAAGGCAAATGACTGATTATTTGCACCACCTTTGGCACGTGATCCCTGAACTGCAATTCGTGTGCCAGCATTAGCAAGCTACTTTGCGCGAAAATGCGGCACAGGCCGGAGCACCGCGCGCACATTTGACGTGCATCGCATTAAAACGGTGAGAGTGATGCTCAGCCCAGCAAGTCCGCGACGTCGAGTATGCGCTGCGCAACTTCCGATAATTTCAGATTCTTGTCCATCGCCTGGCGGCGCAATTTTTGATATGCCTCTTCCTCGGACAAGTTGTAGCGCGCCATCAGCAGTCCCTTGGCACGATCGACCTTCTTACGTTCGGCAAGCTTGAGCTTGGTGTCCGACAATTCGGAACGTAGCTTCTGGTCAGCGTTGAAGCGCGCCATGGCGACATCCAGAACAGGTTTGATCCGTTCCGCTTTCAGGCCCGCGACCACATAGGCCGAGACGCCGGCATCCATTGCCGCCTCCATGCTCGAGGTGTCATGGTCTTCCGTGAATAACACGATCGGCCTGGGCGCATCGCGCGTCGCCACTACCACGTGTTCAAGCACGTCGCGCGCATCGGACTCGGCGTCGATGATGATCAGATCCGGCTGGAGCTGGGCGACCCGTTCCGGAAGGTGGATATCTGCCGGGAAAACGGCAATGATGTTGTACCCAGCCTCTAATAAGCCAATGCGCAGCGCCCTGGCCCGTTCGGCGGCAGCCCAAGCTTGTGCGCTCTGATCATTGTCCGGCGGGACAACGGTATTGATCAGCATGATGCGCAATGAGCGCAAATCGGTTGAGGGAAGTCGTGTTGCCATGGTGTTCATATTAGTATGGTCGTCGGCCCCACATTAGGCCGCCACCAAGGGAATACGCTACAATCCAGCAAGAATCGCACCACCTTCCACGCCCGCCCCATGCTCATCCTCGGCATCGAATCCTCCTGCGACGAAACCGGCATTGCGTTGTATGACTCACAACGCGGATTGCTCGGTCACGCTTTGCATTCCCAAGTGGCGATGCATGAAGCGTATGGCGGCGTGGTGCCCGAGCTTGCTTCGCGCGACCATATCCGCCGCGTTTTGCCTTTGCTGCAGCAAGTGCTCGATAAGAGCGGTACTGCGCTCAACAGCATCGACGCCATCGCTTACACCAAGGGACCGGGCTTGGCCGGCGCGCTGTTAGTAGGCGCCTCCATCGCTTGCGGCTTAGGTCTCGCGCTCGATAAACCGATTCTGGGTGTGCATCACTTGGAGGGCCATTTGCTTTCGCCGCTGTTGGCGGCGGAGCGGCCGGACTTTCCTTTTGTCGCGCTTTTGGTGTCCGGCGGACATACGCAACTCATGCGGGTTGACGGCGTCGGCCGTTACACCTTATTGGGCGAAACCATGGACGACGCCGCCGGCGAAGCTTTCGACAAGTCGGCCAAGCTGCTAGGGCTGGGTTATCCGGGCGGCCCGGCGATTTCACGGCTGGCGGAATTCGGCGACCCGCACGTGTATAAACTGCCGCGGCCGATGCTGCATTCCAAGAATCTCGACTTCAGTTTTTCCGGCTTGAAGACAGCCGTTCTCACCGTCGTGAAAAATCACCGGACCAATATTTGCGAACAAGATAAAGCGCATATCGCGCGCGCCTTCGTCGACGCCATCGTCGACGTATTGACTGCGAAATGCGTGGATGCGTTAAAGCAAACCGGATTAAAGCGCTTGGTGATAGCCGGCGGTGTCGGGGCCAATCAGCAATTGCGCGCGGCGTTAAACAATGCCGCACAAAAGCGCCGCTTTCGCGTGTACTATCCCGAGCTGGAATTCTGTACCGACAACGGTGCCATGATTGCCTTTGCCGGCGCACTGCGCCTCGAACAAAATCCGTCGGCTGCGACGCATGACTATGCCTTTAGCGTGCGCCCGCGCTGGCCGCTGGAAGAATTACGGAATGCATAATATCGTGACCGATAATCCAATCCAATATGCCGGCACCGCGCTGTTCGGTTTAGCCGTGTTGCATACGTTTGCCACCAAGGCTTTCGATCATCTCTCGCATCGCCATCCCAGGCATGCCGGCTTATTCCATTTGCTCGGCGAAGTGGAAGTGGTGTTCGGGTTCTGGGCACTGGCGCTGGTGCTGTTCATGGCGTTTTTCGATGCGCCGCAAACTGCCATCAACTATGTGGAAGGCCAGAATTTCACCGAACCTCTGTTCGTGTTCGTCATCCTGGTCATTGCGGGCACCCGCCCCATTCTGTATTTCGCCAAGTTGCTAGTGGATCAGGCGACACGCCTCGTCCCGCTGGTGGAACCGGTTGCCTATTACATTGTTTGCCTGGCGCTAGTGCCGCTGTTAGGCTCCTTCATTACCGAACCTGCGGCGATGGCGCTTGCCGCGCTGATCCTACGCGATCGCTATTACCGCAACGGTATTTCGCAGCGCCTGAAATATGCGACGCTCGCCGTGCTCTTCGTGAATGTTTCGATCGGCGGCGTTCTTACGCCCTACGCCGCACCGCCGGTATTGATGGTCGCGTCCAAATGGGGCTGGAATATCGGTTTCATGGCGAGCGTATTCGGCTGGAAGGCTGCAATCGCGGTACTGCTCAATGCGCTGAGTGTTGCCTGGCTGTTCCGCAACGAATTGCGACACCTTGCCAAACCAGCGCCTACGTCTGACGCGAAAGTAGTACCGGCGCCGGTCATCGCTATACATCTCTTGTTCTTGGCGGGCACCGTGGTATTCAGCCATCATCCGGTGATCTTTGTCGGCTTGTTCCTTTTCTTTCTAGGATTTACCGAAGCCTATCAAAAATATCAGGATACCTTGATGCTGCGCGAAGGTTTGCTGGTAGCCTTTTTTCTGGCGGGACTGGTGGTGCTTGGCGGCCAGCAAAAATGGTGGCTGCAGCCGCTTTTGGCGGGCATGGATTCGACCGTGCTGTTTGCGGGAGCAACGCTGCTGACGGCGATTACCGACAATGCCGCGCTGACTTATCTCGGCTCGCTGGTGGAAGGCATATCCGACCCGGCGAAATATGCACTGGTGGCGGGCGCTGTAGCCGGCGGCGGATTGACGGTGATCGCCAACGCGCCCAACCCGGCCGGCTTTGCCATACTTTCCGAATGTTTCGATGAACAGGCCATCAATCCTGTCCTGCTGCTGGTTGCCGCGCTGGCGCCTACCGCAGTGGCGGTCTTATGCTTTATGTTCCTGTAGTTTTGTTTGCTGTTTTCTTGCCGCCGATCCGCCCTTCTTTGCCGGCCAATAGATTGCCGATATTTTGCCGATGGCGAAATACCAAAAGCGCACTCATGATCAATACCGCCAGCAATTTCACGTCGGCGCCGAACAACAAGCCATAATAAAACGGTGCAAAGACGCTCGCGACCAAGGCAGCGAGCGATGAATAACGAAACGCATAGGCAATAATCAACCAAGTTGCGAGCGTGGCTAAACCAAGCCAAATATCCAATCCCAGCAAAACGCCCAAAGCGGTTGCCACGCCTTTGCCGCCGACGAATTTAAAAAATACCGGCCATAAGTGGCCGACAAATACTGCCAACGCCACGGCCGCAACGCCGTTCTCATCCAAGCCGTAGGACGGGCCGAACTTAAGTGCCAGCCACACCGCGAGCCAGCCCTTGGCGCAATCGCCGAGTAAAGTTAAAACGGCTGCCGCCTTGTTTCCGGAACGCAGTACATTGGTAGCGCCGGGATTTTTCGAACCATAGGTGCGCGGATCAGCAAGACCAAACAACTTGCTGATCACGACTGCAAAAGAAATCGATCCGATCAAATACGCGGCAACGGCGGCAATCAAAAGTGTCATGCTCTTCCTTCACAAAAAAATTTCATTCTTCTAATGCGCATTGCACAGGCTTCATAGACAGTACACGGGCAATCGTTTGCGGTTCGATGCCGACCAAGTAACCGCGGCGGCCTCCATTGATATAAATTTTATCTAAAGCAAGGATGGTCTCTTCGACATAAACCGGCATGGACTTCTTCGTACCGAAGGGGGACGTACCGCCGACTAAATAACCCGAATGACGATTCGCGACTTCCGGCTTGCAAGGTTCCACCGACTTGCAGCCGATCTGGCGCGCCAAATTTTTGGTGGAGACTTTACGGTCGCCGTGCATCAATACAATCAGGGGCTTGGATGCCTCGTCTTGCATCACCAGCGTTTTAATAACGCAGTGTTCATCGACCCCCAGCTCGCGCGCGGAGACGGCCGTACCGCCGTGCTCTTCATAATCGTAGGGATGCTCAGTGAAAACGATGCCCTGCTTGCGCAAAAATTGCGTCGCCGGCGTCTCCGAAACATGCTCTTTTTTTGCCATGCGTGGTAGGCTATGTTCAGTTATGTAGGGTTCTAATTATGCAGCAAGAAATCCGCTTTGCGACCTTCAATGTCCGCAACCTGGCTTTACCGGGCACGATATTCTATTCCAACCTGCCGCCCTATACCCAGCCGGAATACGATGCCAAACTCGATTGGATCGCGCGCCAACTCGATACCCTCGATGCGGATGTGATCGGATTTCAAGAGATTTTTTCGCAAACTGCATTAAAAGAAGTGCTGGCACGCACGCAAAAATACCGCAACGCCCATCACGCCGGCTTCGATCCCGATCCCGCCCTTACTCCGCTCACGCCAAGCGTCGCCCTTGTGTCGCGCCTACCCTTCGCCGCCGCGCCCGCTGCTTACGTGGAATTGCCGTCGCAACTGGTAAAAGATGTACCGCCCATGGACAAGCCGATGACCCGTTTCATGCGGCCGGTATTGCACGCGCCGATCCTTGCACCGAATGGTGTAACGATACATGCCTTCGTCGTGCATTTGAAATCCAAACGCCCGGATTTTCTCGACGGCGAAGATGAAAACGCTCCCTACCTCTTCGACCTCGCTTCTTTGCGTTCGCTGTACCGGCGCGGTGTTGAGGCGATCGGTTTGCGCCAATTGATCACAGGCTTCATGCAAAGCGGCAGCGTACCGTTATTAGTGATGGGCGATTTCAACGATGTCGCCGACAGCGTCACGACCGAATTAGTCATGGGCATAGGCCGCTTCGGAGAAGACGATATTCAGTATCGCTTGTATGACGCTTACCGCATCCAATCCGAGCGCGCATTGTCGCGCGACGTCGGCTACACCCATATGCATGACGGCGCCTTCAATACCATCGATCATGTGCTGGTGTCGAAAGAACTGCATCCCGGCTTTGCCGGCGCGAGCGGAAAAGTCATCGAGGTCACTTACTTGAACGACCATGTGATGCTGCGTCAGCCGGAAGCCACTGACCATGGCTTGGTGCGTGTGACAATACAGCTAATTGCGGGACAGAGTTAAGCGACGCGGCACTCTGTCCTCAACATTATTTAAGTCTCTTTTCGAGCTCGTCTGCAGGAACCGGCTTGGATAAGAAGTATCCCTGGATCTCATTGCATCCCTCGCTCGCCAGGAAATCCACTTGCGCCTGCGACTCCACGCCTTCGGCAATCACATAGAGTCCCAGGTTGTTGGACATGGAAATAATGGTTCGCACAATCGCGCAGTCGTCGCTGTCGGCCGGCGTATCCTTGACGAAGGAACGGTCGATTTTCAAACGATCGATCGGCAATTGCTTCAAGTAAGACAGCGAAGAGTAGCCGGTGCCGAAATCGTCGATCGCTACGGTCACGCCGAGATTTTTAATTTGACGCAGCTTGCTGACCGTTTCGTCGAGATTTTCCACGATCGAGCTCTCGGTAATTTCCAGCTCCAGCAATGCCGGAGGCAAGCCGGTTTCCTCCAGTGTTTTGCGCACTTGATTGACAAAATCCGGATGGTGGATTTGCTTGGCGGCGATATTGACCGCCACGCGTAAATGCATATTCTTTTCTTTGCACCATAGCGCCGCCTGCGCGCAGGCGGTGCGCAGCACCCATTGTCCGATCGGCAGAATCAAACCGCTTTCTTCAGCCAAGGGAATGAAATCCAGCGGCGGCACCAAACCGATGCCGGGCCGTGCCCAGCGCAAGAGCGCTTCGGCGCCGACGATCTTGCCGCTTTCCAGCGAGCGCTGCGGTTGGTAATAAATGATCAGCTCATTACGTTCGATCGAACGGCGCAATGCCGTTTCGATTTCCAGCCGATACGCGGCGTGGCGCGCCATCGATTCGTCGAAGAAGCGCCAGCAATTGCGTCCCGCGGCCTTGGCTCGATACATCGCAGTATCGGCATTGCGCAGCAAGACTTCCGCATCTTGGCCGTCTTGCGGGTAGACGCTGATCCCCATGCTCATGGAAACATACAATTCCTTGCCGCCGACTTCGATCGGATTGGCAACCGTTGTCGCAAGTTGCTGCGCCACTTGCTCGAAATGATCGATGGTATTGCCCTCATGTTCCAGCAACACCACGAATTCATCACCGCCGGTTCGTGCCACCATGTCATGCGGACCAAGGCAGCCGACAATCCGGCCAGCCACTTCACGCAACATTTGATCGCCGGTGACATGACCCAGACTGTCGTTGATCGTCTTGAAGTGATCGATGTCGATAAATAGGACCGCAAGAGTCGAATGTCGCGGCGCCGCCAACGCAGTCGCACGGCTAATACGATCGGATAAGGTCTGACGATTGGGTAGCGCAGTCAGCAAGTCGAAATGGGCCAGCTGGTACAACTGCTGCTCGGAATCTTTTTGCCCTGTGATGTCATGGAAGATGGCCACCGTTGAACGCGCACGTCCTTGTGCATCGCGAATCACCGATACGCTCTGCATGATGACGATTTCGCGGCCATCTTTAATGCGCATGAAGGCCTCGCCTTGCCACTTGCCGCTTGCCCGCAGCGATTCGCGCACTTCTTTTACATGTCCGGGATGGACGAATCTTTGCTCATAGTCTTTGGCATCCATACCCACCATTTCCTGGGCGCTGTAGCCGGTGATGGTGGTGAAAGCCTGATTCACGCGCAAGATCTTACCGTCGGTAGAAAAAATCATGACGGCATGCAAGCTCGTCTCGAACACCTGCGCCGCCAATTCCAGCTCTTCGTACGCCAGCTTGCGTTCCGTAGTATCGACCATCACACCGCGCAAGCGTTTTTCTTCATCGGGTTCGCCGGTTACCGCGACGTTGCTGAAGAGCCAAACGGTTTTGCCGCTCGGTGTGTGCAAGTGATGTTCCAAGGCAAAGCTGCCGTATCGCGCTTTACGAGCGATGGTTTGCTCCACCTCCTCATCGCCTGCCGCCAGATGGTCATGCCAAAAGCGCGGATTGTCCAGCCACTCGGTTGCCGGGTAGCCGGTAATCGCCCCTGCATTAGCACTAACGTAGGTAAAACGAAGCGTCGCCAAATCCGCCTCCCATACGACGCCGTCGATACCCTCAACCAGCTGTTGATAACGATGCTCGGACTTCGCCAGCGACCGGCTTTGCCGTTCCATGCTTACTTGCGCATCGCGCAAATCATTCAGCCGGCGCAACAACAAAGTCGTCACGCCGATCATCAGCAGAAGCGTGACGAACGCTTCCGCGGTGGAGCGCAAGGTGCGCTCACGCCACTTTTCAAGCACGCCATTTTCTGCAAGCGACACCACCGCCAGCATCGGATATTTGACCGATCCTGCATAGCCGATGATGCGCGGCATGCCGTCGACGGCGGCATGCTCGATGCGATAGCTGGCGCTCGAGTTTTGTCGGAAACGCTTAAATAGCGGCGTGCCGGAGAGATTGGTATTTAAGAAATCCTGCGCAAGCGGGCTTTGCATCAAAATCCAGCCATCCTGCCGAATCAGCACAATACGGCTGGATTGTCTGACGTTAAGGGAACGATAGAAGCTATCAAAATATTCCAGCGGTATGCCGGCGACAAAAATGAGCTTTCTCTTTCCATCCGCATTTTTCAGGCTACGGGATAAGGTGAAAACCCATTTGTTGCTGGTGCGGCTAATGATGGGACGGGAAATATATAAATCCGAATGGTCGTGCGCGGTGTGATGCTGAAAATAATCGCGATCACTGAACCTGACCGGATCGGGCGAGAACTTGAGCCCGGCCGCTCGCAACTCGCCTTTTTCATCGACAATGTTGATGCCGGTCAGTTGCGGCAGCTTGTTGTTGTAGGCTTTGACCAAATCATGCAATTCAGCATCCGACAAGCTGCCGCGGCGGCTCATCAAATCGACTTCCGATATGGCTTGTTGCAGCAAACGATCCGCTTCGCCTATCGTACGATTAGCATGCTCGTTCAAAGCCGCCGCATAACTATGTGCATCGGATTCGGCGTTAGCTAGGGTGCTTTGATAATCCTGAGTGATCGAAGCGAGCTTGAATCCGAGATACAGCAGCGGGAAAATAACTAAGACGGCAAGCAAACGCTTGCGGAGGGTACGAATATTTTTAGTAATAATCATTCAACCTGATACTGCGAAGCTTAGACTACCGAGCATGCCATAGCTTGACCAAAATGCAAACCGTTATGGTATTCGAATGACAAGCATTTTTTAAATTTGACGACAGAAAAACTCGCTCAAACTTTAAGTGCTTGTTTAGAGTAATCTTGGTTATCCGCGCGGATGGTGCTTGGCATGCAATTGCTTGAGTCGTTCGCGCGCGACATGCGTGTAGATCTGCGTCGTGGAGATGTCGGCATGCCCGAGCAGCAACTGCACCACCCGCAGATCAGCGCCATGATTCAGCAAATGGGTAGCGAACGCATGACGCAGTGTGTGCGGCGACAAGGGTGCATGAATGTCGGCGTTACGCGCATATTTCTTAATCAGCGTCCAAAACATTTGCCGAGTCATGGCCCCGCCGCGGCCGGTGACGAATAATGCATCGTCGCTTTGCCCCTTCAAGATTGCCGGCCTTCCATCGCGTAAATAGCGTTCGATCCAAACCCGAGCTTCTTCGCCGAAAGGCACCAAGCGTGTTTTACTGCCTTTGCCGGTGACGCGCAGCACGCCTTCATTCATGCCGACTTCCACGGTTTTTAAGAGCACCAGTTCGGAAACCCGCAATCCGCTGGCATACATCACTTCGAGCATCGTACGGTCGCGCAAGCCTAGGGGACTATCGACATCAGGCGCATCTAACAAGGCGTCGACCTGCGCTTCGCTGAGCGTTTTAGGATAACGCGGCGCCTGCTTGGCCGAGGAAATTTTTAAGCAAGGATCGGCACTGACTTTATTTTGGCGCAAGGCCAGTTGGTAAAAGCGCTTAAATGCGGCTAGGCGCCGGTTGGCGGATGTCGCTTTGGAATCGGCATGGCGGGCGGCGAAGTATGCGTTTAAGTCATCGACCCCGACGCGATACAAGCCTTTATGACGCGTCTCTTGCAGCCATAAGGCGAATAAGCGCAAGTCGCGCCGGTAAGCTTCGAGCGAATTTTTTGCCAAGCCGTCTTCCAGCCACAAGGTATCGCAGAACTCGTCGATGGCGGCGGCATTGTCGGCCGATAAGGCGACGGAAGAAGCTGAGTTTTCGGTTTGCAACATGATGTTGCGATTAAAACCGAGAGACGCCCTCATGCGCAAGCAGCCAGCGTTTGACGCCGACATGAAAGCCTGTTTCTTCGTCGTGATTGGAGAATCCGCCTAAGCCGCCGGAAGCGATCACGCGATGGCAAGGAATCACCAAGGGAAACCAATTGGCGCCGCAAGCTTGGCCCACCGCGCGCGGCGCGGATTTCAAGGCTTTGGCCACCTGTCCGTACGTCAACACTTCGCCGCGCGGAATAGCGGAAATGGCATTCCACACCCGGCGCTGAAAAGCCGTGCCGGCCTTTGCCAAGGGCAAATCGAAGCGAAAATCGGGTTCGACCAAATACTTTTCGACTTGCCGCGCCGCCTGTTCGGCAATTTTATCGGTAGGTGCTTTCAATCGATAAGATGCGGGCAGATAGACCAGTTCGCGTACACGGTCATGCTCGGTTCGAATCCCCATGGCACCGAATGGTGCTGCGACGATAGCGGAAAAAATCGATGCGTTATCCATGGTCTATACAAAAAAGGCGCATCCGAAGATGCGCCTTAAGTAATTCAGTGTCCGTTGCCGCTTGATTGCAGCTTATATGCGAAACACTTGTCTCCTCGTTATCCCGGCATTAAAGTCTGCCGTTTTTGCCCTGCCTCCTGCTAAATCTGCACCATTTTGACGCGAATTCCACCATTGTCAAGCTAACTTCAAATTAACTGACTAGGAGCCTTGATATTTCACAAGCCACATTTAACTAGCTTTCCAAATGAGGGCGTCTTAACAAAGTTGATAATTTAGCAGCTGCGGTAAAAATTGCAGACTTATTGTAAAAAAGTTTGAGGAATTCGTTATGCCTTTCTCATCCGCATTATTGGCAAATGAAGGCGTCCGTGCACATCCAAGTTTTCCAAGTCGCAACATCTACTCTTTCACGTTACACTGCCGCTTCCTCGAAATCTAAATCTTGAGCGGCTCCTCTCCTTTGCCATGTCATTCGCCACTCTTCTCCTTCCCGATTTCGCCCTGATCCTGCTCGGCTTTATTCTCATGCGCACGACGCACTGGGGCACCGCCTTTTGGAGCGGCGCGGAGAAACTGGTGTATTACGTTCTCTTTCCCGCCCTGCTGTTTTATGCGACCACCAGAACGCCGCTCGATTTTTCGACGACCGGCAAGCTGCTGCAAGTCGGCATGATGACGGTGGCCGGCGGCATTCTGCTGGGCTGGCTGGCCAAACCTTTGTTTCGCCCCGGTCCGATGATTTTCGAATCGGGTGTGCAAACGGCATTCCGCTTCAACTCTTATATTGCGCTCGCCGCTGCATCGCGCCTGGCGGGCGACAAAGGCACCGCGCTAATGGCTTTGATCATCGGCTTTGCCGTACCGACTTGCAACGCCGCCGCTGTATATGCGCTGGTGCATAAAAACGGCGGCTTGCTGAAAGAGTTGGCGCGCAATCCGCTCCTGATCGCCACGGCGGCAGGCGTGCTGTTCAATCTCAGCGGGCTGCATTTACCGGAACCGATGGATGCCACGCTGGCGCGCCTGGGCAATGCGTCGATCGCGCTCGGCTTGATCATGGTCGGCGCCGGCTTGCGCCTCTCCGGCCTGCATGAATCCAAGGGAATCGCCGCCTACTTCATTGCCGTCAAATTGCTGGCGCTGCCGCTGATTGCCTATGGTGTTGGCCGCTGGATGAATTTGCCGCTCTTGCAATTGCAAATCGCCGTGATGTTCGGTGCCCTGCCCACCGCCTCCAGCGCCTATGTATTAGCCGCGCGCATGGGCGGTAACGGACCTTTCGTTGCGTTTCTGATTTCGGCCGGCACCTTGCTGTCGATCCTCACCCTGCCGATGTGGCTGGTCTTCGTCAGCTAATCCGCCGGTAAAACTCATTTCACCAAGGTCACCGGCATATTGGCCAAGTGCAGGAGCTTGGTCGAGACGGAACCGAGCAACATGTTTGAAATCGGGTTGTGACCGCGCGTCCCCATCACGACTTCATCATAAGCTTGCTCGTTCGCGTGGCGAGCAATGACTTCAGCCGGGTCGCCGACAAAGATATGGTCATGATGCGCCACGCCGATACCGTCGAGCCTGGCTTGCGCGGCGGCGAGCGCCTTGCTTCCTTCTTCCTGATGCAGCTGCTTGAGTTGGGTCGCATCGACAAAGCTGCTGACGCCGCCGTGTACTGGCAATTGCGCGTTGATCAAATGGAGTTCCGGAGCCGCCTTGTATTCGGCCAGGCGCCGGATGACATGGTCGACGGCACGCAAGGCGCTGGGCGAATCATCAATGGCAATCAATATTTTTTGCATGAGCTTCCTTTCGGAAAACGGGATGAATTCAATGCTTGCCGGGATGATTCCGGTCGCCGGCCAAATCAACCATGGCAGCGCTTGCGCGTTGCGCCAGGATGCGTGCCGCGAGCACCTTGCCGAGCGCTACTACCAAGACCGCGCCGACAACCGGGCCGATCCATTTTGCTGCCGGCAATGCCGCCGCGACCATATCCTTGACCGCCACATCACTTACAAGCATACCGCCGGCAATCCAGCCCAGCAACGCGCCG
The DNA here is from genome assembly GCA_016177875.1 of Burkholderiales bacterium. GTDB lineage: Bacteria > Pseudomonadota > Gammaproteobacteria > Burkholderiales > Burkholderiaceae_D > Paucimonas. The sequence goes on from JACOUL010000030.1 coordinate 90,684, forward strand.
CCGGCGGTAATCACGAGCGGGAAACGATCCATCAACTTCATCACCAGTTGACTGCCCAACAGGATAATCGGAATGCTTAACAGCAATCCCAACACGACAAGCACCAGGTTTTCGCCGGCGGCGCCGGCAATTGCGATGACATTGTCGAGACTCATGACCGCGTCGGCGATGATGATCGTCTTGATGGCGCTAAGCAAGGTCGTGCCGGCCTCGATTTCATGTCCGCCCTCATCCGGCTCAGGGAGCAGTAACTTGACGCCGATCCAAAGCAGCAGAGCCGCGCCGATGATTTTCAGGTAGGGAACCGCCAGCAGCGTGACGGCAAAGAAAATAAGGATCACGCGCAAGCCGATAGCGCCTACCATGCCCCATAAAATACCCAACTTGCGTTCGCGTTCAGGCAAGCGCCGGCAAGCCAGGCCGATGACGACGGCATTGTCACCGCCCAATACGATATCAATGGCGACTATCTGCAACAATGCAATCCAGAATTGGGCATTACCAAAATCCATTTTTTCCTTTCGATGAAACGCAAGTCAGAATGCGGTTAGACATCCGCATTGTACCTGTGGCACGCAAGTGCCCACGCCACATGCTCGCGCACCAGTTCGGAAGGATGGTCGACACGTTTCCGCAAGGCGGCCACGATTTCCGGCTGCGCCATGCCATCCGTTGCGGCATTGCCCAGCGCTACCGCCAAATTGCGCAACCAGCGTTCATGCCCGATGCGGCGAATCGCGCTGCCTTCCAGCTTGCGATTGAAATCTTCCTCGCTCCAGGCAAACAGCTCGATCAATGTTGCATGGTCGAGGCCGTTGCGCACCTCAAAATCCGGCAGCGTAGAACCTTGCGCAAACTTATTCCAAGGGCAGGCAGTCTGGCAATCGTCGCAGCCGTAAATGCGATTACCGAGCAAGGGGCGCAACTCGACCGGAATACTGCCTTTCAGCTCGATCGTTAAATAAGAAATACAGCGCCGCGCATCGAGCTGATACGGGCCGATAATCGCCTGCGTCGGACAAACGTCGATGCAAGCGCGGCATTGTCCGCAATGCGCCTCGACCGGCGCATCGATCGGCAAGGGCAGGTCGGTATAAATCTCGCCCAAAAAAAACATCGAACCGGCATCGCGCGTCAGCAGCAACGTATGCTTGCCGCGCCAACCGAGTCCCGCCTTATCCGCTAAAGCCACTTCCATCACCGGCGCGGAATCGGTAAAGACACGGTAACCGAAGCTACCGATTTCTTGCTCGATGCGGCTGGCCAGTTGCTGCAAGCGATTGCGCAAGACCTTGTGATAATCACGGCCGCGCGCGTAAATCGACACCACCGCGCGCGTTGGGTCGCCGAGCTTGCGCCGCTCCTGTTCGCGCCAATCATCGGCAGTGTCGATCGGCAAATAATCAAGCCGCGCGGCAATCACCCTTAAAGTGCCCGGCACCAATTCCGCAGGACGGGCACGCTTCATGCCGTGCGCTGCCATATAATCCATTTCGCCATGCATGCCGGCGTTCAGCCACGCCTGCAACTGCGGCTCCGACGGCGACAAGTCCGTATCGGCAATGCGCAGGTCGGCCAGGCCGAGTTCGCGGCCCCAAGCCTTGATGGTGTGCGCGAGCGCGGCAAGGTCGTATTGAAAGTCAGTCATGATGAAACGGTAGAAGAAGAGGTATTTTACGAGATGCGCCATTTTCAGACGCGATTGCATGAAGAAGCCGGCACCCTTGCTTTAGGCGCATCGCTCGCGCACGCCCTTGAGCCTGGCCTGACGATCTACCTGCACGGCGATCTCGGCGCCGGCAAAACGACGCTCACGCGCGCCATGCTGCACGCAGCCGGCTACAGCGGCCATGTCAAAAGCCCAACCTACACCTTGGCCGAACCTTATTCGGTTGCGATCGGCGGACGCATGATCGAAGTTGTGCATTTCGATTTGTACCGCATGGGCAGTCCGGAAGAATTCCTCGATGCCGGTTTCCGCGAACACTTCAATGCCGCCACCGTCTGCATCGTCGAATGGCCGGAAAAGGGCGCGCCCGTGTTGCCCCCGCCCGACATCGAAGTGGTTTTGACCATCGCCGGCGAAGGTCGTGATGTAGAATTGCAAGCATTGTCCGACAAGGGGAGACAATGCCTCGACCGACTGAATTTCGCACCGAATCTGTAGCCCCGGATTCGGCAGTTGACCACGTAATCAAGTCGCGCAAGCGCCGCACAGTCCTGCAAGCCGGCGCCACCCTCCTCCTTTCCGTTTTTTCTCCTTTGCCCGCGCACGCTGCGCGCATTCTCGCGGTACGCGTGTGGCCGGCCGAAGACTATACGCGCGTCACGCTGGAAAACGACACCGTCCTGAAGGTTAGCCATTTCCTGGTCAAGGACCCGGAGCGCATGGTGGTCGATATCGAAGGCATCGAACTCAATCCGACCTTGAAAGAGCTGGTCGCCAAGATCCAGCCCAACGACCCATACATCCGCCAAGTCCGGGTCGGCCAAAACCGGCCGAACGTCGTGCGCCTGGTGTTCGACTTAAAAGAAGCGATCGACCCGCAAGTATTTACGCTCGACCCGATCGGCAATTACCGGCATCGGCTGGTGTTCGATTTATATCCGGTCAATCCGCCTGACCCGATCGCCGCCTTGATCGCCAAGAGCAACGCCAAGGAAGCCGTTGCCGAATCGCGCGCGCCGATTGTCGAGAATCGCACCGAGATCAAACCCCGTCCGATCGAAACGGCAAAAGTCGAGCAGCGCGACGAGGCACAGCCGCAACTGACGCGCATGATCACGATCGCGCTCGATCCTGGGCATGGCGGCGAAGATCCCGGCGCGGTCGGCCGCGGCGGCAGCCGCGAAAAAGATGTGGTACTGGCGATTGCCCGGCGGCTCAAAGGCAAGATCGAAGAACAAGCCAATATGCGCGTGATGATGACGCGCGATGCCGATTTTTTCGTGCCCCTGCATGTACGGGTGCAAAAGGCGCGCAAAGTACAAGCCGACTTATTCGTCTCGATTCACGCCGATGCTTGGATCGAACCGACCGCGCGCGGCGCTTCCGTGTTCGCCTTATCGGAAAACGGCGCCTCGTCGACTGCGGCCAAATGGCTGGCCAACAAGGAAAACGCGGCCGACTTGATCGGCGGCGTCAATATCAAGCGTCATGACAAACAATTGGCGAGCGTGTTGCTCGATCTTTCCACCACCGCGCAAATCAACGACAGCTTAAAGCTCGGCAAGTCGGTGTTGACGGAGATCGGCGGCATTAACCGGCTGCACAAGGCCCATGTCGAGCAAGCTGGCTTTGCAGTGCTCAAAGCGCCGGACATTCCGAGCATCTTGATCGAAACCGCTTTCATCTCCAATCCGGAAGAAGAAGCCAAACTGACCGACGAAGCTTATCAAGACCAGCTGGCCGATGCGGTACTCAAAGGCATCAAGAAATACTTCGCTAAAAATCCGCCGCTGGCCAAGAGCAAGCTGATGTAAATTCGGCTCACCGCCGCTGCTTTACCGCCGCTTACCCCACTTTCCTTACAACTTCCTTTCAATCGCGGTTGTTAGCGCTTGGCATGCGCTTTGTGTCCGAAATATGCGACCAATTGCCGGCCCAATGTCGAAATCTCTTGAAAGGTTTTCCACTTGCTCAATACACTAGCGCCAATAATTAACCACAACACTCACATGGTTTAATCGCCGCAAGGAGATGCGCTTTATGAAGCTTTTGTCGCTCAATATTTCGAAGAAGTTGTGGCTGCTTGCCGCCAGTGCCGCAATCGGCATGGGCGCATTGACCTTAGCCATCATGTGGTCCGAGAAAGTCCTCATGATCGAAGAGCGCCAAGCCAGCGTGCGCCAAGCGGTTGAATCCGCGTATGGCATCCTAGATTTTTACCACGGACAAGCGACAAAAGGCGCGATGCCTGAAGATGAAGCGAAGCGTAGTGCAATAGCCGTGATCAAGACTTTACGATATAGCGGCAGCGAATATTTTTGGATCAACGACATGCAGCCGCGCATGATCATGCATCCGATTCGGCCCGAACTCGACGGCAAAGACCTGTCCGACAACAAAGATCCCACCGGCAAACGTCTTTTCATGGAATTTGTCGCCACCGTCAAGGCAAATGGCGCCGGCTTCGTCAACTATATGTGGCCGAAGCCGGGCAGCCAAGATCCGGTACCCAAGGTTTCTTACGTCAAGGGCTTTACGCCGTGGGGATGGCTGATCGGCTCGGGAGTTTATATCGACACCATCGAAGCCGCGTACTGGCGTCGATTGATCGAGCTCTCCATCGGCGCTTTTGTCTTGTCCGGCATTATCCTGGGCATTTGCATTAAGGTCGCACGCAGCATCATTCGCCCGTTGGAACAAGCAGTCCATATAGCCCGCACCGTTGCTGCCGGCGATTTGACCACTCGTATCAGGGTGGAACGGGACGATGAAACAGGCCAGCTTCTCGAATCCCTCAAGGATATGAGCGATAGCCTCATACGGATAGTCGCGGAAGTCAGGCACGGCACCGAATCCATTTCAACCGCCTCCAGCCAAATCGCGTCGGGCAACATGGATTTATCTTCGCGCACCGAGCATCAAGCCAGCTCCTTGGAAGAGACTGCTTCTTCCATGGAAGAACTGACTTCCACCGTGCGCCAAAATGCCGACAACGCCCGCCAAGCCAACCAAC
>JACOUL010000031.1 GCA_016177875.1 Burkholderiales bacterium
CGCACGCCGATGCAAACCTTAATTGACGGGAGAAAGGAGTGGCACGATAAAATCATCACCTTAAACAGCTGAATTTGACCTGACAGCCGCATACGTCAAACCGGGCAACTGTCAGATCAGATCGCGACTACTACAAATTATCAATCATTTCGCAAATTTGCCTTAAAGTGATGATAACTCTTTGATTTTATTATTGCTGAATTTCAAACTTAATTTGAAGTGAACACACTTAATTTAAATGCTCCCAAGAGGGAGCGTTTGTTCTTGGCGACGTTGGCCGGCATTCAATTCACGCACATTCTTGATTTTATGATCATGATGCCGCTCGGGCCGCAATTGATTCGCCTGTTGCACATCACCACGCATGACTTCGGCCTTTTGTTGTCTTCCTATACATTGACTGCAGCCGCCTCAGGCTTGCTGGCAACCACCTACGTCGATCGCTTCGACCGACGCAAGCTGATGTTGACGCTGTATGTATTGTTTATTGTCGCCACCCTATGTTGCGGATTGGCGCCGAATTACACGGCTTTATTCGTGGCGCGCGCCTTAGCCGGCGCCTTCGGCGGCGTGCTCGGCGCGATGGTGCAAACCATGGTGGCGGACGTGATTCCATTCGAGCGCCGCGGCAAAGCGATGGGCACCGTCATGGCTTCTTTTTCATTATCAACGGTAGCGGGCGTTCCCCTCGGTTTGCTTTTAGCAAGCCATTTTCCCCAGCTCAGCTGGCGTGCGCCTTTCTTTTTCATTGTGCTGATCTCCAGCGTCATTTTTGCCGTCGGCTATCAAACCTTGCCTGCATTGACTGGGCATTTGGATCGCCCGCGTTCGGCAAGCATGCTGCGCGCAATTGCTGCGGTCGCGCGTGATCGAAACCATATACAAGCATTTTGCTTCATTGGCTTAATGATGCTCGCAGGATTTAGCGTCATTCCCTATATCGCGCTGTATGTGACATCGAATCTCTTGCTTCCTGAATCGTTCCTTTCGATCATTTACTTGTGCGGTGGCGCCGCTACATTTTTTACCGCGCATTTGATCGGCAGGCTGGCCGATCGATACGGCAAACCCAGGGTATTCCGATGGATAGCTTGGTTTTCCTTCGTTCCGATCCTGATCACCACGCATTTGGTACCTGTTCCGTGGTGGGTGGTATTGATTAATTCAACGCTATTTTTTGTTTTGGTTTCCGGCCGCATGATTCCGGCAATGGCGATGGTCAGCGCCGTGGCGGAACCGCAAGTGCGCGGCACTTTCATGAGCCTGGTGTCGTCGGTGCAAATGATGATGTCCGGCGTCGCCAGTGTGGTCGCAGGATGGATCATTACGCGCAATGCGGCCGGCCAAATGGAACACTACAATTGGGTCGGCTATCTTGCGGTAGCGTGCGGGTTATTAGCCGTGTGGATGAGCGCGAAGTTGCGTGTGGCGGCTGCCTGACGGCAGCGCCACGGATTACTCTTCTTTCGACGGCGATTTGCGCTTACGCGGCGCAACGCTGGCAGGGGATTTTGCAGCGTTTGCGGATTCAGCTGGCGCTTCCGGCGCCATGGCTGCCGCAGTGTCCACCGCTTGCTTGAATTGATCTTGCAGCATATTCCACCAAACAGCGGGGTTTGCCATCGGCGGTATCATGGCCTGCTGATCGTCCGTCGGCGCTTCGGCAGTCGATTTACCTGCTGGAGCCGATTCGCCGGTACTAAACGCTGATGTATGAAATGGGGATTCGAATGCAGGCTTACCGGCCTTCTCCGCTTTGGGCGCGGATTCGGCCGGCTTAGGCGGAGACGGTTGCATGGCAGCGGTAAACGATTCGCCCATCGTATGAATCGTGGAAATCGTCGCCTTTTGCACTTCCAGAGCCTGAATCGTTCCTTGCAGCATATTCAAATTGAGCGCCAGCCAAGATTCAACGGCTTTCAATTCTTTGATTTGCCGCTCGATCTCGTCCACCGATAATGTAGGCATGACCATCGAGGGCAAATTCATGCCGGGTAAATTCATACCGGGCATGCCGCTCCACATGTTCCGGAAGAAATCAAACGTATCCGCCATCGCATTCATGCCTGGAATGGGGGAAGATGAAGATTTGGACATAATAGTCTCCCTCGTTTTTTGAATATGCGCGGTATTGTCGCACATTCAGTTAGACGGGCATCGCCTCCATGCATGCGATTGAAAGGTGGTTGACAGTTATCAATCGAAAAAGTGCCCCCAGCCCTGGATATCCTGGACGTTTGCCCGATCTCCTGACACGAGGCAATGATCCGTTTACACTAGTGCACAATTCTTGTGTATCCCATGGGCCTTACTTCTCTACAGCTCCCCACACTTGAGCCTCGACGCCTGCGACGACGCATCATTGGCCTTGCTTTGGCCTCGCTCGTGCTGCACGTCTGGGTACTGTACTGGGCAAATACTAATGTGAGCTTAGTGCCGTCCACGCAGCCGGAAACTAAGCTGATGCAAGCAGCGCTGCGTCCGACAGAGCCGCAGAAACCAATTGTGCCGGCTCGGGAAGCGCGCAAACCGGTTGTTCGCGCCAAGCCGAAGCGACCATCGGCTCCGCCCCCTCCTGCGGCAATCGAACCTTCGTCAGCGTTGCCGTCTCAACAGGCGGCAACGCCGGTCGATTCGATTCCGATTGAAACCGCTTCCGAGCCGTTTGTCGATACCGCGCCAATCGCCAATGAGAATGCGGGCTCCGCTCAAGAAACATCGAAAGCGGACCAGCAGTATAAATTCGCACCGCCTCCTTCAGCAGAGTTAAAGTACGACGTGCAAGCATTGCGCGACGGCCAGACCGTGTATGGAGGCGGCAAGATCGGTTGGCAATTTGACGGCGCCCGCTATGTCATCAATGGCGAAGCCGGCATACTGTTTATTACGGTGCTGACTTTCGGCAGCGAAGGCGATACGGATGCGTTTGGCATTGCCCCGGTTATCTATCGAGAAAAACGTTTTCGCAGGTCGGAAACCAATACGCATTTTCAACGCGAGCGGCAATTGATCAGTTTTTCGTCATCCACGCTTTCTTACCCGCGTAAAGGCGGCGAACAGGATCGTGCCAGCATCATTTGGCAGCTCGCCGCACTAGGGCGTGGCGATCGAGAAAAATTTGCGCCGAATTCCCAAATTCCGATTTTTGTTGCCGGCGTGCGTGACGGCGAAGTGTGGAATATTCAAGTCATCGGCGAAGAAGAAATCGACGTGGGTATAGGCAAGCTGCGCGCATGGCATGTCACCCGCACGCCGCGTCAGGGATCATATGAGCAAAAGCTTGATATTTGGCTCGCCCCCGAACAAAACTGGTATCCGGTGCGCTTACGTTTCACTGAAGTCAACGGCGATTATTTGGATATGTCGCTATCGTCCATCACGGCAACGCAATAATGCTCTTACGATTTCTACGCATGAAATACCAAATGGCGTGCGGCACGTTTTGTGTTTTTGCGCTGATGATTGCTGCATCGGCCTGGAGCCAAAATCATCCTGTCATTAAGCGCCCATTCGACTTGCCGCCGAGCGCCGACCTCAGTTACTTGGTTAAGGCGAAACAAGGCGGATTTATGCTCGACGGCGCAAGCTCGCTGAAATGGCAGTTCGCCGACAACAAGTACAGTATCAAGACGGAAACCCGTGCCATGATTCTCGGCAAGGTTCATTCCGCCACCAGTGAAGGCAGTATCGACGACTACGGTCTTGCTCCGGATATTTTTCACGACAAACGCATTCGGCGGGATGCCACCATAAGCACGTTTGATCGTAATGCCGGCACCGTAACTTTTAACACGTCCAAGGAAAACTACCCCTTGCAGGGTGGTGAACAAGATCGCACCAGTATCATCTGGCAATTGATCGCCCATGCGCGGGCTGTGCCCAAGAAATTCATCGCCGGGTCTGAATGGCAGTATTTCGTGGTGGGCACGTCCGATGCCGATCCATGGACGTTCAAAGTCGGTAAGACAGAAAAAATTGAAACGCCACTCGGCCTGCTTTCCGCAGTGCGCGTATCCAGAGTGCCGAACGAGCGCGGACAGCAACTAGAGATCTGGCTCGCCCCTATGCTGGACTGGTATCCGGTGCGCATGCGGCAAACCGAGCCGGACGGCGACTATATCGAACAGACTCTGGAAAACGTCAGCAAGAAGTAAGTTCGGCTCGCGAAGATGCAGCCTATAATGACGCCAAGCTTTCTCCACTCTCCCAATATGAGTCCCTCCAATTGCGCACTGGTGCTGTTTAGCGGCGGGCAGGATTCCACCACCTGTCTGGCATGGGCTTTGTCGCGCTACGATAGGGTTGAAACGATCGGCTTCGATTATGGCCAGCGGCATGCGATCGAGCTGAGCATGCGCCCCTCCTTGCTGGCAAAGTTGCGTGCTTTGTCGACCGATTGGAAGACGCGTTTAGGTGAAGATCACATGATCGACCTCTCCGTGCTCGGAAAAATTTCAGACACGGCCTTGACGCGCGATGTCGCCATCACGATGCAAGACAACGGCTTGCCGAATACCTTCGTACCCGGCCGTAATTTGCTATTCATGACGGTGGCGGCGACAGTCGCTTATCGGCGCGGGTTGGATGTCTTGGTCGGCGGCATGTGTCAAACGGATTTTTCCGGCTATCCCGATTGCCGCAACGACACCATGCAAGCGCTGCAAACGGCACTCAATCTGGGCATGGCAAAGAATTTTGCGATTGAGACGCCGTTGATGTGGATCGACAAAGCGGCGACATGGCGCCTGGCACGCGAGCTCGGCGGCGATGCATTGATCGAATTGATTCGCACCGACACCCACACTTGTTATTTAGGGGAACGCGGCGCGCTGCATGAATGGGGGCATGGCTGCGGCACTTGCCCGGCGTGTGAATTGCGCGCGCGCGGCTACGCTCAATTCATCCAGGAGTGATGACTTGCGTATCGCCCTACTCACCGATCTGCACGCGAATCGCGATGCCTTGGCCGCATGCCTGGCGCATGCCGAACAGCATGGCGCCGAGCGTTATGCGTTTCTCGGCGACCTGGTGGGCTATGGGGCCGATCCCGGCTGGGTGGTGGACACCGTCATGTCGTATGCGGCGCAGGGCGCAATTGTCGTCTTGGGAAATCATGACAGCGCGGTCGTGCATGAAGGCCCCAGCCATATGCATGCCGAAGCTCAGCTGGCCGTCGAATGGACGCGTGCCCAGCTGAATCTCGAACAACGCGACTTTCTCGCAAAGCTTCCTTTCACAGCGGAGCAAGGCGATTGCCTGTTCGTGCACGCCAGCGCCGACGCGCCCGATCAGTGGAATTACATTTTCGATGTCCTGGACGCTACGCGCAGCTTCTATGCGACCAATGCACGCGTCACATTTTGCGGCCATGTGCATGAGCCGTCGCTGTTCAATATGTCGGCAACCGGCAAAGTATCGTCGTTTACCCCGATTGGCGATAGCAATATCCCCTTACCGTCGAGCCGCCGCTGGTTGGCGATTCCCGGTGCGGTAGGTCAACCGCGCGACGGCAATCCGGCAGCGGCCTATGCAGTGTTCGACGATGCCACGCACGATCTGACTTTTTATCGCGTTCCTTACGATTGCGAAGCCGCTGCGCGCAAAATTATTGCGGCCGGCCTACCTGTTCGCATGGGACAACGCCTGTTAATAGGACTTTAATTCCATGCCATCTCACCGCCCCGAAGCCGGCATGGTGATCGATGGTTTCGTCCTTGACGAGAAATTGCGTCAAGGCGGCATGGCGACGCTCTGGCGGGTACATCGCGACGGCAACGAAAGTGCATCGTCGCTGCTGATGAAAATTCCCATCCTCGGCGACAACAACGATCCGACCGCCATTGTCGGCTTCGAAGTCGAGCAAATGATCATGCCCAAGCTGGCGGGCATCCACGTGCCGCAATTCATTGCATCCGGCGATTTTGCCGCGCAACCATATATCGTCATGGAGCTGCTTGAGGGAGAGTCCTTGCGAGCGCGACTGGATGCAGCGCCCTTGTCTTGGCAAGATGTCGTCGACATTGGCGTGAAGGTCGCCACCGCGCTGCATGACCTGCATCGCCAGCATGTCGTACATCTCGACATCAAGCCAAGCAACATTATGTTCCGCCCAACCGGCGAAGCGGTGTTGATCGACTATGGCTTGGCGCGTCATGACTATCTACCCGATTTGCTTGCCGAAGAATTTCGCTTACCGATGGGCACCGGACCGTATATCTCGCCGGAACAGGTGCTGCATATTCGCAATGACCCGCGCAGCGACTTATTTGCTTTAGGTGTGATGCTTTACCATCTTGCCACCGGCCAGCGTCCACACGGCAATCCGGATACCGTTCGTGGCTTACGTCAGCGTCTTTGGCATGAGCCGGCGCCGCCGCGCATATGCAACCCCGCCGTTCCGCCCTGGTTACAGGAAATCATTCTGCATTGCTTGGAAGTGAATCCCGATAGGCGCTATGCAAGCGCCGCCCAGCTGGCGTTTGAACTGCAGCATCCCGAACAAGTCATTTTGACCGAACGCGCGAATAAGATGCAGCGCACCGGCGTGCTCGCCTCCGCACTACGTTGGTTGGCGGCGATCGGCAAGGAAGCCGAGCCGCAACAATCGGCAACGACCCAATTGCAGCGGGCGCCGATCCTGATGGTCGCACTTGATGTCATGCAAGGCTCGGAAACGCTGGCGGAAACCCTGCGCAATGTAACGCGGCGTATCGTGCTCACTTCGCCGGGCGCACGCTTAGCATGCGTTACCGTCCAAAAAATAAACCGGATCGGCATGGATGTTCATGTCGACCAAGAAGGCCACAATCTCCATGTCAAACATTTAGTGGCACTCAAGCATTGGGCACGGCTGCTGGGCGTCGCCGAAGACAAGATTACTTATCACGTCCTGGAAGCGCCCGATGCGGCGGCTGCGATTATCGATTATGCGCAAGTCAATCACGTCGATCATATTGTGATCGGTTCACGCGGCAGCTCCGTGTTGCGTCGCTATTTAGGTAGTGTGTCGTCTCAAGTCGTGGCGCAAGCGGAATGCACGGTAACGGTAGTGAAATCCTCCGGCGCGAAATAAATCGCTCAGTCGAGTTCATAAGTACTGTCGCAACCGATGCCGGCGGCAATGTAGCGCCGCACCCAAAGGCGTATCAGCGGATGACGCGCGTCTGCCAGCATGCCGCAAACATAGCGCCCATCCTCCTCCCGCCAACGCAATGCCGGGCAAGGCCCTTTAAAACGCAAGAAGCGTAAGCGCGCCAAAGGACACAACTCAACCATGCAGCAAACACCGCAACCATTACACGGCATCCCGACACGGGGCTTGCTCGGCGCTTCGGCATGGATGCGAATGAGTGTGCGCTTAATCATCCCTAATCATGAGTTTTTAGACAACGTTGACTGATTTACCGCTCTTGCAGAGAATGGCTATTGCCGCACAATTCCATTTCAAAGACAAGGCCATGACTGTATATCTGGATTCCAATACACGCGAGCTATTGCTACGCTTGAAGCTTTTCCAGGGCCTCAATGAACTGGAGCTTGCCATGTTAATGGGCGAAGCTGAATTCATGCAGTGCGAAATTGGCACCTACATCATCCGCGAAGGTGAGCAAGGTCATGAATTGTTCGTGCTGCTGGCAGGGCAAGCGCGCATCACCAAACGCTCCTTCGGGGGGCAACGGGTGATCAAAATTTTGAATCCTGGCGAATGTTTTGGTGAAATGTCCTTGATTGACTGCCGTAGCAGGTCGGCATCGGTGAAAGGCACCACCCATTGCAAGCTGCTACGTTTAAACGGCGATTACGTGATGTCGCTACCTGAAATTTCAGCAAAGATTTTCCGGAATATGGCGATACTATTGTCTCAAAAGCTGCGCAAAGCGAACGAAATTTTAACGCTGGGATAAAAAAAGCGCGCTCAAGGCGCGCCTTCTCATTTTTTATCCGCTTAGCGCGGACGGATGCGATCATGACCGACCCACTCATCCCAGGAACTGTCGTATTGGTCGTAATGGATTCTGTATTTACCATTGCTCACCTTTAGCACGCTGGCGGCATACCAAGTGCCTTTCCATTTCACCTCAACAGGATCGCCAGGCTTGAACCCCATACCGGGATTGATTGGCCCGCCTCCCGCTTTTTGAAAACGGTCGCCGCCAACCCACTCATCCCAATTCTTGCCATATCCGCTGTAATGAATGTAGCAACGAGTCTGGTCTTCATTGACTTTCACTACAGTCGCCGGATACCACTTACCCTTCCACAGCACATTGCCGCTGTCGCCTACCGAACAAACCGGTGCGGCAAATGCACTCACTGTCAATAGCGATGCAACAGAAAAAGCTGCGCTGCACATTATTCGTTTTATTTTCATGACGCCTCCCTTTTTAATAAAAACAACCCCATCAGTAGTGTCCCAACGTTTTCACGAGAGACGGTTATAAGTTAATGATTTACTTGCCGAAATTGATGTTTTTCTCTGGTCTCGATTTGAACGTCGCGATCCAGAATATGCGCTTTTTGCGGTTGCCCGCGAAAGGCTCGTA
>JACOUL010000032.1 GCA_016177875.1 Burkholderiales bacterium
ACGTTCTGATGAACACTACTCATGGGGTTACTCCTTGGCGCTTTTAGCGCAGATTGATAAAGATTCGCACCTCTATCAAACCGGGTAACCCCACCCTTTGGCAAGGTCTTACTGTACGATCAAGTCGGAACTACTACAGCTTTAGCTTGCGCCATGTCGATCGCGGTTTCACCGTTTTCCGCATAATCGACATCGAACTTGAACGGAGCCAACTTGGCGCGCATGAAAGCACGCACAGTGGCGCTATCGTCAACCACCAATACCGACTCGACTTCGCTCGCCTCGACAAACACGGCTTCCGGCGGCAAGTCCTTATCGCCAGCGCGACGGAAAGAACGTCCATCCCATTTTTCGCCGCTCTCCGCCTGCCGCTGCGAGCGCTCTCCGAGCGCTGCCTGCATGCTGGTATCGAGCTGTTCAAACAAACGCATCCAATGGATCGGCTTCTCAACACGCGGCCATTGGCTTTGCACGACGGTGCGTCCGATCAGCACGGCCGGCGCATAGCGATTGGGACTAACCTCTTCCAGCGATTTCAAGGCTTCCGCATTATCGCCATTGACCAAATAAATATCAGTACGGTCATTGGGATCGGTCGCTTCCGAATAAAAGAAAGCGCGTCGTCCGGTTAAGCGGAATGTCGATGACAGCATCGCCTTTTCAGCATCGGTAAAGCCGATCATCTTCAGAATGAATCGGCGCGGGCCGTTTACTTGCTGCTGAAGGGCTTGCAATGCTGTACTCATGGCTATATCCGACTGAAGAAAAACGAAAGTGTAGAAAAACTAATTATCGAAATGATAACAGAATAGGCCCTTCTTGAGTCACGTCAAATTGTAATATCTTGTGTCCCCCGGACGCCATGGCAAGTAGCCGGCTAAATGATTTTTTGCTCGCGCAATTGCTGAATTGTTGCATCATCGTAACCAAGGCTTTTTAACACTTCGTTGTTATGTTCGCCAAGCTGCGGACCGAGCCATTTCGTTTCTCCCGGCGTTGCCGATAATTTCGGCGTAATGGCGGGCAGTTTGATCGGTGTGCCGTCAGAAAAAGCATGTTGCTCGAACATGTTGCGCGCCAGAAATTGTGCATCGTTCATCATGTCTTTGACGGAATAAATCCGGCCGACCGGGACATCGGCCTCCTTGAGAATAAGGAGCGCTTCATCAATGATCTTCGTATCGCACCATGCTTGGATTGCCGCATCGATTTCCGCCGTACGCGGTACACGCCCGTCGTTACGCGCCAGTTGCGGATCATTGGCCAAATCGTCGCGTTCGATCGCACTCATCAAGCGCTTGAAGATGGCATCACCATTGCCTGCGATGACGATATTGGCGCCTTCTTTAGTCGTATAGGTGTTGGATGGAACAATGCCGGGCAATGCACCGCCGGTACGTTCACGCACGACACCGGCAAAGTCATATTCCGGCACGAGCGATTCCATCATGTTGAAAACAGCTTCATACAGCGCCACGTCCACCATCTGGCCCTGTCCCGCGACGCATTGCGCGCCGGCCTTGCCGTTCCAACGCCCACCTGTGACATCGCGATGACGCAAGGCCATCATGGCGCCGACCACGCCATGCAATGCAGCGATGGAGTCACCAATCGAAATGCCGATACGCACCGGCGGACGATCGGGATGGCCGGAGACGTAACGCATACCTCCCATGGATTCGCCGATCGCGCCGAAGCCCGGCAAGTCCTTCAACGGCCCCGTCTGTCCATAACCGGATAAACGCACCATGATCGTTGCGGGGTTGATCGCTTTCAGATCGTCAAAACCGATACCCCATTTTTCCAAAACGCCGGGACGATAGTTTTCAATAATGATGTCCGCATCGAGCGCGAGCTTCCTGGCAATTTCCTGGCCGCGCGGGTCTTTCATATTGAGCGTCACGCTTTTTTTATTGCGCGACTGCACATACCACCACAGCGAGGTGCCATCTTTCAGCACGCGCCATTGGCGAATCGGATCGCCGCCTTCGGGCGATTCGATCTTGATCACGTCCGCGCCGAATTCAGCCAGCATGCGCGAACAAAATGGGCCGGCGATCAGCGTCCCGAGTTCAAGCACCTTAATACCTGCCAGTGGGCCGGTGGAAGTTGTCATGGCAACACCTTGGAGAGAAAACTAAGCGCTTCTAACAAATATAAATATATCTTAGGTCGTACGCCGATCGAGCATGGCGCGCGCGATGGTGCCGGCATCCACGTATTCAAGTTCTCCACCGACCGGCACGCCACGCGCAAGACGGCTGACTTTCAAGCCGCGCGCCTTCAAGGTCTCGCTAATGTAATGCGCAGTGGCTTCGCCCTCATTGGTGAAATTGGTCGCCAAAACCACTTCTTGCACCAACCCATCCGTGGCGCGCGCGATCAGTTTTTCGAGATGAATGTCCTTGGGGCCGATACCGTCGAGCGGCGACAAATGTCCCATCAACACAAAATACAAACCCTTGTAGGTTAAGGTCTGCTCGATCATCAATTGGTCTGCGGGCGTCTCGACTACGCAAAGCAAACTCGCATCACGCTCGGTATCGAGGCAGGTTTCGCATACCTCTTTTTCGGTGAAGGTGTTGCAGCGAGTGCAGTGATGAATTTTATCGACTGCCTGCGTCAAGGCACGCCCAAGCAAGGCCGCGCCTTCGCGATCATGCTGCATCAAGTGGTAAGCCATGCGCTGCGCAGACTTGGGGCCGACACCCGGAAGACGGCGCAACGCTTCCGTCAGAAAATCAAGGCTGGACGGATGCTTCATTAAAACGGCATTTTGAAACCCGGCGGCAACGGCAGGCCCGCAGTCAGGCCGGCCATTTTTTCCTGCGAGGTCGCTTCGGCCTTGCGCACGGCGTCGTTGAACGCCGCAGCAACCAAGTCCTCCAGCATGTCTTTATCGTCGCCCAGCAAAGAGGGATCAATCGATACGCGCTTGACGTCATTTTTGCAGGTCATGATGACCTTAACCATGCCGGCGCCGGACTGGCCTTCGACCTCGATGGTCGCCAGTTGGTCCTGCATTTTCTTCATGTTGTCTTGCATCGCCTGGGCTTGTTTCATCAGCCCTGCCAATTGGCCCTTCATCATTTCAATTCCTCCAGTTAAATAATGTTGAGGACAGAGTATCGCTCGCGCTTAACTCAGTCCCCAATGCTTCAGATTGGTTTGATGGAACCCGGCACGATCGTCGCGCCGAACTCCCGCATCATTGTCTGCACGAAAGGATCACTATGCATGGTTTCTTCAGCTTGGCGTTGACGTTCCGCACGATCCGCCAACGCTTTGGCATTGGCGGTTTGTTCGACTGCGCCGATTTCGGTCGTCACGCGTACCGGCTGCTGGAAATGTTCCGTCAAAGCTGCCGCAAGTTTATCGACACTGCCGGCCGCACATAATGTTTCCACAGGCACACGCAAATGAATTTGCATGGCATTGCCGCTATTGTCGCATCGGATGAGCTCGCTTTGCTGCGCCAGCTGCTGCGCTACGCCGCGTACCTGCAGACCAGCTGCCAAAGCGGGCCAATCGCCGATGCCATTGGCCGCTATACCATTTACGCCTGCCGCTACAGACGGGCCAGCGACTGGTTCAGGCGGCGCAATTGGCACACTTGGGGCGGCTACTACAGGAACTTCAGTTTTTTTTTGAGTCTCAGCTTCCGGCGTCACCGACTCTTCCCAAGGTGGCGTCTTTGCTCCTCCGCGCGCCGCCGCCAATGCGGCCCGTGCGGGACTCACTGCCGCGCGTGACGCGGAAACGCTGGCCGTCGCAGCCTGAGGTGAGGCGCTCAATTTCGCCGGCGCGGCAACCGGCTTAGTTGCTATCTCTGCCTGCGTACCGCCCGCGCCGGGGCGAAACGCCAGCATACGCAGCAATGTCATGGAAAATCCTGCATACTCATCCGGCGCGAGCCCCAGGTCGTTACGACCATGCACGGCAATTTGGTAAAACAATTGCACTTCGTCAGGATCGAATGCGGAAGCCAGACGCATGATCGCCTCCCGCTCCGGCAAGTCCTCCGGCAAGGCCGCGGGAACAGATTGCGCCAATGCGACGCTGTGCAAGAGCGAGGCCAAATCCTGTAACGCGCTGTTATACGATAAGCTACGCGCCGCCATTTCATCGGCCACCGCTAAAAGGCCAGCGCCATCTTTCGCAGCCAGTGCATCCAGCACGCGAATCAAATAGGATTGATCCAGCGCTCCCAGCATGCCTTGCACCGCTTCTAACGTCACTTTACCCGCGGCATAGGCGATGGCTTGATCGGTCAGAGACAATGCATCGCGCATCGAGCCATGCGCGCCTTGCGCGAGCAAGCGCAAAGCCGGCGTCTCGAATGCGATATTTTCTTGCCCAAGAATATTTTCCAAGTGCGAAACGATATGCCCCGGCGGCATCTGCTTCAAGTTGAACTGCAAACATCGCGACAAAACAGTGACCGGGATTTTTTGCGGATCGGTGGTCGCCAGGATGAACTTGATATGTTCGGGCGGCTCTTCCAGCGTCTTCAACATGGCATTGAAGGCGTGATTGGTCAGCATATGCACTTCGTCGATCATGTAGACCTTGAAGCGCGCATTCGACGGCGCGTAAATCGCTTGCTCCAGCAGCTGCGCCATTTCGTCGACGCCGCGATTGGACGCCGCATCCATCTCGATGTAATCGACAAAACGTCCGGCATCGATCGCCACGCACGCTTCGCACACGCCGCAGGGCTGGGCCGTCACGCCGCCATTGCCGTCCGCGCCCTGGCAGTTGAAAGATTTAGCAAGAATGCGCGACAAAGTCGTCTTACCAACGCCGCGGGTACCCGTGAACAGATAGGCATGATGCAAACGCTTATGCTCAAGCGCATGCGTGAGTGCGCGCACCACATGCTCTTGCCCGACCAAGGTGTCGAAGCTTTTCGGACGATACTTTCTTGCCAGAACCTGATAAGACATGGGCGCCAAAATGATTGAATTCAGGCGAACATTTTACCTGAGGTATGGCCGGCTTCATGTGAAGATTATTGAATCAATCTTGCATTTCATGCACTAGTGAAATGCTCCGCTTGGTTATAGACTGACAGCTCTATATTCCCTTCCAAAGATAAAGGAAATGCTATGCAATGGCCCACCCATGCGGTCACCA
This sequence comes from Burkholderiales bacterium, assembly GCA_016177875.1. Lineage (GTDB taxonomy): Bacteria > Pseudomonadota > Gammaproteobacteria > Burkholderiales > Burkholderiaceae_D > Paucimonas. The sequence goes on from JACOUL010000032.1 coordinate 5,137, forward strand.
ACCAGGCGCCAGAGCTGCAGACTTACAATTTATTTGCGACCGATGCCGCATTAAGCGAGGGAGTTAAGCGTGAAAACGCCGGGTGGCATGCCGCCAATCTCGACCGCCTCGGCGCTGAACTCGGCCAAGCGAACATCCAAAAATTAGGCGAATTGGCCAATCGCCACCTCCCCGAATTGATGACGCATGACCGCGTGGGCCGCCGCACCGATGCGGTCGAGTTCCATCCGAGCTGGCACCAGTTGCTTGGCTTCTTGCGGCGCGAAGCGATGCACGCGCTGCCGTGGATGAATCCCCAGCCTGGCGCCCACGTGGCGCGTGCCGCCGGCTATTTCATGCATGCCCAAGTCGAAGCCGGATCGCTATGCCCGACAACGATGACCTTCGCCGCAATTCCAGTGCTGCAAAACGAACCGGCATTATTTAGGGAGTTGAAAGATAAGCTGTTTTCAACCGAACACGATCCACGTGATCTTCCGGTGGCACAAAAACGTTCGATCATGATCGGCATGGGCATGACGGAAAAACAAGGCGGGTCCGATGTGCGCACCAACCAAACCTCAGCCCGCCCACTTAATGGCAGTGGCCGCGGCGCGGAATATCTACTCACCGGGCACAAATGGTTTTTCTCGGCGCCGATGTGTGATGCGCATTTGGTATTGGCGCGCACCGACTCAGGCCTGTCCTGCTTCTTTGTGCCACGCTGGCACCCCGACGGCAGCAAAAATACCGTACTGATCCAGCGATTAAAAGACAAGCTGGGCAACCGTTCCAATTCCAGCAGCGAAGTTGAATTCCAGGACGCTTACGGATTGATGGTCGGCGACGAAGGACGCGGCATTCCCACCATCATCGAAATGGCAAATTACACGCGATTGGATTGCGTCATCGCGAGTGCGGGCATGATGCGGCTAGCTTTGGTGCAAGCGATCCATCATGCCCGTCATCGCACTGCTTTCGGCAGAATATTGGCAGAACAGGCTTTAATGATGAATGTCTTGGCCGATCTTGCGCTGGAAAGCGAAGCAGCAACCTTGTTGATGCTGCGACTGGCACACGCTTTTGACGCTCCTACCGATCCGCTAGAACGCGCATGGCGGCGGATCGTCACCCCCGCCGCGAAGTTTTGGATCTGCAAGCGCCTGATCGAATTCACGGGCGAATGCATGGAAGTATGGGGCGGCAACGGTTATGTCGAAACCGGCCCGATGGCGCGACTCTATCGCGAAGCGCCTGTCAATTCAATTTGGGAAGGTTCGGGCAATGTCATGTGTCTCGACGTCTTGCGCGCGATTGAAAAAGACGGACATGGCTTCACGTTACTGCTCGATGAGCTGAAAAACTCCGCAAGCCACCCGGTTCTCGCGGCAATCATCGGTTCATTAAAAAACGATCTTGCGACGCCCCCTGAACACCGGGAATTGCTGGCACGGCGCTTCGCGCAAAAGCTCGTGCTGGCGGTTCAGGTAAGCCTCATGCTCAAGCACGCGCCTTCAGCCATGGCCGAAGGTTTCATCGCGAGCCGCGGCGACCCCGAGTGTGGGCGCGTATATGGCACGCTGCCACCGGCGATTCAAGCGCAGGCAATCATTGATCGCGCTTGGCCCGCCTAAGAACGATCGAGACGCCTATTTTTTCATCTTTGCCGGAATTTGCCGCGTAGACGAATTTTGCAAACGCATTTGCAAGGCCGCTAGCCTTTCACGAATTGTGGCACCGGCACGCAATTGCGGATTGGAGTAGCCATCCGACTTGCCCGCTTCTTTCTCACGCTGCTCAATAACTTCCCGCGCGGTCTTGTGCGCATCTTCGAACGACAGTGTCACATTGCGTAATTGCTCATCGTACATGGCGCGTCCGAAAAAAGTCAGCTCTGACTTGCTGCCGCAGCCGTACGAAGTGTGATCGGCATCGGCCGCTGTCATTATCAAGGTACTTTCATTGGCCAATGGCGTAACCCAGCTGCCGGAATAGCATGCCGACACCGATATCACCCGATACCGAATACCTGCCTCATCCAGCCATTTCTTCAGTTCACCCGGATGCAAAGGCTCGACTGTCATCGGCCAAAAAGATGCGGCAAGCTCGCCGTCACTTGCGCCATGCGAGGTCATATGAATGAACAGGATATCCTCATCTCTATCCATCAATTGCGCAACGCGTTGAATCGCGCGCTGCAAATTAAGCTGCGTTGCCCACGGCAGTTTTTCCGCGGTATCCACATGATTCACTAACTGCAGAACACGTCCTTCGGCGTCATAACGGCGCACCATCACTTGAGCCACCATATCGCTTTCGCGCCGAAAAACGTCCTGCGCATACGGAGCGAAAGTAATGGCATAGAAATCGATGACGCCACGGCGTTGCGGCTTGAGCTCACTTAATTGGCTTTTGAGAAGCTGGGGCTGAGTTTCCATCAAGCGTTGAGTCAGCTTGAGATAGCTCGGTCTAGCGGCTTCTTCTTTATCTGGCTTGGGATACCAGAATTTTTTGGAGTCGATCGAATACGACACTACCGTAGCACCGCATACGGCCAGCGCCGCGAATACCGTTGCGATGCGTCGACGATCGCCACCTCGCCAAAGCAAAATGAGCTCGGCGGCAACCATCCATATGCCCGGCAAAAGCCACAAAAACCATATGCCCCATGGTTCCGGCAATTTATCCGGGTAGATCTCAGTGCGTATCAGTATCGTGAACAATAATCCCATCGCTGCCGTCGATGTTACCGACTGTGCAAGGATCATCGTGAATAAGTGCGCTGCGCTTGTTGCAGTAGATGCTTTTGACTTTTCTGCATCCTCATTTCGCACCAGGTAACAAGCCCAGGCAGCGATGACAACACTCAGCCATCCGCCGGCGATCGCTTGCCAATAGAACCTTGCAGCCCCCATGATGTAGAGCCGTTCGAAGATCAGCATCACGATCAGGTCGAGAAAAACCAGTCCCGCTACAACCACAGCATCGGTACGCAGAGCTTCCCACCGAGGCCGCATGAAAATTGATGTACGTATCCCCTCGCCGCACCACAGAAGCAAGGACGTTAAAAGAGGAGGTTTTGTTTCAGGCTTGGTAAAAACCTCTGTAACTTCCGCAACATCGGTGTTTTCCATCAATCCCCTCTTTCCATTCTCATTTTTTGGCAAACATATCCGAAGAAAGCTGCAGCGGCCCAGTACCGCTATAACGATCGAGGTAAAGATAAATCACAGGCGTAATGAAGAGCGTAATCACCTGAGACAATAGGAGCCCGCCCACTACCGCCACGCCGAGCGGCTGGCGCAATTCCGCACCCGCCCCCCAGCCGAAAGCAATCGGCATGGCACCGACCAACGCGGTCAACGTGGTCATCATGATTGGCCGGAAGCGGAGCATAGCGGCGGTGCGAATCGCCTCGGCCGGCTGCATTTTGTCGACGCGCTGCGCATCCAGCGCAAAGTCGATCATCATGATGGCGTTTTTCTTGACGATACCGATCAACATCAAAATGCCGATAGTAGCAATCAAAGTAAGCTCAAACCCAAACATTCGAAGTGCCAACAAGGCGCCCACAGCCGCCGACGGCAAGCCGGCCAGGATGGTGATCGGATGGATATAACTCTCGTAAAGAACACCAAGAAGAATGTAGATAACCGCCAACGCCAATAACAATAAGGCGACTTGGCTTCCCTGCGATGATTGAAATACCGCCGCATCGCCCGAATAGGAGGTAATGATGGTGGCAGGCATATTCAGCTCACGCTTGATTTGTTCGATACGCGCGCTGGCATCGCCCAATGCCACATCCGGCGCCAAGTTGAATGAAACAGTCACCGCCTGTAATTGGCCCTGGTGGTTAACCGATACCGGTGCTGCAGCGCGTCTGACGGTCGCCAAACTCGTCAGCGGGACTAAGGCTCCTGCCTTGCTGCGTACGTAAATTTTCGACAAATCATTTTCATCCTGCTGGCCTGAGCCGGCGTCTTGCAAAATAACTTGATAGCTATTGCTGCTCGTGTAAATCGTCGACACCTGCCGATCGCCGAACGCACTGTACAGAGCCGTACGAATATCTTGAATCTGCACGCCGGCTTGATTGGCACGATCACGATTGATGTCGACCACCGCCTGCAATCCTTTCATTTGCGAATCGCTCGTCACATCCCGAAAAATCGCTTCATTGCGCATCTTGGCTTGGAGCTGTTCCGACCATTCGTTCAATTCATCGGCGCGCACGCTTTGCAATACATACTGATAACGGCTTTTACTGGACTTGCCGCCCAAGCGCAAATTCTGCACCGGAGAAAGATACACCGCCATACCCGGCACGCCATTCACCTTCTTGCGCAATTGCTCCATTACGCCATCCATGGACTTGCGCGCATCACGAGGTTTTAAGCCTATGAACAAATTACCGGTATTGCTGCCGGTCACACGCGATGCCACGGTATCGACATTGGGGTCGTTTTGAATGATGTCGGCTGCCGTTTTTACCAAATTCACCATAGTCGGATATGACACATCCTGCGGCCCTTCCACAGTCGCGCTGATCTGTCCAATATCTTCGCTCGGAAAGAACCCTTTCGGCGCACTCTCGAACAACCACACGGTCAGCACCAGCGTCGAAGCGGCCAACAACAGTACGCTCTTACGATTAGCAAGGCACCAATCGAGTCCGCGGCTATAAGAATCCAGCACCGCCTTAAACATTTTTTCAAATTGACGGCTGAGCCAATTTTCCTGCGCGCGCTCTTCATGCTTCAGATATCGGCTGCACAGCATCGGCACCAGCGACAGCGATACGAAAGCAGACACCATGATTGAAAGCGACACGACAGCGGCAAACTCATGAAACATCAGTCCAATCACGCCGGGCATGTAAAAAATTGGGATAAATACCGCCACCAGAGAAATTGAAATCGACATGATGGTGAAACCCACTTCACGCGAACCTTTCAAGGCGGCAGCGAGCGGCGGCATGCCCTTTTCCATATGGCGCACGATGTTTTCCAGCATAACAATCGCGTCATCGACCACCAAGCCGACGGCAATCGTAATCCCCAGCAAAGAGATATTGTTGAGGCTGTAACCGAGCCATTGCATCAATGCGAAACAACCGATAAGGGAAATCGGCAAGGACAAGGCCGGAATCATCGTTGCCGACAGATGCTTCAAGAACAGAAAAATTACCAGCACGACGAGCGCGATCGTCAGCGCCAGCGTAAATTTGACGTCGTGAATCGCATCGCGTACCGATACCGAGCGGTCATTCAATTCCCGGACCGTAATCGATGCTGGCATTTGCGCCTTGAATTGCGGCAGCGTTGCTTTCACCGCATCGACCACGGCGACCGTGTTGGCATTCGGCTGACGCTGAATGCCCAAAATGATCGAGGGCTCGCCATTGGCCCAGCTACCGCTCTTGGCCGATTCGACGCTGTCGACCACATCAGCCACGTCTTGCAGTCGAGTCGGCAAGCCATCGTGACTGCCGATAATCAAATTCCGGAATGCCGCTGCATTCGGCAATTGCCGGTTGGCTTGCAGCGTCAAACTTTGACGCGGACCGTCGAGTACGCCAACCGGACTGTTGGCATTGGCCGCGCGTATCGCTGCAGCCAATTCGTCCAAAGTCATGTTGCGGGCCGCAAGCTGATCGGGGCGCGCCTTGACGCGCACGGCATAGCGCCGCCGCCCGAACACGTTTACCTGCGCTACGCCCTCGATGGTCGACAAGGACGGCGAAATCAGATTCTCCGCATAGTCGTTTAGCTCCGAGAGCGAAAGCGAGGGTGAGGTCAACACCACCAGCAACACCGAAAGATCGGCCGGATTGACTTTGCGGTAACCCGGCAGGGATGTCATTTCCACCGGCAAGCTGCGCTGCGCACGTAATAGCGCCGCCTGCACGTCGACAGCCGCCGCATCGATATCGCGATCGGGATTGAATTCCAGCGTAATCGATGTATTACCGAGGGTATTGGTGGAACTGATCGTCGCCAAACCGGCGATGGTCGAGAATTGTTTTTCCAACGGTGTGGCGACCGATGCCGCCATGATTTCAGGGCTTGCGCCAGGCAACGATGCGGTCACATTGATCACCGGCGTGTTGTAACTGGGTAGCGCCGCAATCGGCAACTTAAGATAAGCAAATACCCCGATCACGACAATCGATAACGACAGCAATACCGTCATGACTGGCCGGCGTATGCAGAGTTCGGAAATATTCACGGCGAGGATGCTTGCGAATTATTTGGCTGGACGGGCACGTTTGCCTGCAGCCTCCGACGCAGGCTGTGCTTGCATTTCTTTTACCTTTGCGCCAGGCCGCAAATTTTGAGCTCCTTCGATCACGATACGAGTCCCGGCGGCCAAACCTGAGACGGATGCCTGTGCCTTATCGATATTGATCACAGATATTTTTTGCATCTTCACAGTTTCGTCAGGCTGAACAACATAAACGAACTGATCGGTCGGGCCGGTCACGATAGCCTGCACCGGAATGACGACTGCGTCGGGCAAGACGCGCGACGTGAGACGAACATTGATGAACGTACCAGGCCACAACTTTCGGTCCTTGTTATCGAACTGCGCCTTCATGCGTATGGCGCCGCTTTGCGTATCGACCGTGTTATCGATAAAAAACAGTTTGCCCGCAACTTCTCTGCCTTCAGGAAGTTGGGCGACCACCGGCGCATCGCTATTCGGATAGCTTGAACGAATGTAAGTCAATTCACGTTCAGGCACGGCAAAGCTGACGGCAATCGGTTCAAGCTGCGCAATGGTCACTAGAGGGGTGCCCGACGGTTGCGCGAGACTTCCTTCATGAACGTTGATGGCACCTAGCCTTCCACTAATACTCGCGTTGATCCGATTGTAGCCAAGGACAATCTTCCCGGACTGCGCAGCAGCCAAATCTGCCCTCACCGTATTTCGCAAGGCTTCTGCCTTTGCTCGCGCCGCGTCCACTACGGCTGACGACACGAAATTCTTCGCTAACAGTTCCTGATTACGTTTTAAGTCCGCTTCAGCATTCGCCAAATCGGCCCGATCGCGCGCAACCTGTGCTTCGGCCCTGTCGAGATTGGCGGCATCGTTCCGTTGATCCAGCGTAAACAAAAGTTGGCCGGCACGAACCTCCTGCCCTTCCTTGACGTGTACGGCACGCACGATATTCTGAATTTGCGGACGGACTTCCACCGTATTGAACGGCGTGACGTAGCCATTTGCCAGAACGGTAACCGCCACCGTTTTACGCTCGGCGACGCCGCTCTTGATTACCTGCGCAGGATTGCGAGGCTTCTTGGCCTCGGTATTGGATTGGCCATTCCAGATGAAATAAGCACTTACAGCGGCAGCACAGAGGATAAGGGCAACAAGCCAGGTCTTTCGAGTTATGCGCATGTCTGATGGCTGCTTATTATCAATAGAATAGCCGGAAGAACATACAAGAAGGCGAGCCTTGTCTGCGGCACTTGCGGAAAATGGCTGTGGCTGCTTCGTTCCCGACCTGACCAGATTGACCAAGCCGCAATGCGCAGGGGCCCGCCGACTGAGATTTTACCAGCAATGGCCCATATGCGTCGCCGACCGTTTACAGTCCCAGCTCTTGCCAGATGCGATCGACCCGCGCTTTCACTTCAGCACTCATCGAAATGACACGTCCCCATTCGCGACCTGTTTCGCCCGGCCACTTATTCGTAGCGTCGATCCCCATCTTGCTGCCCAGTCCGCTGATCGGTGAGGCAAAGTCGAGATAATCGATCGGCGTATTGTCCACCAGAGTCGTATCGCGCATGGGGTCGACGCGCGTCGTGATTGCCCAAATCACTTCTTTCCAGTCGCGGACGTTCACGTCGTCGTCAACCACCACGATGAACTTGGTATACATGAACTGCCGCAAAAAGCTCCAAACGCCGAACATCACGCGCTTGGCATGTCCCGGATAAGCCTTTTTCATTTGCACCACCGCCATACGGTAGCTGCAGCCCTCCGGCGGCAAATAGAAATCGGTAATTTCCGGGAATTGCTTTTGCAATAGCGGCACAAATACTTCATTTAATGCGACGCCCAGCACCGCCGGCTCATCCGGTGGCTTACCAGTATAGGTTGAGTGATAGATGGGATCGCGCCGCATCGTGATGCGATCGATGGTAAAAACAGGAAAGCTGTCCCGTTCATTGTAATAGCCGGTATGGTCGCCGAATGGGCCTTCCAATGCGTGTTCATAGCCGCTGGGGTGATTCGCATCCGGGTATATATGCCCTTCCAGCACGATCTCGGCCGATGCCGGCACCTGCAATTCACTGCCGATTGCCTTGACCACTTCCGTCCGGCTACCACGCAAGAGGCCGGCAAACTGATATTCCGACAAGCTATCCGGCACCGGCGTGACTGCTCCTAATATGGTTGCCGGATCGGCGCCCAGCGCTACAGCGATTGGATACGGCGTTCCGGGATTGGCAATGCCATGATCGCGAAAATCCAATGCGCCGCCCCGATGCGCCAGCCAGCGCATGATGACTTTATTCTTGGCGATGACTTGCTGGCGATAGATGCCAAGATTCTGGCGTTTCTTAAATGGCCCTTTTGTAATTACCAAGCCCCATGTAATAAGAGGCGCCGCGTCTTCAGGCCAGCAGTGCTGAATGGGCAGACGCGAGAGGTCGACTTCTTCCTTGTCCCACACCACCTCCTGGCACGGCGCGGAACGTTGCTCCTTGGGCGCCATATCCCAGAGCGATTTCACCAACGAGGTCAAGCCCAGAACATCCTTGAATCCTTTTGGCGGCTCCGGCTCTTTCAGCATTGCCAGTACATGACCGATCTTGCGCAGCTCGCTTACGTCTTCCGCGCCCATGCCGAGCGCAACGCGCCTAGGCGTGCCGAACAAATTTCCCAATACTGGAATAGTGTGCGACGCGGGATTCTCAAATAGAAGCGCAGGCCCTGCCGAGCGCAATGTACGGTCGCACACCTCGGTCATCTCCAAGTACGGCGATATCGGCACCGTCACGCGTTTCAGCTCGCCCAACATTTGCAGTTGAGCAATAAAATCTCGCAAATCGGAATATTTCATAAAATTTCACAAAATTTATTGAGGTTTTTTATTATCAAACTTGCACTTCCAAGTACCTGATTTTATTGAGATTTGCTGCATTGCAGCATAATTTCCATAAGTAAAAGTTATAACAAATCAATTCTATAGTATTGACGAAGCATAATCAGCCTCCTAAAATTCGAAGCACTTGAGGAGGAAACAGCGTTCAGAGATTCAATGCGCTGTGTATAAATGACCAAATCAGTCATCGGGGATCGGGACCCCACATAACATTGTAAGGATTGTTGTCAAAGGCGTCAGCCTTATTCCCGAAAAAAGTTGTTTGCTTTACTGACCAGACGCTCAAGAAGCCGGCAAGCCTAAGCAAGCAATTCCGTCCATCCGAGGGTCGCGCCCTGCGCCACCGGATGATGCTCTGATAGGCGGCATTGATTCGAAACCACCGGAGATCCCGGAGCGGAAACGATCTATGCCAAACGACTCAGGAGAAGGTTATATGTTTAGCAATGTAATTAAGTCGGTTCGTGAGGTCGGCCGAAGTACGGCCAGCCGGTCGGCGGCATGGGCAGTTATTGCTCGCGATACCGTCAACGGCTTCCTGACCACCACGCATCACGCATTAATGATTCTTGGTGTAGGCGCAATCGCCGCGCTCACCGTCATGTTCATCAAACCGGAAATCACGGATCACTTGAAGGCCCTGTCGCCGTTTACCCAAGCGACCGTTTCCGAGCAAGACACACCTGCCCTATCTAATTTGATGGATATGCCGGGCAAACCGTTTTCTCAAACGACCCCGTCGGTCAAAATTGCTGCGAACAGAGAAACCATTCTGTCAGGCTATGACGTCAAACACGTCAACGCCACCCAGGAGCAAGAACTGGTCTCGAGCTGGATCTCCAAACGCTATCGGGTCGCGCGCCCTGCCACTCATATGCTGGTAGAAGCCGCGTACAAGACTGCAGATGAATTGCAGCTCGACCCTCTGTTGATTTTAGCTGTGGCGGCAATCGAATCCGGATTCAATCCCTTTGCTGAAAGTGCAATGGGCGCACAAGGATTGATGCAGGTAATGTCAAAGGTGCATCACGATAAATTTCGTCATCTTGGCGGCCCTAACGCCGCGTTGAACCCGGTAGCCAATATCAAGGTGGGTGCATTGATCTTGAAGGACTATGTCAGCCGTGGCGGCTCGGTTGAAGCCGGCTTGAAGATGTATGTCGGCGCAGCAGCGTTCGCATCGGATTCCGGCTACGGAGCCCGTGTATTGGCCGAATACCGTCGCCTTAAGGAAGTTGCTGCCGGAAAGAGTGTTGCTACTCTACCGACCACTGCCAGCAAAGCCCCGCAAAAATCTACCGGCACTGACAGCGTGATCGAGCAAAAAACCACTGTCGGCAATGACGACAAGGAAGCATTGCTGGAACCTCAGCAAAAAGCCGCTACCGAAAAAATTTAATCCCCTGGTTTTGCGATCTGCGGCAAGTAAAATAAAAAAGGCGCCAATGGTGCCTTTTTTATTGCTCCAAGAAATAACGCTGCAACCGAAGTACAGCCTCGCGTAAATTCTCCATGGAGGTCGCGTATGAGACTCTTACATGGCTATGTGCCGTGTACGGGCCAAAATCCAAGCCTGGAACCATCACCACGCCGGCATCATTGAGCATCTTTCTTGTTAATCGATCGGCGTCATCCGACAAGGCTGCGCAATCCGCGTAAACATAAAATGCGCCGTCGGGCATCACCGGAATTCCGAAGCCCAGCGCTTGCAAAGCTGGAACGATATAGTCGCGCCGACGTTTGAATTCCATCTTACGCTCCTCGAACAAGGCTTGCGATTCGGGAGTGAAGCAAGCGATTCCCGCATGCTGAGCGATGGCCGAAGCGCAGATGAACAAGTTCTGTGCGAGCTTTTCAATCGCCGGCACCATGTGCGGCGGTACTACCAGCCAGCCCAGACGCCAACCGGTCATGTTGAAATACTTGGAAAAACTATTGATGACAATTACGTCCTCGCCCAATGACAGCGCGGAAAACGGCGGCGCATCGTAGCTAAGTCTCTGGTAAATCTCATCAACAATAACAAATCCCCCCTTTTCGCGCACCGCGGCCACGATCTTGCCAAGCTCATTCGGCTTGATCGATGTGCCGGTCGGGTTGGAAGGCGAAGCCAGCAACACGCCGCGCGTCGCCGCGCTCCAGTGCTCCCTAACCATCGCCTCAGACAATTGAAATCGCTGTTCCGGCCCGCTTGGAATCATTTTCGCGATGCCATCGAAAGCTGCAAGAAAATGGCGGTTGCAAGGATAAGAAGGATCGGGCATCAATACTTCCGTGCCCTTTTCGACTAGCGCAGCGCACGCAAGCAGCAATGCACCGGAAGCACCCGCAGTAACGATGATGCGCGACGGCGCAATGTCTAGGCTGTAGACGTCGCGGTATTGCTTGGAAATTGCCTCACGCAATGCCGGCAGCCCAAGGGCGGACGTGTACTGCATTTGACCGTCGGCCATGGCCTTCGCTGCGGCTTCAATTACCAAAGGCGCAGCCGTGAAATCCGGCTCGCCTATACCCATGTGAATGATGGAACGCCCCTGCGCCTCCAGCGCCGCCGCCATTTTAGCCAACTCCATCACGTGGAAGGGGGCGATGGATTCGAGGCGTGACGCGAGGCCGGCGAAATTCATTAGGATTTTCTTGCGGCGTCGACTTCCGGGGCACGTGCCTGAGCGGCGAGTTTATCCAGCACGCCGTTCACGTATTTGTGACCGTCGATGCCGCCGAAAGACTTTGCCAACTCCACCGCTTCGTTGATCACGACCTTATAAGGAATTTCCGCATGATTGCGCAACTCATAGGCGCCGATCAACAGCACGGCATGCTCTACCGGCGATAATTCCTCGATAGGACGATCGATCAGCGGACGCAAGCCGTCGCGCAAAGAGCCGACGTCCTTGATTGCGCCATGCAATAAATCGTCGAAATGTTGCGCATCCGCCTTGTCGAAGCCATGCGCTTCGCGAATATGCGCATCGATTGCGCCGGCATCTTCATCATTTAACAGCCATTGATATAGGCCTTGCAAAGCGAATTCGCGCGCGCGGTGACGCGGCGTGCGATTCTTATTCGGATTGGCGTGAACTTCCTTTTGAGCCATGATTCTTTAGTCTTCCTCTTCCGTTTCGGCTAATTCGTCCAGCGCCAGCGCCAGATTAGCCATTTCGACCGCTACGCGGGCAGCATCCGTACCTTTTTCAACCACGCGAGCTTCTGCTTGCTCATCGGTGTCGGTGGTCAACACTGCATTCGCAACCGGTATGCCGAAATCGAGGCCGACACGCGTAATGCCTGCGCCGGACTCATTGGACACAAGTTCGAAATGATAGGTCTCGCCGCGAATGACAGCGCCCACGGCGATCAATGCATCGAACTGCAAGCTCTCAGCCATCTTTTGCAAAGCAAATGGAATTTCCAGCGCGCCGGGCACCGACACATGCAAAATATCCTCGTCAGCGACACCTAAGTGCTTAAGCTCCGTCAGGCATGCCGCAAGCAAACCATGGCAAACGTCTTCATTGAATCGCGATTGAACGATACCGATGCGTAGGCCCTCTCCATCGAGATTGGGTTCGAAAGTTTCGACTGTCATGGCTGCCCTTCGCTGGGTTTATCCTGAAAACCGACGACTTCCAGATGAAAGCCTGTCATCGACGGCATTTTCCTCGGATTGGCAAGCAGCTTCATCTTGCCGACACCAAGGTCCTTGAGAATCTGTGCGCCGATGCCATAAGTGCGCAAGTCCATGCTGGAGGCACGCATTTGCGGCCGCAAATCAGGGGTGTCGAGCGCGGCAAACTGAGCAAACATTTGCTCGGCACTCTCCTCGCAATTGAGCAATACCATCACACCGCGCGGCGAAGCTTGAATTGCCTTCATTGCCGACGCCACATTCCATGAGTGTGTTGTCGCCTGTGTTTCCAGCAAATCCAAAATTGATACGGGTTGATGCACACGCACTAGCGTTTCACTCGTCGTCGTGATGTCGCCATGTACTAACGCCAAATGAGCACCACCGCTCGGCTTGTCGCGATAGGCCACCGCCTTGAAACATCCATAAGCAGTATGCATGTCGCGCTCGGCGATGCGATCGACGATACTCTCATTTTGGCTACGGTAATGAATCAAATCGGCAATCGTACCGATCTTTAGCCCATGTTCCATCGAAAACTCGATCAAGTCGGGAAGACGCGCCATGGTGCCGTCATCCTTCATGATTTCGCAAATCACGGCAGCGGGAGTCAACCCCGCCAATTCAGCCAAATCGCAGCCCGCCTCGGTATGGCCGGCACGCATCAAAACGCCGCCTCTTTGCGCCTTCAAGGGAAAAACATGGCCGGGTTGGACGATATCGGAAGGCTTAGCGCGCTTGGCGACCGCTGTTTGAATCGTGCGAGCGCGATCAGCAGCTGAAATGCCGGTGGTCACACCTTCAGCAGCTTCGATGGAAACCGTGAAATTAGTGCCCAAGAGCGTACCGTTGCGCGTAGTCATCATCGGCAAATTCAATTGCGTGCAACGCTCTTCAGTCAGCGTCAGGCAAATCAAACCACGGCCAAACTTGGCCATGAAATTGATTGCTTCCGGAGTGACAAAGTCCGCCGCCAAAACCAAGTCGCCTTCGTTTTCGCGATCTTCCTCGTCGACCAAAATGACCATGCGGCCGGCCCGCAGTTCGGCGACGATTTCCTGTGTTGTTGCAAGAGCCATAAAAATTCCTAGGTAGACCGTCATTTTAAAGGATTTGACGGTCTTTCAGCTCTTATAGCACTTCGAATTGATTCTTATATGGCTATTTTTTTACCGTTCGGAAGATACGCCCGCCTACAGAGACCACGGCTAAAACGATCGCTCCGGCCAGAATACCAAGAATGGCATCGAGCAAGGTTGACATTGCCATTGCCAGTACGCCACCGGCAATGGGTACTGTGCCAACACCAGCAGACAAATGTTCGAGGAAATGGTGGATAGGCGGCATGCCATGCGCAAGGATACTGCCGCCCACCATGAACATTGCCGCCGTTCCTATGACGGACAATGATTTCATCAAATAAGGCGCCCCCACTAACAAGGCTTTGCCCATTTTTTGCAGAATCGCCGAATTCTTCCGGCTAAGGTATAAACCTGCGTCGTCGAGTTTTACGATGCCCGCCACTAATCCGTACACACTGATGGTTATGATGACCGCGACACCGGACAGCACCGCCACTTGCTTCATGAAAGTCGCCGTAGCCACGGTACCCAAGGCGATAACAATAATTTCCGCGGAAAGGATGAAGTCGGTGCGAATGGCTCCCTTGATCTTGTCCTTTTCCAAAGCGACCATATCCGCTGCAGGATTGATGAGTGCCTCGGTCAATTCCTTGTGGTGCGCGTCATCCTCGACTTTGCTGTGCAAAAATTTGTGCGCAAGCTTTTCGAAACCTTCGAAACATAGAAAAGCGCCACCTATCATCAAGAGCGGAATAATTGCCCAAGGCGCAAAAAAACTGATCGCCAACGCGGCCGGCACTAATATGACTTTATTGATGAAGGAACCCTTGGCCACTGCCCACACCACCGGCAATTCGCGATCGGGATTTACGCCCGTCACCTGCTGAGCATTTAATGCCAGGTCGTCGCCCAGCACGCCCGCCGTTTTCTTCGCAGCGACCTTCGTCATTACCGCCACATCATCAAGGATGGTCGCGATGTCATCGATCAGTGCTAATAAACTGCTTGCAGCCATTCCAACCCCTTATGCAGAATTATTTAATGAGAGCATACGCTCGACATAACGCGCGATCAGGTCGATTTCAAGATTGACCTTGCTTTGTATTTTGAGATGTTTAAGTGCGGTTGCCTGGAGTGTATGCGGAATCAAGTTGATCGAAAACTCGCAGCCGCTCGCCAAGTCGGTCACGCGGTTGACGGTGAGCGATACGCCATTGACGACAATCGAACCTTTGTAGGCGAGATATTTTCCAAGTTCGCGCGGCGCTTCGATGACCAACTCCCACGACTCCCCGACCGGCGCAAATTTACGCACGATGCCAAGACCGTCGACGTGTCCCGATACGAGATGCCCGCCTAATCGATCCGCCAGAGTCAGCGCCTTTTCGAGATTGACGTCCCCTACCGCATCCAAACCGGCCGTGCAATTCAAGCTTTCACGCGACACTTCCACTTCAAAGCTCGACGGCGTCTTGGCGACCACAGTCATGCAGGCTCCGTTCACGGCAATCGAATCGCCCAGCACCACGTCTTCCATGGGTAAACCGCCGGCATCAATATGTAAACGCACGCCAGCATCAGGCTGAGTGCCCAAAGGAGAAATTGATATGATTTTGCCGACGGCGGCAACGATTCCCGTAAACATGAAGATCGGTAATTAAACGAAACGAGCAAGGATACGCAAATCTACACCGATTTGCTTAATTTCATGAAATTGTAGATCGCGCCGGCCTTCGAGCGTATTCAGCGCAGGCAAGTTGAACATACCCTGAGCATCCCCCAACAGCGTAGGCGCAAGGTAAACCAGCAATTCGTCGACGCAGCCGGTTTCTATCAATGCGCCATTCAATTTGAAACCGCCTTCGACATGCAATTCGTTGATCTGGCGCTTTCCGAGCTCCGCCATGAGCGCGCTCAAGTCGACCTTGCCATGCGCATTCGGCAAATAGATCACTTCGGCACCGCAATTGCGCAATATCGTTTCTTTTTCCTGATCGGGTTTTGCCGCGACAATCAAGACGCTGCCTTCCAGTATCTTGGCTTTAGGACTGATCTGCAGCTTGCTATCGACAATAATCTTCAAAGGCTGACGCGGCGTATCGATACCTCGCACCGTCATTTGCGGATCGTCCTGATTCACCGTACCGCTCCCCGTCAAAATGGCACATGCCCGCGCACGCCACCAATGTCCATCGGCACGCGCGGCTTCCGAGGTGATCCACTGACTCTGCCCGTTATGCAAAGCGGTTCTGCCGTCCAGGCTGGCGGCGACCTTCATTCGCACCCACGGCCTGCCGCGCTGCATACGCGAAAAAAAACCGACATTCATTTCGCGCGCCTCATCTTCCAGCACACCACATGTCACGTCGATTCCCGAGGCTTTCAATTTCGCCAGTCCCTGGCCAGCGACAAGAGGATTAGGATCGGCGATCGCCGCTACAACACGCGAGACACCCGCATTGATCAGCGCATCGGCGCAAGGCGGCGTACGGCCAAAGTGACTGCACGGCTCAAGCGTGACATAGACAGTGGCTTCATGCGCATCATGGCCACGGCTCGCTGCGTCCTTCAAAGCCTGCACTTCCGCATGCGCCTGTCCAGCCGGCTGCGTATATCCTTCGCCGATCACCTGGCCATTTTTTACGATGACGCAGCCAACCCGAGGATTCGGAGTAGTGATAAACATGCCCTGCGCCGCCAAAGTCAAGGCGTGGCTGATGCCGGATGCGTCATTTTCGATATTCACGGGGTACTCGCTAACTACGATGCGTCATTCGCGCCGGTGCAAGTTGAATCCCGCTCGGGATTGCAGGAACGCGCGCGGCCTAAAAAATTCAGCTTGATTCGGCGCACCTGATTATCCAGGAAAAAGGACACCGTCCCAAGCTGCGGCGTCTGACTGCTGGCGTTGGTACGGGTGCGTCCGCTGCCATTATAAGCAAGATAAGGTTTACTCGAATCGGTGAAACTTGATTTTATCGTTAATCCGCCAAATACCGGTCCACGGGAGTAAATGATCTTTTCTCCAAGGTCTGCCCTCAGGTTGTTATTTTTATCGACAAATACAATCCAGCCTTTGGCCCAATCGACGCCGTCGGCCGGCACCAAATCAACACGGCCGCCGCGCATCACCGCCTCGGAGCGCGTAAGATTTATCGCGACAAAGAATTCATTGACCGCGGTTGCCATGCGCTGCCTCTGAAGCATGGCGTGAAAGTTTGGTACCGCTATGCCTAGCAATATCGCTGCCACCGCCAGTGCAATGGCGAGCTCCGGCAAAGTAAACGCCGCCATAAACCGCATCCGGCACTGAATGCTTTTCCTCATATCGCTACCAACATTGAGGCAAATTGCCTTCAGCGGATTTGACTCCTGTGCTGGTCAAATTTAATTCGCCGCACTCCGGATCGGCGAAGGCGACGTTAACTCTGGCAGTCCCCGGCTTTGCCCGCAACTTGACGCAATTTTGAATCGTCTCACCCTCACAAGCGATTCCATCGATCTCATACGCGCTACCCTCTACTGTATTGCCCGAAAACCATTTGAACCTTTTCGCATCGCCTTGCGTCGCGGCAGCCGAGAAGACGATATATGAATTGCTTTGCGAGAAGTAGCGCTCTTGCTGTTGCATCAATTGCAGAAGCGCCGCCTTTGCTTCGGCACGCCGGCTCTTAATCACGGCATGCCGATACGAAGGATAGGTAAGCGCCGCAAGTATGGCGATAATAATCATCGCCACCATCACTTCGATTAAGGTAAAACCACGCCACTGCGTAGCGATTCCGGCGTCGCACTTATTTCTGAGTAACCGCATTTCGCAATTCCTGCCAATTTAAAATTTCGCGCCAATTGAAACGCCGTGCCGGCACCGCTGCCCTAAATGCCGGACCGCTATTCGTATTACTGACGACGTTTTTGTCGGCATCGGGACTGCTTTGAGGCCCCCCGGAATTCACGACGATATATCTCCTTGTTGAATTGGATTTGCCCATTGCCGAGACCGCGACTCGTTCATTACCCATATCAAAAATCAATGGCAGAGATAAAGCGCCGGAACTGGACACAGTGCCTGAAACGCTTTGATCGTCGGGCAATCCGCTCAATGCATTGAGCGAATAAAATCGTCCGCCCTGAGAGCCGCATGGTGCGGCGCAAGGAATAAAACTATTAAAGAAAATCCGCCCATACGACGCAACCGAATTGGTGATGCTTCGTTCGCCGGTTTTCGCGGACTCTAGAAAATCAAAATACCAGCCCTTCCGAGAATTTATCCCTGAACCGAATACATATGACTTACCCGCAAAGCGAAGAGCTGTCTCCTCGCTTTTCTCCAGCTGGCGTGGCTCCAAATCGCCACGTCCGCCTACGGCGTATTGACGCTGAGTTGTATCGTAAATCCCGTAAAACGACTGCGTTTTGAATCTGGTTGCGGCAGTATCGCTTTCTTCTATGAATTTCCCCGTGCCGAACAATATGACGTAACCGCCTCCTGGCGCGAACACAATACTGGGCTGAGTGGAAATGGGTTGCCTATTACCTTCGCTGTCTCTTGCAGTAAATAAGGGAGTCTCGCCTCCAACTGCATTGGCCCAAGGCAAATTGCCAGTGAAATTGAAACGCCACAAATTCCCTTGTAAATCGCCGGCATAAGCAAATTTGACTGCGCCATTGTCGCCGATGGCGACCGCAGGCGAGTTCAATCCATTTGCCAAGGCTGATTCCTTAAGAGGCGTTTTGAACTTAAAGTAATTGACGTTTAACTTCCATTTCTCCCGGGGGTTCTTATCAAGTGATAGAAGGAACAGGACGCCCGGAGCGGCCGAATCGAATCTGCCGCTACCGTCGTTGCGATAATTGTTCGCACCACTTCCGACCATTACAAAATATTTGAACTCCGGCTTACCGTCGATGAGTTTTGTCCTTAATTTTGCGATGAGGGGTGCACCCAATACATTTCCCATATCGGCATCGTCCGCATCGCCAAATTCCCAAATCGCCCCGCGATCCCGACCAAATTCTTGCGGGCTCGTGATATCAAGCGCAAAGACGCCTTGTGCTCCACCACGCATGCCGGCAACCAACACCGTTTTCCAATTCCCGGAGACTCGTGCCTCGGCCGCTGCAATTGCCCCATCCACGTAAGGATGATGTGCATAACTAGGATGGGCCAGCCAATTCAAATCGCGCATGACCCCATTTGGAACAAAGGCGAAGAGCTCGCTTCCGTTTTCCACATCGAAGGCATGCAACATGCCATCGTTAGCGCCGACATATACGGCATTCGTTCTGCCTTTGACCTTATCGTAAAATTGCTGAAAGCCATCGCCCTGGACGTTGGTAGCGGGAGCTCCAACAAAAATGGGCGAAGAATTCACGATATCGCCTAACACACCGTCGCGCGTGCGGAAAATCCCATTTGATCGCCCCAACTCCAAGGTCCGCTCGCCACGCAAATATTCCAGACGCTTCGATCCAAGTTCATCCGCTTTGCCGGTCAATGGAGAGGCGTTGAGCAATGTTTTTTGCGATTCAGATAGGCTTTCCCATTGAAATTCAATAGTTGCAAGCGACTGATCAGCCTCTGTCTTAACTGTATAGATCTTACGTGCCGCCGGTGCCGGTACGGCTGACTGTTTAGATGTGCCGCTTAGAATGTCATTTGCCTCCCATTGGGGCACAGGACCAATTTGAACACTGCCATCGCTGGCCAGCGACACACTGATTTTTTTCAAACTGCCATTCCATCTAACCGAGTTGAAGCCCGCCTGGTATATGAACGACGTGTCTTCAACAGCCTTTATAAGATTCGAAGACGAAGCCGTTGTGGGCGTAAATCCCATGTTGATGATCAAGGGTGAATTTGGAATATTGATTTCCGGCGGCACGGCGTACGCAATAGGCGCATTGACAATGCAAAGGGCAAAAAATGCTGCCCGAAAAACGCGGCGAATCACATCGACTCCTTGCGATAAATTGTCTGCAAAGCCACTTGAGTGGTTTCATGTGCGCCAAATCCGACGGCTGTAATGCGATACACATAGCTTGTCTTGCCGGCATTTTCGCCGAGTCCGGCATAGGGCAAAAGTTCGATGATGTAACGTGGCGGCTTCGCAGGTAGCGGTCCGCTGCCGGTTTGCAGACGCTGCCCGGTAAATTTTCCGAAGGTAACGAATTGAATTGAGGGCGTCCGGTCATTGACGAAATCTATTTTTTGCCAAACCTGCACGGCACCGGCAAATGAATGTCGACACAATCCTAGAAAAATGTTCGACGCCCCGCTATTGCAACCGGTCTTATCCTCGTCCGGAAAGCCAAGCGCACTTTCCCTGGAGAAAATATGACTGCGTGATCTTGCCGCGTCCGGCGAATGTTCGATATCGAGTTCAGCATCGACCAAAGCCGCTTCGGCGGCTTGAAAGGCAATATGCCGATCACGCTCGTTACGCGAAGCCTTTTCATCTTGTAGCGCAATCTGTGCGGCAGATATTCCAAGCAACGATACAGCGATGAGTATCATCAAGGAGACGAGCAGAGCGCCTCTTTGTTTCGCCGCTCCGCATCTCAATTGACGATCAAACGAGTTGCCTGTCAACGAGATCATGTTGCGGCCCCTGCTTCCTGATTACGCAGCCGGATCGTCGTCGAAAAAACTTTTCGCACTCTGCTTCGGATCTTGTTCGGCAGTGTCCCTTCATAGATGCGCACCCCACTGTCCATTGCGGCATATGCGTCACTATAGGCCTGTCCAAGTAAATCGTGAAAATGCGTCGGATCGTCGACTCGTGAAGATTGCCATCCTCGAATTAAAAGCCCCATCTTGATTGCCACAACCTTTTTCCAGTAGGTCTTTGCATTTTTCTCCGAGATCCTCGCGGCCTTGGTGGAACCGCTCAGCATCAATGCGTCGTCTAAAGCGGTGATATCTACTGCGCGTAAAAATTGATTGGCTAAACCATCACCGTCCGTGTCTACGCCGTATAGAATTTGGAAGGATTCAACACCGCGTGCAATCGCTTCGGATGACCATCCATTTTTTCTCTTGTATTTACAACGAAGTTCGGGCTCACCGACACTGTCGTTCGCGACATAAAAAATGCTCCACCCACGCTCCTCTTCAGCCGCATCTTGAGTGGTTGCAGCAACCCCGAAGCCGGCGCAATTGATAATCGTCCCATCGCCGTTCGATCCGCTTCCACTCCCGAAATATCGTACGGCTAGCACATCGCTACCGTTAATCGCTGCTGTTATGGGTGATTCCAAAGCCGGCAATGCGCTTTTCAAGCTACGAGCATCGAGTCCGGAAATATTCGCGCTCAACGATTTGTCAGTCACAGCCGGCGCATCTTCTTGATCCCAATTCTCATAACCGGCCTGATGAATTGCGCGTGTGATCGCTTCAAGTGCATAGCGACCGGTTTGCTGAATTTCGACATAGTCGTCTTGTGCGGTGTACGCATTCTTACTTGAGAGAAGAAGCGAAATCGAAGCAAGTGAAATCAACAAGCCGACTGCCATCGAAATCATGAGCTCGACAATGGAGAAGCCGGCATATTCGGTGATGGCATGAGAATCACGCATCTTCATCTCAGGCGGAAGCGGACATAACCATCAGAACGACATTAGGCCGAGGCACTGAATTTGGCCCGATGTCGCCATCTTCAGGATTTCTCGGCTTCCATCCCAGCTTAATTACTATTGGCGTCGCTGCCGTACCCGCTTTCGAGCATTCCCATTTGTACGCATGAGCGCTTGGGTCCCACGGAAATGCGTCTTTGCACACGCGAATTCGCCCTTGAGGCAAGACGATCTTCAAACGCTTTTCAATTTCATAGATATCAAATCGGGCCAATTCTTCATGGGTGCAATCGGCCGTCACGCCGTAACAAAGTTTGGCCGGCTTAATAGGTTCGCCATCTCGATGTGAACTGTAGTCGATTTTTAGATAGAGATTTTCCGTAGCAACCTGAGTGGCGGCCGGCTGCATGCGGATGCTATTAGCTAACTCGGACGCCAATTCAACTGCTGCCGTTTGATAACCGGACTGCTGCGTAGTCCGCAAAGCGGTCAATTGCATGGATGCCGCTCCAATTACGCCTAACGAAAGTACGAGTAAGGAGACGAGCGTTTCGGCCATAGATGCGCCGATTTGAGTGCGGTTATTCATTGGTCGACTTCATTTGTTAATTCACGTTAAATTTTGAACAACGCGAAGTTACAGAAAAATCGACGAGCGCACATCCCATAGATATGGGAGATTTGAAAAAAAATTGCTATTTCAAGACAATTCGTGGTCAAAATGCCACGTCAGATCGAAGAAACTGTTTAGAGCTGATGTCTTAGAACTGAAGAAGGGTTTGCGCTATTGGTGGTAAAGCGAGGTGGGGAGGAGAAGGGTGTTGAAGGTGAAGGGATGGGTGGTGGAAAGCAAAAAGCCCCTGACTCGGAGGAATCAGGGGCTTTTCTGGGTAAGAGCCTGACGATGACCTACTTTCACACTGGTTGCAGCACTATCATCGGCGCAAAGTCGTTTCACGGTCCTGTTCGGGATGGGAAGGG
>JACOUL010000033.1 GCA_016177875.1 Burkholderiales bacterium
GTACCCGGGGATGCGGATGCCACATGCCCATTTCAAACAAGGTGCGTCGTTCTTCCTCTGCCAGATAAAATCGTTTCATCTCGTCAACCCGTATCCAATACCCATACGGCTTTGACAGTTCCTTTTCAAGGATTACTTAGGTTGCGATGGGTGTGACGGTTTTGATTTGCCAACCGGGAAAAGTTTCGGCAAAGCTTGTGACGTATTGAGCTGCTGTGATGCGGGTAGTTGCGATTGGCCTGAGCGTAAGCGAAAAAAGAAAGAAGAGGAAAGAAATGTTTATATTCCTTCAAAGACGTCTCATCTTTAAACAACTATGATGCAGATAAGAGACTTTCAATCCGACGATACCGATGTGGTAAATGAGCTTGCTTTCACGGCATTCACTCAATTTGAAAACGAGTACGCAGACTGGAACGCGTTTTCTCAAAATTTGAGAAAAATGTCTTTGTTGGCGAGCACAGGCGAGATCATCGTTGCGATTGATGATGGAAGAATCGTTGGAGCGGTTGCTTATGTCGGTCCTGGAAAGCCTAAAGCAAATTTCTTTGATCCTGCTTGGCCGATTATTCGTATGCTTGTTGTGGCGCCGGATAAAAGAGGAAAGGGAATTGGCCGCCTCTTAACTGATGAATGTATTCGCCGTGCCAAGCGAGATAAGGCAAACTCAATTGCGCTCCATACGTCTCCCATCATGAAAAATGCTTTGAGTATGTATTTGCGGATGGGTTTCGCGTTGTTGACTGAGGCGCCACCGATCCACGGTGTGCAGTACGGTGTCTATATCAAAAGCCTGAATTAATCCCATCGGTTCCATATAAAACAAGAAAACAAATTTTCATCTATCGGCGCTTGGCTTGTCATGCCCCTGCTGTCGCGAATTCATGACCGGCCAAGCGCAATGTGATGCAGGTGTTTTACGGCCGAGCCACGTGCCAGGCGTTGTTGTCCATCCCCTCGCCGGTTTTATCTCCACGATTTTTATCTTGCTTCCAGTTGTAAAGCGGTTTGCCTTTGTAGGCCCATTGCATTTTTCCATCGTCACGGGTGATCACGGTAAAGCCCTTACTTCCTACCGAGTTGCTGAAGGCAAGCAGCGGCGGCCAATTGGCGGCGCATTGGCCATTGCATACGCTCTTTCCGGCGGGATCCTTGTCGTAGGTATAGAGCGTCATTCCGGCAGGATCTGTCATGTAGTCATTGGATACCATGACAGGAACGAAGCTTGGTGCCGCCGTAGTTAATGGCGCCGATGCTGGGGATGCGCTCGAAGTTGCCGGCGGGGTTGAGGTGCAAGCTGCAAGAATTACGATGGCGATGCAAGGCAAAACTAGGAAGGTTTTTTTCATGCTTACTCCATAAAGTTGATTGTAAGAAGTGTTCTTGTGATGAGTGATGGTATGAATAGGCTAGCAGATCTCATTGCCACATGCTGAGCATGCGTTAATTGTAAAATAAGTCGCGTCGAACATCCCGCTCAGGCGGCGCCGAGACAATAAGCAATCTTTAATCTTCTGTAAGGAACTCCTTTGTACATTCCCAAGCCGCATGAAGAAACCAGACTGGACGTCTTGCACGAATTGATGCGGGCACATCCGCTCGGATGTTTGGTGACGCTAAGTGAAAGCGGTCTGGTCGCCAACCATATTCCTTTTGTGCTGGATATTTCATCGAGTGAGCTGGGCGTTTTGAAAGGGCATGTGGCGCGCGCTAATCCGCTGTGGAAAGAATTTTCGGCATCGACGGAATCGCTGGTCGTATTCCAAGGTCCAGAGGGGTATGTTTCTCCGACCTGGTATCCGACCAAGCATCAAACCGGAAAGGCGGTGCCGACGTGGAATTACGCCGTCGTTCATGCCTATGGTTTGCCGAGAGCGATCGAGGATGCAGAGTGGCTTTTGAGTCTCGTATCGGAGCTCAGCGACATTCACGAAGCATCGCAGCAGCTGCCATGGAAGGTATCGGATGCGCCGAAAGATTTCACCGAGCGTTTGCTTGAGATGATCGTGGGAATAGAAATCCCCATTTCCAGAATTGAAGGTAAATGGAAAGTCAGCCAGAATCGGCCGAAGGCAGACCGGCTCGGCGTTGCCGCCGGATTGGAAGCGCAAGAAAACGATGCCGCGCGCGAGATGGCGGCAATGGTCATGCAATCTCTGAATAAATGATATGGCGTTATTTTTTCTTACGCGTCCGCTTAGGCGCAGCGGGCGCGCCGGTCCATAGTGCCATCATTTGCTTCGTTCCTTTTTTGATCGCGGCATTGGCTTGCCTTCTTGCCTGCGCGGTAGCGTGACCGC
This sequence comes from Burkholderiales bacterium, assembly GCA_016177875.1. Classification (GTDB taxonomy): domain Bacteria; phylum Pseudomonadota; class Gammaproteobacteria; order Burkholderiales; family Burkholderiaceae_D; genus Paucimonas. The sequence continues at coordinate 2,301 of JACOUL010000033.1, forward strand.
GGATCGAACCGGCGATCGCATTTGCTCCGCTTAACCACATGCTGAGCAGCGGATTTTTTTTCAGCCAAGGATTTTTCATAGACGTTTTCCTGTCATGGGAAAGATTTTCGGCGGCGTGTTATCGCGTAATTGGGGCGGCAAAAGCTTGAGTAAAAAATGGAAGGCCAGCGGCACCAACACCAGATCGTCAACGATACCCAGCAGCGGAAGGACATAGCTGAACGGGGCGATGGCATAGATGGCCAAGAGAATGAGCGCCGGTATGAACCACACAGGCCGTGCAGGGTGCTTCAAGGCAAACCATGCCAAGCGCAAGTCTTTTTTGCTGATACGCCACAGGATAAATAGCAGTCTTCTCATCACGACTCCTCTTTCAAGAGAAAGAAGCAAGAAACGCTTGGACCGCTATCGCCCTCCATCGTTTCGTGTTCACCCGGAAAATTTCCGTAAGCGCTGATGAATCGACGTGGCGGCAATCGCCGCATGTCCGGTTGCAACGCAGATTTGGCTTAAGCCATGTACGACATCTCCTGCCGCGTATAAACCGTCAATCGATGTTTGCATGGATTTGTTGACGACTAAGTCTTGCATATCATCGCATGCCGCGCCGAGTTGCAGCGCTAGGTCCGAGCGCACGCGGCTGCCCAGGGCGGAATACAAACTATCGAAGCAGAGTGTGCGGCCGTCAGCCAGACGCATGCCGGTGATGATTTTACCTACCATCTCAACGGCGACGACGGCTTCCTCGATGAGCGTAACATCGGCAGCCGACAAGCAATGTCGATCTTCCGCAGTAAGGCGGGACACGCCCAAGGTCAATAGGCTGATCCGATCGGTATAGGTCTGCAAAAACAGGGCTTCGTTGACGCCATGCGTATCGTCTCCGATCACGCCGACTTGCTGACCAATGACTTCATATCCATCGCATATGGGGCAGTGCCGCAAAAATCCTTGGGCAATGGCATTGGGTACGTCGGGCAAGGCCGGTTCGACATCCAGTGCGCCTGTCGCCAGCAAAACCGTGCGCGAGGCTATCGTTCGGCCGGCATAGTGCAGCACGAATATGCCATGTTGCTGCCGTTCGATCCCTTCGACGACGGCATAAATAATGTCGGCGCCATAGCGGCATGCTTGAGCGCGTAAGCGATGGAGCAACTCATTGCCGTTAACCCCATCCGGAAAACCGGGATAGTTGTGCGAAACGGGAATCAGCGAGGCGCGGCTGCCGCCGGCATCGATTAAACAAACGCGGCGGCGATAGCGCAACAGATAAATTGCGGCGGTTAATCCGGCAGGGCCGCCGCCGATAATGGCGCAATCGAAAATTTCGTTAGTGGTGGGCATCCTTGCGATGCGCGGCGCACCCCATCAATTTAAATCACATAAGTAGAAACTCCTCTATGGAGCAAGTTCCCCCAAACGGAGATTTCTTTGAGGTACTTGTTTTATTTTGCGAGTGACGTCGACCTTATAATGCTGCCACGGTAATTTTAAGAAACTTCATCGAGGTGAAAAATGGATTCTGCAGTGTTGACTCCTTTATTTACGTTATTAGGCACCTTAGCCGGCGGCCTGGTAACCTTCTCAGTCAATCGCCAGCAATTCAGGCATCAGCTGGAAGCGTTGCGCCAGCAATACAAAACAGATTTCATGGCGGAAGAAACAGCGCGTCATTTCTTGAGCCACAAAGGCTATACCGATCGGTCGTTCGACGTGCTCGAAAAACATCTGGGCGGATTTGAACCGAATGATTTGCGCAAAATCCTGGTGCGCGCCGGGGCGGTGCGTATCTATCGCGACGACGGCAGCGAGTGGTGGTATCTTTTATCGCGTATCGATGAACGCATTGAAAAGCTGCAAGCGCGCAGCTGATTTCTTTTTCCGGAGTTTGCGATGACGACGGTGTTGCAAGAACTCTTGGGTATTGAGTTGCCCATCATTCAGGCTCCGATGGCGGGCGTGCAAGGCAGCGCTTTGGCGATTGCGGTTTCCAATGCGGGCGGACTCGGTTCGCTGCCGTGCGCGATGCTGAGCGTAGAGGGCATACGCAGCGAATTGAATAACATCAAGGCGCACACGAGCAAGCCGTACAACGTCAATTTTTTTTGCCACACGTCGCCTGTGCCCGACGCAACGCGAGAAACAAATTGGCGTAATGCGCTTGCACCGTATTACCGCGAATTCGGCATCGACGCCGCCGACATTTCCGCCGGTCCGGGACGCGCGCCGTTCAGCGCGGACGCTGCCGATGTGCTGGAAGAATTCAAGCCGCCGGTCGTCAGTTTTCATTTCGGCTTGCCCTCGGCGGAATTACTCGCACGTGTAAAAGGATGGGGCGCCAAAATTCTTTCATCGGCGACCACGGTGGCGGAGGCGGTTTGGCTGGAGCGGCACGGCGTCGACGCCGTCATTGCGCAAGGCGTGGAAGCAGGCGGGCATCGAGGCATGTTTTTAACGGACGATTTGACCACGCAAGTCGGCACGCTTGCTTTGCTGCCGCAAATCGTCAAAGCGGTGCGCGTGCCGGTGATCGCTGCCGGCGGCATCGCCGATGCGCAAGGCGTTGCTGCTGCGCTTGCGCTTGGCGCGACAGGCGTGCAAATCGGCACGGCTTATATGTGCTGCGCCGAAGCCACCACCAGCGCTTTGCATCGCGCGGCGCTCAAGAGCGAAGCGGCCCGCCATACCGCGTTGACCAATGTGTTTACCGGACGCCCTGCGCGCGGCATCGTCAACCGTTTGATGCGCGAGCTCGGCCCCATCAGCCAAGCGGCGCCGGTATTTCCGCTTGCCACGGCAGCCATCGCGCCTTTGCGCGCTAAAGCCGAAGCGCGGGGTTCGGGCGATTTTTCGCCGCTATGGTCGGGCCAGAATGCAAGCGGATGCAAGGACGTCGCGGCGGCGCAGCTCACGCGTGAATTGGCATCAGGCGTCCGCTGAAAAAATGAACAAAGACCGTCATCGAGGCTTCGCAAGAAAATGAAAGTACCGATTCTCGTTTTCGCTTTTTTAAGCGTGCCAGTAAATGCCACGGCGCAGGCCGCGAGCAACTGCAATTTAAGGATGGAGGATGCGCCCCAGTCAAATGCCTGGCTGATGCGAGCCGGCGAAAACTGTCCCATCTCGGAAGCCGAATTGGCGGCGCACATCGAATCCGCACTTGCGCAAGACTCTCGCACAGGCGAGTTCTCGATTTCGCTCGGCAGATTAATCAAATTTCCGTGGCTCGCACAGAGCCTGGCGACAGCGGCAGCACGCTCAGCCGATTGGGACGCCAAGCGCGGCCGCGCAAAAAATCAGCATGACAATGCCGTGGTGGGACGAATGTTGACGCAAAGCTTGAGCCAGTCCGCCGTGGCGAATGCGCTCGACCGTCGCGGCTTGCGGTTGGTGCACGTATCGGTGGAAAAAGTCTTGGTGAGTAAGCAGGCGGACGGCAAGCTGCCCTTCGATGCGCAGCTGTCGCTCAGGGTGGCGCAGAAATCTTAGCTGCAGTAACCAGCCGGGTCTTTGAATCGATATGGACCGCTAGCCTGATCAACAGCCGCTTGTTGCAAAGTTATCCGGTCGCATTCGCCAGTGGCCACACACCCCGTTCAACGCCTGGGACCAGAGGCTTCGTCTCTCGATTGCGGGATATCAGGACAAGCTGGCGGTCTATCTGGATGATCATGATCAGTGTCCTTGCCTGATGATGGCGCCTCCAGCACCCACATCATCAAGCCGGAGAATGCGAATCAGCAGTTTCCGCACATGCCCGCCAACGAATACTTTTGCATGCGGCTTGCGCGCGCGTTAAACGTACCGGTCCCCGATGTCGAACTGCTGCATATTCCTGACCCGGTGTTCCGGGTAAACGTGAAGCTGACATAGACGTCTTCTCCACCTCTGTCTTGCTAGCGTTCCGCACTAGCCTTAATCTCTTCAAAGCATTGCTCAATCGCTTGCGGCATATTCGCCGTCAAGCTGTCTTCGCTTTCTTCCAGCACGCCTTGATCCGACAGCATGCGTAGCTTGCTTAATTGGTCGGCAATTAAAACAACTTTGCCGATGACGCTCGTGGCCGATTCGGGCACGTGCAATTGGGCTAATGCGTCGAGGACGGCCGGCGGTAAATCCCACTGCATGGCAATGCGATAAGTAAGCTGCCGCGCGATGGAATAAAACTCGCGGCAAAAATTTTCGGACAGCGATAAGGTGACCTGCTCATGTACTTGGTCGATCAGGCGGAATGCGACGATCATGCCGACGTTTTGCATCAAGCCGGCAAGAAATGAAGCGAAGGCATCGATACGTTCTTCTTTGGCGAGAATGCTGCAAGCTTGCGCACACTTCTCGGATTGATCCCATAACAACGGTGCCGCAGACTTGGCAAAGCGGCCGGATTGCGCATGAATCACCGGGCGAAACGACGCTTTGGCAATCAACATGCGCAAGCCGTTTTTCCCCAACACCATGACGGCATTTTCTAGGCTGGCGATCGGTTGGCGCGGCTGGTAATAACTGCTATTGGCTTGGCGGATGACTTCCGCCACCAAGGAAACGTCGCGCGCGATTCCTTGCGCCAGTTCGGCGCCGGAGATATTTTCATTGTGCATGCTCTGCAAGAGCTGCGGAAGCACGCTCGGCACGCGCGGCACCAAGTCGGCGCCTGCTAAGTTGGAATTGGAAAGGCGGTTTAAGGACTCAAGAATATTTCGTTCCGCGGCGCTTAGAGAATGGGCGGCACTGAGATTTGCGCCGAGCAGCCGGCCGAGGAAAAGAGCGTCGATATTGATGAGCGGATGCCACGCAACAGCGGTCTGCTCTTGTACAACGGCAGGCGAGTGCGTTTCCTTCTTTGCCGAGGCCGCCGGATTTTCGGCCTTCTTAGCCGAGCGACCCAGCAAGCGACTGACCCAACTATTCATGATTATTCTGATGTTGCAGTTTTATGTGGACAAGGTAGCACGATTACCGGCGAAATCGTGTTGTATATTTCACGCAGTCACAGGACTTTGCCGCCCGAATTCGCCAATTGGCGCGCGGATCACGCTACATTACCGCGATAAGCGAACCCCCTCTGAAAGAAAAGCGCCATGCCCTGGAACCGACGCGTCACGCTCTATCATGCCCCCAATACCCGTTCCACCGGCGTACTGATTCTGCTGGAGGAACTCGGTGCCGATTACGAATTGAAGGTGTTGAACCTCAAAGCGGGCGACCAAAAAAAGCCGGAATACCTGGCCATCAACCCGATGGGCAAGGTGCCGGCGATTCGCCACGGCGATGCGGTCGTGACCGAGCAGGTGGCGATTTATCTTTATCTGGCGGACTTGTACGGCGAGGCCGGTTTGGCGCCGCCTTTGGGCGACCCTTTGCGCGGCGCTTATTTGCGTTGGATGGCATATTACGGTTCTTGCTTCGAGCCGGCCCTGGTCGATCGCTCGATGAAGCGTGAGCCGGCGCCGTCGTCGACGTCGCCCTATGGCGACTATGAAACGATGTTGAATACCCTGACCGACCAGCTAAGCCAGGGACCGTACATGCTCGGCGAAAAATTCAGTGCCGCGGATGTGTTGTGGGGAACCGCGCTGACGTGGACGACGGCATTCAAGCTGGTGCCCGATGTGCCGGTGGTCAAAGCGTATATCGACCGCATCAATGCGCGTCCGGCGGTGGAGCGGGCACGTATGAAGGATGAACAACTTCTCGCCGAACAGCAATAAATTTTCCTTCCATCCAGCAAGCCTGCTTGCGGCTGTCATAAGACAAAACGCGACGCGGCTTGTCTATTACAACTAGACACGCCATCCTGCTTCCCATCTTTCATGTTCAAGGATTTCTCGTCCGCTAAGTCACGTCATCCGATCTGGCTGCTGTTCGCCTTGCTGACGGCAATGGCGGTGTTGGCGGTCGTGATGAAGTCGGAAGCGTTCCGGCAGGTGATCGAGTCGATCACGGCTTGGGCGGAGCAGTTGATGGAGGAGCATCCTGCACGTGGGGCGGCGGCGTTTTTCCTGGTTTCCGGCCTATCCGCGATGCTGGCATTTGCCTCGAGTATCGTCTTGGTGCCGGCAGCGAACCTGGCTTGGGGCAAGCTTCTTAGTTTTTTTCTGCTATGGGGCGGATGGATGGCGGGCGCATTGTTGACTTACGGCATAGGAAAGGTCGCGCGTCCCTTGCTCTATCGCTTCGGTTATCGCGACAAGCTGGAAAAGTACCTGCAATATGTTTCCAATCGCATGCCGTTCTGGGCATTGCTGTTATTTTGCATTGCCGTACCCTCGGAAATTCCCGGCTATATATTCGGCAGCATGCGTTATTCCTTGCCGAAATTCATGGCAGCAATCGGGATAGCGGAAGCACTGTATGCCATCGGGTCTGTCGTTGCCGGCGAAAGTATTGCGGTCGCCGAGCCGGGGCCGGTGATCGGTATCCTGATTTTGTTCGGCTCAATGGCGGCCGGCGCCGGCATGTGGTTGCGCCGGACGAAGAAGCGAAAGAAAAATAGTGCTAGCGACTATAAAAGCCGCAAGACATGACGATATTGCCGACGGCGCCGACGTACGCGGTCTTGTTCATGATTTCCTTGGTCACCGGATGCATGAATTTGTAATCGACCCAGCCGTTGCCTTGCGTGCGGCCGACGCGCAGCATTTCCATCACAAAGTATTTGCCGTCCGGGTCCTTGATCACTTTGCCGTCGGTGCCGACCAGGCGCGGGAAGGCGGCGTGCATGACGATCTTGTCGGAATCGTCGCATGCCGATAGATAGAGGTCGCGGTCGATCAATTCGCCGGCGGGATTGCGCGCTTCGGCGAAGAATGTCTCTTTGCCGTATTCGCGCAGAATTTCGCAGCCGCGCTCGACCAGCGCTTGCGCTTCTTCCGCATTGCCGAATTCGCGCGGACCCAAATCGAAGATCGACACCGCTTGCGACAATTGGGTGGCTTGTTCTTGCAAGCTCAGCACGGTTTGCGCGGCTTGCTCGACCAGCGCCGCATTCTTTTGTGTCATGCCGTCGATCTGGATCACGGCTTTGTTGATCTCATCGATGCCCGAGCTTTGTTCGGCGCTGGCGGCGACGATCTCGCCCATGATGTCTTCCACGCGTTTCACGCTGGAGACGATTTCCTTCATCGCCTTGCCGGCTTCATCGACCAGCTCGCCGCCGGCATCCACCTTGCCGACCGAGTCGGTGATCAATTCCTTGATTTCCTTGGCGGCCGTCGCGCTGCGTTGCGCGAGCGGGCGCACTTCCGATGCCACTACCGCGAAGCCGCGGCCTTGTTCGCCGGCGCGCGCCGCTTCGACTGCGGCATTCAATGCCAGGATATTGGTTTGAAAGGCGATGCCGTCGATGACGGAAATGATGTCGACGATCTTGCGCGAGCTTTCCTTGATCGAGCCCATGGTGGCGACTACGTTGTCGACCACCTTGCCGCCCTTCACGGCGGAACTCGCCGCGGTGGATACCAGTTTGTTCGCTTCCCGCGCATTGTCGGCATTTTGGCGCACGGTCGAGGTCAGCTCTTCCATCGACGACGCGGTTTCTTCCAAGGAGCTCGCTTGCGATTCGGTGCGTGCCGACAGCGCTGTGTTATCGCCGTTAATGAAGCCAGCGGTGGTAGCGACGGCGGTGGTGCCGGAACGGACTTTCGACACGATCTGGAACATGCGTTCGCTCATTTCCTGCAGCGACAGCTGAAGCTCAAGCAGTTCGCCTTGGCCTTGCGCTTCGAAGGGTTCGCTCAAATCGCCCGCGGCCATGCGCTTGGAAAGAGCAATTGCTTCATCCAACGGCGCGACGATGCTGCGGCTAACCCACCATGCAATGAAGCCGCCGATAATGAACATTCCTGCGCCAACAGCGACAATCGTGCCGCGTCCGGCATCGGGCGCAGCTTTGGCTAATGCCAGCGCGGTCATGAAAGCAAGGAAAGCGAGCAACAGCCCAAAGCCCAAGGCGAGGCGGCTGCCAATTTTCAAATTTGCGAAGTTCATATGACGCGGCTTATGAAATAGTCATATTCAAGCATTGGCGCGCTTCGATCTTGTTATGTTTATGCCAATGCTTCCCCAGGGAAATTGCATTGTACCGTCTAGGCTCGCCAGCAGCTATGAAATGAAGCGCCTGATTCCAGAAAACCACAAAAAAACGGCGCACCATGGTGCGCCGCGTTGAACATCAAGAGGAATAAATTAAGCGGCTTGCGCTTGCTTGGCGGCGAAATAGGACTTGAGCGCCTTGCGGTCGAGCTTACCGACCGGCGTCAAGGGAATCGCAGCTTCAATCGCCACGGTCTTCGGCACTTTGTAGCCGGCCAATAGTTCCTTGCAGTGATTGCGCAGCTCTTCTTCCGTCACGTTCTTGCCGGCATTGAGCATGACCATCGCGACCGGGATCTCGCCCCACTTCTTATCCGGGATGCCGCAGCAAATCGCCGCCGCCACTGCCGGATGGGTGCGCAGGGCGTTTTCGATTTCCTCGGGCGAGACATTTTCACCGCCGGTGATGAACATATTGTCGGCGCGGCCGACGATAGAAACAAAGCCTTCTTCGTCGCATACCGCCAAGTCGCCGGTGTAGATCCAGCCTTCGGCATCGAGCGCTTTGTCGGTGCGGTCTTGATCGTTTAAGTAGCCGTCGAAGTTATGGAAGCTGCGCAGGCACAGCACGCCGATCTTGCCTTGCGGGACAGATTTGTTGCGGTCGTCTTCTTCCACGATCTTGTAATCGCAGCAGAAGAAGGGCGTGCCGACCTTTTTCGAATTGGCTTTGATGTGGTCCATATCCAGCGAGCGCGGGATGAAGATGAAATTCGACGGTCCGCCTTCGGTCAAACCATAGGCTTGCACGGTCGGGATATTCATATCCCAGAACGGTTTCAGCGTTTCATTCGAACAGGGGGCGGCCGCCGTGGTGATGAGTTGGATGCCGGACCAATCGGTTTCCTTGAATTTCGGATGTGCGCTGATCATTTGCAGCATGACTTCCACTCCACCCAATTGATTGATCATTTTGCGATTGATCAAATCAAGAATCGTTCCCGGGTCGAACTGACGCAGCGGAATCGACACTGAATTTCGCATGAACAGGCAAAAGAATACGTTCCAGCCGCCGACGTGGAAGAAGGGGAACAGCACCAGATCCTTGCTGGGTCCGCCGCCGGCCGACATGACGAGCGACTCGAACACATTCCACATCATCTGGCGATGCGAAATGATGCAGACCTTCGGTACGGCAGTGGTGCCGCCGGTGTGGATATACAAGAAGGGGTCGTTCATCGCGATCGGTACTTTGACGTCGCGCGGTTCCGTTGCCAGTATCGCTTCGTACGCAGCCGTATCGCTGTCGCCGAATTGGATGACGGAAGGTTTAAAGCGCGGCAGAACGCTGGTGTCGGCCAAGGAAGCGAAGACATCTTCCACGAACAGCACGCGCGGCAGCTCGCGTTCCATCAAATCTTTTAGTTCGGGCTTTTGCAACCGGTACGACAAGGGCGCGAGGATGGCGCCGATCTTGGCGCAGGCAAAGAAGAGATCGATGCATTCCAGTCGGTTGCGCGAAATCAAACCGACGCGATCGCCTTTGCGTATTCCCAGCTTGTCGGTCAGGTAGGTGGCGACGCGGTTGGCACGGTCGTCGGCTTGCTTATATGTATACCGGGCTTCGGTGGCCGGATCATAAATGCATTCCAGGTTGGGGGTGAGCAAGGCCTTCCTGCCTGAATAGTCGCCAACCCAATTCATTGGCAAATCGTCGTAATTGTGCGGGACGGTCATGCATTCCTCCTATTTTGTGGATCCCGTGTATGAAAGTAATCCTTCATCACATATTGCCCCTGGTATTGCTCTTTTTATAATGGGCTGAGTCTAAACAGCCCTCAACGAAATGTCTACTCGTAAAAATGCGATAGTGAAATCCACGTCATGCCTAATGAGACATGAAAGCGCTCTATCGTGCAATATGCCTTTGACTATCCGGACGGTTAGCCATTTGCGGTGACTGAATATTTTTATTTTTGACGGCGCCGCGGTGCGCGCGGAACTTGTGCGTCGCACAATCCTGAGCGGCAGCGCACCGTCTCATGGCTAATTTTTGCCCTGTCATGAAGCGTCATGCCATATCGTTGCAAGCATTGCTCTAAAGAATTGCATGGCCTAGAAGTTGCTATCTATCGAAGCAAGGTATAGACGCAAGGAGCCATGCACCATGACGACATTGCCGCTTCATATTTCCGAGCCCGCCGCAACGCCGGAACCTCACTTTGCATCGCGCATGAGCGAAGGGACGACACATACCGTCTTGCATGACACAGTGGAAGCGGTTGCCGGCTATGGACGATGGTGGTTCGACACCGACAAATCTTATTTGTTGCTCTCCAGCGGCGCCGCCGACTTCTTGGATGTGGAAGTCGGCCTGCACTTTTCTCTCGAAAGTTGTTTTACCCATGTGGTGCCGGAAGATTTGCTCTTGTTGTTGGCGGCTTTGGGTGAGGCGGGGGCAGTGGATCGCGAAATCGATTCGGCATTTCGCGTGGTATTGCCCGGCAAAGGCTTGCGCTGGCTGCGTATGCAAGGCATCGCCCAATCCCATCCGCGCGCAGGAATCAAGACCGGTGTATTGGTTGATATCACGCCGGCCATGCAATTGGAGATGCGTGAACGTTTTAGCTATGCGATTACGCAATTTTTAGTTGGTACCCAAGCGTTGGGCGACGCGGTGGTAAAAGTCATTCAACTGGTGTGTGAAAACCTGGGATGGGAATGGGGCGCCTATTGGGCGATGAAACGCGAGCCGATGCAAGAGCCCCACTTGGTTTGCCAGTATTACTGGAACCATGCCGAATACGCGCTTGCCCCCTTCACCCTTGAAAGTAAAACCATGCAAATGACTTCCGGCGAAGGGCTGGTCGGCACGGTGTGGTGTACAGGTGAAGCGGCTTGGATCGAAGACATGCAAAACGACCCGAGTTTTTTGCGCCGCGGCGCCGCGCGCGAATGCGGCCTGCAATCCGGTTATGCGTTCCCCGTGTCTTATGTGGCGGCTGACGGCCAGCGGCACAGCTTGGGCGTCTTGGAATTCTTTAGCACGCTGTCGCGCCAAAGCGATGCGCAACTGCCTAATTTGTCGGCAGTGATCGGCGCATTGATTGCGCAAGCCATTCAGCGCATCGAGCAACAGGAACACATGCGGCGCTTGGCGCAGACTGACGATTTGACCGGTCTTTCGAATCGCAACTACTTTCATCGCCGCCTGGAAGAGGCCTGCTTCGAAGCGCTTCGATCCGACGGACAGTTCGGCCTGCTTTACATTGACTTAGATCGTTTCAAGCCGATCAACGACGCATTCGGACACGATGCCGGCAATGCCGTATTGCGCGAATTTGCACAGCGCCTGATTCTTGTTGCGCACGAAGGTTCGCAAGTTGCTCGATTGGGTGGTGATGAATTTGTGATCATCGAGCCCTTGCTGCACGCGGGCAATGCGGTGATGAATTTGCGCGCGCTGGCTGAGCGGGTGTTGGTAGCGGCACGCACGCCTTTTATGTTTGAAGAAAAGGAACTGGCCGTTTCAGCCAGTATCGGCATCAGCATTTTTGGCGAAAATGGTTGGACCTCGCAAGAACTATTGCGCAGCGCGGATGAGGCGATGTACCGCAGCAAGAAAGCGGGGCGCAACGCCTACTATTTTTTTTCGGGCAGCGGCGGTCAGTGGATGGCGGAGCAGCAAAATTCGCTTGCGCAGCAATTGACCATCGAAGCCGAATTGCATCGTGCCTTGGTCGACAATGAATTCTTCCTGGAGTATCAGCCGGTGGTCGACAGCGCCGGCGGCAAGCTGCTGGCGATAGAAGCCTTAATTCGTTGGCGCAAGCCGAATGGCGAATTGATGAAGCCCGATATGTTCATCCCGATCGCCGAGAAAAGCCGTTTGATTTTGCAAATCGGCCGCTGGGTGGTGCGGCAGGCTTGTCTCGATTTGGCGGACTTGCATCGCGCAGGCTGGGCCGACTTGAAGGTCCACGTCAACATGGCGGCGGTGGAATTTACCGACGCCGACCTGCCGCACGAATTAAGCCTACTCATCGAAGACTGCGGCATCGCCGCGCAGCATCTTTGCCTGGAACTGACCGAAGGCATGGTGATGAAGCAGCCGGAGAAGGTGATACCCGTCATGCAAATGTTGCGTCAGTGCGGTTTTCACATCAGCTTGGATGATTTCGGCATCGGCCATTCGTCGCTGTCGCGCCTAAAGAAATTGCCGATCACATCGCTCAAGATCGATCGCGCTTTTGTCAGCGGTTTGCCGCACGACCGCGGCGACAGCGCCATCGTGCGCACTATTCTCGACCTCGGACGGCACATGGAACTGCAAGTGGTTGCCGAAGGTGTCGAGACCGATGCGCAACTGGTGTACCTGGCGCAGTTCGGCTGCCTGTCCGTGCAGGGATTTTTGCTCGGCCGTCCGATGAGCAAGGAGGCGCTGATGGTCATGTACAAACGTTAATCCCATTCTTCGCGCGCGAACTTTTTTCTTGAATCGCAAGCCGTGCTCGGCGGCGGCAAGTGCGCGTACGGCGATCGGCCCGATCAGGCACAAGCGATTTTTTCTCGCCTATAATCAATTTTTTCTGTGGAGCGAGGTCGTGATGGCGCTGCCAGCCGTATTGCAAAACCTGCGTTTGCCGGTCATCGGCGCGCCTATGTTTATCGCCAGCGGACCGGCCCTCGTGCTGGCGCAATGCAAAGCCGGCATCGTCGGCGCTTTTCCCGCATTGAACGCGCGCCCGCAAGCCATGCTCGATTCCTGGCTCACTGAAATAGCAACCGAGCTTGCGGCGTTCCGGCAAGCGCGTCCCGATGCGCTCGTCGGGCCATTCGCCGTCAATCAAATCGTCCATCAATCCAACGACCGCTTGGCTGACGACGTCGCTGTCTGCGTCAGGCATCGTGTGCCGATCATTATTTCCAGTCTGCGCGCGCCGCCGCCGGAAATGCTGAATGCGATTCATGCCTACGGCGGCATCGTGCTGCATGACGTGATTTCGATTCGCCATGCGCACAAAGCGCTGGAAGCGGGCGTCGACGGTTTGATCTTGGTTGCGGCCGGCGCCGGCGGCCATGCCGGTACGCTGTCGCCGTTTGCATTGGTCTCGGAAGTGCGCAGGTTTTTCTCAGGCCCGATTGCTTTGTCGGGCGCTATCGCCACCGGCGACGGCATACTCGCGGCGCAGGCGATGGGCGCGGATCTCGCTTACATCGGCACGCGCTGGCTGGCGACCAAGGAATCCAATATCGACGACGCATACCGCGAAGCGATCATCGAATCGGCCGCTGCCGATATTGTCTACACCAATTTGTTTACCGGCGTGCATGGCAACTATCTCAAAAAATCCATCCAGCGCGCCGGTCTCGATCCCGACAATCTTCCTTCCGCGGATAAATCGACTATGAATTTCGGCTCCGGCGGAACGAGCGCCGCCAAGGCGTGGCGGGACATATGGGGCGCCGGCCAAGGCGTCGGCGCCATCGACGATGCGCCGCCGCTGGCGGATCTCGTTGCGTGCTTGGAAGAGCAATACCTTGCGGCCAGAAAAAGATTGTCGCTCTAAGGTACCGCCTACAATTTTTTGCAGACGAAACCCGGTGCAGGTTCCCGCTGTCAAATTGCCATGAGACTCTCATTGGAGGAGAAGTGGCATGTCCAATTTATTAAAGCATCCCCAAGTCAAGACTAAACGTCCTACTACTCCCCATGCCGCGCCGCGTCTGCCGCATGAACGTGACGAATCGGACGATAGTCAAACCAGCGAACCGCGCGAAGAAATGAAGCAAGCCTACGACGACATCGAGCGTGGTTTAGTCGATACCGATTTGCACGGCGCAGTTCACGCGCATGAACATATGCGCGCTTCGCATGAAAATACGCAACCGACGCCTGCCGATGCCGGTCGTAACCGCGATAAGGAACGATTAAAACTGCCTGACGGAAAATGACCGGCAGTCACTTTTAAGCCGCGTCAAAAAACCAACACTTAATGCGCGCGTCTCGGTAATTGTTGGCCGCCAGCCATTTTAATTGTTGCGCTTGGCTCGTATTCTCAGCTTTATCGTGCGGCTACCATGCATATTGCACTGTCGCAGAAGTGAGGCAAGGACGGCATGCCGGAACATTCTTTTCATCATTCAGACGATGCACACAATGCGCCTACGGGGAGCAAACAAGTGCAGGAATCGCTGGCATGCGAGCGTTTTGCCGCCACCATTGAGCAAACGCCGATATTAGCCGTTCAGGCATTCAATCGGGATGGGATTGTACAAGTATGGAACAAAGCCAGTGAAGCGCTGTATGGAATTTCGCATGAACAAGCCATCGGCAAGCCGTTGCAGGATCTCTTGCAGCCGATGGGCGAAGAGGGCAGCTTTACCGAAGAATTAGCGCGTGTTTGGGACAGCGGGCTTTCCACCAAGCCGCATGACTGGAAAATTCATACGGTCGCCGGAAAGCAAGTGTGGGTGTATTCCGCCATGGTGCCGGTCGTGCAAGACGGGAAAACCCAGTTCGTGTATTGCATGGACGTCGACATCACGGATCGCAAAAATACCGAAGAAAGGCTGCAGACAAGTGAAACGCGCTTTCGCACATTTTTCGAGCAGTCGGCCGATGCCATTGTTTTGCTGCGCAATGGGCAGTTCGCCGAATTCAATCCGGCTGCATTAAAGCTGTTTGGTTACGGCGACGACGCCGGTGCAATGGAAGGGTTAGAGCCGCGAAACGTATCCCCCAAGTATCAGCCTGACGGCCGCTTATCCGAAGAAAAAATGGTGGAGATGGCGAAGCTCGCGCTTCAGCATGGCAATCACCGATTCGAATGGGAATATCTCGCACGCAATAATAAACTCTTCTGGGGCGAGGCGCTATTGACCGCAATTCACAACGACGGCGAAATATTGTTGTATGCGGTTGTGCGGGATATCAGTGCACGCAAGGAAGCGGAACACGCCTTGCGGTTGGCGGCCCAAGTATTTGAAAACAGCCGCGACGGCATCTTGATCATGGATATTCAGAAGCGCATCGTGTCCGTCAATCCCGCCTTTACCACGATCACCGGCTATACGGCGCACGATGCGCTGGGCAAACCGGCAAGCATGTTGGGCACAGGCTTGCAGCTGCCCGGTTATCGCGAGCACATATGGGAGAAAATGCTGAAGAGCGGACATTGGCAAGGCGAAATTTGGGGCCGCCGCCGCGACGGCACCGCTTATCCGGCGTGGGTATCGATCACGGCTGTGTATGACGAGCATGGACGGGCTCGCAATTTCATCGCTATCTTTTCCGATATCACCGAACGTAAGCAAACCGAGGAACATATCCGGCACATGGTTGAGCATGATTTTTTGACAGGCTTGCCGAATCGGGCGCTCCTGCTTGATCGTCTCCAGCAAGCAATGGCGGCTGCCAAGCGCCACCGCGCAAAGCTGGCAGTGCTGTTTCTCGATCTTGATCGCTTTAAGAACGTCAACGACTCGCTGGGGCATCATGTCGGCGACAAACTCTTGCAAGCGGTGGCTGAGCGCTTAAAAAAATGCGTGCGCACCAACGACACCGTCAGCCGTCAAGGCGGCGATGAATTCGTCATCATGTTGGCCGACATCGGCGACGATGGCCAAGCCGCGCATATTGCTGCCAATATCCTGAAGTCCATCAATCAACCATACCAGCTCGATGAGCATGTGCTGCACATCACCACTTGTATCGGCATCGCGGTCTATCCGGGCGACGGCAACGATATCGATAACTTGATCAAGCATGCCGATACCGCCATGTATCACGCCAAGGAAAGCGGACGTAACGGCTATCAGTTTTTTAATCACGATATGAATGTTCGTATCGTCGAGCGCATCAATCTAGAAAATCATTTGCGCAGGGCGCTGCAAGACGGGCAATTCTATTTGGACTTTCAGCCGGAGCTGGACATCGCTTCCGGCCGCGCCACCAGTGCGGAGGCTTTGATTCGCTGGCAACATCCTGAGCGGGGTGTTTTGCTGCCTCAAAAATTTTTAGCGGTAGCGGAAGAGTGTGGATTGATTGTACCCATTGGCGACTGGGTATTGCGGACGGCCTGCCATCAGGGGCGTATGTGGCGTGAGCAAGGATTGCAGATAGGCGTGGCAGTGAATCTGGCAGCCGTTCAGTTCCGGCAAAAGAATTTTTTAGAGAACGTGGCAGAGATCCTGAAAGAGACAAGGCTACCGCCGCAGGCGCTGGAATTGGAAATTACCGAAAGCGTGTTATTCGACAATACGGAAGCCTCCATCAATACCATGCGTGCCCTGCGTCAAATGGGCATCAAGCTCGCCGTAGACGATTTCGGTACGGGCTACTCCAGCCTTTCTTATCTCAAGCATTTCCCGATCGATAAGATCAAGATCGATCAATCCTTTATCAGCGATCTCGACATCGATCCCAATGACGCCGCTATCATTCGCGCCATTTTAATTATGGCCAAAAGCATGAAACTATCCGTCATTGCGGAAGGCGTCGAGACGGCCGATCAGCTTGCTTTCTTGCGGTCGCAAGGATGCGACGAATACCAAGGCAACTATGCGGCGCGTCCGCTGCGGGCGGCGGAGTTAGGTGCCTTTTTGCATGCCCGCTGAGCGGCTATTTTTTCTCGGGACGCTTCATCTGCCGCAGCAACATCGCCGCCATGCCGCCTAAAATCAGCACGCCGGCAATTAATACGGCCCACAACACATTTTTTGACAGCGGCTGATCGGCGCCGGTTTGCATCGCCGGCGTTTTTCCGGAAGGAGAAGTCGGCGCCGTCAATTGCAGCTTGGCTGACGATGCCGCGAGTTTTTGATCGGCGCGGTAACCCGGCACCAGGGTGGCGATATCCAAGGCTGCGTTGGCGATTGCCGGCGCTCCCCATGCCAGCGTGAACGGCGGATTGCCGCGCGCAAGAAAGACCAGGGTGTGCGGCACGAAGCCGACTTGCACGGAGGGCGGGCTTGCACCGATGCCGCCGCTGCGCGTATCGATCGCCAAGCGCAAGCGGCTTTCCGGCGGCGCATGTAAATCGATTTCCGGCGAATTCACTTCGCCTTGCGGCGATTGCAATCGATACACCACGCTGCGCGCCATGGTTTCCCAGCCGCTGTATTCGCGATGGCGGCGATGACCGATTTCGGTGGCGACGAAGCGCTGAATTTGCAGCGGGGCGAGCGTGTTGACTTGCGGCAGATTGATGCGCAATTGCTCCAGCGGCATGCGGCCGGGCAGAACATAGTCATAGGTACTTGGTTGAACGCTCGAAGCCGCAATCGGTTCCGACCAAATGCGCGGCGCTTGATCGACCGAAGTCTGCATGACACCGAGCGAGACGGCGGTAATCGCAGGCGCCTGCTGCGGGTCGGCCCATAGGATGCGCAGGTATTTACCCGCATCGCTGTCCCATTCGGCATGGCTGCGTTCGATGCGCTGCCCATCATGTTCCATGCGCACCAGCTGGGCATCGCCTTTTAAAAGACGCCACTGCTGCAAATCGTCGCTGGTCTCGATGCTGTACCGATGAAACGGCGAATTGCTTGGGCCGGCACTTAATCGCAAGAAGCGTACGCCGTTTTTGATTTTGCTCGCATCCAGCACCACGCCGC
Source organism: Burkholderiales bacterium (assembly GCA_016177875.1). Lineage (GTDB taxonomy): Bacteria > Pseudomonadota > Gammaproteobacteria > Burkholderiales > Burkholderiaceae_D > Paucimonas. Next base: position 19,950 of record JACOUL010000033.1, read on the forward strand.
GCACGACATTGCCGCTATTCGTTGTCGACGGCGTCTGGCGCACCGATACCAAGGTGCCGTCGGCATTCTTGCGCACTTCGATGGAAATATCGCCGGCATGGATCGGCTTGCTCGCCGGCGTCACGATGGGAAATAGCGGCACGGTCGTTTCATTCACTTGCGATACCGTGCGCGTTTCATGACGCAACAGTGCATGCGGCACGACTTCGCCTTGAGCGTTGAACACGCGCACATCTCCCAAGTCGCTGCGTTGCACGCCTTGGTATAGCGTCAGCGGCAAAGCGATTTGATGAAAGGGATCGCTGCCGCTGGCGTTTATCGTCGTCCGGTAGGCGAAAGTCTCAGGGCGTACGGCAGTTTGCGCGCCTACGCTGCTCGCGATCAATGTCGCTAAAGTGAATGTATAAATGCGCATCATGCGGATGTCGGCTCGGCAGGATTAGGAGAGGGAGTATCGGCTGAGGCAGCATCTTTTCTCGGCGGCAGCGGCGCGAAGTAACCGACCAGCAGCAACAGCAAACCGACCACGATGAAAGAAACGATGCGTGCCAAACTGCCTTTGGCAGCCAGCTCGACCAGGAATAATTTTGCCACGACCACGGCGATCAGCGAGGCGCCGGAAATCCATACCCAGCGCAAGCGGTTCCGATTGCCGAACAACATCAAGCCGATCGCGGTGATGCTCCATACGATCGAGAGCGATGCCTGCACCAGCGTCGAATCGAGCAGCTCGGCAGTTCGCCATGCCACGCCGCCCCAGTGATGGCAAGTGCGCATCACCATGCCGGTAATGACGGCTAAACTCGATGCGCCGACCACGGCGGCAAGCAAGGTTCGGCTGGCGCGGAAAGCCGGCGATTCGCGTTGCGTCCACCACCAGGCGGTGATGCCGAGCAGCACGGCGGCTTGTGCGATTTCAAGCGGATTCAATAACGGCACATAGGGCAAAGGCGTCGCGGCGCCATCGCTTACCGCATTCGCTATCCATACCCAGAACAAGAGATATGCCATGATCGGCAATGCCGATGCCACCACGTATGCATCGTGGAAATCGCGCAGCGGCCAACGCTTGCGCAGCGCAGGATTGATGATCGCCCACAAGTAAGCCACCGGCGCAATCATCCAGCCCAACAGCGGCCAAGCGGACTCGGCGGATGTGGCGTGCGCGAATTGCCAGCGAAGTTCGATTGCAGCGATCAGCACGAATAGCCAAGCGCCGCCTATGTGGGCAAGCTGCAGCAGCGGCGTGGCGATCCAAGCGGTTTGACGTCGCAGCAAAATAAGATGCATCGCCAATGCCAGCGGCCAAGCCAATGCGCCCCATGAAACAAGGGGATGCCATGCGGCGCCAAACGGCGAGCCGGCCAATAGGAGCAAAAGAGCAGGCAGGTAAACCAAGCTCGCTTGACCCAATTGCCGCCAATCGCGTCTGCGCGCGATGACGCTCCAGAGCCAGCAACTTGCAATGGCAATACCGATCAGCGCCGCGTTAGCGGTAACGGCGGAAGCCGCGCGCGTCATTTCATCGACCCAGGCAAACGCCCACCAGGCAATTGCCCAGAACAGCGTAATCCAGCCGATCGCGATGTCGACATCCTTCGCGTCTTTTCGCTGCAGCAAGCGCGCGCAAGTAAAGGCGGCGAGCGAGATCAACAACGGACCCCAGTAGCCGCTGTGCATGAAAGGCTTGACGGTTGCGACATCCGGTGCGGTAGTCGAAAATAATAAGCGCGTGCCGAACCAGGCGGCGCCGGCAATGCCTTGCAAGACAAGCGCAAACACCAGCGCGCCCGTATGCCTGACGCGCAAAGCCCACCACAGCGTGGCGATGCCGGTGATTGGCCACACCATCGCCGCGAATCGCCACGGCATCACAAACAAAGGCGCGAGATTAATGAACGCCAAGCCGGCCAGCAAAGACAGACTGGCGATGCCGCTCACTTGCGCCGGCGTAGTTGCGTTGTCCGTATTGTCGGCAACTTGGCGCGCCATTGCCCACACGCCGGCCAGCATCGCGCCGCCGATCAAGCTTGCCGCCAATAAGCCGTGCCAGCCGTTCGCCAGCACAGCGCCGCCGGCAGCGCCATGCAGCGTCGTCATGAATAACACGCCGGCCAGCGCTTGATACAAGCAGCCCCAGATCGTCAGCGCGCGTTCGGAAAATTTGCGCGAAGCATAAACGGCGACCGTCCCGAGTATTGCCAGCGCCGTCGCCGCCCACTCCATCGCCCACAAGAGAAAAGGCATCAAGGCGATGAACAGCACGCCGAAGGCGATGAGCCAGCCGCGCATGCCGTGCTCGAACCCATGTAAATGTTCTTTCGGTGCGCCGCGCAACATGCGATAGACCAGCCAAATCGCGATTGCCAACATGCCGCAGCCGAGCAGCGAACCGTCGAGAACGACAGCACCCGCGCCGATATGCAAGTTGAGCGCAAAATACACCGCCGAGCCGAACAGCAAGAGCAAAGCAAACAAGCGCGCATGCACGCGTTGTTGCCGCACGCCGACCCAATAGACGCCTGCCGCTTCGACTGCCCACGCGGCCGATGTCCATTGCTGTTCCAAGCCGAGCGGAATCGCGAGACTGCCGAAGATCGTCGCCAATGCGATCATGGTTTCATTCAAGAGCGCATAGCGCATGCCGGTGCGGCGGAATAAGAAGAAAGCCAGCACGATGTAGGCAATGCCGAAGCCGAGCGCGGAAAACGCCGGGCCGTAGTCGAAATGGCGTGTCATCAAATATTGCATGCCGAAGGTGGCGAGCGGCACGCCGAACACCAGCGTGCCGTCGACGTAACTGACATGCGGCGCCGCATGTTTTACATTCGCTTCGAAGCCGGCAATCTCGGCTGCCGGCGCTTCCGCAAGCGTGCGCCGCGCGAACAGGAAGGTGATCAAGACATACAGCACGAACAGCAGCAGCAGGAAAGGTTCGCTGATGCCGAACAGCTCCGGCCGATAATATTTTTCGCCCCATGCCGCAGCAAGTATGAAGGAGCAAACGAAGCCGATGACATTGAGCATGCGCCAAGCTTTGAACCAGGCGATGGCGACGATGCCCAGATTAATCAGCGTGAGATAAGTGAAAAAGGCGACATGATGTTCGCTGCCGGTGGATGCCAACACCGGCGCCGCGAAGCCGCCGAGCGAGGCCGCCACCGCCAAGGGCAGGGCGTCTTCTAAAATCGCGAGCAATGCGGCAAACGCCGCCACGCCGATCAAGATTGTAAAGCCGAATTCGAGCGGGATCAGCGGATGCAGCTTCATTGCCGCCAAGGTAGTTAAGTAAAGCACGCCGACGCCGGCGCCTTGCAAGATCACGCCGTAGTTGTCTTTCTTGTGACGGACTTTCCAACCGAACAGAAGTAAGCCGATGCCGGTTGCCGCCACGCCGGCATAACGCAATTCAACCGGCACCGTCACGTTTTCTGTCACGTAGCGCAACAAGAAGGCCAAACCCAGGAATAGGATCAGCACGCCGATCTTGACGATGGGGTTGCCGCCGATGACCCAGCGTTGAATGAAGAGCGACAGCCAAGTCGGCTCGGCGGGTTTTTTGGGTGGCGTGACTGGTGCCGGTTTGGGCGGCTCCATTTTTGCTGCGGCAGCCGGCTGGGGAGGAGGCATCACCGGTGTCGCTTGTGGTGGCTTGGCCGTTGATTGGGCGGGCACCGACGCCGCCGCAGTTTCGCTCGGCATCTTGAGCGGCGCGCTCGTCGTCGTTTTTTCGATCAGGGCATCTTTGCGCGGTTCGGGCTTGGGCACCTGCGCCTCTTCGTCGGCATGTGCGGCTTCAGCTTGTGCAGCCTTAGTCGGTGCAACTGCAGTGCCGGCGCTCAGGCGCGCCTCCAACTCGGTGATGCGCTGAGTCATGCGGCGCATTTGCTCTTGCAGATTGCGCACCTGCACTTCCAGCGCGCTCACCGCGGCCGATCCGCTATCTTGCATGCTGCTGCGGCCGAGGAGATGACCAATGAACGCGCCTAAGGCGCCCAGAAACATCGCTGCCCTGAATGATTCAAAGGCGGCGCCCAGCATTAATCCGATAATGAGACCCAACCAGGTCATGTTTCCTCCCATGAATTGCCGTGTAGAGAATGAGCAAACCATCCATCGGCGCTTGTTATCAAACAATTATTGCATAAAGGTGTGCTACAAATGAGGTTTGCATGCGTTGCGCAATGCGTCAGATGAATGTTCAATCAAAAATAGTCGATGCACCGATTCGCTTGGCGGAAGTCGTCACCGCCTTGTCGCTCGCGACCGACCTCGGCATGGGGCAGCCCTTATCGTTTGCTTTGCGCGCTTGCGTGTTATCGCTGCGTCTCGGCAAGGCAGCCGGCATGGACGAAGCGGCATTGCGCACCACCTATTTCCAGGCGCTGTTGCGCTACATCGGCTGCAACGTCGACACCCACATTCTCTCTGCCGTGGTCGGCGATGAAGTCGCTATGCGCCACGATTTTGCGGCGATCGACAATGGCAATGTCGCGGAAGTGATCGGCATATTCATGCGCAGCATACGGCAAGCCAATGGCGGGGCATCCGCGCTCCAATTGGCAAAGGCCATGGCGCAAGGATTCATGGCGATGCCGGGAATCAAGGCAGGATTCGAGGGACATTGCGAAGTGGCGCAACGCTTGGCGGCGCGATTGGGTTTGGATGCCGACGTACAAACCGCGCTGGGACAATTGTATGAACGTTGGGATGGCAAAGGTGCGCCGCACGGCTTGCGCGGTGAAGCGATTGCGCCGTCGGTACGCGTGGTGACGCTGGCGCAGGATGCCTTAGTGCATTTCGGTTTGGGCGGCATCGATGCTGTAATTAGGATGGTGAAGAAGCGGCGCGGCAGCGCCTACGATCCGGCGCTTGCGGATTGTTTTTGCGACGGCGCCCAACAGTTACTGGCCGATCTCGATCAAGAGCCGGGTTTGGATGTCATTCTCGCTTTAGAGCCTGGCGAGCCGCGCTGGCTGAGTGAAGAAGAGTTGGATGAAGCATGCCGCGCCATGGCGGATTTCGTCGATGTGAAATCGCCCTATACCTTGAATCATTCGGACGGCGTCGCCATGCTCGCTGCAGCCGCCGGCGAGCAAGCCGGTTTGCCCAAGCAAGACGTGATCAACTTGCGCCGCGCGGCATGGCTGCACGACCTCGGCCGCACCGGCATCTCCGCCGGCATCTGGGAAAAACCGGGGCCGCTCAATCCGCAGGAATGGGACAAGGTGCATCTGCATGCCTACTACACCGAGCGCGTGCTGGCCGCGACGCCAGGCTTGGCCGCATTGGGCGAGCTCGCCTCCATGCATCACGAACGCTGCGACGGCAGCGGCTACCACCGTCGTTGTAGCGGCGCGGCGATTCCTTTTCCCGCGCGCATCTTGGCGGCGGCCGACATGTATCAAGCCTTGATCGAAGCGCGGCCGTATCGTGCTGCGCACGACGCATCTTCCGCCGCAGCGGAAATGCAAAAGGCAGTGAAGGACGGCAAGCTGGACGGCGCGGCAGTCGATTGCGTGCTGATCGCCGCCGGCCATCGCGTGCGGCGCGCCAGGATCGGCGCACCGGCTGGCTTGAGCGAACGAGAGGTGGAAGTGCTGCGACTGTTGGCGCAAGGCCATCCGACCAAGCGCATTGCTTCGCTGCTGAATATTTCAGTCAAGACGGCCGATCATCACATCCAGAAAATTTACGGCAAGACCGGTGTTTCCACGCGCGCCGGGGCGACGCTGTTTGCGATGGAGCAGGGGTTGGCTTGTGCGAGGGGGGAGTAAGTTCGGCCGGCGATGTCGGGGTGCGAAAGGCCGGGTTCGACTCGGAGCGGATGGTCGACATCCGCGTTGGATAGAAATCACGGTTTGCGCAGCACTGGACTAAAAATGTAGTTAACTTGCATTCGTCCTTCCGTTCTCGTGCGATGAAAGTTGTCGAGTGCCACACATGTTTCAAAACTGAGAAGCGCTATAAGCTTTTGAGTGGAGGAGCCAAGCGTCATGTTGTACATGCGTGTCTTTCCTGCCTCTAGGCCGGCAAGTATGGGGTAAACCGCAGTCCATATATCAAATACTGGCGGGATGAGATGATGGACATCGGCTGCTAGCTGACGCAGTTGGTGCGAGTCAAGATTGTTTGCGATTGGGTGGGCAAAGTGCTGATGCAAGACCAAACGAAGCGTTTGACCTGGCAGCGCGATGCCGTTCATGATTTGCTCCAGCTGCTTGCTGTAGAACTCTATGTCTTCTCTGGCTTGTTGGAGGTAGGCTTGATCGAATTCGTGGACGTTCATCTGTGATTGCAAGGCGACTTGCCTAAGCAGGACAGCCAGCGTTAGCAGTGCCACGATTGGAGAGTAGATTCCTCCGATTGCAGATCCAAACTCAGCCCAACGAGCATGATTTGACGATATGGCGGCACCGAAGATGCATAAATAGACAACAACCGGAGCTGCAATGACACCAAAGATTAGTAGCGTTGCGATGTGCGCTTTCTTGTTCATGATGCTGGCCTAACGTGTTGGATAACCAGTTGCGAAGCTGTATGTGTTCATCTGCATGTTAGGCCGTTCGTCCAAGCTTTATTTTGACTAAGCAAGGCGTTTGCTCCGCAACGATATCTGGAGAAGTGAAGCAATACGTCAAGCCGTTTCCGGATATTTCCTTAAAAAGGAAGTCACCCTTATTGGTGTAAGAAGCGGTCTCAATTGGCGTCGCAGATCTCGCTGACAGAGCTTTCTTTAGCTCTTCGTATGTGCCGTTTGTTCCAAGTAAAAGTGCAGAGGGTACTTTCGCACCTGGGCTCGCAGGTATTGTTTCATCCCCTTTCACTTGACGCTCTAAAGCGGAAAAACTCGCTGCCCAGTACAGCAATGTAACGTAAGGGGCTGCGGCAGCATCCTGCTCAAACCGCTCGTTATATGGCTGGGCACGAAGAAATAGATTTTCCTGGACTTCGTATATCAGAGGAAGAACTTCCTTCGCTTCGCTAGCCACAGATCGAAGCGGGCTCCAAGCAGGAATCTGCATTGCTTCACTCAAATTCATGCGGATCTTTCAAAGATAAAGTATGGCTGGTACGCATGCTAAAGGCCGACGCCCAACGTACCGTTAACCCGGAGCCGCGTCTTCGCGGCGATCGGGTTGAACGGATTGTTGGGCATTGAGCGAACAGCGAAAAGCTAAGGTGTAGCCTGCCAAGTCAATTGACTCCCAATCGGTGGACTGATGAACAGGTATGTCGAGTGTGACAGTTCTGAGATTGATGCGGGGCGAGAAGCTGGAGAGAACCACCTTTGCTGCGTCACCACCAATCCGATGTGCGATGTAGAAATGCTGGAGATGGTCATAGCTATTCTCTACACCAACGTCAATACTTCCGCGTTCGAGCAACACGTCACCATCAAACAAAGCAAGTTCAACGTGCATAGGTTTTATGCCCAACTTCATTTATATCGAAACATAACGTCCGTTCAACCTGGCAGGCTGTCCATTTAACCAGACTGGCGATTGCCTGAAAACCCGCGCGCCTATTGGCTTTCGCGAAAGCCCGTCGAGTTAAACGTCAAATAAAAATCAGTGAAAAACTGACAGCCAGAACGGAGGCTCAGTTTAGGGCGAAATTGCCAGGTTGGCAAATATTGGCGATGCGAACGGCAGCTTTGCGATTGAAATGGAATTGGCAGCTTCTGGCCGAAAACACCCATAGGGAATATTCCCGATGTGCGGATCGGCAGATTTTTCTAGACTGGCTACATGTTCAATCGCGCAGGAGTAGCCGCCATGCCAGCCGCCACCGTTCAAAAGCTTATCCCGCCCGTGAGTGATCTCACCGCTTTATCCGCCACCGACCAAGCGCGCTTAATTCGCAACGGCGAAATCTCTTCGCTGGAGTTAGTCAATGCCCACATCGATCGCATCGAGGCCGTCAATCCCGCCTTGAACGCAGTTGTCGTCAAGCGATACGACGCCGCGCGCGCCGAAGCGCGGGATGCCGATCGCCTGCGCGCAAGAGGCGAGGCAAGCGGTGCCCTTCATGGCGTGCCGGTAACGATCAAAGAATGCCTGGACGTGGCCGGCACGCCATCGACCTTCGGCTTGCCGGCACGCGCGAATATGATTGCGTCGCACGACGACGCTTATGTCGCGCGTCTGCGCCAAGCCGGCGCAATCGTGCTTGGTAAAACCAATGTCGCGCAAATCTTGATGTTCCTGGAAAGCGAGAATCCGCACTACGGCCGTACCAACAACCCGTGGAATCTCACGCGCACGCCGGGCGGCAGCAGCGGCGGCGAAGCTGCCATCATCGCTGCCGGCGGTTCGCCTTTAGGGTTGGGCACGGATCTCGGCGGCAGTGTGCGCTGCCCCGCGGCGTTTTGCGGCATCGCCGGCATGAAGCCGACGGCCGGGCGCTTGCCGGACGCCGGGCGCTACAGCCTGCCTCTCGGTCAGCGCGCGATCGTCAGCCAAGTGGGCGTGCTAGCACGGCGCGTGGCTGACGTGGAGCTCGGTTTGGAAGTCGCGAATGGCGGCCGCAATCCGGCGACTGAGCCGCCGCAGCCGTTGTTCGATTCAAGTTCTGTCGATGTCTCGCGTTTGCGCGTTGGCTGGTATGTCGACGACGGCATGTTTCCGGTGGCACCCGCTGCCAAGCGCGCGGTGCAAGAAGCTGCGGCCATGTTGACTGCTGCCGGTGCCCAAGTGCAGCAGTGGCAGCCGCCCTTGATGAGTCAAGCATATGACTTGGCGATGGGTATCTTCAGTGCCGACCGCGGCGTCGGCATGCGGCAGACCTTGGGACATGATCCTGTCGATCCGCGTATCAAAATTGTGTTGATGCTCGCCTCGCGTTCGCGCTTTACCTTGCATGCGATGGCGAGCGTGATGCGCTTGTTTGGGCAAGAAAGTCTTGCGCGCGGCATGAACGGTTTCGGCCACGGCGATACCGCGCATTACTGGCAATTGGTGCAAGCGCAGATGGATTATCAAGAACGCTTCAAGCAAGCGCTCGATCAAGCCGAAGGCGGGCCTGTCGATATCATCCTCAGCCCTGCCATGTCGCTCCCTGCGTGGACGCACGGTGCCGGCAATGATTTGGTGTTGGGCGGCGCGTACACGATTCTGAACAACTTGCTCGGCTACCCGGCAGGCGTGGTGCCGGTCACGCGCGTGCGTAAGGAGGAAGAATCTGAGCGGCCCGCATCACGCGACATCGTGCTGCGCACGGCGCGCAAGGTTGAGCAAGGCAGCGCGGGATTGCCGATCGGCGTGCAAGTCACGGCGCGTCCCTGGCGCGAACATATCGCGCTGACGGCGATGCGCGCGATCGAGCAAGCGGCTCGCCGGCGTCCCGACTTCCCCATGACGCCGTATGTATCGGCGTAAATGCAGCGTTCCATATTATTTATAGCGCGGCCAAGCCTTGAGGCCACAATAGGCTTGTGTCTGGGGAGGGTTCTTCAAATGCCTGGCATCGCTGCATCAGATCGATCACGGCATCCAATTCTTCGTATACAAAAGACGCCGACCATTGCTGGGCGCGGCACATCGCATCGACATAGGCTTCTGGATTGCCATCGCGGCTTAACGCGCGCAAGCCGCCCAGATAGACATCTCGATAGATAGACGGAACGATAATGCGGCATTCACCCGCGTGCGAGAGTTCCGAGTTCATCACCAGGCGCGCAAGGCGGCCATTGCCGTCATCAAATGGATGAATTTCCGTGACGATGAACATCGCAAGCAGCGCCCTGGGCAGCCCGGGCGCAAGGGTCGACAAGCGCCTGACAGCTTCCTTGAGTGTGCCGCGCACAAGCCGTGGCTCTACGAACCGGGTGCCGCCGGCCGCGTTGGCATCTATCTTGAATTCTCCCGGCCGGATTTCCGGCCGCTTTTCCATCATGATGCGATGGCGCTCGGATAAATGGTCGATGGCGGCGTCGGTATGCGGGAAAGGCAAGGCACGCCAAGCCGGATGCTGGGCCTGCAAAAACACGGCAGCGATATCGTGCGAGTCCTTAGGGCGGCTTGCCGCAATCTGCTGACGCAATGCGATGTTGATCGCTTCATTTACAGAAAATTTCGTGCCCTCGATGAAGTTGCTGAAATACGATTCTAGAAAAGCAAAGTGTGTTTTGGCATCCGGCGACTTCAGGCTATCCGACATATGTGGAAGCGTAGCCTTGCGCAATGTATCGGCTAAACGATCGAATAAGGCCATGCGCGCATGATCGATGCCCAATGCGACATGCTGCGCCCTGACACTGCTTGCGCGATGGTCGGGGCGCGTACCCAAAAGATTGCCGATCATCTTGTCGAAAAGGGCGGCTTCGCGTGTGCGCCCGAGAGCGGGTGCAATTGCCTTGGCTTGGTCGCGCAAATCATTGAGCGCGGCTGCGCCCTTGATGTGCAGGATATCGATCAGTTTTTCCTCAAGCTTGTTGATCGGCGCATTGCGGTGACGACCCGATCGGTCGATGCTAAGGTTATCGAGGAACATGCGCGGTGTGCTCGCGATATAAATTCCTGTATGGCTTTGCGCATCGCCCGGCTGTGGGCCAGGGCCTTTGACCAAATGGATCCGCACGCCCGGCAACTCGACGACGCGGTGGTATCCATACGCAAGAAACATCTCGTCGCCGTTGATAACGGATTCAAAGGCTGTGCGGTAGCTGATGACGGCCTTGGGGAAAAGAGCAGCCAGCAAACGCACACGCTCGCGGCGTAATTGATCTGCCCAGTGTTCTTCTGGAAGCGTGGAAAAAATGCCTGCTGCCACACGATGCCATTCGCCGGATGCGACTCGGCGCAGCGCCGCACGTTGCTCGGCGGCGTTCATTTCGGCATTCAGAAAAAGCTCGCCAGTGGGGTCGGCCATGTCGGAAATTTTGGAGCTAAGGACTAAAATTTGGAATAATTGTCTGAATTATCGCATTTAAACAAATATTTTGTCGGTTTTTGTGGTATTTCCATCGATTTCTTCTTCTCGCGAAAATGTTGACCTTAACGTAACGTCAGGGTTTAGTCTTTGCTCATTCGTTTCCGACAAAGGAGAAATCGCGATGAGCATTGTTTCGACCAATATCATCCACGCCGGCATCCCCAGCAGGTCCGCGTTGCGCGTGGCCACTTTGCGCGCCGTTCATCAATTGCTGGATGAGCCCATCGTTTTCGATGATCCCATCGCCCTGCCGATTCTCGGCGATCAATTAGAGGCAACGGTTCGCGGCGATCCTTTTCAGTTCAACGATCCCTTGTCGCGCGGTTTGCGCGCCGCATTGATCGCACGCAGCAGGTTCGCGGAAGAGATGCTGCATGCCGCAATCAGCAAGGGCGTTCAGCAGTACGTGGTGCTCGGCGCCGGGCTCGATACTTTCGCGTACCGCAATCCCTTTGCCGCCGATGCACTGCAAGTGTACGAAGTCGATCATCCCTCCACGCAGGCGTGGAAAAAATCGCTGCTGCAAGAGGGCGGCATTCCAATTCCGCAGTCGGTCAAATTCGCCGCTTGCGATTTCGAGAGAAGCACGCTGAATGAAATTTTGCGCGAAGCCGGATTTAACGCCAGCGAACCAGCTTGTTTTTCCTGGCTCGGCGTCACCATGTATTTGACGCAGGAAGCGGTGTTCGAGACGCTGCGCTTGGTCGCGGCGCTGCCGCAGGGCAGTTCGATCACCTTCGACTATCGGACGCATCCAGCGCTGCAACATCCCATCGAGCGGGTGATCGGCGAATTTTTGGAGGCACAGTTTCTCAAGCAAGGCGAACCGTGGATCTCGTCTTATGACCCCGCCGTCCTGGCGGAAGAGGCGCGGAAGCTAGGATTTCAAAGCGCCGACAATATCGGCGCCGCCGAACTGAATTCACGCTATTTCGCGCGCCGCAAGGATGGCTTGCAAGTCGGCGGCGGATTTCGATTGATGTACGCACGAACTTAAAAGGAATCGAGCCATGAAAGACACAGCGTTTCACACCACCACCGAATTGCTGCGCGAATTGCAGCAAAAACATATCAGCTCGGTTGAATTGCTCGACCTCTACATCGATCGTTTCGAACGCATCAACCCGCGCATTAATGCCATCGTCGCGACCGATTTCGACAATGCGAGAAAGCGAGCCCATGCCGCCGATCAGGCGCGCGCCGCAGGAGAAATTTGGGGGCCGCTGCATGGATTGCCGATGACCATTAAAGATACGCTGGAAGTCGCCGGCATGCCTTGCACCGCCGGCGCGCCGGAGTGGAAAGAGCATGTCCCTCAACGCCACGCCGACGTGGTCGCTGCCTTAATCAAAGCCGGCGCCATTATTTTCGGTAAAACCAATGTCCCCCTTCATGCGATGGACTGGCAAAGCTACAATGCAAATTACGGTACCACCAACAATCCCTGGGATCTCGCGCGTACGCCGGGCGGCTCTTCCGGCGGCGCGGCGGCGGCGCTTGCAGCCGGTCTCACGAGTTTGGATATAGGCAGCGATTTGGCCGGCTCGATTCGCACACCGGCGCATTTCTGCGGCGTGTATGGACACAAGCCGAGTCTCAACGTCGTGCCCACGCGCGGGCATATTCCTCCCCGACCGGGCATTCATCCCGGCGAATATTCGGGCGACGCCGAACTGGCGGTGATCGGGCCGCTGGCGCGAAGCGCCGACGATCTCGACCTGGCGTTGGACATCATCGCCGGGCCGAAGCCGCACCATCAAACTGCCTGGAGTTTGACGTTTCCCGCGCCGCGTAAAAAGGAACTCAAGGATTTCAAGGTAGGCTTGTGGCTGGACGACCCGGTTTGTCCGGTCGATGCGGCAGTCGGCGATTGCCTGCGAAAGTTGGCGGATGCATTGGCCAAGGCGGGTGCCCAAGTAAGCGACGCGCGTCCCGCTATCGACTTCACTGCCAGCCACGACATCTACATGCGCTTAGTCGCCGCGTCGCAATGCGCCGGCCAGCCAGACGATCGATTTTATTATGCGCTTGGCCGTATTCAAGACCTGGATCGAAACGACAGAAGCCCCATGGCCCAATGGCTGCGCGGCACGGCCATCTCGCATCGAGACTGGGTTCGGTCCGACTATCAGCGCTTGCTGATGCGACAGAAGTGGGCGGATTATTTCAAGGAGTTCGACGTCTTGCTTTGCCCGGTCGCATCGGTGACTGCATTTGCGCACGATCATGGCGAGTTTTTCGGCCGCACGCTGCAAGTCAATGGCCAGAAAAGATCCTATATTGATACCATGATGGCTTGGGCTGGACTACCCAACGTGTCTTTTCTGCCGGTGACCACAGCACCGATTGGAATAGCGCATAATGGTTTGCCGGTCGGCGTGCAAATCGTCGGCCCTTATCTTGAAGACAAGACGCCGATTCACTTCGCTAAGCTGCTCGCAAAGCGCATCGGGGGATTTTCCGCGCCATCGGGATATTGATGCAGGGAGGGCATCATGCTGCTGAAAGTAGGCGAACTGGCCAAACGCACCGGTCTCACGGTGCGCGCGTTGCATCACTACGATGCCATCGGCCTGCTCGCGCCTTCCGCACGCTCCGACTCAGGCTATCGCCTCTACAATCGCAACGATATCGCGCGCCTGCACGCGATTCAAGCCATGCGCCAAATCGGTATTCCACTGGCCGATATCGGGAATCTACTCACTCAGGGCGAACCGCTTTCGGCGGTCGTGCAGCGGCAGATGGCCATGCTCGACAAACAGATTGCGCAAGCGAACGAATTGCGCAACCGCTTGCAACTGCTGCAAATCAATTTGACGAGCGGAACCGAACCGGATTTATCGGAATGGCTTTCCACGCTCGAATTGATGTCGACTTACGGCAAATATTTCACGCCGGCCGAATTGAAGCAGCTCATGGAAGGCTGGCGGCGAACGGAATCCGAATGGCTGCCCTTGATCAAAGCGACACGCGAGGCGATGAATCGCCAGCTCGATCCATGCAGCCTGGAAGCACAGCCGCTGGCGCGTCAGTGGATGGATTTGACTATGCGCTGGCTGGGCGGCGATTTTGAGCTGCTCAGCCGATGGGAAAATATGGTCACGCGCGAGCCCGTTGCGCAAAACAGGAACGGCGTCGATCCTGCTATGCGGCACTACATCCGGCAAGCGATCGACTTGCGCCTGGAGGCTTTGCATCAATATTTTTCGCCGGATGAATTGAAGCGCCTGCAAGACATCGACGATGAATGGATGGCATTCGGCAAGGAAGCGCAGCGCGCGATGAAGAAAAATCTGCCGCCCCACGACAAGAAAATGCAGACGCTGCTTGTCTGTTGGGATGATTTGATCGACCGTACGGCGAACCGCGAGCCGGCGTTGCGCAAAAAGCTGCTGCTCGCCTACGGGAATGATCCTGTTTTGCGCGCGGGCGCCGTACTCGGCGTCGAACTGCAGGATTTCATGCGGAATGCGCGCACGGTAATCGAGGGGAGGAAATCACCATGATCGATGCACGCGAATTCAACTTCTATGCGCCGCGCATCAGCGGCTTGCCGCGAAAATGCATGGATTACAGTCCGTTCCGTTACCTGCGCTTGCTGCTGCCGATTCCCTTTGTTGCGTGGTATGCCTCAGGCGAAGCGCTCCATCGGCTTGAGACACAATGGGTGCGCGCGCATCCCGCTTCCAAGCAAACATTCGCGGAAGCTTGTCATGCGATGCCGGATGCGAGTTGTGCGGTCGATGTGCGCGTCATCGTGACGCACGAACTCGCTTTGGCGACACTGATTTCCATCGCGCTGGTCATTATGTTGATGGTGTCGATGCCGAGATGGCCGTCGCCGTGGCAAGAGCGCGGTTTGAAAAACGCCGCCCCGCTTTTGGGTATCGGCCTGCTTTTTACTTTGCAGGCCGGAATGACCAACGGTGTTTTGATGACGCTGACTGCGTGGCTGGTGCCGACCGTATGGTGGAATAGCCCCGGCATCGGTTTGCAATTGGCATTGACCGTGGGCTTGTTTGCATTTTTGCGTTTCTCTTCGCAAGCCAAGCTGGCATGGCGCTTGTTTCGCCGCTTCGTGCGCCGTCGTACCGGACGCGAAGCCGGGGCTGCGGAATGTACGGCGTTGTGGCAACTCATCGAAAGCGAATGCCGGCGACTACAGATCGCCAAGCCGACGCATTTGGTTCTGGGCGTGTTTCCGGATTGCCGTCTTGTCGTCGGCAAGATGACGATAGACCCTGCCGAACGGCAAATCGAAGGTCGCATTTTGTATCTCGGCGCGACACTCGTGAACGCACTCCTGGAAGAAGAATTGCGCTTAGTCGTGCGCTATGCCTTGACGCGAAATTGCGGGCGGCTCGGCCATTGGCTTCCGGCCGTGGAAGATTGGCTGGAGGCGAAGCAGCGCTACCTCGATGAATGCAAGTACTTGCGTGAAGTGCGCATGACCAACGGTGCCGGCGATGCGGCCTTGGCTTTTTGCGACGAATGGCTGACCGCGGTGCGGCGTAGCTTGCCGGGCTTCCAAGCCGAACATGCCTATGCGCAGACAGTAGATCGGCAACAGCAAGCGGAAGAGGAGGCCATTCAGGCGCAAACGATATTGAGCGACGCAGCACTCGCATATCGTAAAGACGTGTTTCATCTGCTGATCGTTAATCTCGGCAGCGGCATGGCATGTCCGCCGGTGTTCGCCTGGTTCGGCCGCGCGTTTGCTCATCAGCATTTGCAACACGTTCCCAAGAACGCATCCGTCTTTGCCTCTCCCACATTGAACCAGGAATTGGTATTGCTGGAGAAGGAATGGCTGATCAAAACAGCGCAAGCCAGCACTCCCACCGATTGCTGGGAACTGCGTTCCGCCTGATTCACACCATATGAAAAAGCCACCAACCCCGGTGAAATTAATATCGGCATGCCTGCTAGCTTTAGCCGCAACGCCGGCATTCGCAGCACCTGATGAAGATTTGCTCGGCAAAGCCCAAGCCTACCCCATCGGCACCCGCGCAAATTGGTTTTACGATGAATCGGTGCGCATCGGCTCATTTTCCAATGTCGATCGTATCCTGCGCGTGCGCAAGATCGAGCGTGCCGACACCCCCAGTCCTTTGAAGAAAGCGGCAACCGAGCCGGATCTGCGCTATGGATACGACGGTAAATCGCTTTCGATCGACGACTACTTGCAGCGTCAGCGCGTCACCGGTTTGCTGATTATCAAAGACGGTGAGATTTTGGTTGAGCGTTACCAGTACGATCGCAAGCCGACCGACAAATTTGTTTCACACTCGATGGCCAAATCGATCGCAAGCCTTGCCGTCGGCTTGGCGCGAGAAGAGGGCAAGATCAAATCGCTTGAGGACAAAGTGGCGCGCTATGTGCCGGACTTGGCTGGATATCCGTATGGCGAAGCGAGCATACGCGACATCCTGCATATGTCGTCCGGCGTGAAGTTCACGGAGAACTACAGCGGCGACGATGATTTGAAACGTTTTGTCGTCATTGCCGCAAAAGACGGATTGATCGAAGCGCTGAAGGCATTTCGCGACATGGATGGCAAAGCCGGCGAGCGTTTTCATTATGCGAGCAGCGAGACTTACATCCTTGGATTAGTCGTCCGAAATGCAACCGGCAAAACCCTGGCCGATTATGTCGCTGAAAAACTGTGGCAGCCGATGGGCACTGAAGCCGACGCCAGCTGGGCGATCGACAAAGACGGTATCGAAATGACAGCGGGTAATTTCAACGCCGTGTTGCGCGATTATGGACGGCTGGGCATGCTGCTGGCCAATGACGGCGCGCTCAACGGCAAACAAATTCTGCCCAAGGATTATTTGCTGGAAGCGACCGATAGTCATAAGCAGCCGGCGGCATTTGTGCCCGGCGCGGCAACGCCGCTGTTCGGTTACGGTTTGCACTTCTGGCTGTTGCCGGGAGAAAAACGCCGCTTTCTGATGATGGGCGTATACGGCCAGGCGATTTATGTCGATCCGGAAGCGAAGCTGGTGATGGTGCAAACGGCGGCAGCGAAGAATGCTTCGGTCTTCAAAGAAAAGCTGGGCATGGAGACGTACACCTTGTGGACCAGTCTCGTCTATGCCTTAGGAAAGAAGTAAACGTATTAGGCAGAAGCCGAGTTTTCGTCCAGCGGAGAAAGCACGGGCTCGGCGCGCCGGCGCAGCAATTCGGTCAAACGCCCGTCATCCAGCAGCTGCTGCAGGTAAGCCATGTTGCGGTCGATCGCTTCCATGTAAGGATTGTCGCCGAACAGCGCTTCCAGATAGCGATAACACTGGTGAAAATCATCGTCCAGGCGCTTGCGCACCGCCCTGGTATAAAACACCGGCGTCTTGCGCAGCAAGTCATAGCCGGAATCGTAGACTACGCGCTCGCTGCCGTCGGGATTAAGTTGACGCGCAACGCCGCCGAGTTCGAATTCCTCGTATAAATAATCGCGGCATTTTTCCAGGTAAACCCGATCGGACATTTGCGCGATCAAATCCGCGGTGCCGATCAACTCACCCAGCTGACGGTCCAGCGGATCTTTCAATGGGATCTCCGCGATCGGAATTTCATAACCGGTGAAATGAATCAGCTTGACGGCACGCCGTGCCCAAGCGGTGCAGCCCGCTTCTTTCAAGAAGCACGTCAGAAAACGTCCGCCGCGTGTGACATGCACCAGCGTATATTGCGCGCCGTGCCAGCACTTGCGATCGCGCTTGCGGCGAATGTAGCCGGCGTCGTGGAATAAGGCGACGATGGTGCCGAGCGTTAATCGTTCGCTGCCTAATCGGCTGCCGTTGGCATGGGCACGTTCGAAGCCGGCCATGATGCGCGCCGATGCGAGCGTCACATCCAAGGCATGCTGCATGTCGTGATACAGGGTTTCGCAACGATGAAAGCCCGGCAGCGTGCCGGAGTACATTTGGGTAAATACATCGAAGGCGCGTTTGATCAGCGGCAGGTCGACATCGGAATCGACATCGGACAACAGGCGGCACACCTCAGCGCACACCTGATGCGGGTCCGCCAGGTTGATGCGCTTAGTGACATCCCTGTGATCAAGAACTTGTTCCATTACTCCTCCGCCTGCCAACGACGCCCGGTCTGAGCCGAGTTACTATCGATCCCTGTCATTTTGGCATTATATTGTTATTTTTGCATGAGTGTGAGGCGTCCATGCTTCTTTTGTGTCTCATTAGAGCACGACTTTGGTGCGGAAAAGTGTGAATTATTACCTTGCTGTCGCAAAACGACATCTGCTAATCGGACGCCAGCCAGCGGGCGGCTTTAGCTGCTTTTAACACGGCTGCCACGCGCGCAATACGTTCATGCCCAAAGCGATGGACCGCAAACACGGTCACCGGCATCGCTTGCCAGCCGGGCAAGGCACGGACCAGTTCGCCGCGCTTGATCCATTCGGATGCAACAAACATCGGCCCGCGCACCACGCCCAATCCGGCGCGCGCCGCATGTAGCTGAGCGGTGAAGCTGCGTACCGCGAGATTGCCGGCAACGCGTACTTTCTCGATAACACCGCCGCGCACGAATTCCCATTCCGCAGTATTTTCATTCCCCGAAAACACCAGGCAATGATGGTCGGCTAAATCGGCGGGGCGGCGCAAAGGATTGGTCTTGAGATACGCAGGGCTTGCCACCAGGATGCGTGAAAATTCGCCGATGGCGCTGCCCACCAAACGCTCGTCATGCACTTGGCCGACGCGCAGCGCGATGTCGATCGCCGGCTCTTGCAAATCGTCGAAGTCGTACGCCAGTTTCATGGCGATCCGTAGTTCAGGATACTCGCGCAAAATGAGCGGCACGACGCGCTCGATGAAGAGCGTGCCCAGTTCCGGCGGCGCCGTCATGCGCACCGTGCCGCGCGGTTCGTTGCGTTCTTCGCGCAAACTCTTGGTCAAGAACTCGGCTTCCGTCAAAAGCGACTCCGCCTTCACGGTGAGCAAGCGGCCGGCCGGCGTCAACGCAACGCGGCGCGAGGAACGTTCCAACAATCGCACGCCGAGCTGACCCTCCAGGCGCGTCAATGTCTTGCTGACAGCCGATTTCGGCACGCCCAGCGCATCGCCCGCGCGCGTAATGCTCAATAGTTTCGCGACCTCAAGAAAGACGCGCAAATCGGCCAGGATTATCGTTTCTGAATTAGAAACCATGAGTTCAATTTAATCTAATTGTTTCAGAGTGGAGCGTAAAGCAAACTGCAGTCATCGGTCAACCGCACATAGGAGAGCAACATGTTAAATCGCACGTTGGGGAAAAATGGTCCGCAAGTTTCGGCAGTGGGTTTGGGCCTGATGGGCATGTCCGATTTCTACGGCAGCAAGGCCGATCGCGACGATGCCGAAAGCATAAACACGATTCACGCTGCCATCGATGCAGGCATCACGCTCTTCAACACCGGCGACTTCTACGGTGTCGGCCACAATGAAATGCTGCTCGGCCGTGCCCTGGCCGGCCGGCGCGACAAGGCGGTCATCAGCGTCAAAACCGGCGTGTTGCGCACGTCTTCCGGCGGCTTCTCCGGTTTCGATGGCCGTCCGCAAGCGATCAAAAATTTCGCCGCCTATTCATTGCAGCGCCTGGATGTGGATGTGATCGACATCTATCAAGCGGCGCGCGTCGATCCGGCCGTGCCCTTGGAAGAAACGGTGGGCACGATCGCCGATCTCATCAAGGAAGGCAAGGTGCGTTACCTCGGCGTGTCGGAAATGAACGTCGAGCAGCTGCGCCGCGCGCATGCCGTGCACCCGGTGACCGCATTGGAAATCGAATATTCGCTCGCCACGCGCGTGATCGAGCCGGAGATTTTGCCGGTGGCGCGTGAACTCGGCATCGGTGTCGTGGCTTACGGTGCATTGTCGCGCGGCTTGTTATCCGGCGCGGTCGACGGCAAGTTCGATCTCAGCGACTTCCGTGCGCATGCGCCGCGCTTCCAGGGTGAAAACCTCGCGCATAACCTGCAAAAGGTCGAGGCATTAAAGGCGATCGCGGCGCGCCTCGGTTGCACCAATGCGCAATTGGCCTTGGCTTGGGTGCTCGCGCGCGGCGACGACATCGTGCCGCTGATCGGCACCACCAAATCGGCGCGCTTGATGGAGAACCTTGGCGCTTTGAACGTGAAGCTGGGGCAAGCCGAGCTAGCCGAACTCGATCGATTGTTCGCGCCGGGCGCAATTGCCGGTGAACGTTATGCGGGACCGCAAATGAACTTGGTTGCGCGCTGAATCGCGCGCTCGAATTGAACTGAAATCGCAAAGGAGCCACGCCATGAAATCCTCATCCCAATCATCCGCACCCAACGCATCGTCTTCCGCCAGCACGCCCGACTGGGTGCCCGGCCGACGTGAAGCCATTGCCGGCATCGGCACCCTGCTGGCCGCTACCCTTGCATCGAGCGCCACCGCCAATTCAGGTATCGGTCACGCGGCCGCATCCGGCGCAACAACGGAAGGCATGCAAAAAGAACTTGCTGGCAAGGTCGCCATCGTCAGCGGCGCTTCGCGCAATCTCGGGCGCGGCTCTAAGGCGCCGGTAGAAGACTTCACCCGCGCGCTCGCACGCGAAATCGGCGCACGCGGCGTGACCGTCAATACGATCGCGCCGGGCGCGGTGAACACGCCTTTCTTCCATAACCAGGAAACACCCGAAAGCGTGGCCTACGTGACCAAGGCGCATGTACTCGGCCGGTTGGCGGAAGTGAGCGACATCGTGCCGATGGTCGAATTCCTCGCATCGCCCCGCGCGCAATGGGTAAGCGCGCAAACGATTTTCGTCAACGGAGCTTACGCGGCGCGCTAGTAAACTGGCGCCGCCTTTACCAAACTGGCATGATCAGAGTCGAGAGCTTGTCGTTGATAAGGGAGAGATCATGGCATTGTTTATCGATGGATTTTCATGCGAAGCGGTGCCGAAACAGAACCCCGGCGAAAAGATAGGGATCTGCGACGAAGGCTATCGCTTCATCTACATGACCGGTTCCGGGTCTTGGTCGCGTCTGCTCAAGCCAGGTAGCTTGGAAGAGCTGCTCCTTGAAGCGCAGGACAAGATTCCGATGGGCTACAATCAGCTTTGGGTCTTCGAAAAGAAGCTCTGCGTGACGCCTGCGCCAGGGAAGGCAGGTTCCGGCCACCGGTTCGACGATAAACGACGGGAATATCCGCGCGAGCTTGCGCGCCATTTGTGGCCCGGCCAGCTTTACGTGGTGTTGCAGGATCCGGAGTGTGCAAAAAGCGGGCCGATCGTCCTCACTTACCACGCCAAGCAAAGCGAAGCGGCCGCCTATGCGCAGGTACAAGCCGATCAATTGAAGGTCCGGACAATTGTGGGACTCATGCTGGCGGACGTAGGCTGGCATTGATACCGGACGCAATTTGCGCCGGAATCGGACCTTCAGTATGTGAAGGCGTTATGCGTCATGGTTCGTCGTGTACGCGCTAAGCTTCAATCGAAAGGCACCTATGCTTCGAGTCCTCATTCTTGCGCTTTGCGCCATCACTTTCGCTGCCCCCGGCTTGGCTCAAACACTTTACAAGTCCGTAGGTCCGGATGGCAGGATCACTTACAGCGACCGGCCGCCTGTCGAGGGAAAAATCCAGAAGACGCTCACCTTCGACAACCTGCCGAGCAGCAGCCTGCCCGCTCCCACCTCGTCTCAGCTCGAACAGGCGCGCAAGCCGCAGGCTGCGGCGCCATCCACTGCCCGCGGTCAAGTTGTCCTTTTTTCCGCCGCGTGGTGCGGCTATTGCAAGAAGGCAAAGGCCTACCTCGCTAGTCGCGGTGTCGCTTACCGGGAATTCGATGTCGATACGACGGAAGGCAAGGCCGAATTCGTGCGTGCCGGCGGCAGCCGGGGCATCCCGCTGATCCTCGCCGGCGACCATCGTTTGCAAGGCTTCTCTCAAGAGGCATACGATGCAGTTTTCCTTGCCGGAAGATAGGTGTTTCAGCCAATGTCCATCAATCGAATGCACTGGTACTGGTGCGAATGATTCGGGATAGACGCTGAATACTTCTGGACACGATCAACCGACCCTTTAATGCATAAATCCATGCCATTCACTCCCTTTCACATGGGTCCAGGCATCTTCCTGAAGGCAGTACTGCAAGGAAGTTTCTCGCTGATGGTGTTTGGATGGGCACAAATCATCATGGACCTTCAACCCTTGATCGTCCTGTTGAGCGGCGAGGGGCATCTTCATGGCTTCACGCATACTTACATCGGCGCCACCTTGATCGGAGCTGTGTCGGCGGTAACCGGAAAATACGCGGCTGAATTCGGCCTCCGCAAGCTCGGCGCGACCGGCTTTTTGCCGATTGGCTGGGCCGTCACGATCTTCAGTGCTTTCGTCGGGGCTTACAGTCACGTTTTGCTCGATAGTTTGATGCACGCCGATCTGGAACCCTTCGCGCCTTTTTCTCAGCGCAATCCATTCCTGAATCTAATCACCATCGAGAGTTTGCACAAATTCTGTTTATATAGCGGCCTAATCGGCGCAGGAATTTATTTCGTGCTTGTGCAATGGCTGAAAAGACGTAAATGATGGTTTGGCTCATAGAGGGTGTGCGTCGATTCTGGAAAACTGCGCGTCGCTATGCGACCGCCCGGTGGAAAGTGCAATAATGCCGATGAGAATAGTCGGCGTTGTGCCGGGAGATTGGGAAAGGCATGTGTCTGAAACTTCCGAATTTTTTGAAACGGATTTGTAACGTCATGAAAAATCTTCTGATCGTTTTCATTGGATTGATAACAAGCGCAGCCTTTGCGCAGAACCTGAACACGACAATTCCCTTGTCTCAGGATGCAAATACGACGCTCGTCATTTCGCCGTCGCTGACGCTTAAAATTGCCGGCGACCCGCGCGCGTTCGATGTCATCGTCAATGCCACCGAGCAGGACGCCGGCTGCAATCAAAACCGTATTCACGCCGCGCCGCACGGGCCGGATCAGAGTCAGGTGATGCCGTGGCATGTCAAAGACAGATACTTCCCGAATACCCGAAACATACCGGTATGCGGAACGCCTTTTTCCGTTGAAATTTCTCTCCTCAACCCGGAGATCGCCGGTAACGACACGGAGATGAAGTTCACTGCGGGCACCCTTAATGTCCGCGTTTCTCGGCACACGAAGAAAGATCCGCGCCGCCCGCGCGTAAAAACAAATCCTTAATACGCACTCATATCATTCACGCGACCTACCGGTATGTTGGAACTCATCTTCGAATTAATTTTCGAGTTTTTCGGCGAAGCGATCCTCCAAGTGCTCTTCGAGGCGCTGGCGGAAGTCGGCATTCATCTGTCGCGCAATACCGATGGCGAGCCGAAAGAGCGCGGCACGTTTAAGAAGCTATTGGGTTATACGCTGTTGGGCGTTATTGCCGGCGGTATCAGTTTGCTGATTGTCCCGGAATCTTTCGCGCGTACACAGCCTGCGCGTCTTGCCATGCTGTTTTTAGTGCCGGCGGCTTCGGGTGCGGTAATGGTATTAATCGGCAAATGGCGGCAGAAACGCGGTCAAGTTGTTATTGGACTCGATCGGTTTTTCTTTGGATACTGGTTTGCGTTTTCCATGGCGGCAGTGCGTTTCATCGGAACGAATTAAAGCCATCCACAACTCATTATGCAGCTACTCGATCACGTCTCCATTTCCGTGCCGGACTTAAATGCCGCGCGGCCGTTTTACGATGCCGTGATGGCGGCGCTCGGCGCAGAAAAAGTCTACGATCGGCCGGAAGCTCTCGGCTATGGCGTGCGCTGCAACGCGGCCGAAGATTTTCATTCTTGCTTGGCGGTGTACGAATCCGCGAACGCGAATACCGACACCAAACGGCATTGGTGCTTCAAGGCGGCATCGCGCGCGCAAGTCATCGCCTTTTATGACGCTGGTCTTGCCAACGGCGGCGCAGATGACGGCGTGCCCGGCGTGCGGGCACATTACCATGAACATTATTTCGGCGCGTTTTTGCTCGACCCTTGCGGCAATCGGATCGAGGCCGTTTGTCATCGCGCCGAATAGCTGCGATTCACGCTAGTTCATCAAGAGATTGGCCTGCGTGGTGGGGGTAAAAAATATCAAGCCCAAGTGACCAAGCGCGAAGTCATACGTCGCATTTTGCATGTCGACGTTGCTGGTGTGGGAGCCGTAAACGAAACAGCTGCCGATGCAAACCACTTCATCGATATAGCTCTTGATCGAATACATCTTGGCGCCGTAGCGCTTGTTGCGCACGGAATTGACCAGCGGGCTGTTGATCGACAGGCCGAGCGAGCCGCAACCCGGATTCCATACGTTGAAGGGATACACGCCGCACGAGACCAAGCCGTGCTGGCCGCCGGCGATGCCGACGTAGGTATTCACCTTGCCGGCGTAACCCAGTTCATTGATCGCCTTCATCGCGAGCGTGACGCCCATCGAATGACCGATGACGTCGATCTTGCCGGTACACGACGCGGCCAAAGCTGTCTTCATCGAATTCTTGACCGGCGTGGTATTGGCGCTGCCGTGATCGTTGCAAGTCGCGCAAATCTTCGAACCCCAATTCGGACGATAAAGTTGCGAGTCGACATAGCCGCGCCGTTTCAGCTCGGCGACCGTGTTGTCCCAATGCGAGGGATAGCCGGTATTGCCGTGCACCAGCACGACGTTGTCGAGGCAGGCTGCATGGGCGGCGAATGGCGACAGTAGAGCGATTGCCGCGATGAATAAGCCGAGCAAGCGCGAAAGCGGATTGGACGGCGCAAATTTCTGGGTCATGAAATGTCTCCTTTATAGTGGTGTCGAGGGGTATTGGCTCGCGACGCCGGCATCGGGGCGCGGCATATGAAAGGTAGACAAATAGGCAATGGTCGGCAATTGGTGGAAATACCCAAGTAGAACTACGTAAGAACAACCATTACTCGCGTATCCACAGCACGCGTGATCCGGTCATGAAGCTGCGCTCCATCAGCGCCTGCATTTCAAGCGTGCCGTGACGCACGCGTACTTTGCCGTTGAACAGAAAATAATTGGAAGAGTAGGAGAGTTCTCGTTCGAGCGGCGGCAGCGGTTTGCCCTGTAGCCGCAAACGCAGATCGCCGGCGTCGCGGATGTGGGCACGTTCGCGGCCGGCAATCAATCTGCTGATGTCATCCTTCGACAGAACCTCCAAGCGCGCCGACAATACCAAGGCCGAGGCAGTGTTGATGTTGACCGGCGTCGGATTCGGCAATATCACGACATGCTCCCGCAGCCGGTCCAGCAGCGCTTGATTCATGCCGGATACGGCAAGCAGGTCGTCGAGTTGTTCGATAGGCAGGCGGTGCGGATCGGCAGCCGCCGCCATCGCGTCGGCGCATCGCTGCGCGAGGTTCGGATTCAGTCCAAGTGCAAGCAACAGTCGGCCGAATACCGCCACTTCCCGAGCATGGACCTCGCCTTGGAAAGCGAGATTGCGCAAGTTGTAGCGCGACTGCGCATCGACGATGCGGCCGGCTAGGTAGGCGTCTGCATCTTTGATGCCCAGGAATTGGTCGAGACGGTCGGTTTGCATCGGCGCCGCCCAGGCTTCGGACAAATGATCGGCGCCTGAATTGCCGATGTCTTCACGCAGCAGCAGCATCGCCCAATCGAGCAAGCCGCGCAGCAGCCATTGCTTTTGCGATTGTGTCTGCTGGTTCTCGATGGAGCGTATCTGTACCTGCTGTTGCCAGAACATGCTGGCGACGATCGTCACCGCCAGGGTTGTCAGCAGCAGGGCCGTGACGACGGCTACGCCGCATTGCCGTTTGATGCAAGGTCTATGCATGATGCCCCTCGCTCGCGAGAAAAAGTCTCGCCCCGTGAGGAGGCGAGACTTCTTGATGCTTAGAACAAGCCCCAGAATTTGGCGCTGTAGTAAGTCGAGCAGAGATTGACGTCGATGAAATAGGACGCCGCGACGCCGCACTGGTCGGCGCCCGTTCCCGGATCGATCGCCGTGCCGTGATCCATGCCGGTGATTTCAACCGTCATCACTTTTCCGCCGTAGATCTTGCGCGGATAGCCTTTGAGCGTGTCGCTGGTGGTCGGCGTCTGGCTGATGCCGTGGTAGTTGGTCCACTGCTCCATCAGTTCGGTCAGATTGTTGATGTTGACGGCGGAATCGGCCGTTCCGTTGAAGATGGCGACCAGCGGCTTGCGCCCCGTGTAACCGCTGTAGCCGCTGCGCGCCAAGTCGCCCCATTGCTGCGGCGTCTTGTTGACTAAGCCGTACATGCAGCTGAATCCCGCCGAAGACGAGGTGGCGCATTTGTAGGCGATGCCGGCATTGATGGCGCCGCCGGCAAACACGTCCGGATAAGCCGCCAGCATGACGGCGGTCATGGCGGCGCCGCCCGACAGTCCGCTGACGTACACCCGATTGGCATCCACACTATGGGTGGCCTTGATCTTGTCGACCATCTGCTTGATCGACAAGGCTTCGCCCTGGCCGCGCGTATGGTCGCCCGGCGCGAACCAATTGAAGCATTTGCCGGAATTGTTGATGGTTTGCTGCTGCGCGAACACGAGGTAGAACTTGTACTGATTGGCAAACTTGACCCAGCCCGGCTCGTCATCGTAGGAAGCGGCGCTTTGGCTGCAGCCGTGCAACAGTACGACCACCGGCGCGCTTGAAGGCATGGATGCCGGCACGTATTTGTACATCAAGAGATTGCCGGGGTTGGTGCCGAAGCTGAATACCTGCGTCAACGTTGCCCCGAATGCGCTATGCGTGGTGCAAGCCGCGACGGCTGCAGCCGCAAGCAGGGATTTCAGGCGCGAAAAAATACGCCCGCGAAAATCGATTTCACGTTTCATGAAAATGTCTCCTAATTTTTAATGGGGTTTGTTTTATGTCTCCTTGCCACATCAAATCGCTATGCGCATGCGAGCCTCCTTTGTCTTGGTTTGCCAAGAAATCAAGATAGGAGACGCACGGGTGCGCCACAATAGGTATATCTACGCGCGTAGATATACTGTGTAGAACTCATTTCACAAATAGCAGGGTTCGCGTTCGCTCCAGAATCGGGGCTGGCAAGGCGGGCGACGCGTCGAATAGCCATCGCATATTCGCAAGGAGCCCAACGCTGTCCAGCGTCGATTCTGGAGCGAACCCTGGTATTGATGAAATGAGTTCTAGAGAAGTCCGGCGCAAAAAAAGACCCGCGATGCGGGTCTGAAATACTACGGAGAATATTGATGCCGGCGAGATGACTTACTTCAGCAGCCAAAGCCAGTCGCGGATGATGCGGACGTGCTCGTCGACCATGAGGGACGGAGCGTGCCCGACGCCGGGCACTTCGACCACTTCGAGATGGCGGTTGCGTCGCTTCATTTCTTCGACGACTTCGGCCGTCAGCACGGTGGATTCCGTTCCGTGCAGCAGGAGCATGGGTATTTGAATGGACTCGTAAATAGGCCAAATGGCGACATCCTGGATGGCAGCCGGGTTGTCCTTCAGCGGTGCGATCAATGCCGGATCGTAGGCGAGCGCATAACTGCCGTCGCCGAGTTCGCGCACGCTGTTCTTGGCAACGTCGATCCATTGCGCGTGAGGCAATTGCCCCCACATGTGGTAGACGCTCTTGATGTAGGCGACAGCTTCGTCGAAGCTGGGAAACCGCTCATTATTGCCGCAGACGCTGGCGATTTCGCGCATGGTCGAGCCGAATACCACCGGTCCGACATCGTTGAGTACCAGCCTGCGGATCGGCGTATTCGGCTGTGCGGCAAGCATCATGCCCATGAATCCGCCCATCGAGGTTCCGATCCAGTCCAGCGACTTGGCGTTTAATCGCGCCATCAGCGCCGCTGCGTCGGCCAGGTAAAGCGGATAGCCGTATTCGGCCTTGGGCAGCCAATCGCTTTGTCCTCTGCCCGCCATGTCGGGACAGACGACGCGATAGACGTCCGACATCGCGCTCGCCAGGTAGTTGAAGTCGCTGCCGTTGCGCGTGAATCCGTGTACGCACATGAGAACTTCGCCGTTGCCGGCGGATCCCCACTCGCGATAGAAAATCTTGTGGAAGCCGTGCGGACCTTGTCCGAGAAAATGCTTCGATGTGGAATACATTGCGGTCGTCGAAAGAAAAAAGCCAGGCTCGGAGACGAGCCTGGCAAACTCGGAGAAAACTCGATGCTTCAGAACCTGCGCGACCCCTAAAATGATCCCGCGCAGGTTCTCACCCTGCATCAGAAGGTGTGCTTGATACCCAATGCAATCGTTTGAGCCGATTCGCCGGCCGCTAGCGCGGAGCCGGTGAGGCTGCCCAAGCCGGCGGCAAACGGCTGGTATGCCGCTGCGCTGTCATTGGAGAGCTTGCTGTAGTACACGCCGACGTTGGTGCGCCTGGACAGTGCATAATCCCAGCCCAAAGTCCACATCTTGGCGCCGGTGTTAGCCACGCCGCCCATATCGCCTGCGCGCGCAAAGTTCGCCAGCAAGGTGTTTTTGCCGAACACGTAGCTGACCGGGATGGCCCATGCGGTACGCGCTGCGCTGGCCGCTGCCGTGTCGCGCGTGGCGCGATCGATGATCAAGCCGAGCTTCAAGCCCATCGGCAGTTTGTAGAAGCCGTACAAACGCCATTGCTTGTCGCTGGTGGTCGTCGTGCCTTCCACTTGGTAGTTGCGGTATGCCAGGTTGGCGGACAAGGGGCCGTTGGCGTAGCTGCCCGAGAGGAAATACTCGCGGCCATCGGAATACGTACCTGCGGTGCCCGCCACAACGCCTTCATTGCCGGCCGGATTGGTGGAGACGCCGACGACAGCGGAGAAACCGCTCATGACCGGGCTGCGATAAGTGATCGAGTTGGCGCGGCGGGTGCCGCCATCAAGATAGTCGACGAAGCTGCGGCCGGATTGGTTCATGATGCTCATGGTGGCCCACATGCTGCTGGGCATGGCGACGATGCCGCTGCCGGAGAGCGCTTCAGCGGTCAGGCCGGCGCCGCCCATCCATGAGTGTTTGCCGACGGTGACTTGACCCCAGGATCCTTTTAGGCCGAGGAAAGTGTCGCCGTTGCTCAGGCCATTGCCGGTTCCTAAAGTGTTGGAAACATCGGTATTGAGACGGTTTTCAACATAGAACAGAGCGGACAAACCACCGCCCAAATCTTCGGTGCCGGTCAACCAGAAACGCGAAGTGTAATCGTCGTCGATGCGATACTCGGTTTGCGTGGCGCGTGCGGAATTGCCGATGGAGTAGCTCTTCCAGTTGGCTTGGATCACGCCACCAATCGAAACATTGGTTTGCGCTTGTGCAGCGGTTGCGAATGCGCCCAAGACGGCGAGCGCGGCTAGCGTTTTTTTCATGAGAATTTTTCTCCTTGGATTGTTCGAAATTGATCAGGTGTTGGCTGCTGGAATCTCATTTGCGTCTCATCTACTTCCCCCTTTTTTTGTGGTTTATGCCGTAGTTTGAAATTGATCCTTCTTGGACGATGATTGAAGTGGGCGGCTGCTTATTTTTTAATCATGGAACAGCGCGATGCCGACAGCGGCTGGAAGGCGTCTTCACCCTTGATGGTGGCGAGCACGTTGTAGTAATCCCAGGGCTCTTTCGATTCGGCGGGTTTCTTGACCTGCATCAGATACATGTCATGCACCATGCGGCCGTCTTCGCGGATGCGGCCGTTCTTCGCATAGAAGTCGTTGATCGGCGTGGTCTTCATACGCTTCATGACGGCGCTCGCTTCGTCAGTGCCTGCGGCTGCGATGGTGTTCAGGTAGTGCGTCACGGCGGAGTACACGCCGGCATGCAGCATATTGGGCATGCGCTTCATGCGCGAGAAGTAGCGCCGGCTCCAGTCGCGGGTTTCCTTGTTCAGGTTCCAGTAAAAGCCCTCGGTCAGCATCATGCCTTGCGTGGACTGCAAGCCCATTGCATGAATGTCGTTGAGAAACAGCAGGAGCGGTGCGATAGTCTGGTTCTTGGTGATGCCAAACTCGGCAGCGGATTTCACCGCATTGATGGTGTCGCCGCCGGCGTTGGCCAGGCCAATGATCTTCGCTTTCGAGTTTTGCGCCTGCAACAGGAAGGAAGAAAAATCCGAGGCGTTGAGCGGATGGCGTACGCTGCCGACGACCTTGCCGCCGGCACTCTTGACGACATCCGATGCATCCTTCTCCATCGACTGGCCGAAGGCATAGTCGGCGGTCAGGAAAAACCAGGAATCGCCGCCTTGTTTCACCGCCGCTTTTGCCACGCCGGTTGCCAAGGCATAGGTATCGTAAGCGTAATGCACGGTGTTGGCGTTGCAATCTTCATTGGTCAGGCGCGTGGTGGCGGCGCCGACATTCATGATCACACGATTCTTTTCCGCTGTGATTTTTCCCGCAGCCAGCGCCACGCCGGAATTGAGCGCGTCGGTCACCATGTCGACGCCTTCGCGGTCATACCATTCGCGCACCTTGGACGCGCCGATGTCGGCCTTGTTCAAGTGGTCGGCGTAAACGACATCGACCTTGAACGATGGCTTCTTGGTGGCGATGAAGTCTTCCACCGCCATTTTCGCCGCCGTCACCGAGCCGAGGCCGCCGAGGTCGGAATACACGCCGGACATGTCGGTCAGCACGCCGATGCGTACCACGTTGTCCGAAATTTGCGCATGAGCGGCGCTGGTGCCGAGCGAAAATGCGCAGGCCAGCATAGCGGCAAGCAAAGTTTTTTTCATGTCAGTGTCTTCCTCATTTTTGAATTAAGTGGTCGTCTCTTTTTTTGCGTCAGGCGAACTTGGCGGTGATGCCGCCGTCGATCACCAGTTCTGCCGCCGTGGTGTATTTCGCGTCGTCGCTGGCCAGGTAGAGCGCTGCATGAGCGACATCCCAGGCATCGCCCATGTGCCCCATCGGACATTGGTTGTCGCGCTTGTCCATCATGGCGTCGACGTTGCCGCCGCCGTAGATGCCTTTCAAGGGCTCAACCACGAACGGCGTCTTCATCAAGCCGGGCATGATGACGTTGGAGCGGATGTTGTCCTTGGCGTACTGCAGCGCCACGCCGCGCGAAAAGCCGAGCGTGGCGGACTTGGTGGTGTAGTAGGAAATATAGGGCACGCCGGAATAGCGGATGCCTGCGATCGAGCCGATGTTGACGATACTGCCGCCGCCTTGTTCCAGCATGTGCGGGATCGCATATTTGCAGGTCAAGAACATCGAGGTGACGTTGACGTCCATGGCGCGCTGCCATTTCTCCAGCGGGTAATCGATCGGCCCGCCGACTTCGACGATGCCGACATTGTTGACGAGAATGTCAAGGCGGCCGAAGCGCTCGATACAGTGTGCGACCAGGTTGTTGACCTGTTCATCGGAGGCCACATCGCAGCGCACGACGTCGATCTCGCCGCCTTCCGCGCGCACGACGGTGCGCGTTTCTTCCGCGGCTTCCAGCTTGATGTCGCAGCCCATGATTTTCGCGCCTTCGCGCGCGAACAAAGCGGAGATCGCTTTGCCGTTACCCCAGCCCGGTCCAACCGAACCGCAGCCGGTCACCAGCGCAACTTTGCCTTCAAGCCGTTTGCTCATGCTCTTCCTCCATCAATTGTTTGCGCAACGCCGTCTTCAATACCTTGCCGTAGTTGTTCTTGGGCAGGGTGTCGACGAAGCGGTATTCCTTGGGGCGCTTGAAGCGTGCGATATGCTCCAGGCACAAAGCGTCCAAAGCCTGTGCGCTTGTTTGTTTGCCGGCGTGGATGGAGACGAATGCCACCACCACTTCGCCCCATTCCGGGTCGGGGCGTCCGACGACAGAAACTTCATGCACCGCCGGGTCGAGCAGCAGCACTTCCTCCACCTCGCGCGGATAGATGTTCGAGCCGCCGGAAATGATCACGTCCTTGGATCGGTCGCGCAGCGTGAGGAAACCGTCGGCATCCATGCTGCCCATATCGCCGGTCAAGAGCCAGCCGTCGCGTATGGCTTGCGCGGTGGCTTCCGGGTTGTTCCAATAACCTTTCATGACGGGAGTACCCTTGACCATGACTTCGCCGACGGTATCGGGCGGCAGGGTATTGCCGTATTCATCGGCCACGCGCACTTCAACCAGGCTTTGCGCGATGCCGACCGAGGCCAGGCGTTCCGCATGGCGCGGGTGATCGAGTGCGGTCAGATGCGCCTTCGACAGCGCAGTGATCGTCATCGGGCTCTCGCCTTGGCCGTAGATCTGGGCGAAGCGATTGCCCATCACCGCCAGCGCCAAGCGGATATCTTCCACATACATCGGTCCGCCGCCGTAGACGATGGTCTTGAAACCGGTCGCATCGGCGTGAACGGCGTCGACGTGCTCGACCAGCCGCTTGACCATGGTGGGTGCGGCGAACATCGAAACGTTACGGTGATGCGCCGCCAGCGCGACCAGCTCCTCCGGATCAAAGCCGCCGGAGTCGGGAATGACGTGACGCGCGCCCATCAGCACGTGCGGAAAGTTGTACAGTCCCGCGCCGTGCGACATCGGCGCCGCGTACACGATGGCGTCGTCTTGTCTGACCTGGTCGACATCGGTGAAGTAACACATGGTCATCGCCAGCAGGTTGAAATGGCTTTGCATCACGCCCTTGGGCCGGCCGGTGGTGCCCGAGGTATAGAACAGCCAGGCTAGATCATCGGGTTCGCTCGGCTCGGCCTGGGCAATCGGCTCCGTTCTCAACAGCGACTCGTAGCTGCTGTTGCCGGGTATGAAAACAGCGCGCAGGATCGAATCTTCGACGGACACATTCATCAGGCCGGCAGCCAAGTCGCTGGAGACGAACAGCGCCGTCGCGCCGGAATCGCGCACGATGAACTCGGCTTCGCGCGCATGCAGTTTTGCATTGATGGGTACGGCGGCAAGTCCGGCGTACCAAATGCCGTAGAGCACTTCCAGGTATTCCGGGTTGTTGGTCATGAAAACCGCGACGCGGTCGCCGGGCGACAGCTTGAGCGTATTGCGCAAATGTCCAGCGATGCGCGCGGCGCGCTCCGCGAGTTCACGGTAATTGCAAACCAGGCGGCGTCCGAAGAAAATCGCGGGCGCCTCGGGGAAAATCCGGGCAGTACGGACGAGGAGCTGGGCAAGATTCATTTGACGCGCTCCAATACGGTGACGTAGCTGGCCACCGCCGAGCCGCCCATGTTGAAGGCGGCGGCGAGTTCGGCGTTGCGCACTTGCATGTCGCCGGCGGCATCGCACAATTGCATGGCGCACAGCGCATGCAGCGACACGCCGGTGGCGCCGATCGGATGGCCCTTGGATTTCAAGCCGCCGGAAGGATTGATCGGCAGAGCGCCGTTCGCCATGACAGTGCCGGTGTCCAGCAGGCGCGCGCCTTGGCCCGGCTCGGCCAAGCCCATGGCTTCATACGTCAACAATTCTGCGATCGTGAAGCAATCGTGGATTTCCGCCAGCGACAAATCACGCACGCCGCACGCCGCTTCGCTCAACGCTTTTTTCCAAGCCCAGCGCGGACCTTCGAATGCGGCGGGATCGCGGCGCGACATCGGCAGGAAGTCATTGACATGCGCGCGTGAACGGATGCGCACCGCCTTGTTCATCGCACGCGCGGTTTCAGCATCGGCGATCACTACCGCGACGGCGCCGTCGGAAACCAGCGAACAATCGGTCTTGCGCAAAGGCGCGGCGATCATCGGATTTTTTTCGGACACGGTATTGCAGAAACCGAAGCCGAGATCTTTCTTCATCTGCGCGTAAGGGTTACGCATGCCGTTGGCGTGATTCTTGGCGGCGATCTTGGCGAGCGTCGCAGAGTGGTCGCCGTAGCGATCGAAATAGGCTTGCGCCATCTGCGCGAAGATGCCGGGAAAGGTTTGGCCTTGCGATGCTTCTTCGCGTACATAGCTGGCGCGCGACAATACCTCGGTGACGGCATTGCCCGAGACGGCGGTCATCTTTTCCGCGCCCACTACAACAGCGATGCGGGCACGTTTGGCTTCGATGGCATCGAGCGCGGCATAGATCGCGGCGGAACCGGACGCGCAAGCATTTTCCACGCGCACCGCGGGCTTGAAGCGCAAACCATCATCGGCTTGCAGGATCAGAGAGGAGCAGAAGATGTCCGGCACGAAACCGCCGTTGAGGTTGCCCAGCCACATGGCGTCGACATCGCCGGCCATGATGCCGGCGTCGGCAATAGCGCCGCGCGTGACGCTGGTGATCAAGCCTTCCAGGTCGAACTGGTCGAGGCGGCCGAAGGGAGAGTGTGCCCAACCGACGATACAGGGATGCATGATGTCTCCTCTAAAACTGTGGGAATTCAGGTTGAAGAGGAGTATAGGTAGGGGGGTGGGGCGCGGTAATTCGTACGATTACGCTAGGTATAACTACGTAAACCTAATTACAACAGGCTAGCGACTCAGGACACTAGCTGCTCCACGCGCCGCAGGAGATGATCAGGTCGCCGACGCGTTCGAAATAAGCCGACTTGAACATGGCTTCCTTGGTGAGCGGATGAGTCCACTTGTATTCGACCCAGCCATCGCCATGGCTTTTGGCGATGGCAAGGATGTCCTTGATGAAAAATTTGCCATCCAAGTCCTTGAAGGTGGCGGCATCGACGCCGAGCAGGCGATGGTTGGCGCCGTGTGCGACGCATCGGCCTTCCATGCTGTAAATGCTGATGTAAAGATCGCGGTCGATGAACCGGCCCTTGTTCATCTGGTTGACTTCCTCGATGATGGCTGCTCGTCCGTGCGCGTGCGCGAACTCGACGGATTGCCTGACCAGTTCGACCGCTTCGTCGGATGAGCCGTACTCGCGCGCGCCGAGGTCGAACACGGCCACCGATTGCTGCAAGGTGACCGCTTGGTCCAAGAGGCTTGCCGCGGTGCGCGATGCCTCCTCTACCATCGAAGCATTCTTTTGCGTCATGCCGTCGATCTGCATCACGGCCTTGTTGACTTCTTCGATGCCGGAACTTTGCTCCGAGCTCGCGGCGGCAATCTCGCTCATGATGCCTTCGACGCGCTTGACGTTGGCGACGATCTCGTTCATTGCGTGCCCGGCCTCGTCCACCAGTTGCCCGCCGGTTTCGACCTTTGCCACAGAATCGCTAATCAATTCCTTGATTTCCTTGGCGGCCGATGCGGCGCGCTGGGCCAGCGAGCGCACTTCCGATGCTACCACCGCGAAGCCGCGGCCTTCCTCGCCTGCTCGCGCCGCTTCCACTGCGGCATTCAGCGCCAGGATGTTGGTTTGAAAGGCGATGCCGTCGATGACGGAAATGATGTCGACGATCTTGCGCGAGCTTTCCTTGATCGAGCCCATGGTCTCGACCACGTCGTGAACCACTTGACCGCCCTTGACGGCGGAATTGGCGGCGGCGGCCACCAGCTTGTTGGCTTGCCGCGCGTTGTCGGCGTTCTGCCGCACGGTCGAGGTCAGCTCTTCCATCGAGGAGGCGGTTTCTTCCAGCGAGCTCGCTTGCGACTCGGTGCGTGAGGATAGCGCGGTATTGTCGGTATTGATAAAACCGGCGGTGGTAGCGACGGTAACCGTGCCGAGGCGTACCTTGGAAACGATCTTGAACATGCGCTCGCACATTTCTTGCAAAGCGAACTGCAATTCGCCCAGTTCGCCGCCGGCGTCGGCTTCATAGGGTTCGCTCAAGTCGCCCAAGGCCATGCGCTTGGCCACGATGGTGGCGTCGCGCAACGGCTCGGCGATGCTGCGGTTCATCCACCATGCCAGGCCGGCGCCAATCGCCATTGCCAGCAGG
The DNA here is from genome assembly GCA_016177875.1 of Burkholderiales bacterium. GTDB lineage: Bacteria > Pseudomonadota > Gammaproteobacteria > Burkholderiales > Burkholderiaceae_D > Paucimonas. Next base: position 55,605 of record JACOUL010000033.1, read on the forward strand.
CCGAAGACCACGATCAAAGCGGCAGCGAAACCGTCGGTGTCAGCCAACTTTACCGCCGCAAGCACGGTCAAGCCGGCTATGCATAGCAGCATGGTTCCGAAACTGATCAGGATGCGCTTGCTCATTCGAAAAATATACTCCGCTCAATCAGGCTTGTTATATTGAGGCGCAAAAAAAGCCGCCCCGTGGGGCGGCAAAGACGCACTACGTAAAGACTGAATCGGCTTAGCGCTTGTTGCGGATCGGGACTTCCATTTCTTGGTAGGTGATTTCGCGCACCAGTTTGGGCACGATCCACGGATACGCTGGGTCGTTGACGAACTTGACGTGATACATCGACTGCAGGGCTTGATGGTCTTCCTTGCGGATATGCATCTTGCCGCGCGGCGTATCGATGGTCAGGCCTTCGAGCGCCTTGATCAGTTTTTCCGTATCGGTGTCGCCACCGGTTTTCTTCAAAACTTCGACGATCGCAATGCCGGTTGCCATGCCGCCGGCGGTGAACAGGTCGGGCGGACTCTTGAAACGCTTGTAGTGTTCGCTGATCAGCCAGTTGTTGATGGGATTTTTGGGTAGGCCGAAGTAGTAATAGGCAAAGCCTTCCGCACCGTCAAATTGCTTCATCCCTTTCATTGCCGCCAGCACATTGGCGCCGGCTGCCATCTCAATGCCATACTTGCCCGGATCCATGTCGAGGATCTTGCCCGGATTGCCGGCGCCTGCCCACAACGGCCAGATGACCTTGCGGCCCGGCTGTTTTTTCAGCGCGTCGAAGATACGGGTGCCGCCTGCGGTGAAGTCGGTGGTGGCGATCGGCAAGTACTCTTCGTGCACGATCTTGGCGTTTTTGATGGCGCCCTTGAACGCTTTGACGCCGTCGCGGCCGAAAGCGTAATCTTGCGCTAGGGTGGCGATGGAAACGCCGGGCTTGTCGAATACGGCGGCGGAGGCAATCGCGTCCATGGACGAGTTGCGGCCGGTGCGGAAAATGTAGCGGTTCCATTTTTCACCGGTGATGGCATCGGCCACGGCCGGGTCGACGATCAGCACTTTCTTGTATTCTTCGGCGATCGACAGCAAGGACATCGCCACGGCGGAGCTGGTCGGTCCGACGACCAGGTCGACTTTGTCGTCGGTAATCAGTGAATTAAATGCGGCGCGTCCCAGGTCCGGCTTGGCCTGGTCATCCTTGTCGATGACGATGATCTTGTCACCGTTAACGGTCATCGTGCCTTTGGTGGCATAGTCCAGGCCCAGCATGAGACCGGTCTGGGTTTGTTTGGCGTAGGCTTCAAGCGGACCGGTTTTGGAATAGACGAGGCCGATCTTGATATCTTTTGCCTGCGCTGCCGCGACGCAGCACAATAGTGATAGTGCGACCCATATATGACGTTTCATGGTTTTCATCTCCTTCGTGTTGTAGTCAAACCAATTAGTTGACGTTCGGGAGTATAGGTAGGAATATTCCATGCAATAATTCGTACGAATACGCTCAGTAGAACTACGTAAACACTACGTAAACGCGTATCCGCGGCGTTCTTGCGGCGCGTCATAAACAAGGGAGAGTCACCATGCGGCAGCCGTCACCGGAGATCGCTTCCGAGCCGAACGACTTTGAACTGGCCTTCCAGTTTGCCGGTGTCGGCTTGTGCATTTCGCGCGAGCGCGTGATCGGGCGCTGCAACCGGGCATTCGCGGATATGTTCGGCTATGCCCAGGATGAATTGAACGGGCGTTCCCTGGATTGCCTGTATCCCTCGCCTGAAGAATTTGAGCACACCGGCTCGCGCGGCTTTCCGGTCATGCAAAAATCCGGCTGCTACAGCGATGAGCGCATCATGCGGCGCAAGAACGGTGCGCTGTTCTGGTGCCACGTGATCGGCCGTTCGTTGAATCGCGACCAGCCGTTCGCTTGCGCCGTGTGGTCGTTCGAGGATATTTCCGTGAAGCGCCCGGTGAGAGTGGAATTGACGGGGCGCGAGCGCGAAGTGGCGCAACTGCTCATCGACGGTAAGACCAGCAAGGAAATCGCCCGCATTCTTACCATCAGCTCGCGCACGGTGGAAGCGCATCGCGCGCGCCTGATTCAAAAATTCAACGTCAAGTCGGCCGTCGAGCTGATTTCAAAACTGGTCGGACTCACCTAGTGTCATAAAAAAGCCCGAAGCCGGCGGCTTCGGGCTCGAATCCCTGCTTACGAGGAAAGCGGGGAGGACACTCGGGTTATGGGCAGGTACCGATCACGTAGTAGTTCGTGCCGGTTTTCTTCAAGGTTTTGGAGACATAGAGGTTGTCCAGCCCCATGTTCTGGTTCGAGCCGTTCGCCAACGCATAGCCGAACGAATCATGCGCGCGGCCATTCACCACGTGCGTGTAGTTGCTCGACGTGTAGCAGGTTGCCGCTGCGGTTGTGGTGGTTGTGGTGGCCGTCGTGGTGGTGGTTCCGCCGGAGGTCGTAGTCGTCGTGCCGCCGCCGCTCACCCGCAGGTTGTTGGCGAAAAACCAGTTGGTAATCCACACCGGATAATTGATCTTCGTGTAATCGACGTAGTTGCCGCCGCCCGAGCCGCCGCTGCCGGCCGGCCATGCGTGGCTCATGCCTGTCACGGAAATCTCCGAAACACGCAATTTCCCATTGCTGTCGCGCCATTGCTTGCCGTTGCCGCCGCCGGAAATCGTGAAGTTTTCCACGCTCGTGGTGGTGCCGTAGAGCAGGCGCATGCCTTCGGCATTGCGCGTGTTGTGAGTTGGCTTCACGAGGGTATCGTTAGTGCCATACACGGTGCTGTACAACTGTGTGCTGTACATCGCATTGTAAGTGGCGTTGTTGCCGTTGATCGCCTTGCAAGTGTCGCGCACCTGCGCCGCCGTGCGGGTGGGATCCATAAAAATATCGTATGCACCCGAGCCGAGCGCAGGCCCGGCATTTTCGGCGATGCCAGCAAAATAATCCGGGAAGGAGCAGCCGATCACATGCGTCTCGCCGGCGCCCGAGGAAAGCCCGGAAATGTAAATCTGGTTCGGGTCGATATCCAGGTTGGCGCGTCCCTTGACCGCGTCGATCAGCTTCTTGAGCGGCACGGCATCGCGGCTGGTGCGGTTGTGATTGGCGCCGAACCAATCCCAGCAGCCGGAACTCGTCCTGGTCGAGCTGGTGCCCGCGGGAACGGTGGGAGCGACCACCACCATGCCCTTTTGCTCAGCGATGGTCTCCCAATTGAATTTGGTGTTGATGACATTGCCGTCGGCAGTCTGCCCGCAACCATGCAGCGACAGCATCAAGGCGCGTTTGCCATTGAGGACGGCCGGATTGGCATTGCTCGGCACATACACGTAAGCGTTTTGCAGATTAGGAGAGCCATAAGTCGTCGTTTCTACGACCCAGGTGCCGCTGCCCGGCGTCAATGCGAATGCCGATGCGGACACTCCCAGGAAAAGCGAAGCGACGGCGGTTTTTTTCAGTTGAAGGGATTTCATGGATGTCTCCTGTTGTGGATATTGTTATGGCACGGCGTGTTGTCCGGCCTATGAACGAATGTTGAATCAAATTCGGACTAGGCTTGCTTCATGATATTTCCTTGCGGAAATGAAACAAGAGCGTACGAATACCTACGTAGAACTACGCTATTGCGGCCTGCAATAGCGTTTGCAGAGAAGAAAAGCCCGAAGCTTGCGGCTTCGGGCTCAAAAATCCCTGCTCACGAAGAAAGCGGGGAGAAGACACTCGGGGTCAAGGGCAGGTGCCGATCACGTAGTAGTTGGTGCCGGTCTTCTTCAACGTGGTCGTGACGAAGATGTTATACAAGCCCATGTTTTGGTTCGAGCCGTTCGCAAACGTGATGCCCAGGCTCTGGTGTGCACGGCCTGCACTGACATGTGAATAGTTGCTGGACGTGTAGCAGGTGGCCGCCGCAGTGGTCGTGGTGGTGCTGGCCGTCGTGGTGGAGGTCGTGCCGGAAGCCGTGGTCGTGGTGGTGCCGCTGCTGCCGCTGGTGATCTTGTTGATCATGGCCATGATGGCTTTCATCTGCGTGCCGCTCTTCAATGCGTAATCCGAGCCGTTGTATCCCCACCAATCCCAGCATCCTTGCGGATTGAGCGGGCTAAAGCTGGATTTGACCGCCTGCGGATAGAGCACGACGATGTTGTTGGTATCCGCCCATTCATTCACGCCCGACTTTTGCACCAGTTTTTGTTGAATGGTGTCTTGTCCTTGCTGGCAGCCATGCAGCACCACATGCAATTTGCAGGCTTGACCATTCTTGCAGTTTGTCGGCACATAGGCCCAGCCGGTGGTGTCCATGCTCTTGCCGCTGGCGACAAACGCGGTTTGATCGAATTGAATATAGCTGCCGCCGAGCGTGCCGGTGTTCTTGGCGTTCAAGCTGCCGTAAATTTGCTGCAGGAAGACTTTCTGCGGATCGGGCGAGTCGGAACATTTGTTGATATACGGCGTGCTGGATGAATTGCAGGAATTCGGACCGTAGTCGGAAATCCATGCGTGCTGCGCCACGCTCGTATTGTTGTAGATGATGTTGCTGACGTTGTAGTGCTGATAAAACGATTTCAGCGCATTCATGACCGGCTGCTTCACGGCAGTGTCGTTGGTGCCGCTGAACATGTACACCTTGTGGTTGGCGAGATTGCTGGTGGGATCGATCTTGCCGGAACTTGCGTTCGAATCGGTATAGCTATACAAGCTTGACAGCGGTATCCCGCTGCCCGACATGCAATAGCCGGTGGCGTTGAACATGTTGCCTTGCGCGCAGTAGTAGGGGCCGCCGGCGAAGATGGCTGCTCCCTGAAACTTCGAGGAATAAGCGACCTGCATCTGAACCGCCATGTAGCCGCCGGAGGAGATACCGGAAATGCTGACGGTATTCGGGGCGACATTGTAGGCGCTGAGCGCAACCGCCGCCTGCGCCGCAGGGGCTGAAAATCCGATGAACGCTGACGCTGCGACGAGCGCCAGCCTGGCATTCACGCCATGTTTGTTTAACTTCATTACTGTCTCCATAATTATTTTGATAAACCGTTGGCGAGTGCGACATGCGCCTTCGTCAAGGCTTGACTCATGCTATTACTTTGGAAAATGAAAACAAGAACGTGCGATTACGTACGTAGAACTACGCAATGAATAAGGGCTAGCGTTTGCGGCGCTAGCCCTTAAGCGTTTGATGATGGAGATGTCCCGCGTGAGTTGATGTCTTACTGGGCCGTCCAGCCTCCATCAATCGGAATGGCGACGCCTGTCAAATTATGTGCGGCCGGGTCGCACAGCCAAACCACAAGGCGTCCTATTTCTTCCGGCTTCGACATACGTCCGCTCGGTTGCTTTTCGCTTAGCAAATCCTGAATGCCGGCATTTCGATCGCCATTGAACAGCGCCGCGCGCGCCGCGATTTGCGGTTCCAGGATGCTCGTCTCGGTCCAGCCGGGGCAAATGCAATTAGCGGTGACGCCCCCGCTGTCCCGTGTCCCGGCCTGTGCCGCTTCAAGCGCGACGACGCGCGTCAACCCGACCAGACCGAATTTCGATGCAACGTAAGGCGCTTTATGAATCGAGGCGACCAATCCATGAACCGACGCAATATTAATCACCCGCCCATAGCCGCGCGCCATCATGCCCGGCAGGGCCAGGCGCATGGTGTCAAACGCCGCAGACAGGTTGATCGCGAGGATAGCGTCCCACTTCTGACGAGGCATTTCCTGAAAAGGGGCGGTAAATTGAATGCCGGCGTTATTCACCAAAATATCGATAGGGCCATTCGTTTGCGCTTCATTCATCATGCGCTCGGTTTGGCTGCCATCCGATAAATCGCTGGATAAGGAAAGTGCTTCACGTTCGGTAATGTCGCTGAGCTGCATTCGCGCCGCGGCATGCGCTGCATCGTCGGGCAAGCCATGCAGAATCACCTCGGCCCCGGAACGAGCGAGTGCTTTAGCGATCTCCAATCCAATGCCTTGTACCGAGCCGGTCACCAAGGCGCGTTTTCCAGTTAATGTCGTCGAATCCATGAGTTCCTCGAATACGTTCTTGACGTCTCAATATTGATGCCGCCGCTGATAATGACATCCTCGATCTCGCAACGTCAAGAAACCATCGGCGCAATGAAAAAACCCGAAGCGCAGGCTTCGGGCCGGAAGCCTCTCGCAAGGAGAAGCAGAGGAAGAAATCGAACTCAGGGGCAGGTGCCGACCACGTAATGGTTCGGGCCGGTTTTTTTCAGGGTCGTGGTGACGAAGATATTGTCCCGCCCCATTTTATGGAGCGAACCCCTGGCCCAGGCATAGCCCATTATGTCGACGGCGCGGCCGGCGAGTACGTGCGTGGCGTTGCTCGACGTGTAGCAGGCAGCAGGCACGGTCGTGGTCGTCGTTGTGGCGAGCGTCGGGAATGTGCTGGAGGTTGTGGTGCTCGTGGTGGTGCTGCCACCGTTGCCGCTGCCGCTGCTGATCTTGTTGATCATGGCCATGATGGCCTTCATCTGCGCGCCGCTCTTCAATGCATAATCGGAACCGCTATATCCCCACCAGTCCCAGCAGCCTTGCGGATTGAGAGGAGCCATCTGGGATTTCACGGCTTGCGGGTAAAGCACGATGATGTTGTTGGTGTCGGCCCATTCATTCACGCCGGACTTTTGCACCAGCGCCTGGCCAATGGCTTCTTGTCCCATGCCGCAGCCGTGCAGCACGACGTTTAACTTACATGCTTGCCCGTTGGCGCAACTCTGTGGCACATAGACCCAGCCGGTGCCATCCATGCTGCTGCCGCTGGAGGTAAATGGCTTTTGATCGAATTGAATGTAGCTGCCGGTAAGCGTGCCGGAGTTCTTGGGATTCAGCGGACCATAAATATGCTGCAGGTAGACTTTTTGCGGATCGGGAGAATCCGCGCACTTGTTGATGTAGGGGGTGTCGAAAGAATTGCAGGCATTCGGGCCGTCATCGGAAATCCAGGCATGCTTGGCGATGCTCTTGTTGTTATAAATGATGTTGCCGATGCCATAGTGTTCGTAGAAAGTCTTCAGCGCATTCATCACCGGCTGTTTCACCGCGGTGTCATTGGTGCCGGAAAACATGTAGACCTTCTGTTTGGCGAGATTGCTGGTGGGATCGATCTTGCCTGAGTTCGCGTTCGAGTCAGTGTAGCTGTACAAGGCGGAAAACGGCACGCCACTGCCCGACATGCAATAACCGAGCGCGTTGCTCATGCTGCCCTGCGCGCAGTAGTAGGGGCCGCCGGCGAAGATCGCGGCACCCAAAACTTTCGACGAGTAAGCGACTTGCAACTGGACTGCCATATAGGCGCCGGAAGAAATGCCGGAAATGCTGAGCGTATTCGGCGCGACATTGTAGCTGCCGAGTGCGCTTGCCGCATGTGCCGCCGGCGTTGCGCATCCGATGAACATCGACGCTGCGACGAGCGCCAGTTTGGCATGTAAGCCTTGCTTGTTTGATTTCATTACTGTCTCCATTATTGAACGAGTCGTGGTGGGATGCGCGACATGTGCATCGTTTAGAAATTGACGACATGTTAATGGCCGGAGAAATGAAAACAAGAACGTGCGATTACGTACGTAAACCTACCGTCGGCATTCATGTGGATCTATCGTCGGGGTTCCCTGATGGGACGGTGCCAAAGCAAAGCAAAGCGCCGCGCCAAAAAAAATCCCCCTCCGGTTGGAGGGGGAGTGAGGTACTGCACGAGGATGCTTATTGCGACGGATCCAGGTACTCGACGTAGAGCTTGGCATTGGTGCCGTCGGTGATCTGGATGTAGTTCATCGAGGTTTGGTTGCTGGTGAACCGCAGCCGCACTTGGGTCTTGCCGGTCTTGTTGATGGCGGCCAGTCCGTTCGAGTCGAAGTCGCTCGACTGCTTGGTGCCGCTGGTCCACTTGGCGACCGTGGCAACGGCGCTGGCGTCGGCTGTGGCGGCCCAGTCATCCGTGCCCATGGTGCAGGCGGCGCCGAAGCAGCCGTTCTTCACATCGACCACCATCGAGTTGCCTGCCGGGTTGGCCCACGGATCGCCGGACATGGTGTAGTAGGTCAGCACCACGTAGGCGCGGGTGATGACGGCGTCATCCGGAATCGCGCTGGTGTCGAACGACAGCACGCTGCGGTTGAACTTACTGTCCGATCCGCGGCCGATGCCCGGCGTGCTCAGGCCGCCGACTTCCGGCGAGGTGCCGCCGGAGAAGGCCTTGACGTAGCCGTCGTCGCTGGAGACGCTGGTCGCGTTCAACACCGTGCCGCATACGTCGCCAATCTGGAAGTAGCCTTTCGGCGATTCGCGCAGGCTGGTGGTGACATATAGGCTGTACAAGCCCATGTTCTGGCCCGAACCGATCGAGTAGGCGTAGGTGCCGTCCGTGGTGGCGCGCTGCGGGCTGGCGGTGACGTGGTTGTAATTGTTGTTCGTCCAGATCTTACAGTAGGTGGACCGCAAGGTTTTGCCGGCCACTTCGTTCGACGCCACGCTTTCGATCTGCGACGTGTTCTGCGCTTTGACCGTGAAGTAGTAGGTCGTGTCGGCGTTCAGGCTCGCCACCGTGTAGGTGGTGCCTGTTACCAGCGACGAGTTGGCTTTCTGGTACGGGCCACCCGACACGTTGCCGACATACACGTTATAGCCGGACAGATTCGGTCCGCTGCTGGCAGTCCAGGTCAGCGGCACTTCGCTGTCGGTGGTCTGCTTGGTGGTGTCGACCTTGAGGGCGCTTGCCACGGCCGGCGCGGAGGACGAGCTGGTGGTAGACGACAACTCATTCGAGTTCGAGCTTTCCAGGCCGGTGGTATTGACCGCGCGCACCACGTAGTAATACGTCGTGCTGGCTATCAGCCCGCTGTCGGTGTAGGTAGTGCCGCCGACCAGTTCGGTGTTGAGCTTGCTGTACGGACCGCCGGATGTGCTGCCGCGATACACGTTGTTGCCGGCAAGGTCAGGTCCGCTGCTGGCTGTCCAAGTGAGCGGAATGGACGTCGAGGTCTTGCCGCTGCCTTCCGCCAAGCTGGTTGGCGCTGCCGGTGCCGAGGCGGTGGAGGTGGTGGCCGACACTTCGGTCGACGCCGTGCCTTCGACGCCGTTGGCATCCTGGGCGCGCACCTTCACGTAATACGTCTTGCCGCCGGCCAGACCCGTGATGGTGTGCGTCGTGCCCGTGATCAGCGAACCGTTCGACTTGGTCAGCGCGGTGGCGTTGGCCACGTCGGCGAAGTACACGTTATAGCCGGAGGCGCCGCTGACCGTGTTCCAGGACAGCGCTATCGTGCTGACCGTGGTGCCGGTGACGGACACGCCGGTCGGCGTGCCGACGGAGGACGTGCCGGTGGTGGCGCTGACGTTGTCGGAGTTCTGGCTCTCCTGGCCTTGCGCGTTCGACGAGCGCAGATAGAAGTTGTAGGACTTGCCCGACGACAGTCCGGTCACCGTGTAGCTGGTGCCTGTCACGAGGCTGGAGTTATGGCGGCTGAAGTTGCCCAGCGAGTTGTCGGCATAGTAGACGTTGTAGCCCGACAATCCCGTGCCGCCGCCGGCAGACCAGCTCAGCGCAACGGAATTATTGGTGACGGTGCCGACGGTGATGCCGGTCGGCGGCGTCAGCGGCTGATCCTGGCAGGAACCGCCTTTCTTGTAGTAGCCGGACGGTTTCTCGGTCAGCGTGGAAGTGGTGTACATGTTGTACAAGCCGAGATTGTCGCCGGAGCCGACCGCGCAGGCATAGCCGCCGCAATACGTCGCACGGCTCGCCTGTACATGCGCGTAGTTGCTGCTGGTGTATTGCTGGCAGTAAGACGGCGAGTTGGTGGTGGTCGACACCGCAGATGATTCGGCGCTTTCCAATCCGGAGCTATCCACCGAGCGCACGCGGAAGTAATAGGTGGTCGAGCTTTGCAGTCCCGTCACCGTGTACGAGGTCGTGGCGATCAACTGCGCATTGGCCTTGGTGCGCGCGCCGCTGGAGCTGGTCGAGTGGTAAGCGTTATAACCGGAGGCACCCGAAGCAGTATTCCACGACAGGGCAACGCTGTTTTCGGTCACGGTGCCGATGGTCAAACCGGTCGGTATTCCGCCGCTTCCGCCCGGTGCAGACGGCGTGGTTGTCTGCACCTGGTTGGAATCAGCGGTCTCCAAGCCGCCGGCATCCTGCGCTTTCACCACGAAATAATAGGTGGTATCGGCGTTCAATCCGGTCACCGTGGTGCTGGTGCCGGTAATGAGGCTCGAATTGGTTTTGGTGCGGGCGCCGCCCGAGGTGGCGGAGCGGTAGGCGTTGTAGCCGGAAGCGCCGGTGCTGGCGTTCCATGATAGCGCTGCCGAGTTGTAGGTGACGGTGCCGACAGTCAGATTGGTCGGCGCCGGATTGGACGATCCGGATACCCAACCCGACGTGACACGATCGACGATGCGTTTGGTCATCAGGATCTGGCGGCCGGTGTTCTTGTCGTAGTTCGTATCGTCATAACCCCACCAGTCCCAGCAGCCGTTCGGATTCATCGGGTTGAAGTCGGACTTGATGGTCTGCGGGTAGATGACGATGATGTCGTTGGTGTCGGCCCATTCGTTGAGACCGGCTTTCTTGACGAAGGCATCGCCGATTTTCTCGTAGAACTGTTGGCAGCCGTGGAAGGATACGTGCACCTTGCACGGCTTGTTGGCCGCGCAGTTGGCCGGCACATAAGCCCAGCCGGTGTCGTCCACGCTATGCGAGCGCGGCTTCTTGTCGTCGAAGAATTCGGCCTGGTCGAATTCGATGAACTGGCCTTTCAGCGTGGTCGGCGTTGCCTTGGCGTTCAAGCTACCGTAGAACATCGTCAGAAAAGTCTGTTCCGGATCGATGCTGCAGTTGTTGATATAGACGCCGGTCTCCTGCGAGCAGGAATTCGGTCCGTACGGCGACACCCAGGAGTGGCCGGCGCCGGTCGTGTTGTTGTAAGTGATGTTGCCGCTGGACGTATAGTTCAGGTAGTAGTTTTTGAGCGCGTCCATCACCGGTTGCTTGACCAGCGTATCCTGCGTTCCGGAGAACAGATAGATCTTGGTGTTGCTCAGGTTGGAAGTGCTGTCGATGGTGCCCGAACTGGAGCGGCTGTTGGTCGTGCTGACCAGGGTCGACACCGGAATTTCGCTGGCGGAATTGGCTTTCATGCAGTAGCCCAGCGCGGTATTCATATTGCCTTGCGCGCAGTTGTACGGGCCGCCGGCAAAAACGGCGGCGCCCGTCTTGAAAGTGGCGGAAAGGGCGACGTGCGTTTGCACTGACATGTAGGCACCGGAAGAGATGCCGGACACCGTGACGGTAGCGGGATTGGCGTTATACGCCTTCAGAGGTGCTGCCAGTAAGACCGAAGGCGCGGCTAGTACGGATGCCAAGCCGATTTGCAGCAGCGCACGCTGGATAGGCGCGCCCGTTCTCAAGATGGGAATAGTCATGGTGTCTCCTCAACAATGAAATTTTTATGGCGTTGATTACCGACCTGCCTGCGAACGACTCCGGATTCGGCCGAGGCATTTCCTAGACTATTGCTTTGGGGAACTAAAGCAAGCGCGTATGATTACGTAGGTAAATTTACGTAATCCTTATTCCTACAAACGGATTTGCGATTGTCGGACGGGCTTATTGGGTCGACTGGGCGAACCGATTCACAAATTTTTTACATATTTATCAAAGTTGTCTGACTTAACTCCGGCGGCATCCGCGCACACTGGCCTGGTATTTCAATCCGCGCCGCGGTGCGCAAAACCCAAGGAGGAATCACATGAAAACCATGCGAGTTTTTTTTAGAACGACGCTATCGGCACTGGCATGCTGCCTGGCCGTCGGCGCGCAAGCCAAGCAAATCGAGTTGAACGCGGCGCTCGCCACGCCGGTGGTCAAGGCCGGCAAGGCGCAATCGGCATTTTTGAAAGTGTCGCTGACAGGCTTTGCCTTGCCCGCGCAAGGCCAACGTTCGGCGGCGAACGTCGCCATCGTGATCGACCGCTCGGGTTCCATGCAGGGTGACCGCATCGCCCAAGCGCGCCGCGCGGCGGTCATGGCAATCGACAGTTTGACTGACGACGATATCGTCTCGGTGCTCGCTTTCGACGATACGGTGGAAGTGGTGGTGCCGGCCACCAAGGCGGTTGAAAAGACAGCGATCAAGCGCGCCATTGAACGCATTCAGTCGCGCGGCAGCACGGCCCTATTTGCCGGCGTGAGCAAAGGCGCGGGTGAAGTCAGAAAATTTCTGGACAAGGCGCGCGTCAATCGTGTGATCCTGCTGTCGGACGGTCAAGCCAATGTCGGCCCCAGCTCTCCTGCTGAATTGGGACAGCTCGGCAGCACACTGGCGCGAGAGGGCATCAGCGTCACGACCATCGGTTTGGGCCTGGGTTACAACGAAGATCTGATGACGCAGCTGGCTGGTTACAGCGACGGCAATCACGCTTTCGTCGCCAAGGCTGAAGACCTGGCGCGTATTTTCAGGAATGAATTCGGCGACGTGAGCTCGGTCGTCGCGCAAGAATTGGAAGTCATCATCCGTTTATCCAATGGCATCCGTCCGGTAAGAATCCTTGGCCGCGAAGGTGAGATCATGGAAGGATCGGTGCGGCTGCGCATGAATCAGCTCTATAGCGAGCAAGAGAAATTCGTCATCCTGGAAGTCGAAGTGCCTCCTGGTAAAGCCGGTGACAAACTTAATCTCGCTTCAGTCGATGTGTCGTACCTGAACATGCAAAGCAAGCACAAAGAACAATTGTCGCGCGCGGTTGCGGTAGGATTCACCGATTCCGCAGAGAAAATCGCCAAGGCAGTCGACAAAAAAGTGATGACATCGGCGGTGGAGCAAGTCTCCAATATCAAAAACAAGGAAGCCTTGAAACTGCGCGACGAAGGCAAGACCGAGGAAGCCAAGAAAGTATTGACTGAAAACGCCGAGTACTTGAAAGACAACGCCAGCTCGCTGAATGCGCCGGCATTGAACGCCCTGGAACAGGAACAGCGTTCGCAAGCTTCCTCGATCGGCAGCGGCGACTGGAATGCGCAACGCAAGGGCATGAAAGAAAAGCAGTACAAATTAGAGAAGCAGCAGCGCTATTAAGAAGCCCATGCACAAGAAGTTCGCCCTCACCCTGCTGCTCATTGTTCTGCTGCCGACCGGCTTGCTCGGCTGGTTCGGCGTGCGCATGGCAAGCAATGAGCAGCGGGTGATCGAACATCAAGTGCAGGCTTTGCTGAATGCGCAATTGAAAAACATCGATGAGTCGATACAAACTGTTTTCCAATCGACGCAAAAGGATTTGTTGAGCAAGGCTGCGCAGCTCAAGGTCGACAACGACAGTCTGCGCGCCTTCGTGCGCAATTCGCCGCAAGTGAGCCAGGTATTCGTGATCGGCGCTGACGGAAAGCGCATATTCCCCAGCACGGACGGGCCGAGGAGCGATGCGGAAAATCAATTCCTGCAACGCACCGCCGCCATCTGGAATAGCTATCAAATCCTGTTTCAAAGCGATGCGCGCGCCACTTCCCAAGCGAACGCAACGAGCAAGCTGTCCACGCTGTCACGCTCCTCTTCCGGCGATGCGGAACAAAGCCGCAACGGCTGGTATGCCTGGCACTGGAATGCCGAGCTGCACCACATTTTTTGGCTGCGCGACAGCGCCAATCGCCTGGTCGGTTTCGAATTGTCGCCGGTGCGCCTGATGTCCGACATCGTGGCGCGCCTGCCGGCCACCGGCGGCAGCGACGACACGCTAGTCAATGCGCGCATCCGCCTGATTAATGCCAACGGCCAGATCGCGTATCAATGGGGTGCTTACCAGCCAAGCGCCGAAGACCGCCCCTTGGCGATGCTGCCGCTGAACCATCCGCTATCGAGCTGGAAGCTGGAATATTACGGCGCTTCGCTCAAAGCCGGCGTGGTGACCAACTGGTTCGGTGTCCTGGCCGCCATCGTATTGGTAGCGCTCGGCCTGGCCGGCTTGGCGATCTACCTCTACCGCGAACAAACGCGCGAAATGCGCATGGCGGAACAGCGCGTCAACTTCGTCAACCAGGTATCGCATGAATTAAAAACGCCGCTCACCAATATCCGCATGTATGCCGAATTGCTGGAAGATGAATTGGCCGACGAAACCGACAAGCCGCGCAAATACATCGCCATCATCACCGCGGAAAGCCAGCGCCTGTCGCGCCTGATTGCCAACGTGCTGAACTTCGCGCGCGCGCAAAAGGAACATCTTGTTTTGCATCCGCAGCCGGGCAGGGTGGATGAAGTGATTGCCAAATGCATCGAAGCCTTCTCTCCCGCACTGGCAGCCAAAGGCGTGGCGATCCGCTTCGACGCAAACGCCGTGCAACAAGTGATGCTGGATGCGGAAATCTTGGAGCAGATCCTGAATAACTTGTTCGGCAATGTCGAGAAATACGCGGCAAGCGGCGGCGCGATGGAAGTGTCGAGCAAGCAGGAGGGCGAGCGCACGCTGATACGCGTGCGCGATTTCGGCCCCGGCATTCCGAAGCGCGAACGCGAGCGCGTGTTCCGGCCGTTTTATCGCATCAGTTCCAAATTGAGCGACGGCGTATCCGGCACCGGCATCGGCCTCGGCATCGCACGCCAGCTTGCGCGACTGCACGGCGGCGATTTGACGCTGGCGGACATGGAGCCGGGCGCATGTTTCGAAGTTGCGCTTGTCACGCAAGCGAGCGGAGGGCAATCATGAAAATTCTAATCGCAGAAGACGACCGTTACATCGGCGAAGGCTTGTGCGCCATCGTCGATGCAGAAGGATACAGCTCGACATTGGCGGCCGACGGCGAACAAGCCTTGCGCATGTTCCATCAGCTGCGTCCGCAGGTCGTGCTGCTCGACATCATGATGCCCAAGCGCGACGGCTATGCGGTATGCCGCGAGATCCGCAAGGTAGATGGCGACGTGCCGGTGATTTTCATCAGCGCCAAGTCGGAAGAGATCGACCGCGTGGTCGGCCTGGAATTGGGCGCCGACGATTACATCATGAAGCCCTTCGGCACGCGCGAAGTCATTGCGCGCATCCGCGCCGTCACGCGCAGGTGTCTTGCGCGCGGCAATGCGGAAGAAGTGAAAGCAGATGCATTGCAATTCGGCGACCTGGAAGTGTATCCGGCGGAGCTGCGCGCGCGCCGCGGCGAACAGCAAATCGAATTGAGTCTACGCGACGTGAAGATCCTGCAGCTGTTGCACAAGAATCGCGGCAAGGTGGTTGACCGGGATTCTATATTTAACGCCTGCTGGGGACGCGATTATTTTCCCAACAGCCGCACGCTGGATCAGCATGTGTCGAAGCTGCGCAAGCTGATCGAAATCGATGCGAAGAATCCGCAGATTATTTGCACGGTGCATGGGATTGGGTATCGGCATGGTTGATTGCGCGGCTGTATTTTTAGCCATGCACTGGGCGCTAATAAAGTCTGTTTGATTTTCCCGGGTGGTTATGGCTGGAGCGGGATATATTTATAAAACCTAATTAGAAGTTGCAGCTATATGGGCATGTTCACCAAGTCAGTAAAAGAACCACATTTCGGAGATCTGTCCGCAGAGGGGCAGTCAAAGATATGGGAAACGACGCGGGATATCCCGAGCTTAGGGAAAGGTTTCCTGGTGTGTGTTTGGGGCTCCAAAGAAGGGCCTACTGCTGCTCAATGCAATGCGTTCGGGATTTTGATTGAAAAATCCGAGCACATCCACATGAGCGCAGTGCCAGATATCGCAAGCTATTTGAACTCATGTGGCGTGGCTCCACCCAGCATCACCTTGTCGCCCAAAAATGTTTGGGAGTACCTTGCGCCGTGCTTCGCTGAGGTTCACTCTGATAACCAATACTGTGCTGGAGAAGGCCCGGTCGGCACAATTGCCATTTCGGTTGGCTACGAAATTCCGCGGGATAAAAATCACCTGCTGCAACTCGGCATAATAAACGGCAAGATTGATCAAGTTTATTCAGAGTAGCATCGGGCAAGTACTAAGAATTCGTTCAAGCCGACGTCGCTTTAGGCGGCGTGGCTTAACTCAGGTGATTAAACATACGATGCAACCATTTCCGGTTCACCTGCTTGTTGCAAATGGAGCGCGCTTTCTGTCCGAGCACGGGCCAATGCAATTGGGATCTATTCATGTCGGCTTGGATGCGTTTACGCTTAATGGAGCATCGGTTTGCACGTCCTTGCGACTCGACCAAATCATTCTCCCATCTCAGTCGCTGTCGGAGCTTGCAGGCCAACGTCTGCAATATCCCCTCAACCCGGAAGAGGGATATATCGATGGTTCCATTTACATCAATGGAGAGCATTATCCAGTCGACGTGGCCGAGCTCCGATTCGGCAACGTGGAGGGATGCTATTTTGAACTGCGAATCGTTGGCGTCTTGGTGCTTGAAAACGAAGGATTATTCGACTACGCCAATACAGCTTTTGAGCTAGTTTGTCGGCTGAGAATGCCGCTGACCCGGGACCAAATAGACGCCTTGATACAAGAAGCGATTTTGGAATCCAAAGCAAAATCTATAAAGGAAAGTGGAAAAGTCATGGCTCTTTTGAAGCAAAAAGTATCGGGGCACGAAGATATGTCGACAATTCATAGACGGGTTCTTTCAATGATGGGAACTGCTTCAAATGTATAGCTCCGTGTTCGGCACAGATGCTTCAACGCTGATCAACCAATTCGCTAGCGTGGGCCAATGACGAAAAAAACCTACGAAGAATATCTTCTTCAAACAAAGCCTGAACTTGTGGAGTTGGCCAAATACTATGCCGACCTTGGAATGAGCGCGCCAGTTCTTTGGGCAGAAGCAGAAACCAAGGGCGATCCAACGGTGGCGACCTGCCTATTTACCTATGTGTTGGGCAAGGAGATCAATAAGGCTGACGACCATGGATGGATTGCAGCGGTAAAGGGTGGAGACATCAATGTCGATAGCGAATCATTGTGTACTGAGGCGGCGGACGCGCTGCTGCATGCGGAGAAGTGCGGAATTGATCTGACGCGTCTCACGCCTTTGGTGCGGGCTATTCAAACGCAGTGCGTCAAGAATTTTGTATCTGCTCTTGATGAGGGGCCGGAATTGCTATGCTTGCCCCTTCCCGAAGGACGCGAAGTGTCCTGGCAGCTATACGAAGTGAAGAAGGATGAATCAATCGGAAATCCGATCTCAGGACTGCATAATTTTTTTGATGGCGAAGAATCGTAATAAGTGTACTGACTTTGGCGGACAAACCAAAAAGGACGATCAAGCGCGCTCGGATTGCTAAGCGTTACGTCAAATCCAGCATAACGTATCCGATCGTATTCTTTATTGAGCTCTCAACGTTCCGCTAACATTAAGGTATTCAATTGAATACCTTAATTGATTTTTAAGCGAGATTCGGCTTATACTGTATTCATACGAATACCTTATGTAAGCCCATGCCAATCGAAATCACCAATCCAGAAGCCTTGGGACGCCTCATCAAAGCCGCACGCATGTCACAAGGAATGACGCGCGACGAAGTGTATTTGGCGACGAGCCTTTCGCCAAAATTCATTTCCGAGGCGGAAGCCGGCAAGGAGACTGCGCAAATCGGCAAGATATTGAGCTTGCTGAACGAGCTGGGCATCCGTCTCGTGGCGGATGCAGGCGACATAGGCGAGCTGCTGTCCGAGCTTGAGTCCGGCAAGAAGAAGCGCCTGCGCAAATGAACATCGCGCACAAACTGATTGCCTATGCCAATGGCGAAATCATAGGCGAAGTCATCGACGACAATGGCGTGTGGAGCTTCGAGTACGCCAACGAATGGCTCGCCAATAGCAAGCGCTTCGCGCTATGCCCGAACCTGCCGCTTAAACCAGGACCGCAGATCGATACATCCTCCAGGCGGCCGGTCCAGTGGTTCTTCGATAATTTGCTTCCCGAAGAAGCGCAGCGCACGCTGCTCGCGCAAGAAGCAAAGGTCGATGAGATGGATGCGTGGGGTATCCTCGCCTATTACGGCGCGGAGTCGGCCGGCGCGATTACACTTTTGCCGCCAGGACGAAAGGAACTCGAAACGGGCCGCAAGCCACTGTCGATGGAGGAGCTGCATCAGCGCATTCTCAATTTGCCGCACAAGTCGCTGGATGCGGGTGCGCCTAAGCATATGTCCCTGGGAGGTGCGCAGCACAAACTCGCCGTCATACTCGAAAAAGACGGCGGCCGGACTAAGCTGTTTGAGCCGGTCGGTGCCACGCCCTCCACGCACATCATCAAGCCTGACAACCGCACTGCGCACTGGAGTCATTCCGCGATCAACGAATTCTTCTGCATGCGCTTGGCGCGCAGCGTTGGATTGCCCGTGCCGGACACCGATTTTTTTCGGACGCCGGAACCGATCTATGCCGTCGAGCGATTCGATCGCAACGTCGTCGACGGTCAATTGATGCGCCTGCACGTGGTCGATGGGCTGCAGCTACTGGGGCTCTATCGCGCCCTGAAGTACGAACGGGCAAGAACGGCGACGTTAAAGCAATTCATCGATCACATGCGCTTTAAGGCCAATGCGAGGATAGAGCTATTCCGCTGGGTCGTGTTCAACAGCTTGATAGGCAACGGCGATGCGCACATGAAAAACCTGTCTTTCTATGTCGATCCCACGGGATATCGCCTTGCACCCTTTTACGATCTGGTCAGCACCGTCGTTTACGATACAAAGGAATATCGGAACGCAGAACCATTCTGGCCGAATTCGGAATTCGTCATGCCTATCGGCGGCACCATTCATTATCGCGATCTGACCGGAGAGCATTTCATAGAAGCCGGCAAGGATTTGGGCTTGAAAGACAAAGCCGTTCATGAGGTTGTGCACGCTCTCGTTTCCGCAGTCGAGAAAAACAAGGATAAGGTTCTGAAAGAAGTCACCGCAATTGCGCAACCGACGGGCGGCGAAGTTCGCCTGCTCAAGTCGATAATGGCGATTCCATTGCGGGAAATGCTGGGCAAGCTGAAATGGAGGGATAGGAACAATGGCAGACGATGAAGCCCACTCAGATGCGTAGCATCGTAGCTCTCATGGCACTTGCCGCCTGCACTGCAAATACCGTGACCTTCGCTTGCGTCTTGCTATCTGTCTGCTACACATCTGCGCAAGCATTGCCGTCATGTCATGCGTCAGAACGAGTCATCTGCCTCGATATCCCGGACGAATACGAGTATATGCAGTCTGAATTGGTGCAGTTATTAAAGGAAAAGGCGGGCAGGTTCCTGGTCGCATCGAATGCAGGCCGTCTCACTTGAGTAGCCTGACGCCCGAATTCGCACGGACTTTGGCAGGCTGCATCGATGCCGTATTCGCCGATGCGAATTGATCGAATTTCAGCTTGAACACGCCGACGCCTTGTACCAGCGCGGCACCTTGGCTTTGCAGCGATTCCGCTGCCGCCGCGGCCTCTTCGACCAGCGCGGAATTTTGCTGCGTTACCTCGTCCATCTGCATCACCGCCTGACTGACTTGGAAGATGCCGTTGCTTTGCTCGGCCGACGCGTTGCTAATATCGTTCATGATTTCGGTGGCTTTTTTGACGGCTTCTACAATTTGATCCATGGTATGGCGGGCGTCGCTTACCTGTTTTGATCCGCTCTCCACTTTGGAGACGGAGTCGCCGATGAGGTCTTTGATTTCCTTGGCCGCCGCGGCGCTACGCTGAGCGAGGCTGCGCACTTCCGATGCGACTACCGCAAAGCCGCGGCCTTGCTCGCCGGCACGCGCCGCTTCTACCGCGGCATTCAATGCCAGGATATTGGTTTGAAAGGCGATGCCGTCGATGACACTGATGATGTCGGTAATTTTTTTCGAGCTGTCGGCGATGGAGTTCATGGTATTCACCACTTCCCCCATTGCTTCGCCGCCCTGAACGGCGATGTCGCGCGCGGCATGCACGATCTTCGTGGCTTGCTGGGAATTGTCGGCATTGTGTTTTACCGTCGATGTCAGCTCTTCCATGCTGGACGCGGTTTCCTGCAGCGTGGATGCCTGCTCCTCGGTCCGCTGCGACAGATCGGTATTGCCGACCGCGATTTGTCCGGCGGCGGCGCTGACGGCTTCCGCATTGTTGCGTACCCCGGAAATAATGTTCGACAGGCTTTTATTCATCACGTTTAACGCATGCAGCATCTGTCCGGTCTCGTCGCCGGAGTTGGCGGCAATTTCAGCGGTCAAATTTCCGGCCGCGATTTGCTTGGCCACATCGACGGCTCTGTTGAGTGGTTGAACAATAGAGCGTAGTAAATAGCGAGCCAGGAAAATCGCAAACAAGAGCGCCGCGCTGATCATGGCGACGACGATATTGCGTGTTTGCTGATAATGGGCCTGCGCCTTTTCGGTTTCTTGCGCGGCAACGTCGATTTGAAGCTTGATCAGCGCATTAATGCCGGATTTGACCGTTTCGAATTTCACGACCATTACTTCTGTTTCCAGTCGCCTAGCCTCGTCGAATTTGCCGTCTTTGAGCGCCGACAGCGCAGGTTTCAGTGCTTGATCGACGAAGGATGCGCGGTCTATCGCAAATTGTTCGGCCAGTTTCTTCTCTTCCGGCGTGAGATAGGTAGCCATGTAGGCGTTCCAGGTTTTGCCGATCGTTTCGATATTGTTTTCGATATCCGTCACCGCCGCGTTGACTGAAGATGGATTTTGCGCAATAACGGCTTCAGCCACGTCGAGGCGGTTTTGGCTAAGTAGGCGGACAATGAGATCCAGTTGCGACAGTGGCACCACGCGGTCGTCGTATACGGTTCGCAGCCCCTGGTTCGACGCGCTCATGCCCGACAATCCAATCGTGCCGACCGTCATCAGAATGACGCAAAGCAGGCTCACTACCGCGATCAGTTTTCCCTTCACGTGCAAATCCATCAGCCCGGCGATTTCGCCGATGATCCCGGTCCGGACTGCTTTTCCTTTTTTGATACGCCAACCGCCGGCGCGCCCTTCCTTGAAGCGCGCATACGCGTTGCCGGCTGCCTCGATTTGCGCGCGACTGGGGGCGGTGCGCACCGATGTGTAGCCGACCACGGCACCGTTCTCCCGAATGGGTGTGGCATTGGCCAGTACCCAATAGTGATCGCCGTTCTTGCGCCGGTTCTTCACCATCCCGGTCCATGATTCGCCGGCCTTGAGCGTTCTCCATAAATCTTCGAACGCTTCTTCCGGCATATCGGGATGGCGTACGATGTTGTGCGGCGCGCCCAGCAATTCATCTTCGGAGAAGCCGCTCATCTCGATGAAATCTTGGTTCACATACGTGATCTTGCCTTTCGTATCGGTGCGGGAAATAAGCGACTGATCCTCCCGCATGTGGTATTCAATACCTGTGATCGGCTGGTTGTTGCGCATGTGATCTACCTTTGTTTTTGTTAGTAGGGGCGACTTGTTATTGCATTTTGTGGGGAATACGCGGCTTCGTGGCGTGGTGGTCGGTCAGTGCGATGTTTTTTCTAAAAACCAAACTTTCGCGGATTGGCGTGGAGGCATGGAAAAAGTGAGCTTCTCGATGAGCAAGCTTGAACACGGACACCGCCTGCGCAAGTTTTGTCGTCTGTTCTTCCAGGCTTGCGGCGGCCGCGGTGGCTTGCTCGACCAGTGCGGCGTTCTGCTGCGTGACTTCGTCCAGGTGCGAAATCGCTTGGTTGACTTGCGAGATGCCGCTGCTTTGTTCTTGGCTGGCGAGCGTGATTTTATTCATGATGTGATGGACCCGTTCCACCGAGCCGACAATGTCATTCATGGTATGTCCGGCTTGTTCCACCAGCCGGTTGCCGTTATCGACTTTCTCGACCGATTCGCCAATCAGCGTTTTGATTTCTTTTGCGGCGCCAGCCGACCGCTGAGCCAGGCTGCGCACTTCCGCCGCGACGACGGCGAACCCCCGGCCTTGTTCTCCGGCGCGGGCAGCTTCCACCGCCGCGTTCAATGCCAGGATATTGGTTTGAAAAGCGATGCTGTCGATTAGCGCAATGATGTCGACGACTTTTTTCGCCGACGCGTTGATTTCTTCCATGGTTGTGCCTACCTGCGTGACCACCTTTCCGCCTCGGACCGCGATTTCGGAGGCTGACTCGGCCAGCTGGTTCGCCTGCATTGCGCTGTCGGCATTCTGATTCACTGTCGCCGCAAACTGTTCCATGCTCGATGCGGTTTCTTCCAGGCTGGACGCCTGGGCTTCCGTCCGATTCGACAAATCCAAATTGCCTGCGGTGATTTCATGTGTTGCCGTCGAAATCGATTCGACGTTGTCGCGCACGTCGCCGATGATGGCCAGCAGGTTCGCATTCATTTGCTGCAGCGCTTTCATCAACTGGCCCATGTCGTCGCTGCGATCGACTTCGAACTTGCCCGAAAGATCGCCGCCGGCGATGGTGCGCGCCACGCGCGTTGCTTGCCGCAGGGGAGGCACGATCGCCGCGTGCAGCGCACGCCACAGATAAAGTGTCGTGGCTATGCCGATACCGGTTCCTAGGGCACACACGGTGCTGCCTGCACTGCCGATGGACAGGCTCTTGAGAAACAGAAACGACAGCAGGACGGTGAGGAAGCCCATGCCCAGGCCAAGCTGTTTATCCAGGGACAGGTTGCGCAAACCGACCAGCCTGCCTACCAAGCCGGTGCGAATCACTGCGCCGTGTTTGATGGCGATGCCGTGCGCATTGCCCTCCCGAATGCGGCCGTATATTTCTTCCGCGGCGGCTACTTTGGCGCGCTCCGGTTTTGTGCGGACCGACATGAAGCCCGTTATCTGCCCGTTTTCCAGCACCGGTGTCACGTTGGCCTGCACCCAATAGTAGTCACCGTTTTTGCGCCGGTTTTTCACTAATCCCGTCCATGGAACGCCGCTCTTGAGGGTGGCCCACAAATCCGCGAAGGCTTCGGCCGGCATGTCCGGGTGACGTACGATGTTATGCGGCTGTCCGATGAGCTCATCTTCGGTAAATCCGCTCACGTCCAGAAAGGTAGGATTGACGTAAGTTATTTTGCCTTTGGTATCCGTCGTTGAAACGATGGATATTCCTTCCGTCAATTCATATTCGGTTTCGGTAACAGGCAGATTTGTTCGCATATGGCCACCAATCGCAAGCGCACCATGCCGACGGCGTAACGCGCACAGTCGGACATGCTGAAATTCAGGCGGGGGCTGGGCCGAAAGATTTGTTGACAGCCGCGAGGGCGGGGCGGCGTTTGGGCAAGTGGGCCGGCAGAAAGAGTTCAGGCAGGGATAGGGCCTAAATCTGCAACCGCAAGTTAATATAGCAGGCCGTTAGGGCTTTTGGAATTCGGGTGTTGCGAAGTTGAGCGCTTCTTCCGCTTTGACCAGGTCGGCGGCGATGTCATTGATCTTGCGGCGCTGCGTTCGTGCAGCTTCGCGCAGGACGTTGAAGGCATTGTCGCGATTCATGCGATGTCTCTCCATCAGAACGCCGATCGCGATGCTGGTCTCTCGTCCCGCCGCCAGGGCATTGGTCAGGTCTGCCTCGACTTTGTGCAATTTCTTGATTTCGGCAGCACGCGCCAATCCGGCTTCGATGGATGGAATGATCTGGTTGATGTCGACCGGCTTGACCAGATAGCCGACCGCACCGTGTTCGGCAGCCTGTCTGACGATGTCTATATCGCCGTAGGCCGAGAGAAACATAAAAGGAATGTTGGTTTTTTCGCGCAAGTGTCGGGCCAGTTCAATGCCGGACATCTCTTGCATGCGCACGTCGAGTATGGCCAGATCCGGCTGCTTGTCGACGGCGACCCGCAATCCTTCTTCGCCCGACGATGCCGGCAGAATGTCATAGCCGGCTTGCTGCAAACCCTTGGACAATGTCGCCAGAATCAAACGATCGTCATCCACAATCAGGATGCGGCATTTTGTTGGGACGTGCGCTAGGCTCACGGTTAACTTTCCTTGGATTGCGTGAAATGGGCTTCTTGCAGGTTATAGATGCTAGGCGCAAATAGCTCCAATGTCACACAAACCCGACTATCGCACTCGGAAAATGACAGCCGCACGCCATCATGCGGCAGCAGGGAGCGCGCCAAGTCGAGGCCGGTTCCGCAGCCTTTTCCGGAGTTGAAATCGAATTCCGGCGGCAAGGTCCCTACATTGACAATGCGGATCCGCGCCAGCATTTGCTCATGATCCCAGCATACGGCAATGCCGATGTGCGGCGGCGTTTCATGCGGGGCATGCTTAACGGCATTCACGATCAGCTCATTCAAAACCAGGGCGATCGGCACCGTCTCATGTTCGGCCACGCGTATGCGCTGGGGTACGTCGATGCGTATGTCGAATAAGGGGCTGGGTTTGAGCAGCGTTTCCGCCATGCGGGCAATGGCCGGCACCATTTCGCACAGCACGACCTCGTTGTAGAGCGCCTGCCCCTGCAAGCCGTGGACAATGCCTACGGCTTGCACCTGGGTGACGGCTTGATTGATGATGTCGCTAAGCTGCGTTTCCTTGGCGGCGTGTTGGCGCAGCAGGCCGGCGACACCTTGCAGATTATTCTTGATGCGGTGATGCACCTCGCGTACCAGAATGTCCCTTTGCTGCGCCATGCGCGCCAGCCGCGCCTCTTCGCTTTGCCGGGCTGCGGTGATATCGGAGGAGGTACCGATGATGCGCAGCGGACGGCCTTGCGGGTCGCGCTCGGTCGCCATGCCGCGGTGTAGCAGCCATTTATAATTGCCGTCCTTGCAGCGCAGGCGATGTTTGTTGATGTACGAATCGGCCTTGCCGTCGAAGTAGGCTTGCAGATCACTCTTGGCGCATGCCTCGTCGTCCGTGTGCATGAGCGATTCCCAGGTCTGCAGATGGTTTCCTATTTCATCCTCGGCAAAGCCGAGAATTTCTTTCCAGCGCTTGGAATACATGACCGCGCCGGATTGGACATTCCAGTCCCATACGCCATCGCCCGTGCCCTCCAGCGCGAATTTCCAGCGCTGCTCATTCTGACGGCAAGCCTCCGCAACGGCGAGGACTTGATCTCTCGTGCGCAACATGATCCAGGTGAACATCGCAAGCAAGACGCTGATGCCGGTGCCGAAATAGGCGAATACAAGCGGGTCGTGGCCGAATGGGAGAGTCTTGGCTGTATCGGCCACGTGCAATCTATGGAGTTCTTCTAATTTTTCGTACTCCCACACGGAGAAGGTAAGGCCTAGCGAAACTAACAAGACTATGCCCGGCAGCCAGCGCATTGTGCATAGTTTGCTCAACCCTCGCCGGAGCGGACAGTTTTCCCCGAGTCGCATTTGCTATCTCCCCAAGATGCGAGCGGCATCGCTCGTCAGCTGACGAAGTATAACAACGCCGTTCGCCGACCCGGAGACGGTGTTACAGCTTGTGTGCGGTCATCCACACGGCGATTTGGCGGCTCAATTGCTGGGTCTCCAGTACGCAACCCAAATGCCCCCACGCCGACTCGATGATGTGCGCAGTCGCCTGCCCCGGCCGTTCCGCATTGAGAATATGCGCAATCTCCTGTGCGCAGCGCGGCGGAAATTCCTGATCGGTATCGATATTCAGCAAGAGCAGCGGACACTGAATCCGGCGCACGCCTTCTTCATACGTGGCAAAGCCTTCGCCCAGATCATGCGTATTGATGGCGTCGACCGACGCGATCATCGCATTCGGATCGAAGTTGGCTACGGCAGCCTCCATGCCGAGCGTCAAAAAACCGCGGACCGCATCCGAGCGTTTTTGCTGCGAGCCAGGGGCATGCGGAATCGTGTCGAAGCACATCTGCTGATAAATTTTCTCGCTGGTGTAGTAGAGGCGAATGTTTTGCCACACCACCTTCATTGAATACAAAGGCTTGCCCGGTTCGTACCAGCCGCCGGCAAAGTTAGGATCGTCGCGCAGGGCGTTGGCGATGAAGTGGTGCATGCCCATGCCCGATGCGGTCATGCGGCCGGCGGTTGCCACAGCGACGGCGGCGCCGACCGTTTTGGGGTACATCGCGGCCATTTGCAAAGTATGCAGCGATCCCATCGACGGACCGGCCATGATGTGCACGCGCGCGATATCCATGTGATCGAGAAACGCTTTAATGAAGCGTACTTGGTCGCGCAGTGTGAGCGTTGGGAAAGTGGGGCCGAAGCGGCACCCGGTGGCGGGATCGATGGAAGTCGGACCGGTGGAGCCGAAGGAACTGCCCAAGGCATTTATCGCCAGAATGCGAAAACGATCGGTGTCGAATACTTTGCCCGGACCGACCAAGCCATCCCACCAGCCGGCTTGCGGATCGGTTTCGGCGTATTTGCCGGCCGCGTGGCAGGAGGACAGTCCGCCGTGGCACAGCAGAATCACCGGCCCATTGGGGGTGCCGTACTCTTCGTAAGCGACTTCCGGTTGGGTGAAAACAAAGCCGCTTTCAACGGTGAAGGGCTGCGAAAAGGGGGTGATTTTCTTTTGAACCAGCATGGTGAATCGCTCCATACAATGCGCCTATTCGACGCATCATAGGCGATTCACCCGCTATCGAGTATGCGTATAAATACGCAATCGAAAAGCTTACGACGCTTGCAGGCACAAGTCGGCATCATTCAAGGCCGACAACAGGGCGGTGCCATCGCGGTCCAGCACAAACGATTGGCCTTTTCTCAAGACGATGTCGCGGCTGTCGCCCTCTTGAGTCAGCCACACCGTGCCGTTGACGGATTTGATTTGCCAACCGCGCGCGTCTTGCAGGCGCATATGTTGGTCGCGTTGCAAGCGAACGGCGCTATCGTTGGGTTTCAATGTGATATCGGCACGCATGATGTACTCCTTCTGAAAAGTGACTTGCTTGAAGCCAAGTATGAGCCGTTCCCGGTTTTTTACAATCCGGTAAAATGGAATAAGATTGTTCACATATGTGAACAATCTTTTGATTAAGGTCAACCATGGAACACCTGGAAGAGATGATGACTTTTGCCCGCGTGGTGGAGCTGAAGAGCTTCTCCGCGGCTGCGCTTGCGCTGGGCACATCCAAGTCGCTGGTCAGTAAACAAGTGAGCACGCTGGAGAATAGTCTGGGCGTACGCCTCTTGCATCGCACCACGCGCCGCATGAGCTTGACTGAAATCGGCACGGCTTACTACGAACATTGCGCACGCATTCTGCACGAGATCGAAGCAGCCGAAGCCACCGTCACGCAGTTGCAAGCCGAGCCGCGCGGCGTGTTGCGCATGACCACGCCGATGGTATTCGCCGAAATGCATTTGGCGCCGGCGGTGCAGGCGTTCTCAAAGCGCTATCCCAAGGTCGAATTCGATATCGATGCCACCGAACGCATCGTCGATTTGGTGGAAGAAGGTTTTGATCTTGCGATCCGGATTACCGATCATCCTTCTCCCGGCATGGTAGCGAAAAAAATCGCGTCGGTGCGCTGGGTGACGTGCGCCTCGCCTGCTTACTTGAAGCGGCACGGCACACCGCGCGTGCCCAAGGATTTGCTGCAGCATCAATGCCTCAACAATCCCAATGTCGTATCGATGCGCAACGGCTGGCATTACCGTGCCGGCAACAAGGAAGTGATGGTGCCGATCAGCGGCAACTGCCGGGTCAACAATTCAAGCGTGCTGGTGCAGATGGCGTTGGCCGGCATGGGAATCGTGCTATTTCCCACCTATGTGGTCGGCCCGCTTTTGAAAAGCGGTCGATTGAAGGAAATATTGTCCGACAATACTGCGCAGGCAAACATGTCGCTCTATGCGACGTATCTTCCCAATCGCTACATGCAGCCCAAGGTGCGCGCCTTCATCGATCATTTGGTGGAATACTTCGGGCCGGAGCCGGAGTGGGATAAATATTGAATTTTGCGAGTTGTAACTTAATTTGAGCGGACGTATCAGATTAGGATGCTGCTATCGACCCATTGCTGCCGATCGGCAAAGTCAGAAGCGGACGCTCAAAACGTGAATTTACGGCCTGGTGCTTCTTGCAATTAATCAATGACTTCTGAGCCTAGGGCAAATGGCAGATGGAAGAAATCACCCAACCGCCAAGACTACGCACTACGCCCCCTTTTATTAAGAATTGACAAGCCTTATTTCGCGCGAGTGAAGGTTTGCTTTACCCGCATCGAGCGCCGAAAATACGGAACCCAGATCGCGATGCCAATAATGCTGCGCCAGATATGTTTTCCCCTATCCCAAAGTCCTTGTTCTGAAAGCGTGGCGATCTGAGTGGCAAGCACGTAGTCGATTACAGCAATGGCAAAGAGGGCGATTAGCCAGATAACCATCAAACGTGGAACGCGAACCGATCTACAAAAAAACAGATACAGCAGATAAGAGCTGAAGCCAATCACTGCGAAATCGGTGATCCCGTAAAAAACGTACGCCCAAAACCAGAGCGGATCATAGTAATACCCGCTAGGCTCGACCATTGCCATCCATCTTCCCGTCGTGGTGAGTTCGCGAATGTTGATCAGATCCATTACGGCAATGATGATGGCGGCGATCAGTCCGAACAAAAGAAACATGAGCCAGCCGCCGATGGCACGTCCTTCCGCTGGAGATTGCTCGGCGGCTTGATGATTAAGCTGTGTCTTTGGTGGAATGCAGGGGGGCTTCGTAAGCATTACGTCTCCGTGAAAATTTTGGGTACGTCCCTTTTTACCCTACCTTTTACCCTAGGGATGGAAAAGGCGTGACAATTTCGCGCATTCTCATCTGACCTTAAATACAAAAAACTTGTATTCATAGCTCAGGTCATTAAGGGCAGAAAAGTCTTCAGCGTATCGCTGTGATCTGCAAAAAAACAACGTCTCTCTGTCCCCTTCGTGTCCGACTCGGAAAGCACGAAATTTCCATTGTTTATAAAAAAGTGCAATCACCCCCAACGCGGAGGAGACTTGTGCAGCAATCAAAATTCTTTCACCGTGTGTCCAACTCAAAAAAATCGTCAGAAGGAACAAAATCCAAGGCAGAACAATAGCGACCGGACCTAGTGCTCCAATTACTCTGAAAAGTCGCGCGCATTGATGGCAAGCGGGAAAGCGGTAACGATACAAGTCATAAGAAAAAAAAAGCAATAGCCCCGGAATAGGTATGACCATCTGATTTTTTGCATAAGTAAGCTCAATGCTGTCGTCGGTTTTATGATCGCTACAGTACGCACAGGTGGTCGGTATGTTTAGCGCGCTCAGTCCATACTTACTCTTGATTACATATGGCATCTTGCCCCTTTCTTGAATCTAATGCCAAAGTAACCGGGCCGTCAAAGGCGGCTCGGTATTCACTGTTGAGTTAGGCAAGGCTATTTGATCAGCTCGCCAATCTTCCATAGATTATTCCTGCGATAAGCTCTTAAGTACTGTATTGAACTTCCACCGTCTGGATACCGGCACACTTCTGTAACAACAGCTATTTCTTGCCCTTCTCGCTTAGACGTAGCCGTACACTTGATATCCGAAAAATCAGGAAATCCATTTTCCGCAATCTGCTTTCGAAAGCTTAGCTCTAGAACCTCTGACGTCTTCTTTACCAAAGCCTCATCAATGATCTCTGGCTTAAAACGAGACAACAGCATATTCTTTGCCTCATTGTTGAATGCCTTGCTACGAACTGCAGCTTCTATGTCTTTATTCTTGTAAGCATTTTCGAGCGAGGCAAGCGCTTTTTCCGGTGTACTGTAATCAAACAAAGAGCCGGCATAGGATGCGCTGAAAAATGTAATCGCAAGCAATAAGCCTATTCTTTTCATTATGATGCTTCACTCGTTATAAATCGCAGCCGAAGCGCCCGGCCACCATGTCGAATTTATAACATAGTTGACTGACTGAACGTCCGATTTCTGAAAAATGTGTGAATGACCGGAATAGGCCGAAGGCAAGCGTTCAATCTGGCAGCGTCTAGCAGATTAAGTCTGGTTTATTACAATTAAATCCGCTGCAGCATCAATCCTTTGAGATATTCACCTTCTGGAAAATTCGTCGTCATCGGATGATCGATGCCGGCCGACAGGCGTCGCAAGATACGCGCATCGACCTTGGCGTCGGTGGCCGCGCCCGCGATGATCTTTTGAAACAGATCAGCGGATATCGCGCCGGAACAGGAGTAAGTGAACAGCAAGCCATTCTCGCGCAGCAGCTGCAAGCCGAGCAGGTTGATATCCTTGTAGGCGCGTGCAGCGCGGTCGACCTGCTGCGGCGATGAAGCGAACTTCGGCGGGTCGAGTACGATCAAGTCGAAGCGCTTGCCTTCTTCGCGCAGTGTGCGCAAAGTTTTAAACACGTCCGCGTCCCACCATTGCGCGCGCGCTTCATCAAATCCATTGAGCGCCATATTGCGCTTGGCCACCGCTAACGCGTCGCCGGCAGAATCAATGGAGATGACGCTCGCCGCGCCGCCTTTTAATGCTGCCAGTGAAAAGCCGCCGGTGTAGCAAAAACAATTCAGTACATCGCGCCCCTGTGCATGATCCATCACCAGTTTGCGGTTGTCGCGCTGGTCGATGTAAAAGCCGGTCTTGTGTCCGGTCTTGATGTCGACCGCATAACGCACGCCGTTTTCCGTCACCGGCGTTTCATCGGACGGTTCATCGCCGGCCAATACGCCGACAACTTGCGGCAAGCCTTCGCGCTCGCGCACCGATGCATCCGAACGCTCATACACATTGGGGCAGCCGGTCTCGGCGATCAATGCTTGGACGATCGCGACCTTCCAGGCTTCCACGCCGGCGGATTGGAACTGGCACACGACATAGCCTTGTTTGCCCCCATACCAATCCGCGACCAAACCGGGAAAGCCATCGGCTTCGCCGAAAATCAAACGTATTGCATCGGTATCTTTGACACTGGCGGCGCGATACGTCACTGCGGCTTTCACGCGCCGCTTGATCAGCGCATGGTCGACTGGTTCGTTTTCATTGAAGGTCCACACGCGTGCACGGATTTGCGAACTTGGGCTGAACGCCGCGCGCGCGAGGAATTGTCCGCTGGAAGATTGCACCAGGGCCGTCGCGCCAGGTTTGTTTTTTTCTTCCGGCTTGCCTTCGAGGCGATCGATGGCAGTCGCAAAAATCCAGGGGTGCCGGCGCAGCAGGCTTTTCTCTTTGCCGGGTTTGAGAGTGATGGTGAGCATGGCTGCATTTTATCAGCCTGTGTTTTTAAATTGCGGGACAGTGCGAGCCGAAGGGTGCTCTGTCCTCAACTAATTCTAAAAGGTCTAGCTACTCAAAGGCGCCCGGCTTTCATCGGCCGTGCCGCGTGCGCTTTGCGACAAGGCCTGGCTCAAGCGATGGATGATGTGTTCGTTGAACGCGGGGATGTCGCCCGGCCTTCTGCTGCTGATCCAATTGCCGTCTTCCACGACTTGCTCATTGACCCAGTTGCCGCCGGCATTGCGGATATCGTCTTGCAGCGTCGGCCAACTGGTAAGCGTATGGCCTTTGACCAATCCCGCCGACACCAGGAGCCAGGCGCCATGACAAATCACGGCGATCGTCTTGCCGTCTTCCTGCATGCTGCGCACGAATTGCTGCGCGGCGGGCACGATGCGGATTTGATCGGCGTTGACCACGCCGCCCGGCAACAGCACCGCGTCGAAATCATCCGGATCGGCTTCTTCGAACGCAAGGTCGACATCGAAAGCGTCGCCCTTCTGCACATGATGAACGCCTTGCACTTTGCCAAGCTTGTTGGAAATCACGGACACGCTGGCGCCTTCCTTCAAGAGCGCGTCGCGCGGACCGGTGAATTCGGCTTGCTCGAAGCCATCGGTCATCAAGGCGGCAATACGCACGCCGGCTAGTCTTTGGTCTTGCTGCTCCATGATTTTCTCCATAAAAGGATGGCATTCAATCGATGGAGTTATCACAAGTAAAAAAGTTCGAGCTACCTTACTTAGAAAAGAGTTTTTTAAAAACGGAGCCGACGCCTTGCGCTGCCGAACCGACGCTTTCGGTTAAGCCTTCGATGCTCAAGCCCAGCAAACCCGCCACGCCCGCGCCGATATTTTTAGCGAAGCTATCGTTCAAAGAAAACTTCGGATCGTCGATGTTGCCGTTGAGCGCGAAATTCACGGTGATTTGATTCTTGCGGTTCTTCAATGAAGCAATCACGGCTTGACGCGGAATGCCCATGAAGGTGCCGCCTTTTTCATTCAGTTCCAGATCGGTCAAGATCACCGTGCCGGGCGCATGCAGATGTTTATTTTTAACGGTCGACTTCAGCGATAAATCCAGCGTGCCGCGCTTCACGCCCGTCTCGGCGGCTTTAATCAGATAAGGCTGCAGCGCAATCAAATCGACGCCGGCAAGCGTGGTCGCCATGTGCGAATCCTTGGTGGCCAGCTCAGCCCATCCCGCGAGCGACAATTTGCCGTCGCGCCG
The DNA here is from genome assembly GCA_016177875.1 of Burkholderiales bacterium. GTDB lineage: Bacteria > Pseudomonadota > Gammaproteobacteria > Burkholderiales > Burkholderiaceae_D > Paucimonas. Next base: position 87,935 of record JACOUL010000033.1, read on the forward strand.
CACGCCTTTGAAAATACCTTCCAGTGCAATGCCGGTGCGGCCGGATAAATCCGGTACGCGCAAATCCTTGACGGTGGCCTGCAATTTTTCGAAACGCATTTTGTGCGCCGGTTGCCGCACGCTCGCATCGAAAAATTCCACCGCGCCGTCATGCAGCTCGATTTTATTGAGGATGACATGGATGGCGGGAGAGTCGGCAGCAGTTTTGTCGGCCTCTTTTTTAACCGGTTTTTCCAATAAGCTCGGCAAAAGCCTGACCTTGCCGTCGCGCGTGCGCAAGATCGAGAGGAATGCTTCATCGATGCGGATGCGATGGATATGCACCTTGGAACGATCGGACAATAAGCCGCGCAAGTCAGGCACGATCGTAATTTTTTTTGCGCGCAGGGCGTCGGCGGCGGGCCAGCCTTTGGGCGCATGGATCGTCACTTGATTCACCACGATTTCCGACCAGCCTACGACGATTTCCCCGATTTCGGCATCCGACCCCAGTGCTGTCTCGACCTGGGTCTTGAGCAGTTGGGTCGCATAGCGCAAGCCGAAATAAGCAGCGCCTGCCAAGACGGCGAGCGTCATAATCAGGCCAATCAAGATGCGCGTGAGCCGCCTGGTTTTCATATCTCCTCCCGATACCCCGATTTTAGGGGTTGTACGGGGCACGGCAAAGAGGTTATTGCCTGATTGCCAATGAGGTGTGGGGTAAGTGTGAAAATTACCGAAAGTCGTGATTGTTCGTCATTTGCAAATCGACTATAGTTTGCGGATATGTCGGGTATGCGGGAAAACATGGACACCTCAAAGATTTACAGCACAACAGGTAAAGGCTTGGTCGAGTTGAAGACCGGCGCGGTCAACCTTTCGCCTTTTCAGCTGAAGGTGCTGGAATTAATCGATGGCAAGTCGAGCGTGTCGGGCTTGGCCGCTAAGCTCAAGGATGCGGGCGAAGTTCAGCAATTGCCGCAAGCGTTGGAAGCCTTGGCCAAGCTAGAGTTGATTCATGTATTCGACGAGGCAACCAGCGAAGAGATCGGCGACAGCAGCGTTCCCGAGATTGAAGTGCTGGAATTGTCGCCGACCGAAAGCGTGCAAGCCTGGGCCGAAGCGCAACGCGGCACGCGCGAACTGGAGGAGAAAGGCTTTTACAGTCCGCCCGCCAGCCGCCACGCCAGTCATGAAGCCGGCGCCAACGTCAACCGCATCTTGATTGTCGAAGACGATGCCACCACGGCTGAAGTGTTGAATTTTCTTTTGACTGAAAATAATTTCCAAGTCATCGCCGCCGCCGATGGCGAAGCTGCGTGGGCCGAGTTGCAAAAGCGCCCGCTGCCGGACGTGGTCTTGCTCGACGTGATGCTGCCGGGACGCGACGGCTTTGAAGTCCTCGGCCAAATTCGCCACACACCGCACTTGCAGTCGCTGCCGGTCATCATGGTGACGTCGCAAATCCGCGATGAATACGTGATGCGCGGTTTGAAGGAAGGCGCCGACGGCTATGTCTTCAAGCCCTTCAAATGGGAAACGCTGCACGCTTGTATCAAGAACGTGCTGTAGTTGCCTCTAGGTGTAAAACACCGCCAGCCAAACGGTTTCTTCTGCGGGCGTAGTCCATTCCACGCGATGCTTGACGTGCGCAGGGATCAGCACATGATCGCCCGGCCGCAAATGCGTAAGCTCAGCTTCATGCTCGAAGCGCAAGTGCGCTTCTCCTTTCAGCAATATCACCCACTCGTGCTCGGCCTGGTCATACCAAAAATCAGGCGGTGTAGCATGTCCCTTGGAGACGATGCGTTCGATTCTGACGGCGTGCGACTGCGCGAGCGTTTGCATGACTTCGTCAGGCAAGTCGGCCGGCAGATCCGCGAAAAGATTATTCGGCTTCAAGTACAGTGGCTCCAGTCTGGGTATTTTATTTCTGCATTTGCAGCGACAGTTTGCCGATTGTGGCCGGCGTTAGGACACCGGAATACGCCACTTTCTCCCCGCGCGCATTGAACCAATAGCTTCTCGGCATTTCGCCGTGCCATTGAGGATCAATGACATAACGCAAGCGCTCCGGCGGCGCCGAGCCGAATGCCCAGGCATTGTCGCTCATTCGAAGATCGGACAAGCGTTTTTGCATCAAAGTTGCCGACTGCGGATCGTCCGCATCGTCCGTGGAGATGGTCACGACGCTTAATCCCTTGTGTTTGACTTTTTCCGAGGCCAACGTCTTGAGGCTCACCTGGCAAAATTCGCAATCCAGCGACCAGACAACTAGGACAAAAGCTTTGCCCTTTTGTTTTTCCAGGATGCGCGCAAAGCTATCCGCCTCAAAGGTCTGCAGCCCGGTTGCGGCTAGGCTTAAAGCCGGGAGCAAGAGAAAAAGAAAATGAATCAGCGCTAAAGTCGGTTTCTTCATGATGCGCTTTCCGAGGTAATGTGAATGATGCGCATGCCTTCATCCTGCGTACGCCATGCCAGGATGATGCCGGATGGTGCGTTAAGCAAATGCGGCTGATCCGAGTCCTTGAGCGTGCGGGCTAATTCTTTCTCCTTCCAAGTCTTGCCGCCGTCGCTCGATACCCTGCTTAAAATGGCTGTCGATTTTCCATCGAACTGCTTCCATGCCACCACGATCGTCTTTCCGTCAACGGCGACATCGGGATGTGCCGCTTGCGCCGTGCCGAGCTTGAACGGCTTGCCTAATTCACCGGCCGGATTTGCACTCGCATAGAAAGCGCCGCCTTCATCGCTCTTCACGTTGAACCATGCCTGGTGACGTGTGCCGTCGACGGCATAAGCAAGTGACGGCCCATGGTGAGGGCAGGCGTCGATACGCCAATTCTCGAATGTGGCCCGCACGATAGGTCCAAGCTTGCCGGACGGCGTCAACTCCGCCATGGCGTGGTCCCGGATATTGGGATCGAATACATGCCGCCATAAAGCGACCGGTTTGCCGTCCGAATTGAGTGCCAACGCGATGCGGCAGCATTCGCAGCTATGGTCGGCGACTTTATAGTCGCCTTGGAAGCTGGCGCCGCCATCTTCGGAAACAGCATAGTACAGTGCGGCACCCGTGTACTTCTCCTTGCGTGCAGCGGCGAACTCAAGGTCTCGCTTGTCGATCCATGCGACAAAAATGCGGCCGCTTTTGTCCACGACGATCGACTCGAAACGATGGGTAATCTGATCGCGGTTGGCATGCACCGTCATCGGCGCCGAGAAGGTTTTTCCGCCGTCGATGGAACGAACGAACCTGATCTCTCCGGTATAAGGCTTGGGCAGCGGCTTGGTATAGGTGACGTACAGTTCGCCTTTGGCGCCGAATGCAAGCTTGGGCCGGTTTTCACCATCGGCCGAGACTGGTTCGGGTTCGGCCTGAATGCGTTTGGGTACAGTCCAGTTTTTTCCGCCGTCATTCGACATTTGCAGCACGACATACTGCGCGTCGCCAGCTCCTTCCTTGCTTGCCGTCCAAATCCGGCCCTGTGCATCGACGGCTACACCCGTACCTAGCTCCGGCCTTTTCTTCATGGCCTTCGAGCCTTGATGGCCCGCGTGCTCCGAAGCTGTTTGTCCATAGACGGCGGTCGTCAGCCACCCCAAGGCCACGAAAGCGAAGATCGCGAACGACTGGCGAAGATGAATCGATTTAGAAGTTCGCACGTAATTCTCCAACAAAAATTCGTCCCGGATAGGGATGGTAGGCGTAATAGCGGGCGTCGGTGAGATTGTCGATGCCGAACGATGCTTCAACATTTTTGGCGATCCGATAGGTCGCTTTGGCATCCCACACCGTATAGGCGGATACCGCGCCGAAGGTATTGTGGTTGACGTCGCTATTATCCAAATTGCCGTACATGCGGCCGGAGTGGCGCACGCCTAAACTGGTTGCCCAGCGTTCATTGGGCCGGTAAGTCGCAAACAAATTTGCTCTTACGCGCGGCACGCGTACCCAATCATTGCCGACCACGACCGGGTTGTTGATGTTCTCGATGATCTTGGAACGGGCCAACGTTAGGCTGCCTGTTAAATCCAGCCCCTTCATGCCGAAATCGTTGGCCGTCGCATACAGCTCGATGCCGCGGGTGCGGACTCGGTCGATGTTTTGGATATTGGTGACATTGGGAATCACCAGGATGTTGGTCTGGCTCAGGATCGTATCTCTGATGTCATCCTCAAACAGCGAAATGCGCACGGTGCCGGTCGATGCGCCGAAGCGGAAATCCCGCTCAGCGCTCAACTCTTTGGCATAGGAGCGTTCCGGTCGCAAAGAGGGATTGTTGTTGACGATCGTCGTGCCGGAAATCGAACCTTGAAACAGCTCGGATACGGTGGGGAAGCGCACGCCTTTGCCGATGGAACCTTTAACTAGCCAGTGTTCATCCTGCATATAAGACACCGACGCTTTAGGTGACCAAGCCGACTCGGTGCGGTCGGCATATGCAACGGACGTGGCTGCATTGTCGCGTCTGCCGTTGAAGGCTTTCCATTGCTCGTAGCGCATGCCGGTCGTCAGCAGCCATTGCGGCGTCAGCTTCCAGGTATCTTGTGCAAACAGCGCCTGCTGGCTGGTCTTGCCGAAGAACCCGGCCGTGAGAGCGCCCGGTCCGCCGTTCAGCCAATCCGTCGTGCCGAAGGTCTTGTTCTGCAAATCGTAACGATTGATGTGGTAGCCCATTGCCAACGCATGCGCTTCATCGCTGCCGGGCGTATAGGTGGCCTGCAAGTCGAGGGTCTTCCAGCCTGTGCCGCTATTATCCGCGTAGGTGCCGGCGCCTCCCGCCAAGGCTGTGGGCGGCGCCGTGATCGATGAGCGGGTTAAGTCAGTGGTGATGTCGTAGATGGTCGCCACTGCCGAGGCATTCCATCCTTTCTTGTTCTTGGTGGCCAGCTTGAGGCCCCACATGCCATGCACTTCCTCGACGTTTTGCGGCGAGAAAGAATTGGCAGGCAGGTTGTACTTCACACCGTTGATCGAGACCAGACCCGAATACACCGGGTTGCCGGCAGCGTCGCGCAATAAGCTCGTGCCCTTACGTTTGGCATCGTTATGCCAATAGGTATAGAGGACTTCGCCATATAGCGACGCAGAAAAATCAACACCCAGTTTGAGCTTGAACTGTTCCTGGACGTTGTCTTCCAGCGCGCTGCCGTTCGGTCCGATGAGATACCAAGGTTTGCCGGTCGGATCGAGCCCTGCAATGGCGCCGGTGACCGGCGTAGCGGCAGCCGCCGATGCGGAAGGCGTTTGCAGCGTCGCGTATTGCATCGGCTGGCTGCTGTTTTGCAGACGGTTGACGCCGATGCTGTAAGTCAGATCGCCCACCTTGTTGCCTAGCCATGCGTTTTCTTGATGGCCGTTAAAGGTGCCCGAGAATCCGGAGTCATTTAAGTGCTGGGAAAACGCCTGGATGCGTGCCGATCCTTCAAATTTTTGCGGCTTCCTGGTCGTCATCACCACCGTCGTGCCGATCGAGTTGCCGGGATAAAGCGCCGAAAATGGACCGTATAGGACATCCACGCGCGCCAGCTCTTCAGGAGCAACCGCGTTCCAGCGCGGCGCATTGAATTGCCCCAGGAATTGCGACAGCAAATAGCCGTCGGCATAGACGAGTCCGCGCTGCGCTTGCAGTTCGCTGAAAGAACGGCCGCCGATCAAAGAATTACGATCGCCGGCGTAGCGTTTGCGGATCGTCATGTCCGGCATATATTTCAGCGCATCTTCGACACTGACGAAGTTTTGTTCTCGCAACTGTGCGGCTGTCTTGCCGGCGGTCGTGGTGGGAAGATTCGGGTCAAGGGGAGAGCGCGTGCCGGTAACGACCACAGGCGCTAAGGCCTGTTCTGTTGGCACACCTTGGGCGCAAGCGTGGCCGGCAAATAATCCGGCAATAGCGAGAGCAAGGACGCGCGACGGTACCCGCACGGAAATTTTCCGGTGAAAAAAAGTCGAGTTCATTGGTATTCAGTTTGCTATCTGAACGTCCCATTTAACGACCACCAAACTAGGCACTGTTGCATGCACAAGCAATGCAAGAGATGAGTGGTGTCAACGGAAACGGGAAGAACGCTTTAGCGTCGCTTCGATTAAACGATGAGTCGATGCTTCATTTCATTGAAGAAAACATCGACCTTTTCAGATGTCAAACAGAAGCGGGAGGTGCACGCGATTGCGCGGAAGCCCAGACGAAGGGAGGGCGCGGAGCTTGGTAGAAAAGAGAAGGGAAAACGGCAATAGGCGTTACTGCCGGCAAGCTAAAACTTGTGGTCGGAATAAAGTCCGACGACCCGCCATGCGTTACGCAAAACGGACAATGTTGCATGCCATCGGTTTTCCCGGCGGGAGACGAAGGGGCATTGTCGCCGCTCAGCTTCACGAGTTTTGCACCGTTGATCGAACAAATTTCCGACCAAATACCGCTTTTTCCGCCAGCGGCCAAAGCATGGGAAATGCTGGGCGCCAGCGTTGCCAACAATATGGCGCAGCAAGCGACCCACGCAGCAAAGCGCGTTTTAAATTGCCTCATTTCCATGCGGATATTGTACCCCCATCGACTTCATTCCTGAAGCGGTAGCGGGTCGAGCAAGGGCTTTTTCTTCAATATGTTTTTGAGGTTGCCAAGAAATTCCAGAAAATCGTGGAGATAGATTCTCCACCAGGGAAGCTTCTCATAATGTGCTCCGTCATTCACGCCCACCTGCAGCGCGCGCACTTCATACACACACGTGCCGAAGACATGATCCCAGAGCGGCAGCATGCCGGAAAAATTTTTATTGATATGTTCCGGCGCCGTGGAGTGATGCAGCTTATGGAATAGTGGATCCGCCCACACATAACATCCGAAGCGACCGTAACTGATTTCTGCATTGATGTGAATCATGAATCCCTGAAATTGCATAAACAGAAGGTAGCCCGCGATAAATTCCAACGGCGCGCCCAGCAAAGTCGCCGGCAGGGTAACGAAAATAGGGGAAAGCAAATGCTCGGTGAAATGAACGCGGGTGTTGGTCAGGACATTGAAATCCGTGGCGGAATGGTGAAATCGATGAATCGGCCAAAATAACTTGGTGTGCCACAGACGATGTTCCCAATAGTTAAAAAACGAAATAATAAAAATAAAAACGAGGGCGGCCGCGGTGTAATGGATATGCGTCGCGATAATGGCGAACAAGCTAAATTTTTCCGGCATGTAGTACATGATCAATTGATTCAAGAAATACGCGATGCCAAAGCTAAAAACAATATTGAGCATGTTCGCCGCTACATGCACGCTATTGATGACATAGGCGTACAAGTCGATGCGATCGGTTTTCCGCCAGCGGAGCAATCTTCGAAAAGACAGCGTGCGGCCGGACGCCATCAATAATTCAGCTAAGAGCGCGAAGAGAAGCGGCAGAAATTTCACGAATCCCTTGAGCGAGAAGCCAACCGCCGCCGCCATGACGCTGTTATGCATCGTCGGCTTTGCCAACCAGGGCCGGAATAGGATCGCGGCAAAGAGCATGAGCGCCACCAGGAAAAAGGCGCACAAATTCCGGGCAATGCCGCTTTTGGTTTTTCCTTCATCCCGCATGACGTATACCGATCATTCATCCCGGCGTTTAATCAGACTGTCATATTCTTCGCCTCTTCCCATGAGAAGCGTCAACGGCGGATTTGTATTAACTCAGAGATCGTCATGTTCTAAACAGAACGATGCAAAAGTTATCCGGGAATTGTCGGCTGCATAAGACAAAAAGCACGAAAGAAGTAGGTACGCTGCAACATGGAAAGCGGTGGCGTATTGCGCTCGAACGGCACTACAATCGTCATGATATTAAGAGGTGTTGATCATGACTACGCTAACCAAATCGGACGTACGCCTGCGTCCGCTGGAACGCAGCGACTTGCATTTCGTCCATCAAATCAATAACAACAGCAGCATCATGCGCTATTGGTTCGAGGAGCCATACGAAGCGTATGTCGAATTGGTGCAGTTATACGACCGCCATATTCACGACCAGAGCGAGCGCCGCTTCATCATCGAAAACAGCGAAGGCGACATGGTGGGTTTGGTCGAGCTGGTGGAAATCAATTACATTCATCGCCGTGCTGAATTCCAAATCATCGTCGCACCGGCTTGGCAAAACAAAAAATACGGCGAGCGCGCTACGCGCTTGGCAATCAACTATGCCTTCGGCGTGTTGAACTTGTACAAGCTGTACCTGTTCGTCGATAAGGAAAACCATCCGGCGATCCATATCTATGAAAAATGCGGTTTCCGCATCGAAGGCGAGCTGATCGGTGAGTTTTTCGTCAATGGCGTTTACCGCGATGCCGTTCGCATGTGCATGTTTCAAGGGGATTATTTGGCGACGCGGAGCGCATAAGCCAAAAGCAATCATGCGTTGCGTCATCTTTCTTTGCGGGCTTTCCTGACGGATTGTCCAAATTCCGCAGCATCCTTCTCGTCATATTGCAGGAACTCCGTCTTGGCCTTGCCGGACTAACTGTTAAGACATGACACGCCGATAATTCCCTTCGGCAGGCATCGGAGGAAACATGCAGACTACTTCCACGACGCATTCCCAGGCCGGGAATGCATGGCCTTCATCGATGCGCGCTCCCACGGGGCCGGATGCGCCGGTCAATGCGGCGCGCTCTGATTACGTTTGGCTGCCGCGTCTCGCGGGGCGCAAGCGCCGCAGCGGCAACGATGTATTAAGCCAAGCGCTCGGCTGGTTCAGCATCGGCGCCGGCGTGGCGGAGTTGATGGCGCCGCGCCGAATCGGACGCGCATCGGGCACCGGGCATCATCCGTGGTTGATGCGCGCGTTGGGTGCGCGTGAAATCGTCAGCGGCATCGGCATCCTGGCGCAGCCGCGCCAACCCCGCTGGATGTGGGCGCGGGTGGCGGGCGATGCAATGGATTTGGCATTACTGGCCTTGGCAGCGAGCAGCGGCAAATCGGTTACGCGCAAAAAGAAAGTCGCTGTGGCGACGGTGGCGATCGCCGGCATCACCGCGCTCGACGTGTTGTGCGGCGTGCGTCAGACGCAGCAGGCTGGCGTGTCTGCGGGCAGAGCCAGCGGCGAAATCGATATCGAAAAATCGATCACCATCAATCGTCCGCCGGAAGAGTGTTATCTCTTCTGGCGCGATTTCCGCAATCTCGGCCGCTTTATGCAATACGTGGAAGAAGTGGAGCTGTTGTCCGACAAGATCTCGCATTGGCGCGTCAAAGGGCCGGCGGGCACCGCCGTGGAATGGGATGCTGAACTGTCGGTCGATCATCCGCAGCAACTCTTGGCTTGGCATTCCGTGGGCGATGCCGATGTCGACAATGCGGGAACGGTGCGCTTCGAGCCGGCGCCGGGCGGGCGCGGCACGATACTGCGCGTCGAATTGCAGTACAAACCGCCGGCCGGCAAAGCGGGCGCATCCGTGGCCAAACTGATGGGAGAAGAGCCGGCGCAGCAGCTCGATGAAGATTTGCGGCGATTCAAACAATTGATCGAAACGGGCGAAATACCCACCACCTTAGGCCAGCCGTCGGGACAGCGCGGCTGGATGACGCGGCTCTTTTCCCGCCAGCCTGGAGAGCAGCGATGAGAGCGCTATGCTGGTATGGCAAGAACGATGTGAGGGTACAGAATGTGCCGGACCCGCAGATTCTCAATCCGCGCGACGCGATCGTCAAAATCACCGCTACCGCCATTTGCGGTTCGGACCTGCATCTATATGACGGCTGCATTCCCGCCATGGAAAAAGGCGATATCCTCGGCCACGAATTCATGGGTGAAGTCGTCGATCTGGGCAGCGCCGTACACAATCTGAAAATCGGCGACCGCGTGGTGGTGCCGTTTCCGATTGCTTGCGGTCGCTGTTATTTCTGCCAAGAGAAGCTGTATTCGGTTTGCGAGAATTCCAACCCCAATGCCTGGATGGCGGAAAAAACGTGGGGCCATTCGCCTGCCGGCATATTCGGCTATTCGCATTTGACCGGCGGCTATGCCGGCGGCCAAGCCGAATATGCGCGTGTGCCGTACGCCGACGTCGGGCCGATCAAAATTCCTTCCGGCCTTACCGACGAACAAGTCTTGTTCTTGTCCGATATTCTTCCCACAGGTTACATGGCGGCGGAAAACTGCACTATCCGGCGCGGCGATGTGGTCGCAGTGTGGGGTTGCGGGCCGGTCGGCCAATTCGCGATGCAATGCGCTTATTTGTTAGGCGCAGAACGCGTGATCGCTATCGACCGTTTTCCGGAACGGCTGCGCATGGCGCGCGAGATCTCGCGCGCCGAGACGCTCGATTATGAAAAGGTCGACGTCGCATCGGCATTGAAGCAAATCACCGGCGGGCGCGGCCCCGATGCCTGCATCGACGCAGTGGGCATGGAAGCCCATGGCATGAATATGATGGGCTTATACGATAAGGTGAAGAACGCCGTAATGCTGGAATCCGACCGGCCGGTCGCCTTGCGCGAAGCAATGATGGCATGCCGCAACGGCGGCACCGTCTCGATTGCGGGCGTGTACGGCGGTTTCCTCGACAAGATACCGTTCGGCGCGGTGATGAACCGCTCTCTCACCATCAAAACCGGGCAGACGCATGTGCAACGCTACATGCCACGCTTGCTCGACCACATTCAGAATGGCGATATCGATCCGACGGTCGTGATTACGCATCGCTTGTCCTTGGATGACGCGCCGTATGGCTACGACATCTTCAAGAACAAGCAAGACGAATGTATCAAGGTGGTGTTAAAGCCCTAGCAGCGCGCGTAAGGACTCGGGTAGAAAACCTCCGCGCGGCGCGCGATTGCTGCGCGTCGCAATATAGCGGCGCACCAAGGCGAGATCGGTGGGGCTCAACCCGCTGAATTGCACGCCGAAAGAATCGTCGAGCACATGCTTGATACGGCCTTTGAAGCTGAAGTGCTTATTGACCGGCTTGGGAAGATGAATGATGAATTGCGCCGGTTGGTCGACTGCGCAGCCGGCAAAGCGGTGCTTGACGACGATGCGGATACCGCCTTCGCTGATGTCGACCGCGTTGGTAACTTCGATAAAGCCGTCGCCATTGATGTTCACGCGCACGGGCGCATCGCGTTCAGGAATGACGCGTTCGAATTCCCGCCGATTGCCTCCCTGCTTCTCGGCTGTTTTTGTCGTATTCATAGCCCTGTCCCGCGGGTTTATTTGTTTTAGTGTACGAACAGAAAGCCGGAAAGTCCATCGTTCCGCACACAAACCGGATTTCACGCCACATTGTTTAACATTCTTCCCAAGCCGCCGCGGCCGATTCGCTGACCGGCATCGCCAAGGAGTATCATGAGCGCCACTCAAGGGGAAGAATTCATGATTACGGTATCCGACCTCACTTTCGACTATGCCAGTCATCGCGCGCTGCACCAAGTAAGCTTCACGCTGGAGGCGGGCAGCGTCACCGCATTGGTAGGCCCTAACGGCGCGGGAAAAACCACGCTGATGCGCTGTATCGCCGGCTTGGAAGTGCCGCTGTCGGGCACGATTACCGTGGCGGACATGGACGTGATCGAGCGTCCGCGCGAAGTGCATCGCTTGATGGGCTATCTTTCCGATTTCTTTGGCTTATATCAGGAATTAACGGTGGCGCAATGTCTGGAATACGCCGCGGCCTCGCAAGGCTTGCCGCCGAGTGCGATCGAGGGCGCCGTGCGCGATACGGCGCAGCGCTTAGGGCTCGCCGATCGCTTAAGTCAAGTCAGCGGAACCCTCTCGCGCGGTTTGCGTCAGCGCGTCGCGATCGGTCAGGCCATCATCCATAACCCGCGCGTTCTGTTACTCGACGAGCCGGCTTCCGGTCTGGACCCGGAAGCGCGCGCTAGCCTGGCTGCCTTGTTTCGGCAGTTGCAGGCAAGCGGCATGACGCTCCTGGTCTCGTCGCATATCCTTGCCGAGCTCGATGAGTATTCTTCCCACATGCTGGCCTTGCGCGACGGACGCATTTTGGAATACCGCGCACTCGGTCAAAACATCGCTGCCGCAACCTCGCGCCGTATCCGCGTCACGCTGGCCCGTCCGGACGCCGCGCTGACCGAACGCCTGCGCGCGCAAGCCGGGCTCACTTTGCATGCGCACGATGAATCCAGCGCCGAATTCGATTTGGAAGGCGACGATGCCGCGCAAGCTGCCTTGTTGGCGGCGCTGGTGGCAAGCGGCATGCCGGTGCTGAGCTTTGCCGAACATAAAGAAAATTTGCAGCAATCGTATTTGCGTTCGATAGAAAACCATCAGTCCGCAGCAGGAGGTGCCGCATGATCAATCCCGAATTCAAGCGCAATCTTTGGCTGCAGTTTTCCATGCATCGCCTGATCGCGATGCCCGTGTTGCTGGGATTAGGCTTCTTCGCGATTCACGTCTCCACTGCGCCGAACAGCGCCGAAACGCTCGGCGGCTATGCGATCGGCCTGTTTATCATCATCGTAAGCTTGTGGGGAACGCGTAACGCATCGGCGGCGATCATCGATGAAATGCGCGATAAAACATGGGACCAGCAACGCATGAGCGCCATGCATCCCTGGACCATGACTTGGGGAAAACTGTTCGGCGCCACGGCATTTAATTGGTACGGCGGCGCGATTTGCCTCGGCGTCCTGGTGACGACCGCTTGGCTGCGTGCCGATTCGGTTTTATTGACCGTGGCTGCGACGATGATTGCCGTCAGTATTTTGATGCATGCCATCGCATTGACGCTGAATTTGCATATGAGCCGGATCGAGTCGCGCATCGTTCAGCGCGGCGGCTTAGGCGGCTTGGTGATCCTGGTTGCACTGCTATCGAGCAGCATGCTGAGCGGGCTAAGCGGAAAAACCATCATGTGGTGGGGCCAAGCTTTTCCGGCGCACGTTCTTTTGTTAGGCAGCAGTATTTTCTTTGCCGTTTGCGCCGTCTTCGCTTCTTGGCGCGTGATGAGCAATGCCTTGCAAGTCAGGACGCTGCCGTGGGCATGGCCGGCATTTGCTTGTTTGTTGACCTGGTACGCCGCGGGTTTTCCCATGTCGCGCACAATGCCGGTGTTTTCCAGCACCGGCCTTATCGTCGCCGGCGTCATGACGTATGCCGCCTTGTTTTCGGAAGTGAATGACGCCGCGGTATGGCGCCGCGTCATCATGCGCGCTCGCGCCGCCCAATGGCGCGACGCACTCGAATACATGCCATTATGGCCGACGACACTGGTGCTTACTTTTGCATTTGCGCTCGCTGCGATTTTATCGTCGCACGCCGGCCGGCCGTCTTGGCCGATGGCCGAATCGCCCATGGGTTATCTGCCGCTGGTGCTGGCCCTCATGCTGTTGCGCGATGTCTGCGTATTCCTGTTTTTCGCGTTTTCCGCGAAGCCGCGGCGGGTTGAAGGCACGACCTTGCTTTACCTGATCGTGATTAACGGCTTGCTGCCGTTCTTGGCAAAGACGCTCGGCTTAAATGCTTTGTATACCTTCCTGCTGCCATTCGGCGAAAACCAGGGTTTGGGAAATGTTGCGGTGATGGCGATGCATGCCGCTATTGCCGGAGCGTTGGTCGTGTGGCGTTGGCAAAAGCAGGCTAATGTCGAACAAAACCTTCCTTAATCCTTAATATTTAGCGCGCCGTCACTGTTTGGATTCGCCCGGGCATTTTCCTTCGCTGTAACCAATCAATCTCGGGTCTGCGCAGGCGTCGCAAACGTTTTTATAGGTTTTCCTTCGCGATCAATTTAAATTGACGATGGGCATAGAAATGCGCAGGCATTTTTCTGCTGCAACGTTTAGGTTGACCTGCGCGCAGCGATGGTGTCGAACCGCATGTTAGCTGACTACATGTATAGTTCATGGGGATTACCAACTAATATGCGTTTGTCGATTTCTCGAATTCGCTCTTCTAGGAAATCTTCATAGTTTTTCCAATATTCGTACTCCGAACCATTTCGATAATGGTCTTCAAAAAGTGCTACTTCACCCGCACGTGGTGACATCCTTTCGAACATCCAGCAATAGGAATTGCCGAACTGACCAACTATGAATGCGTCCATCGGCGGACGAACCCAATTAGGTGGATAGTTCGCGTTGCGACAATGGAGAGTAGTACCGACGACACTTTCGAACGCGTTAGGCTCGTTTGCGGTAATGCCGTATAACGTCACGCCAAACCAACTCACAAATCCAGAGCGCTTTAGGAAACGAACATACGTATCCGGAAAAACCACGCCAAGTGCTTTTTCAGCCGCCGCAATTTCTCCATCGGTTGCACCTCGACCTAGATCCTCATAGTTCTCTCGCAACTTGGCGTCTTCTAGAATTTCGGTAAATCGGTCCATCTGCTGTCTTTTCAGATTAAAGCTAACTTTATTTATATCGAAACATAACGTCTGATCAACCTGGCGGGCTGCCCGCTTAACCTGCCTTCTCAAAATCGGTGAGACCTTCGCTAGGTAAGCCTTCCAGTGAGACGCTGCGCTATAACTCCGTACTAAATAATCGCGAAAAGCAGACACTATTTGCCAACCAAGTGTATGGCCAAAAATGCAATTTCGCAACAAGAGAGTGTCTTTTCAAAGGGGCAAAATTATAGAACCATCCAGCCCGGATGTCTTGATCTTTTCACGGTGTATTTGACGGACACGGCGTTAGCATTCCCGAGTCGCCAATCCGCCCAATTTCATGCACGGAGAAACCATGTCCTACGCAGGCCACCAAAACAAGCTGATCAGTATCGAAGAAGCGCTGGCTAAGATCCGTTCCAACGATTGCGTGATTTCCGCGCTGGGCGCCGCCGAACCGGTGGGCATGCTGGAGCAATTGCACACGATCGCCGATCACGTGGAAAACGTGGCGGTGTCGACTTGCTTGCCGGTGCATCCGGTGAAATGGTTCACCGATCCGGCAATGAAAGGGCACTTCATCAACCATGCCTGGTTTTATTCGCCGAGCATACGCAAAGCGGCGGCCGAGCTGGGCACCTGTACCTTCGTGCCGAACCACTTGCATCTGGCCGGACTGGACCGCCTCGCTTACCGCAAGCCGAATGTCTTTCTCGGCACGTGCACGCCGCCCGATCGTTTCGGGTATGTGTCGCTTTCGCTGTCGGTGACTTACGAACGCGAATTGATGGAAGCGGCCGATATCGTGATTCTCGAAATCAATGAATGCCTGCCGCGCACCTATGGCGACACCATCATTCATTTGGATGAAGTCGATTTCGTCGTGGAGCATGCGCGTGCGCCGGTCGAGTTGCCGATCCCTGAAAGCGAAGAACGCGATCATATGATCGGCCGCCATATCGGCGAATTGATCGAAGACGGCTCGACCATTCAGCTGGGCATCGGCGGCATACCGAACGCGGTGGCGGGCGAGCTCATGAATAAGAAGGATTTGTCGATTCACACCGAGATGTTCACCGATGGCATGGTGGACTTGTATGAAGCAGGGGTGATCGGCAAGACGCCGCACAGTTTCGGCCAGAAAGTCTTGACCGGCAAGATGGTAGCCACCTTCGCCTTAGGCACAAAAAAACTCTACGATTTCCTTGACCGCAATCCGGCGGTCGCATTGATGCGCGGCTCTTGGGTCAATAATCCTTACGTGATTGCGCGAAACAAAAAACAAGTCTCGATCAATACCACGCTCGAAGTCGATTTGACCGGTCAAGTATGCTCCGAGTCGATCGGCCCCATGCAGTTTTCCGGCACGGGCGGCCAAGCCGACACGGCGATCGGTGCGCAAATGTCCGAGGGCGGCAAGTCCTTCATCGCTTTGTATTCGACCGCCGACGCGAAGCAAGCCGACGGTACGCGCAAAACGATATCCAAGATCACGCCGATGCTGACGCCCGGCGCCAACGTCACCCTGCATCGCGCCAATGTCGATTATGTGGTGACTGAATATGGCGCGGTACGCCTGCGCGGCGCGCCGATTTGCGATCGTGCGCGCATGTTGATTTCCATCGCCCACCCGGATTTCCGCGAGGGATTAACCGAGCAGGCGAAGAAGCTCGGCTATTTGTAGTGATCTGCCGGAGGGGGCGAATAGCGTCGACGTGAGTAAAGTTAACCCAAAGTCAGCCGATATAGAAGCTAAGTCCTTTTAGCAAATGAGGTGGCATCATGAAGATTGATGCTTCCACTGTCGAATTCACTGCCTCTCACCGGGCCAGCATGCGCGCCGAAGTGAAAGAAACCCTGCGCGCCTGGATCGGTGACCGTCCGCCTGCTGTCCAGGAAACGGCTCCAAGCGGCGCATCGTCCGCACCTTCCGTCGTTGCTATTTCCGCTGCCGCGCTAAGCGCTGCGCAAGCGATGCCTTCCGCTCCGCCGGTTGCTCCCCAAGCAACTGGACAAGCTGGCGCTGTCGACGAGATGGGTGCGTATGACAGCCCGATGCTTTATTTAATCAAGTTGGTGGTGGAGATGTTAACCGGCTACCAGCTCAAGACGATACGCGCTGCGGATTTTCAGCCGCCGCAACCGATTGATTATCCGCAGCCGCCTTCGCAGCAACAAGGCGCTGCGCAAGCGCCGCCGCGCGCCGGCTTCGGTATCGAGTATGACCGTCACGAGCTCTATGAAGAGAGCGAACATTCGCAATTTCACGCTGAAGGCGTGGTGCGCACAAACGACGGCCGTGAAATTCAATTCAAGGTGGCGCTGGAGATGTCGCGCAGTTATCGCGAAGAATCGAATGTATCGCTGCGCGCCGGTGATGCCGTGCGCAAAGATCCCTTAGTCATCAATTTCGACGGTACCGCCGCCCAGTTAAGCAGCCAGCGATTCGCATTTGATCTCGATGGCGACGGCGAGAAAGAGGATGTGCCGCTGTTAACCGGCAATCGCGGATACCTGGCGCTCGATTTGGATGACAACGGCAAGATCGATTCCGGACGTGAATTGTTCGGAGCAATTACCGGCGATGCCTTCGCGGAGCTCGGGCATTACGACAGCGACGGCAACGGATGGATCGATGAGGGTGATGCCGTGTTTTCACAGCTTCAAGTATGGAAGCCTGCCGAGAAGGGCGGCGGCACATTGACGGTATTGAAGGAGCATGACGTCGGCGCCGTTTACTTGGGGCATGCCGGCACGCCGTTCGAATTGAGAGATCAAGGCAACCAAGAACTAGGCGGCGTGCGCAGCAGCGGCGTGTATCTGACTGAAAATGGCAATGCCGGAACGGTCCAGCAAATCGATGTCAGCGTGTAACGGGGGCGGACATGAATAAATTTGAAAAACTCGTGGGAATCGCGGCCGCTACGCTGTTTTTCCCTCTGGCTCTGGTGGGGGCCGCGCTGGCTATGATTCCCTTGGCGATTGCCGCCGCGTTCTTGATTACCGGCCTGTTAGCCGAGGCGGTAGCGGTACGCCGGCTCAATGCGTTGGCGGCGGCAAGGCAACCGGGTCGCGCAGGTTGATGATTTGTTTGACGTCGTCGTCATCGATCACTTCCACGCTATTCAAGCCGCCGGCTTCGATATCGACATATACCTCGCGCGGATGCCGGATCATATGATCCAAGCCTTCCATGACGACTTCAACCAAGTCGTTTTTAGGATCATACGTAATGCCGTATAAAGGCACCCACTCCGCTTCGATTTGACTGCCGAGTTGAAGCGATTCAACCGCAATTTCAGCCCGTTTTCCCGCCAGCGTTTTGGACATGGCATCAAAATACGGATGCCAGACTTCTTTCTCCAGTTTGGTGATCATGATGCCTCCGTGCTTGGAGAAAAATACGCTTGCAATCGGCATGCCAAACTAATTGATGACAGGCCCTAGTCGCGGTCCGCATAGAAGACAGGCATACGCGTAAAACTTACGAGCGCGCGGTAATATTTACTGACGCAGAGGAAAGCTCAAGTGTGACGGGCATGATGGCCGGCCAGAAGTTGCCGACCGATTTTAAGGGCTTCTTCTTCTGCCGCTTGTTCACTTGGAAAAAAGGTATCGGCGGCAACGCGATGGGTGGGATAAATGCCGTTGCGGTGCATCGGGTTGGACGAGGGGCCGTAGACCGTCACATATGCGGCCCAGCCCTCGTCTTCGGGCAGATGTTGCGCCTCATATTCAATTTCAAATTCGTCAATTGTTTCAATGGGCATCGCGACCTCTGTTGCGGCAATGCCTCTGAATGCAATTGCCGTTCCCATAGTCGCACTTCTTCGTTGCGTGCGGGAAAAGCCGGTGCTAGTCTTAACGGCAGGAGAACGTTACCTTCGGCGTTTTTCCATTCACAAGGGAGAAAATAATATGAAAATCTTGCGTCTATTCATGATTGCTGCGATTGCCATCGCTTTTAACACGCCGGCCGCCTATGCCAAGTCGATGAGCGGTGCTCAAAAGAGCCGCGCAACCAGCTCTAAGGCTAAAAATGTCAGCGGTACACAAAAGAGCAAGACCACCAGCTCCGCAGCAAAGAGCAAGCGCAATTCCAAGCGTTAAAGATTTTTCGAAAAAAAAACGGCGAGCGCTGCAAAGCGGCTCGCCGTTTTTTTTTGGGGCGCGCTGTGATCAGCGCGTGATCGGCTTGTAACGAATCCGCTTCGGCTTCGCGCCTTCTTCACCCAGGCGTTTTTTCTTGTCCGCTTCGTATTCCTGATAATTTCCGTCGAAGAAGACCACTTGCGAATTGCCTTCGAACGAGAGGATATGCGTGGCGATACGATCGAGGAACCAGCGATCGTGCGAAATCACCAGCACGCTGCCGGCAAATTCCAGCAGCGCATCTTCCAGCGCGCGTAGCGTTTCCACGTCGAGGTCGTTCGATGGTTCGTCCAGCAACAGCACGTTGCCGCCCATGAGCAGGGTCTTGGCTAGATGCAGCCGTCCGCGTTCACCGCCGGACAAATTGCCGACGATCTTTTGCTGGTCCGCGCCTTTGAAATTGAAGCGGCCAAGATAAGCGCGCGAGGGCATTTCGAAGCGGCCGACGGTGAGAATATCGGCGCCGTTGGAAACGTCTTCCCACACGGATTTTTTATTGTTGAGATCTTCGCGCGATTGCTCGACCAGGGAAAGTTTCACGGTCGGCCCGATCACCACTTCGCCGCTATCCGGTTGCTCTTTGCCTGCAATCATCCTGAATAGTGTCGACTTACCGGCGCCGTTGGGGCCGATGATGCCGACGATGGCGCCTGCCGGGATCTTGAAGCTCAAGTTATCGATCAACAGGCGATCGCCGAACGCCTTGCTGACGTTTTTGAATTCGATGACTTCATTGCCGAGCCGCTCCGCAACCGGAATAAAAATTTCTTGGGTCTCGTTGCGTTTCTGGTATTCGTGTTCGGACAATTCATTAAAGCGCGCCAGACGCGCCTTGCTCTTGGCTTGACGTCCCTTGGGATTTTGCCGCACCCATTCCAATTCTTTTTGTATCGTTTTTTGGCGTGCAGACTCGCTGGATTCTTCTTGCTTCAAGCGCGCTTCTTTTTGTTCCAGCCAAGAACTGTAATTGCCTTTCCAGGGGATGCCGTGGCCGCGATCAAGTTCCAAAATCCATTCGGCAGCATTGTCCAAGAAGTAGCGGTCATGGGTGATGCCGACGACAGTACCGGGGAAGCGCTGCAGAAATTGTTCCAGCCATTCCACCGATTCCGCATCGAGGTGGTTGGTCGGCTCGTCGAGCAAGAGCATGTCGGGCTTGGAGAGCAAGAGGCGGCACAGTGCCACGCGTCGCTTCTCGCCACCGGACAATACGCCGATCTTGGCGTCCCATGGCGGCAAACGCAACGCGTCGGCAGCCATTTCGAGTTGTTGATTGACATTGTTGCCGTCGGATGCGGCAATGATCGCTTCCAATCGCGCTTGTTCCGCAGCGAGCGCATCGAAATCGGCATCTTCTTCGGCATAGGCGGCATACACCGCATCGAGTTTGGCTTGCGCTTCGAATACTTCACCCAGCGCCGATTCCACCGCCTGACGCACCGTCATTTCCGGATCGAGCTGCGGTTCCTGCGGCAGGTAGCCGATATTCAAGCCCGGCATCGGCACGGCTTCGCCTTCGATATCCTTATCGACGCCGGCCATGATTTTCAGCAAAGTGGATTTGCCGGAGCCGTTCAAGCCCAGCACGCCTATCTTGGCGCCGGGGAAGAAGGACAGGGAAATGTCTTTCAAGATATGGCGTTTGGGCGGGACGATCTTGCCCACGCGGTTCATGGTGTAAACGTAATTAGCCATCTGATATCGCGAATGCGGTGAAAAGGAAGGCGATAGGATACCAGTTTAATTCGCCGCTACAGGCTTTGCGGCCCAGTTACGCCATAAACTTTCCAGCGAATAGACGGCGAGTGCCGCCCAGATCAAGACAAAGCCGACCAGGCGTGCACCGCCGAAGGGTTCGTGATACAGCCACACGCCCAAGAGAAATTGCAAAGTCGGACCGATGTATTGCAGGATGCCCAGCAGAGATAAAGGAATGCGGCGCGCGCCGGCCGCGAAGAGTAATAAGGGAGTTGCCGTAATCGGCCCGGTTGAAGCCAATAGCCATTGCGTGTTTGCCGGCGCCACCAGAAAAGCATTCGTGTTTTGCATCGCCAGCCAAGCGAGATAAATAAAGGCGACCGGAAACAAAACCAAGGTCTCCAGCGACAAGCCTTCCAACGCGCCAAGCACCGCCGTTTTGCGCAGCAATCCGTAAGTCCCGAACGTGACCGCCAAGGTCAAGCCGATCCACGGCAAATTTCCGCTATGCCAGGTAAGCCAACAGACACCAATGGCGGCCAAGCCGACCGCCGCCCATTGCATGGGACGCAGACGCTCGCGCAACAGCAAAAAACCGAGCACCACGTTCAGCAGCGGCGTAATGAAGTAACCGAGGCTGGCATCCACCACGCGGCCATGATTGACTGCCCAGATATACGTGAACCAGTTGGCAGCCAATAGGATGCCGCTCAATGTAAATCCGGCGAGCACGCGCGGTTGACGTACTACAGTCCCGATCCACGACCATTGCCGGCGCCAAGCAAGCACGACAAGCAGGAAAATCAGCGACCACACCACGCGATGCATCAGAATTTGTTCAGCAGGGACTTCTTGCATCGCCTTGAAGTACATCGGGAACAAACCCCAGATGGCGTAAGCGGCGCAGGCGTAGATGATGCCGAGTTGCATGGAATCCGATACGGTATGAAAAGAAGTGGCGTTGGTGAGCAAAAGAATTATCGCAGCAATCTTTCGAGGCTGCTTTCAAGGCGTGCGGAAGCCAAACAACAGCGCAATTACGGCTTTTTCGGATGAGCAGTATCGTTTTGCATGAATGCCTCCGGAGCATCGGCCTCTTCAGATGCGCCGCGCTCAAGATGCGCATGCATCCGCGCCTTATCCAAGTCGCCGGTCCAGCCCGCGACAACCAGCGTCGCGACGCAGTTGCCGATCAGGTTGGTCAATGCGCGCGCTTCCGACATAAAGCGATCAATGCCGAGAATAAGGGCGAGACCGACCGCCGGTACATTCCCGACGGCCGATAAAGTCGCCGCCAGCACGATGAAGCCGCTGCCGGTAACCCCGGCGGCTCCCTTGGAAGTCAACAGTAGGACCAGCAGCAAAGTGAGTTGCTGCGTCAATGTCATTGGGGTATTGGTCGCCTGCGCGATGAATAGCGCGGCCATCGTCAGGTAAATCGAGGTGCCGTCCAAGTTGAACGAATAACCGGCAGGAACGACCAGGCCAACCGTGGATTTCTTCGCGCCGAGATTTTCCATTTTCGCCATGATGCGCGGCAGTACCGACTCGGACGATGAAGTGCCGAGCACAATGAACAATTCTTCCTTGATGTATTTGATCAGCTTCCAAATCGAAAAACCGCGCAGGTGCGCAATAAGCCCCAATACGCCGAATATGAAAATGAGACAGGTCAGATAAAACGCCCCCATCAACTTGCCTAGCGATAGGAGCGAGTGAATGCCGTATTTGCCGATGGTAAAAGCCATAGCGCCGAACGCGCCGATCGGCGCGACGCGCATTACGATGCCGACGATGCCGAACAGCACATGTGAGAGCTTGTCGATGAATTCAAATACAGGACTATTTTTGCCGCCGAAACGATGTAAAGCAAAACCAAACAGAATGGAAAAGAACAGCACCTGCAGAATGTCGCCTTTGGCGAAGGCATC
The DNA here is from genome assembly GCA_016177875.1 of Burkholderiales bacterium. Lineage (GTDB taxonomy): Bacteria > Pseudomonadota > Gammaproteobacteria > Burkholderiales > Burkholderiaceae_D > Paucimonas. The sequence continues at coordinate 110,021 of JACOUL010000033.1, forward strand.
GATGACATTGGAGGGAATGATATTGAGCAGGAAGTCAGTCGTGCTTTGCATCTTGCCGGGGCCGGCATAGGCTTCCACGCTTTTGCTGTCGAGCGTGCGCACATCCACATTCATGCCGCCGCCCGGCTGAATCAGATTCACGACAATTAATCCGACAATTAAAGAGATGGTGCTGACGATTTCAAAGTAGAGCAGGGCCAGGCCGCCGGTCTTGCCGACTTTTTTCATGTCTTCCATGCCGGCGATTCCCAATACCACGGTGCAGAAGATAATCGGCGCAATCACCATCTTGATGAGCTTGATAAAACCATCTCCCAGCGGTTTCATGGCTGCGCCGGTTTGCGGATAGAAATGCCCGAGCAACACGCCGATCGCAATCGCGGTCAGCACTTGAACATATAGAGAACGGTAGAGAGGTTTTTTTGCCATGGCGCCCGAGCAGCATCAATATCGTCATTTATTGTGAAGCATCGCCGACGCGCCAAAATTCATGCGGTACGGCGTGCTTACATATTACGACGATATTGACCGCCGACGGCGAACAATGCATCCGTGATTTGACCGAGCGAACATACGCGCACGGCTTGCATCAATTGCGAGAAGACATTGCGGTTATCGATCACGGCTTGCTGCAATGCCGCCAATGCTGCCGGCGCCTCGCTTGCATGACGCGCATGAAAATCCGCCAAGCGGTTTAGCTGCGATTGCTTTTCATCTTCGGTCGAGCGCGCCAATTCCAGCGCGGGCGGCGAGGCATCGCCTTGCGGATTTTTGAAAGTATTGACGCCGACGATCGGCAGGCTGCCGTCGTGTTTCTTGTGTTCGTAGAGAAGCGATTCTTCCTGGATCTTGCTGCGCTGGTAGCCGGTTTCCATCGCGCCTAAAACACCGCCGCGTTCGGCGATGCGTTCGAATTCCTGCAGCACCGCTTCTTCCAGCAGATCGGTCAATTCTTCAATGATGAAGCTGCCTTGATGGGGATTTTCATTTTTCGCCAAGCCCCATTCGCGGTTGATGATCAGCTGGATGGCCAAAGCGCGACGTACGGAATCGTCGGTCGGCGTGGTGATCGCTTCGTCGTAGGCATTGGTGTGCAGCGAATTGCAGTTGTCGTAGATGGCGATGAGCGCCTGCAGCGTGGTGCGGATATCGTTGAAGTCGATTTCTTGCGCATGCAGGGACCGGCCGGAAGTCTGAATGTGGTACTTGAGTTTTTGCGAACGTTCGTTGGCGCCGTACTTGTCGCGCATTGCAACCGCCCAGATGCGGCGCGCCACGCGTCCGAGCACCGTGTATTCCGGGTCCATGCCGTTACTGAAGAAGAACGACAAATTCGGCGCGAAATCGTCGATCTTCATGCCGCGCGCGAGATAGGCCTCCACCAGCGTAAAACCGTTGGAAAGCGTGAAGGCAAGCTGCGAAATCGGATTGGCGCCGGCTTCGGCGATATGATAGCCGGAGATCGAGACCGAATAAAAATTGCGCACCCCATGCTCGACGAAATATTCTTGGATATCGCCCATCACCTTGAGCGAAAACTCGGTCGAGAAGATGCACGTGTTTTGCCCCTGGTCTTCCTTCAAGATATCGGCTTGCACGGTGCCGCGCACGTTTTGCAACACCCATTCGCGCAATTGCCCGGCTTCTTCTGCCTCGGGCTCGCGCTTGTGTTCATCGCGGAAGCGATCGATGCGCTGGTCGATGGCCGCATTCATGAACATCGCGAGTATCGTCGGCGCGGGGCCGTTGATGGTCATCGACACCGAGGTCGACGGATCGCACAAATCGAAGCCGTCGTACAGCGTCTTCAAGTCGTCGAGGGTGGCGATGGAGACGCCTGCATTGCCGATCTTGCCGTAGATATCCGGACGCAATGCCGGATCGGCGCCATACAGCGTGACGGAATCGAACGCAGTCGATAAACGCTTGGCGGGCATGCCTTGCGATAGCAGTTTGAAGCGCCGGTTGGTGCGGAACGCATCGCCTTCGCCGGCAAACATGCGGGTCGGATCTTCACCATCTTCGTCACCCCGGCGCTTGAACGCGAATACGCCGGCTGTGTAGGGAAAAGCGCCCGGCACATTTTCCAAGAGCAGCCAGCGCAGGATTTCGCCATGATCCTCGAAGCGCGGCAGAGCCACTTTGCGGATCGTCGTGCCGGATAAAGTTTGCTGTGTGAGTTTGATGCGTACCTCTTTGCCGCGCACGGCCGTCACCAGCTCGTCGCCGGCGTAAGAAGCTTGCAATGCAGGCCAGTCGGCAAGCAGTTTTTTGGCGCTTGCATCGAGTGAGGCATCGCGCGCAGCAATCAAATCATCCATGTCAAGCTGCTTGCCGGCCGCATTGAGCATGCGTTTCGATTCGATTAAGTGTTGGCGTTCGCGTGCTACCTGAGTTTGTGACTGTGCGCGTCGATGATAGTCGCGTACCGTATCGGCAATTTCGGCAAGATAGCGATTGCGTGCGGGCGGCACAATGGTGTTGCGGCCGGAAGAGAAGCGTGCGCGTACGGATTGCAGCCGGCCCGGTTTGGCAGTCAATCCCAATTCAGTCAGTCTCGGCAGCAAGGCTTGATACAAAGCGGTCACGCCATCGTCATTGAAGCGCGACGCTTGCGTGCCGAAAACCGGCATATCTTCCGGCGAACGGCTCCATAGCTCGTGATTGCGTTGATATTGCTTGGTGACGTCGCGCAGCGCATCTTGCGCGCCCTTGCGGTCGAACTTGTTGATTGCCACAAAATCGGCGAAGTCCAGCATGTCGATTTTCTCGAGCTGGGATGCCGCGCCGTATTCCGGCGTCATCACATACAAGCTCACGTCCACATGCGGCACGATCGCGGCGTCTCCTTGGCCGATGCCGGATGTTTCCACGATCACCAAATCGAAGCCAGAGACCTTGCATGCCGCGATGACTTCGGGCAGCGCTTGTGAAATCTCCGAGCCGGTGTCGCGCGTGGCGAGCGAACGCATGAGGACACGCGACGAGCCGTGCCAGGCTTGAATCGCATTCATGCGAATGCGGTCGCCCAGCAAAGCGCCGCCCGATTTGCGGCGCGAAGGGTCGATCGAGATGATGGCGATGTCGAGCATGTCATCCTGGTCGAGCCGCAGGCGGCGCACCAGCTCATCGGTGAGCGACGATTTGCCGGCGCCCCCGGTGCCGGTGATGCCCAACACCGGTGTCTTGATATTTTCTGCCGCTTGTATCAATGCAGCTTTTATTGCCGTGTCGGCCCGGATATTTTCCAGTGCCGTGACGATTTGCGCGAGCGTGCGCTGACGCGTGCCGGCATCCTTGACTTGCAAAGCATCGATAGAAGAGGGGGCATACACTGACAAATCCGTATCGCATGCCTGCATCATCGATTGAATCATGCCGACCAGACCCATGCGCTGTCCGTCTTGCGGGCTGAAGATGCGCGCCACGCCATATGCATGCAGTTCGTCGATTTCCGCCGGCACGATGACGCCGCCGCCGCCGCCGAATACCTTGATGTGCGCGCCGCCGCGCGCCTTGAGCAAGTCGATCATGTACTTGAAGTACTCGACATGTCCGCCCTGGTAGCTGGACACCGCAATGCCGTGAACATCTTCTTGCAAGGCGGCCGTGACGATTTCGTCGACCGAGCGGTTGTGCCCCAAATGAATGACTTCAGCGCCCTGCGCAATGAGAATGCGGCGCATGATATTGATCGCCGCATCATGACCGTCGAATAGCGATGCCGCGGTGACAAAGCGCAGTTTGTTTTTTGCTTTGCAGCCGGCCGGATCGCCGGTAGCGGACATGTCAATCATCAATCTTCCTTGTAGAGCGCATGCATCTGACGTTTACGTTAACGTCAATTGCCATAGTTTAGCACTCCCTCAACTCCGAAATGCAAGAAGAGAAGGAGCTTGCTGCGCCGCACCAAGGCGGCTTCATGCATTTGCATGATTCCCTTCGGTCCTCTCTCTGCCTAAAGTGCGGCATCGGTTGATGAAACCGCAAATCCCCATGGAGATAAATGATGAAACACCCAAAAAAATGGCTAGCGCTACTGTACTTATCCATTGCCGTCATGGTGTCCGCTTGCGGCGGAGGAAGCTCGGATTCAACGACGAGCACGGCGACGGTGACGACGCTGGGCGAGACCTCCGTCATCATCGACGGCACCGCGCCTGGCGATCCGAAAGAGAGCATTTATGTCAGAAAGGTCGGTCATGGACCGAAAACTATTTTCCTCGTGCCCGGCAATAACACTTCGGGCCAAACTTTCGAAGGCATGCTTGGCGTATTCAGCTCGGTGGATGCGTTCAACGATGCCTATACTGTTTATACCTTCGATTATCGCGGCAGCGGTAAATCGAGTTACAACAAGAAAGTCGCCTCGCTGAAGGATTTCGCCACCGACTTTGAAAAGGTGATGAACAAGATTGCCGACTTCCCGACATCCGGCGTGACGCTGGTCGGTTATTCGATGGGTTTCGGCGTGGCGCTGGAGATGGCGATCGCCAATCCGGGACGCTATGCCAACATTGTCGGCTTAGCCGGCATCGGCACGCGCGGCATACGCGTGAGTTTCAATGCCGGACAAGCGGGCACCGACTCTGCCGGCCAAACCTGGGCGGCGGGCGATTGGCTTACCGTGTCTGACGATGCCAAGGGCGTGGTCGGCGCCGAGTTCCAGCAGCGTGTTTGGCAAGGCGAGCAGCGTACTTACACCAACGTGAAAAACATTTGGGATATGCTGGTCTACAACGATGTATTGAAATACGACATCACCAAGGCGTTCACCGCCGCCGCCATCACCGATTCCACCTTCACGACTTCGCCCAACTACAGCGGTTCCTTGCTCGACGGCTTGCGTATCCAGTACATGCCCGAGTCGCTCTACTATGCGCACAAGTTCAATGTGTCGCGCGCCGATGTGATCAAGCCGACCGCCAACGCGAACGGCGTATCGGTGGTGATTAAAGCGGACAACCGCTTGGGTACTTTGTTGACGGGTAAAAATGCGCTGCTGGTCAAAGCGAGCACCGATTTCGCTACTTGGCGCGGCGACCAAGTCGTGTACGACAATTACACGGCCACCTCCAAATACGATTTGAAGCAAGCCGGCGCAAATGTGAATGCCGTCATGATCAATCCGAACCAAGGATTCGACCATGGCTTCCCGGTCGCGCGTCCTTTGGAAGCAGTCAAGCTGATCGATACCTTCATTAAAGGCACACTCTCGGCCAGCACCGCCTCCACTGCATTGAGCGGCGCGACTGTGGCCTATTACCCGAACTCGGAAACCACCTGGGAAACCAATACCTTCACCGGCTTCTGAACCTCAACGCAAGTGCTGTCTCCATTCTGCCATCCTCCATAGTGGCAGATGGCTTGCCCGCTCCTACAGGAGCGGGCCTTTTATGTTTGTGGGATACCGATCAAGAGTTGCGCCAACGCCGCCTTGTCATGCACATTCAGCTTGGCATACAGACTACTGAGTTGGCTGCGTACAGTGTTGGGGGAAACGCCTAACTCACGCGCGATTTCTTTGGCGCTCATGCCATCGGCAAATCGTCGCGCCACCGCTTGCTCGCTGGGCGTAAGAATGGCGAGCGATTCGAATCGGTGGGCGATGCAAATGAGGTAGGCATCCTGCCGCTTCATCGCTACTTCAATGTGACGGCCGCGATAGACGTATCCTGCCCCGAGATTGTCTTTCAAAGAAGTCGGCAGAATCTTGCCGCTATGGTCAGGCCACTCCAGCCGAAGCAAGTTGAAAAAATGCGGATCGGCGGCCTCCACGGTGCCGCGCGGATTCACCAAGGCCGACGCACGCAGTGTGCGTGATTCATCGAGCTGATCAAGAAGCTTTGCATGGCTGATGTCGATGGCGCGTGAAATATGCGACCAAGCCGCATGCAGACACTCGGCCTCGTTGCCGTGAAAGGGCGCGTCTTTGCTGCGGTAGAGCACCATCCAGCGGCCCGGTTGCCCTGCGGTCGGATGGTCTCCATACAGCATCAGGTGCCGCAATTCATGCTTGCGCGCGAAGTCTTCCAGTGCATTGAGATTTTCACGGCCGTAAAGCGCAAGGCAGTCGACTGCCAAAGGCGCTGCCAAGCCGTTGAGGAAAGCGCCGGTCACCGGATCGCTTGCCGAGACTTGCGAGTAGTCGGCAAGCATCGCGTCGGAGCGGTTGTGAATATGGGCACGTACGATTTTCAGATCGACGTGCTCGTCGGTATACGTTTCTCCCATACCGAAGACGGCACCGTCAAAACCAACCCAGGGTTGCAGCAGACGTAAAACTTCAGGCGGAAAATCTTCGAGCGGCGCATTCTCTGCGAGATGATACAAATCCATCAACGTGCGCGAGAATGCTTGCACAGGATGCTCCCTTTTTCTTTGCAGACCTCGCCGAAGGAGATCTCAAAAGCCGGAGGAAATCAGAAGAATTCGACTTCGTCGTTGGATACTTCGGAATGCAGCAAGCCATTGTTGACCAGCTCATTGTAGTAGCAGACTTGGTTGCGGCCGTGCGTCTTTGCATAATACAGCGCTTGGTCGGCATGGCCCAGGATCACTACCGGGGTTTCGCCGGAAATGCTGACAAAGCCCAGGCTGACCGTCACTTGCCCAACTTGCGGGAAATTGTATTGCTCAACGTTGGCGCGGAAGCGCTCGAAAATTCTGCGCGCATCTTCCAGGGTGGTCGAGCGCAGCAAGATAACGAACTCTTCGCCGCCGAAACGGAAGATGCGGTCTTGCGATCGGAAGGACTGGCGCAGCAGGTTGGCAATCAGGATCAGCACTTCGTCGCCGTATAAATGGCCGAAGGTATCGTTGATGCGCTTGAAGTGATCGATGTCTACCACCGCCAGCCACTGCTCTTTGGCGTCGCCATGCCGGCGTTCGTCATCCGCACTGTTTTCGCTGGAGGTGACGGAACTCGCCATCTTCGAAAATTTTTCATCGAAGGTTTTGCGATTCAAGAGGCCGGTGAGCGAATCGCGTTCGCTATAGTCGAGCAGGTTCTGGAAATTACGATAAACGCTGAGGATGCCGCCCATCACATCCATGACTTGCGCGTTGAAGGGGACAGAATTGGTGATCTCCAGGCAAGTAGTGACCTTGTCGTTCAGCCAAATCGGAATCCACATCACATATTCTTTGTTTGCGGTTTCTTCTTCCGCGGAATTCTGCCGGTGTTCGATGCAAGAAACCAGCGCAGGATAGTTCGACAGCGGCTCGCCGCCTTGATCGCCATCGGCATGTTCTTCGGTGGAGGCGACCTGGCCGTTTTTCAGCCATACGCGCGGACGCAGATAAAGTTCTTCGCGCAAACGGAAGATTTCGAGCACGCGCGCTTGCGTAGCGCCCACCAAGTCCTTGAGCGCCGAAATCACGGAAATATCAAGCAGATTGTGGTCGCGGTGACCAGTCAGCTCTACTAGATGTTTCAGGAGATTTTCCATGATGGATTGTAGATGCGCGTTCACGATAACAAGGCGCTAAATCGAATTGAGCAATTAAAAAGACAGCGCTCATATCGAACAGCAGCTTCTCGTTGATCTCTAGTGTCTCAGTGGTTTTAAGTTATTTAACTATGGCAACAATGACGAATTTTATCCCAAACGCACTGCGGCAAGCCGTTTATTGACAAAGGTCAATATTAGCGCTTCTGAAGATATCGAAGCGCGCCAATATTACTAAAAATATAATGTTTTGTCGCTACTTTGTCACTATTCCTGCTTCCCATCATAAATATTCCCTCAGTAAAACGAAATTACTTTTCGATTGGTACCGCTAAATAGTTGGGCGATGGCAAGAGGTATGGCGATGTGGAGGGGAGGCAATGAGGTCGGGCGATAAACCGGCGACAAATATCATGGACGGTCGATTCGCGGCCCCTTAGCTGAACAAACGAATGTTCGTACAGGCCTTAAATTTGCAGCGCCGCCATTTTTTTGTATAGCGTGGCACGCGATAGGCCGAGCAGCTTGGCGGCCGCAGGAACCTTGCCGCCGGTTGCGCTCAGTGCGGCACTGATGGTTGAGCGGTCGAATGCCGCTAAGGCTTCGGCATAGGGCTTCACTTCGACGGCATCGGCCGGCGGATGAAAATCCGCTGCCGCAAGCGGCAGCGCGGTGGCGAAATCGTCCCCGGTCAATTGAAAGTTGTCAGTCAATATCGCCACGCGTTCCAATACGTTGCGCAATTCGCGCACATTGCCCGGCCAATGATAGCCGCACAAAAGCGCGACCGCCGACGGGCTGATTTCACGCCGCGGCAATCCGGTACGCTCGAAAATCTGCTGCAGCAGGGCGTCGCACAGTGCCTCCATGTCGGACAGCCGTTCACGCAGAGGCGGCAGGCAGATCGGCAGCACATTGAGACGATAGTAAAGGTCGGCACGGAATTTTCCCTGCTTGACTTGCATGTCCAGATCGATGCTGGTTGCCGCGATTACACGCACATCGACCTTAATGACCTTGTTGCTGCCGAGCGGTTCGATTTCCCGTTCCTGCAGTACGCGCAGCAGTTTGCCTTGCAGGGGCAGCGGCATGTCGCCAATTTCGTCGAGAAAAAGGGTGCCGCCATCGGCTAGCCTGAACTTGCCGTCGCGCGGTTTTTTGTCCGCACCGGTGTATGCGCCGTGTGTAGCGCCGAAGAACTCCGACTCCAGCAACGCTTCCGGAATGGCAGCCATGTTGACGCCGATGAAAGGGCCATTGGCGCGGGCCGACATGGCGTGAATGGCGTTGGCCAGGATCTCCTTGCCGGTGCCGGTTTCGCCCAGCAGCAAGATGCTGGCATCCTGTTGCGCCGCGCGCCGTGCTTGACGTTTTACTTCCAGGCAGGCAGGCGCGCTGCCGACGAAATTGACGAGGTTGTATTTCGCACGACGGCTTTCGGTGACGCCTTTTTTGACCGAATTCAGCTCATTCTGCAGGCTGGCAAACTTGGCGACCAAGGGCTTGAGGTAATGCAGGCGGTCGTACAACACGAAGCCGATGGCGCCGATTATTTCCTGGCGCTCGTTTTGCAGCGGCATGCGGGTAACGACGAAGGACTGTTTGCCGAACTCCAGGATGTCCAGCAGGATCGGCTGTCCGGTCTGCACCACCTCGCGCATCAGGCTGTTAGGAATGAAGTCTTCCACATCCCGTCCGAGCGCTTCCTGCAGGCTGTTCAAGCCCAGCGTGTTCAAGTATTTGTCGTTGATCCAAACAATCCTACCCTGCCGGTCGACCGCGAGCGCGCCTTCGCACAAGCTATCCAGCCGCTCGAACAGAGAGCGCATAGCATGCTTGTGAATGGCGTCCGAATCGCGGAGAAAGTCTTCGGTGAGCATATCGCGCATAGGGGCGGCCGGTTTCGAGGAAGTAGATGAATGGATTATAGCGGTCGCCGAGTAAGGGACGGCCCGTGTGCGATTACGCACGACCGTCTTCTCTTTGTCGCACGGCGGCCAAGGTCCCGGCTGTCAAGAATCCGCTCATGTCAGGCGCATAGGATTGGTAATTATTGCGGCCCAGCTCCTTGGCGAAATACATGGCGGTGTCGGCGTTTTTCAGCAGCGCTTCGGCATCGTCGCCATGCTGAGGGAAGAGGGCAATGCCGATGCTGCATGACACGCGCAGTTCGTGGCGCTGGATTTGGAACGGCGAGGATAGGATGGATTGCACTTTGTGGGCGACAGCCAGCACATCGCGCTCGTCGCGGAAGTCTTCGATGATGACCGTGAACTCGTCGCCTCCCAGGCGCGAAATGGTGTCTTCGCGGCGCACGCAGGCCGACAACCGCTTGGCGATGTGTTGCAGAAGGTGGTCGCCGATATCGTGGCCGAGCCGGTCATTTACCTGTTTGAATCGGTCAAGATCGATGAACATCAGCGCGAATGGCGTCGACGCGCGTCTGGCCTTGGCGATTGCGCGGCCCAGGGCGGTGTGAAACAGGTGCCGGTTGGGCAGCTCGGTCAGGGCGTCGTGTGTGGCCAGGTAATTCAACTGCTGCGCCGATTTATTGTGCTGGAACGCCAGCGCCGCCAGGTGGCAAATGCGCTTGACCAGCACTTGGTCGAGTCGAGGTATCCGGCGCCGGGTGCGATAGTAGAGCGTCAGTGTGCCGAGCAGATCGCCGGAAGCGGAAACGATGGGCATCAGCCATGCAGACCGAATGTCGTGTGCGACGGCAAGAGCGCTGCACTCTGTCCAGGCCGGGTCATGCACGATGTCTTCCACATACACCGGCTGGTCATGGAAGGCCGGGCTTCCCATGCGTTGCCCCTTGTCGGATAGCAGTTCGCGGATAGTCTTGACGAAGGAGGCCGGCAGGCTCGCCGTAATGTCGCGCAGCAGTCCATGCCGGCCGGGCTCGACAATCAGGATGGCGCAACGTCCTCCCTGCGAAAATCGTTCCGCCGTCTCGCACAGTTTTTCCAGCACGCTCTGGAGATTCTTGCCGGCGCAGATCAGTTCCATGTTTTGCTTTTCCGCGTCGAGCAGGGATTCGGCGCGACGGTGTATCGCCACTTCTTTTTGCAGCCGGGCATTGGCTGCGATCAGTGACGAGTTCCGGTCATGCGAATTGCGCGCGCGTTGCGCCGACATGAGCGGATATTCCGCTTGGGTTTCGAGGAAAATGAAGACGCCTTCTATGCCGTCATCGGCGCCTCGATATGGCACGAAATGCGCTGCAATCAGCGCGGGTCTCCCCGAAGATTGCAGGATGCCGCCGCTGAAGTGCTGGGGCGAGCCGGAAAGCGCGCGCCGCAAATAACCGGCCATGCGCTCGAATATCACCGGATCCACCAGTTCCTCGATCTGCGTACCGTACAGTTTGGCGGCTGGCTGGTTTAGCCATGCAGCACCCGCCTGATTGGCGAATTTCAAGCGTAGTGCATGATCGATAAATGCCGTTGGCGTGGGCATGACGTCCAGCACTTCAATCAATTTGTCCAGCGTCCGATTGTCAAATACGGCATGCACCATGTAACGCGATCAAGAATGAATATCACAACGAATAGGCTCACACTGCTTTACAAGCCTGAATGAGAAATAGACGCCCCGCTGGATAGCAGGATGCGCCAAGCCGCATCGAACTGCGGCCATCGCGGCATACAGCAAGCACTGGGCCACCGGCGACAAGTCATTGATTTTTAAAGGGAATTGATGCGCGAAAAAACGAGAGGGTCAGATTTCCCCGACATTTTTGCTGAAAAGTCTCGAAAAGTAGACGAGGCGCACGGGGCGTCGTCTCCAAGTATTTGATTTTTTTACCTTATTTCACAATGTGCCGTCATGGAAACTTGTATCGCATTCGAGACTGATCGCAACTAATATAGTTCGTCGGGGCCGTACTGAGTAAGTCATTGTTTAATCGGTAGCGAAGGGTCTTGTAAAGCCTGTTGGGCAGGCTCACTTTAGGCGAGACAGATATTCTTCCGCTAATGTCAAGATAGCCTTGGATTGATAACTGCCCGCCAGGCGGCGCAATTTGTCGGCAAACGGGCAGTATTGATCGTCTTCGGCCTGCAGCCGGTCCGCCCATTGCAGAATTTCGCGCATATTCCCGGTGAGGGCCAACGCGTGCAGGGTTTCGACATCGGCGAGGGAGGGCACAACCAGCGTTTGCAGCTCGGTTTCCGCCGATTCCGCAGCGTCGGGCTCGTATTCCCACTCCAGGTGCAACAGTTCACCGATCTGCCGCAGCAGGCGCTCCGGTTCGACCGGTTTGGGCAAGAAGGCATTGGCGCCCGCTGCCAGGCTGCGCAACTGGTCTTCTTCGCTGGCGCTGGCGGAAACGACAATCAGCGGCGTGGCGCGCAATTGCTCTATCGCGCGCAGCTGGCGCGTGGCTTGCAGTCCATCCAGCGCCGGCATCACCATGTCCGTCACGATCAAATCCGGCCGCATCGCCTGCGCCATGGCCAATAGCTGCTGGCCGTCGCTCGCTTCCTCGATGGCAAATCCTAAGGGGGCCAGCAAATCCACCAGCATCGCGCGATTGGGTAGCACGTCGTCGACAATCAGGAGGCGACGGCGGCGGCCGAGGTAGCCGGTCACTATGCGCGGCAGTGGTTGCACGGCTAGTTCGGCTACCAGCGGCAGCGCCAGATCGAACCAAAAGCGGCTGCCGTGGCCAACCCGGCTTTCTACCTGGATGTTGCTTCCCATCAAGCGCACCAGCTGGCGGCTGATCGCCAAGCCCAGGCCGGTGCCGCCGGCGCGGCGCTGCATTTCTCCCACCTGCTCGAACGGCTGGAAAATCGTTTCCAGCTGATCCGCCTCGATGCCGATACCGCTGTCTTCCACCTCGAAGCGCAAGTGGATCTCGGATGCGCCGCGTGCCAGTTCGGATACGCGCAGGATGACGTGACCGCGATCGGTGAATTTCACGGCATTGCCCAACAGGTTCAACAGTACCTGGCGCAGCCGTTTTTCATCGGCGTGCGTCGCCGGTAAATCAGGCCCGGCATCGAGCGAGAACGACAGGCTTTTCTGTTCCGCCTTGATGCGGATGATATCGCCGATGATGCGTAAAAAGACAGCCAGGTTAAAGGCATTGGGAAAGAGGCTCAGCTTGCCGGCCTCGATCTTGGATAAATCGAGTACGTCGTTAATTAGCGTCAGCAAATGCTCGCCGCCTTGGCGGATGGTGTCCAGGCCGACGGTCTGGCGCTGGTTCAGATTTTTATCGCGTTTCAGAATCTGGGCATAGCCGAGGATGGCGTTCAAGGGTGTGCGCAGCTCGTGGCTCATGCTGGCCAGAAAAGCGCTCTTGGCTTGATTGGCGGCGTCGGCTTGCTCCTTGGCGTGGGTCAGCTCCGCGGTACGTTCCGCCACCAAGTCGCCCAGATGGTCGCGGTGGCGTTTCAATTCCATTTCGAAATGCTTGCGTTCAGTGATGTCGGTCGAGATGCCGCAGATGGCGTAGATTTTTCCGCTGGCATCGCGCAGCGGCGCCTTGTTCGAGAGATAGGTATGCAAGCCGTCGTCCTGCCGCAGCACTTCTTCCACTTCCAGCGCAACGCCGCTGGCGAGGATGCGCCGGTCGACGGCTTGAAACGCCGCGGCCTCGTCCTTGCCGAAAAAGTCGAAGTCGGTCTTGCCGATGATATCTTCGCGGGTAGTATGAAACAGTTTTGCGGCGCTGTCGTTGACCAGTAAATACCGTGCTTCCCTGCTCTTGACATAGATCGCCGCGGTGGAGGTGTCGATGATCGATTGCAGCAGCGCCTGATTGGCGCGCACTTGCTCTTCCACCCGTCTGCGCTCGGCATTTTCCAGCTGCAAGTCGCGGTACAGCTTGGCGTTTTCCAGCGAGATCGCCGCTTGCGAAGCCAACAGATCCAGCACCGCGATGCGTTGCGGCGGGAAGGCATTGGCGACCAGCCGGTTTTCCAGATACAGCAGCCCGATCGGCTCTCCCTGGCGCAGGATCGGCAGGCACAGCACCGATTTCGGCTGTCGCTGACGCAGATAGTCGTCATTGGAAAAAGAATTCGACGCGACGGCATCGGCGAGCAGCACCTTCTCGCCGCTACGGCGCACGTAGTTGAGGATGGACGAAGGCAGATCGGCAATCGGTGCGGCGTCTTCGAAGCGGATGTGCACTGCACTCTCCTGGCCCTGCGTTTGCGCTTCGGCGGCGAGGCGCAATTGATCGCCCTCCAGCAGCAGCAAGGCGCCGCTCTGCGCGCCGGCGTTTTCAAGCATCGTGCGCATCAGCGTGTTGACCAGCTTGTCGAACATAATTTCGCTGGAAATCGCCTGCGACGCCTTGGCGATAGCCAATGTATCGAGTTGCATTACTGTCGCGCCGGCAGTCGATGCCGCCTCGACCAGCCATGGGTGCAGAGATTCCAGCTGTTTCGTCTTGCCGTCGGCGCCCCAACGCAGATAGCAGCGGCGGGCCTCGCGCAGATGGGCGCGGGCGCAACTGGTCGCCCCATGCGCTTGATAAAAGCGCGCTGCAGTTTCATTGGCCAAGGCTTCAGTATGCGTGAGGCCATGTTGGGCGCCAGCCTGGATGGCTTGCTCATAGCCGCGCATGGCGCCGGCATCGTCGCCGTCGAGGCGGGCAATTTCCGCAGCCAGCAGCAAGGCGCGCGCCAGGAATGAGGCCGGAGCATGCTCGGCCCATCGTTGCAGCGCATGTTGCGCTTGCATGAGCCGTTGCCGGATCGGGAGCGTTGACGGCGGCGCCGGCTGGTAGCCGAGTTCAGCCCATGCCAGCCCTCCGAAAAAATAGTAATCGGTCAGGCTGGTCTGATTTTCGAAAATCGCCGGATCAGCCGGGTCGATGGCGTCGGCTATGTAGCGGGCTGCGGCGAAATCGCCGGCGATGATGGTCGCGTGCAGCTTTTGAATCAGATACCAGGAATAGGCGTGGCTTGCTTTCTGGCGCAAACGGTTTTCGAACGCCGTCTGGTCGAAGTCGTCGCCGTCGAATATATCGAGTTGCCGGGTTTGCCCGCGCAAGGCGGCTACCAGCCGCTCCGTCCCGGTCGAGATGTCGGCAATCAAGCCGAATTTTGTGGTGCGCGCGTAGGCTTGGCTGGCACGGATTTCCGTCTGCAGGCGGGGCAGCGGAACGGCACCGTACAGCTGATACAGATCCTGAATCATGCGTGCGTAACAGGCGAAAGTCAGATCGCCGGTTTCGGTTGCAGTCTGGAAGCAGCGCCGCATGTAATCCACCGCTTCCGCCAGCGGCCGCGTAAAGAAGGTAATGCAGCCCATCAGGAAATACACTTTGGCGCGATAGGCGGCCGCCTCCCGCTGTTCTGCCAACGTGCAGGCAAGCTTGCCTAAGTGGTAGGCCTCCTGATAGCGCGCAAAATGGAGCATAGTCACCCGGCCGAAGGTGGCATAAGCCATGGCCGACGCCGGCGCATTACCATGGCGCAGGCTGATATGCGTCATCAAGGCCGGGATCAGCAGATACAAATTGTGGATGCCGGAAAAATGCGCCGGCGGATGCATGGCGGCCAGGATGTCGAGCGCAGCCGCCATTCCCGCGTCGGTCATCTGCGGCAGGCGTATCAGGTCCTCGATCGGTTGCGCGCCGAGCAGATCCCACACTTGCTGTTGCGCGATGCGCAGTTCTGCATCGCTTGGCTTCATCGGCAGGCGAACACCAAGGCGGCTCAGGCAATCGATCCCGGCTTCCAGCGCGTGCATCGGTTGCCCGCGCGTCGTCGCCAAATCGATTTGCAGGAGGCACAGGCGCACCCGCGCGCCGGAAGTCGTCGCGTGCACCAAGGCGGTATTGATGAGTTGTTCGGCTAATGCGAAGTCGGCTTTGAGATAGGCGGATTCGGCGCGGCCCAGGTAAAGCGCATATGCCAATTCATGTTGCGTTTCCCAGCAATCCGGGGATAGCAGCGTCATGCCGGCGGCGAAATAGGCGGCGGCCGCTTCCTGCGCAATCGCCGCCTTGGCTTTCTTGCCGGCAGCCAGATTCAGGCGGCACAGCAAGGCCTTTTCGGCGGCGTCGGTGATCAGTCCGGCACCGCGGTTGAGCTGGTTGACCACATCGAAAATGTCTTGCTCGATCGCCGACTCGGTCAATTGCGCCGCTAGCAAGCGGCCGATGCGCAAATGCACCGCGGGACGCCGCTGTTCCGGAATCAATGCATAAGCCGCTTCTTGCACCCGGTCGTGGATGAAGGTGTACTGGTCGGCACGGCGCAGGACGAACCCGAGGCGCACCGCTTCACGCAAGCTCGCATGGGCTTCTTCCTCCGATGTGCCGAGTATCAGCGTCAGCGTGGCAACTTTTGCACCGACGCCCAGGCCGGCGAGGCGCTTTAAGGCATTGCGCGTGGGGGCGGGCAGCCGTTTTAGTTTGCCTATCATTAATTCCGCGACATTGTCGGTGGTGCGTTGTTCGCGAAGTATGGATATGTCCCATTGCCAGCTGCCCGTCGTTGCATCGAAGGCGATCAAATTCTCGTCCACCAGCGACGTGAAGAATTGAACGGAAAAGAAGGGATTGCCGGCGGTTTTTTGATGAAGCAAGTCGGCCAGCGACGCAGCGTTCTGCTGATCGCAGTGCAAGGTATCGGCAATGAAGGCGGCGAGATGTTTGCGCGTCAGCGGACCAAGCTCGATGGTCGAGCAGCATTTGGCCAGCGCGCAAACTTCGCTTTGCATCACCAGCAATGGGTGCTCCGGTCCGACTTCGTTATTGCGGTAGGCGCCGACGATCAGCAGATAATGCAAGTCGGGATGGGTGAGCAAGTCCTTGATCAATGCCAGGCTGGCAGCATCGGCCCACTGCAGATCGTCAAGAAATAAGGTGAGGGGATGCTCCGCCTGGGCAAACACGGCGATGAATTGCCGCAATACGTTTTGAAAGCGGTTGCGCGCTTCGGTCGGTGGCATTTCCGGCACCGCTGCTTGCGCGCCCACGATCAGCCGCAATTGCGGAATCAAATCGATGACGAGTTGGGCGTTGCTGCCCAGGGCTTGCCGCAGGCGCTGCCGCCATGCGTTAACCGCGGCTTCGCTTTCCGCGAGAATTTGCTGAATGAGTTCGCGAAAAGCTTGGGTGATCGTCGCGTAGGGAATGTTGCGCTGGTACTGATCGAATTTGCCGGTAATGAAGTAGCCGCGCCGCTTGGCGATAGGCTGATGCAATTCGCGCACCAGCGAAGATTTGCCGATGCCGGCGTGGCCGCAGACCAGTACCAGTTCCGGCCGGCCCGACGTTGCCGCCCGTTCGTAGGCCTCAAGCAGCGCAGCCGATTCCGCTTCGCGTCCGTACAGCTTGTGTGAAACCAGGAAGCGCTCGGCGACATCCCGCTTACCCAGAGCAAACGGCAAAATCTCCCCCTGCGCTTGCCATTGCGCCAGGCACTGTTCGATATCTGCCAGCAAACCCGGCGCGCTTTGATAGCGGTCTTCGGCCGCCTTGGCCAGCAAGCGCATCACGATATTGGATACCGCTAGCGGTATGGCGGCGTCGATTTCAGTAGGCGACTGCGGCACGCGCGCGAGATGGCAGTGGACCCATTCCAGCGGATCGTGCGCCTCAAACGGCAGGCGGTCGGTCAGCATGCGGTAGAGCGTGATGCCGAGCGTATAAAAATCGGTGCGATAGTCGACGGCGCGGTTCATGCGACCGGTTTGCTCGGGCGAACAATAAGCGAAATGGCATTCGGCGGCATTGGCCGCAAGTGCCGCGCCATCGGCAAACGATGCCGCCATGCGCATGTCGGCGATACACGCTTGGCCGGTCGCAGGGTCGACCAGAATAGCGGCCGGAGCGAGATTGCGATGCATGACTTGTGCCGCGTGCAGGCCCGTCAGCGCCTGCGCAAGATTGCGGGCGATCGACAGACAGACCGGCAAACTCAAGCGCTGCTGTCGCAGCACGGCTTCCAGCGGGGTGCCCGCGAAATTTTCCAGCACCATGGCCGTACGGTCAGGCGCATCGATCAGCGCGATCGGCTTGATGACGCCGGTAACGTGCAGCGATTGCAGCAGGGCGTACTCGCGCTGCAATGGCGCAGCGTGTTGCAGTTCGGCCAGCTTCAGCAGCACCGTTGCCTGATCTTGCAGGCAACGGGCGCGGTAGAGGCTATCTTCATCGCCGAGGCGTTCCAAAATTTGATAGCCCGTAATCATGGCGTCTCCCGGCTATCTTGCCTTGTGTGGCCGAGGCATTCTTCGACCAGGCTGAGAATCGCCTTGGATTGGTACGTCATGGCCAGGCTGCATAGCTTGTCGGTGAAAGCTTGATAGCGCGCATCGCCCGCGGCTAGGGCGGTTGCCCAGTCGCGGATTTCGCGCATGTTGGCGATCAGGGCCAATCGATGCAAGGCTTGCAGATCCTCTTTCGGCGGCACTGCCGGCTCAGTGCAGCGTTCAATTTCTGCAGTCGGCGCCGACGGTGCCTCGGGTAGCCAGTGCAGCTGCAGCAGCTCGCCGATCAGGCGCAGCAGGCTGTCTTGTTCGATCGGCTTGGCGAGGAAGGCATTGGCGCCGGCAGTAATACAATCTCGCTGCTCTTCCTCGGTCAATGAAGCAGACATGGCAATCAGCGGGGTCGCTTTGAGGTCAGCCATTGCGCGCAGGCGGCGCGTGGCTTCCACTCCGCCCATGACCGGCATCGCGATATCCATCAGGACCAAGTCGGGATGCACGGACTGCGCCAGCGCCAGGGCTTGCTCGCCATCGGCCGCCTGCGCGGTTTCAAAGCCCAGCGTGGCCAGCAAATCGCCCAGCATGGTGCGGTTTGGCGCAATGTCGTCCACCACCAGAATTCTCTTGCGCTGTCCCGCGTAGCCGGTGATGGTGCGCTGTTTCGGCAGTGCGGCCATATTTGCCTCGACCGGGACCACCACTTCGAACCAAAACAGGCTGCCTCGGCCGGGCTGGCTTTCCACCTGGATGTCGCTATCCATCAGACGCACCAGCTGGCGGCTGATCGCCAAGCCCAGCCCGGTGCCGCCGGCGCGGCGCTGCACATCGCCTACTTGTTCGAACGGCTGGAAAATCGTTTCCAGTTGCTGCGGTGTAATGCCGATGCCCGTGTCACGGATGTCGAAACGCAGCCGGGCATTCGCGCTGCAATCGGCCATGCACGCCACATGCAGACTGACTTGCCCGCGGTCGGTGAATTTCACTGCATTGCTCAAAAGATTGAGCAGGATTTGGCGCAAGCGCTTTTCATCGGCGCGTACGGCCAGCGGCAAGTTGTCCGCGGCGACGAACTCGAACAGCAAATCTTTTTGTTCCGCCTTGACGCGGATGATATTGCCGATGACGCGCAAGAAGGCTGGTAAGTTGAAAGCGTTCGGATATAGCTCCAGCTTGCCGGCTTCGATCTTGGCCAAGTCGAGAATGTCGTTAATTAGCGTGAGCAAATGTTCGCCGCTCTGCTGGATGGTATGCAAGCCGATCGCTTGCCGCTCATTCAGCGTTTTTTCGCGCTTCAAGATTTGCGCATAGCCGAGGATGGCATTCAAGGGCGTACGCAATTCATGGCTCATGCTGGCCAGAAACGCGCTCTTGGTTTGATTCGCCACTTCGGCTTTATCCTTGGCCTGCTGCAGAGCCGCCGCCGCTTCCTGGCGCTCCGTGATTTCCTGTTGCAATTGCCGGTTTTGTGCCGCAATGCGCCGCCGTTGTCCCAGTAAATGCATGCCGAAATAAGCCAGCAAAGCGCAAAAGAATAGCGCTGCCGCGTAGGCAATCCGGCTGCGCCGCAAGAGCGCATCGCGCGTCGCGAAAGCGATCGAGGCCGGTTGCTGGACCACCACACCCCAGCCGTAGCCGGACAGGGGCTGATAGGCAACCAAGTGTTTTTCCTGTAGGAGGGGATCGAACACGACCTCGACTCCCTCCTGCTCCTGGAGAATTTTTTTCACCGCGGGTTGGGCAGAAAAATCGCGCGGTGGCGATTGCTGCGGCAGCTTCGGGTGAAAGGCGAGGTTTCCCGCTTGGTCGACGACATAGAGGGATTCTTCCTTATCCACGTCCAGCGCCTTCAGCCATGCAAAAAAACGGTCTGCATGCACTTGCAGGACCAGAATTCCGATGACGCTGCGGTCTTTTTCCAGGATGGGAATGGCAGCCACGATGACATTGATTTGCGGCTGCGCTATGCGCTTGAAGACATTGGAGACATAGGGCTCCCAATGCGCACTTACCGCGCGATACCATTCGCGATCGGCAAAGGATTTTCCCTTGACGCCGGCAAGGGCAGGGCTGTCGGCCATCAGCATGCCTTCCGGTGTGAGCAATGCCATGCGGTCGATGAGCGGGAAATCGGCCGGCACGTCGGCGAGGATCGCCAAGGCTTGCTCCCATTGGCCAGCGGCCACCAGTTCGCGAAATCGGACCCGGGTCGCAAGCGCCTTGCCGATATCGGTCAGGCGGGCAAACTTTTCCGAGAGGGTGGCTGCAGCAAGATAAGAAAGCGAAGCGCGGCGCGCATAGGCTGCCGTACTGAGTTCACGATCGATCTCCCGATAGCTTTGCAGTGCGATGAAGACGCCGCCGATGAAGGCCGATGATAAAGCCAATAGCAGCAGCAGCCGCCGCACGGTATATCGATCGACCAGCCGGTCGAGCAGGGCTGCGCCGAGTTGCCGCAGCTTGCTTCGCCATCCTTGTGCGGCTTGTGCCGCGTGCGTCTGCGGCATCGGCGAATTTGGCATCGTGGGCTTCATGCGCTTGCGGGGTTGTGGCGGTGTTCTTCCACCAGCTCGAGGATCGATTTCGATTGGTATCTGGTCGCCAGATCGCTCAATTTATCGGCAAAGGGGCCATAGCGCCGGTCGCGTGCGGCAAGCTGGGAGGCCCATTCGCGGATGGCGCGCATATTGCCGACCAGGGCCAGCTGATGCAAGTGCGCCATCTCTTCCTGCGGCGGCATGACCAGAGGCGCTGCGCCATTGGCGGCGGCAAACGTTGGGGGCGGGGTTTCGACCAGCCACTCCAGTTTCAGCAGCTCGCCTATCCGCTGCAGCAAAGCGGCTTGCTCAATCGGCTTGGCCAAGAAGGCATTCGCCCCTGCCGCCAAGCTGGCTGCCTGGTCTTCCGGCGTCGCGGAAGCGGATACCGCGATCACCGGGATCACCTGCAAGGCCGGCACGCTGCGCAGCTGGCGCGTGGCTTCCAAGCCGTCCATCACCGGCATCACCATGTCCATGATGATCAGATCGGGCGCGGATTCTATCGCTTGCTGCAGGGCGCTCTCGCCATTGATCGCATCGGCGGTATCGAATCCCAGCGACTGCAGCAGGTCGACCAGCATGCTGCGGTTCTCGGCGACATCGTCGGCAATCATGATCGCCTTGCGCGAACCTGCGTAGCCGACGATGGTTTGCGCAGTGACCGGCGCCACCAATCCGGCTTCGATCGGCACGGTAACTTCAAACCAGAACCGGCTGCCGCGGCCCACTTTGCTGTCGACTTCGATATCGCTGCCCATCAGTCGCACCAGCTGGCGGCTGATCGCCAGGCCCAGGCCGGTGCCGCCATAGCGCCGCTGCACTTCGCCCACTTGCTCGAACGGCTGGAAAATCGCTTCCAGCTGATCCGCTTCGATGCCGCTGCCGCTGTCTTCCACCTCGAAGGAGAGCCGGGCTTCCGATTCGCTGCAGGCAAGCCGGCGCACGTGCAGGATGACTTCACCGTGATCGGTGAATTTCACCGCATTGCCCAACAGGTTCAACAGCACCTGGCGCAAGCGTTTTTCATCGGCGCGCACTGCGGCCGGTAAATCGGGTCCGACATCGAGCGAGAACGACAGGCTTTTTTGCTCCGCCTTGACGCGGATGATGGCGCAGATGATCTGCAGGAAAGCCGGCAGGTTGAATGCATTCGGATAAAGACTGAGCTTGCCGGCTTCGATCTTGGACAAGTCGAGCACGTCGTTGATCAGCGTGAGCAAATGTTCGCCGCTTTGCTGGATGGTGTTCAAGCCGGCCGCCTGGCGCTCGTTTAAGGCGCGGTCGCGTTTCAGAATTTGCGCATAGCCGAGGATGGCATTCAAAGGCGTGCGCAATTCGTGGCTCATGCTGGCCAAAAAAGCGGTCTTGGCTTGATTGGCGGCGTCGGCCTGTTCCTTGGCGATCACCAATTCGGCATTGCGCTGCTGCACCAGGTCTTCCAAGTGCTTGCGCTGGGTGATGTCTTCCGAGATGCCGAGCAGGTATTGCGGGTTGCCCTGGTTGTCGAGAATCGCCAGTTTTTTGGTGTGCAGGATGCGTTCGCCCTGTGTGCGGGTGCGCAAGGTTTCTTCGGGAATGTCGAGCAATTCCTTGCTATTCAAGACAATGCGGTCCTTGGTAGTGAAAAAATCCGCGTCCTTTTCCGGAAAGAAGTCGTAATCATTCTTGCCGATCAATTCTTGCCGCATGTAGCCGACCAAGTCTTCTCCCGCTTTGTTGAAGCGCACGAAGCGCAGCTCGCGCGCTTCTTTCACAAAAATCATATTCGGGATGTTTTCGACGATGCTGTCGAGGAATTGCTCGCTGGCGCGCAAGGCTTCTTCGGTGCGCCGGCGTTCCGCGAGCTCGGCTTGCTGGCGCGCATTGGCTTGCGCCAGTTCGGCGGTGCGGTCCTTGACCATGTCTTCCAGATGATTGCGGTGCCGCTTCAATTCATCCTCGGCCAGTTTGCGCTCGGTGATGTCGGTCGCCACCATGCACAAGGCATGCGCCTTGCCTTGTTCGTCCAGTAGCGGTGCCCGGATCGCGATATAGGTGTGCATGCCGTCCTCGTGCGGGATCATTTCTTCCGATTGCATCGCATGGCCGGACTGCAGCACCGTCTGGTCCGTCGCATGCAGGGCATCGGCCTGTTCGCGCGGAAATAGATCGTAGGACGTCCGGCCGATCAACTCATCGCCTTCGATGTGAAACAATTCTTTGAAGCGGCGGTTGACCAGGATGTAGCGGCCTTGCAAATCCTTGACGAAGATGACGGCAATTGCATTGTCGATGATCGACTGCAGCAGATGTCTGCTGTCGCGCAATTCGTCGACGGCGGCTTTCAGCTGTTGTTTCATGTCGTCGAAGGCGCATTTCAGGATGTCAAGTTCATCGTCTTCACTGCCGCGGCAATGGGGCTCTCTTCCCGTCGGCTGCGGTGCGCGCAGCACCTGCGGCGCCAAGCCGACGACGTTTTGCGCCAGCTCCTCAAGCCGGTCGGTCACCAAGCGGCGGAACACGGCCAGCATGAAAATCGCCACCAGAAAAGTTTTCAAGCCGTTGCTGACGAGGATGGAAACCGCATGCTCCGCGACGCTGGCGTAAATCGCGCCCAAATTTCCGACCACTTTGAGTGTGCCGATGATTTCTTCTTGTGCGCCGACCCGATGGGTGAGAGGAAAGATGCGGGTGACAATATGGCTTGGAGGGGTTCTGCCGGCTATCCATTTCCGTTCCGGCGCAGAGGTCGTCACGGTAACCTGTTCCACATTGGGAAGCTGGACCAGCGCTTCCAGCGCCAGCAGGATTTGTTTTTGATCGAAGCTCCAGACGCTGCTGGAAATATTGGGTATGAAAATGCCGATCTGCTCGATGGTCGCATTCAAGTTGTCGCGCTGATGGCGATAATCGGCAATCAGCTGGAAGATGGAAATGATCAAAGTGATCGCCGAGCTGAACGCAATAATGAGGACGGTCAGACGGGTGCTGATGCGCTGGCGCGTTTTGACCCCTTTTAGGCCCACGCCGTCGGCATGTGAAGTGGATTGCGCAAATCGATCCATTGCATCATCTGCCGCGCTGCAGATTTTGCCCGGGCGGGTGGAAGGCGGGCTCTTCTTGCATCTGCGCGACTAGCCTCGTCAAGCGCTCCAGCAATTGTTCGGCGTCTGGATAGCGCTTGGACAAGACCATATATATGTCCAAATAGTCGATTTGTTCCGATTGCAGATTCTTGATCGGATGCTCGGCCAAGCCGCTCGCGGCCGGTCCGGCATAATCTACGACATAGTCGGCGCGGCCCGCGTCGAGCATGGCAAAGGCGGCGCCATGAGAAGGCGCCACTTCGCTCGTAATACGATTGGACTTATCGTTGATGAACTTGATGAGGCCGGCATAGCTAAATCCCTGAATGACGATGATGTGTTTGCCGGCCAGCGCATCCTTGTTTTTTACCGGCGGCTTGTCGGTCTTGCGATAGACGCGCAATTCGTCGCGCACGACGGCTTTTTTGCTGAATACGCAGCAATCGTCGAGCACGGGATTGTGTACCACCATGGAAAAATCGATGGCGCCCGTGGCCAGGTTCTCAAAGAGGCGCGGCGCCGGAAAGATCATGGCGCGCGAGCGCAATCCGGCACGCTCAAACATGGCGCTGGTTAAGTGAACCAAGTAGCCGTCAGGTTCGCCCTGAGCGTTGGCAAAGCTCAGTGGCGGAAACTCGGGAAAGCCGAACACAATTTCGGCGGACGCTGTTTTTTCGGCAGCCGGCGCTGGTCCGCTGATCGAGAGCAGCAGGGCCAGCATTGCCCACCAAGTGATAAGCCATCGAGGGGTTCTGGGGAAGATCGCTTTTAGCATGGGGCCGTCGCTTGGGAGAGATCGGCTTAGTCGACAGACTGCGCCGCGCCGCCATCGAGCCGCTTGCCGGCATTGTAGTCCGCTGGGATGCTGCTCCCCAGTGGCGATAAGGCCATGCCCTCCAGCAGCTCGGTGAAGGCGGGCGCCGGCACCGGCCTGCTGTAATGAAAGCCTTGCGCCGCCAAGCAGCCATGGGCTTTGAGGAAGGCTGCTTGCTCGACATTGTCGACGCCTTCGGCGATGACCTTTAAGCGCAGGTTATGGGCCATGGAGATGATGGCCGTCACGATCGCGGCGTCATGCCCGTTTTTGCCGATGCGTGTGACGAAGGAACGGTCAATCTTGAGGGCATGAATCGGAAAGTGCTGCAGGTATGCCAGGCTGGAATATCCGGTGCCGAAATCGTCGATCGACAATTGGACGCCCATGCCGCTCAATTGCTGCAGGATCGCCATGTTGTCCTGGCTCGGCTGCATCAGCACGCTTTCCGTGATTTCCAGTTCGAGCGCGCCGGCCGGCAAACCCAGTTCATTCAGCACATTGCCCACCACATCGGCCAGGCCGGGCTGGAAGAACTGGCGGGCCGACAGGTTGACCGCGATGCGCATGTTCGGATGGCCTTCATCGCGCCAACGCTTTAACTGGGCACACGCTTGACGCAGCACCCATTCGCCGATCGGCAGGATCAGTCCGGTTTCTTCCGCGATCGAAATGAATTCGCCGCACGAGATCGGCGCGCTGCCCGGCAGATTCAGGCGCAACAGCGCTTCGGCCGAAAAAATTTTGCCGCTTTCCATGTCTACTTGCGGCTGGTAGTACACAGCGAATTCGTTCTGCGCGAGTGCCTGGCGCAGCTGGTTGGCAACACTCAAGCGCCGCTGCGCCGCTTCATTCAAGGCGCTGGTGAAGAACTGGTAATTGCCGCGTCCCTTTTGCTTGGCGTGGTACATGGCGGCGTCGGCGGCGCGCATTAGGGTTTGCACATCGGTGCCGTCTTCCGGATACAGGCTGATGCCGACGCTGCTGCTGACATGCAGTTCGTGGCCCTCCACGGCGAAAGGCAGATCCAGTGCTTCCAGCACCTTGGTCGCCACCAGCGCGGCATCGCTGCTGTCGGCCAGCGCCGGCAAGCTGATGACGAATTCATCGCCGCCCAAGCGCGCCACGCTATCGCCCTCGCGCAGGCATTGCTGCAGGCGTAGCGCTACATGCTGCAGCAGTCGATCGCCGATCTGGTGGCCGAGCGAATCATTGATGGTCTTGAAGTAATCCAGATCGATGAACAGCAGCGCCACCATTTCATTCTGATGGCGGCGTGCCTGTGCTAAAGCCTGGTTGAGCCGGTCTTCCAGCAGCAAGCGATTGGGCAAGCCGGTGAGCGCATCATGGTGCGCCATGTAATGGATGCGGCCTTCGGCCAGCTTGCGCTCGGTGATTTCCGCGCGCAAGCTGGCATTGGTTTGCGCCAGCTCGGCGGTGCGGCTTGCCACCCGTTCTTCCAACACATCATTGGCGTGCTGCAGCGCGGTTTCCGCCTTTTGGCGCATGGTGATTTCCTGCTGCAGCAAATCGTTTTGCTCGGCCAGGCTTTTGCGGGCGGCGCACAAGGCAAGATGGGTGTTGACGCGCGCCAACACTTCTTCGATTTGAAAGGGTTTAGTGACGTAATCGACGCCGCCGGCGGCAAAGCCAATCAACTTGTCATGCGTTTCCGTCAGCGCCGTCATAAAAATCACCGGAATATCGCGCGTCTTGTCGGACGCTTTCAAGCGGCGGCAGGTTTCAAAGCCGTCGATTCCCGGCATCATCACATCGAGCAGGATCAGGTCGGGGTGGATAAATTCGGCGCGCTGGATGCCTTCTTCGCCATCCTGGGCGACCGCCACGCGGAATCCATGGTCTTCGAAATGCTCGACCACGATCCCCAGATTGGCGGGCGTGTCGTCCACCATCAGAATCAAGGGAGCGCGGAAAGGCGGTGCCATCGTGGAGAGGGCAGTCGGTTTGCTATCAGGCACGAATGGATTCGACATCAAGAGATCAACTGGTGAATGATGGGTACCCTGCTCCAAATTGGAGCATTGCATAAAATATGACAGTACAAATTTGACAACGTTCTATCCTCGCGCGCACCACATTGACCAATTTGATTCACTTATAAGCCTTATTTGTAACCGCTAAGGTCGTTCGGAAATACCATCTATGGGCAAAGCTGCACGCAAAATTTCCGGGCATGAAAGAAGGGAAGTCTTCTGTTGATTTGGTAAAGCAAGACTTTTGCCTAGGCCCGCTATTTTTCGCGAGCCTTGCATCTGAAATCACGTATCCAGTTCTTCCTTGTTCTATACCTATCAACAAAGATAATGGATCGGATAATGCTGAAGCGTGGCTGACGCGGTTAAACATTGTAACTAAAAGAGGCTTAGAACGTTGTTAATTTTATATGGTCATATTTCGCGAGGTTTTGACTTCGCTTGTTTCAAAAAGCAAGCCAAGAAGGATCCCTGCAAAGCAATGCCGACATGCCGCTTGCCATGAAGCAAAAAATCTTAAAGACCTTTGCCCGCAATGACGTTCTCATTCCTTTGCTGATCTTTACGATAGGCGTCGCCACCTCACTGCTGCTTTCCGTCGAATTCAGAAGAAATATCGAGCATGGCGCCTTGCTGCAGTTCGAACGCAATGCCAGCGATACCCAGCATGTGATCGAGGCGCGGTTCGCTGCTTACACTAACGCAATCCGTGGATTGCGTGCCCTGTTCGAGGCGCAAGACGCGGTGAGCCGCGTGCAATTTCATGATTACGTTACCTCGCTTGACCTCAAGCGCCGCTATCCGGGGTTCGAAGTGTTGAACTACGCGGTTCAATTGGATGGCAAGGACAAGGAGCGGTTTGAAGAATCGGTGCGTCGCGACACCAGCCTGAATCCGTCAGGCTACCCCGAGTTTGCCATCCAACCGCCTGGAACCCGGCCCGAATATCACGTCTTGACTTACCTGGAGCCGATGGTGGAATCGAGCCTGGGGCGGGATATTTTTTCCACCTCGGCTGCCACGGCCGCGATAACGCGCTGGGCACGCGACACGGGGGAAGTGGCGATGTCGGGCCGCCCGGTTCCGGGATTGCAGGACCGGATTATCGGACTGGCGGTACGCTTGCCGGTCTATCGGCGCGGCATGCCGCTTTCGAACGTCGAGCAGCGTCGCGCCGCCTTTATCGGTTCGGTGGGAGCGGGCTTTAATATCGTCACATTGATGCACGAGGTATTGCCTCGGGACGTGGCGTCTTACCTGCGGTTTGCATTGATCGATGCCGGTCATATCGATCCCGAGCATGTCGGCATCGCGGCGCCCGGTGCCGGCTTGATATTCGATAGCCGGGGAGCGACGGCGCCTTCTCCTATCCAGGAAAAGAGTGAGCCCGGCCAATTTTTTGCCACCGTATTGCCGATGACGGTAGGCGGCAGAAAATGGGATATTCATTTCAGTGCGCCCAAGACGGCTTACATCAGCGGCACCCAGGCGTTAGCGCCGCGCATGGTATTGGCCGGCGGCATACTGTCGGTCCTGTTGTTGGGCGGGCTGGTGCATGCCTTGATGTCCTCGCGTCGCCGTGCCGTCGGGCTTGCCCATGCCATGACCCGCGATCTGCGCGAAAGCAAACAGCTGCTGCAAGCGATCATCGACAACTCGGCCGCGGTGATTTTCGTCAAGGATCTGGAAGGGCGCTACCTCTTGGTCAACCGCCACCTGGAAGAAGTGTTCCACAGGGAGCATGATTCCATGGTCGGCTTGAATACCTATGACTTGGTGCCGCCGGAGTATGCGGCCGCTTTGCGTGCGTTCGATCAAGAAGTTATCCAAGCCGGTCGCGCATTGGAGGCGGAAGAAATCGTACCGCAAGATGACGGCGTACATACCTATCTCTCGATCAAGGCGCCGCTGTTTGACGAGGCAGGCAAACCCTACGCCATTTGCGCCGTCGCCACCGACATTACCGACCGCAAGCGGGCTGAAGAAGAATTGAAGCGCCATCGCGATCATTTGGAAGACCTGGTCAAGGAGCGCACCGCCGAATTGACCGAGGCCAAGGACAAAGCCGAAGTCGCCAATCAAGCGAAAAGCACCTTCCTGGCCAGCATGAGTCACGAACTGCGCACGCCTTTGAATGCCATTCTCGGCTATGCCCAGATCCTCAAACGGAACAAGGAATTGGATGATCGCCAAACAACGGGCTTGAACACTATCCAGCAAAGCGGCGAGCATTTACTGACGCTGATTAACGACATCCTCGACTTGGCCAAGATCGAAGCCGGCAAGCTGGAACTCTATCCCGATGCCGTCAATCCGCAGGCTTTTTTGCGCGTCATTGCCGACATCATTCGCGTTAAGGCGGAGCAGAAAAGCCTGTTGTTCCTGTATGAAGTCGACCCGGATACGCCGCGTGCCGTGTCTGCCGATGAAAAACGCTTGCGCCAGATTTTGTTGAACCTGCTCGGCAATGCCGTGAAATTCACCGACCGCGGCCAAGTGGCCTTGCGCGTGCGCTGCGTATCCGGTTGCGCCGGCGCCAATTCGATCGCGAGGCTGCGCTTCGATATCGAAGACACCGGGGTCGGCATGACGCCGGCGCAGTTGACACAGATTTTCCGACCCTTCGAGCAAGTGGGGGCCATCGAGCGCCGCGCCGGCGGCACCGGGCTCGGCTTGGCGGTCAGCCGCCAGCTGGTGCGCCTGATGGGTAGCGACATTCAAGTGGAAAGCCAGCCCGGCCGAGGCAGCCGGTTTTGGTTCGAATTGTCCGTGCCGGTGGCAGCAGAAATGGCAGCTATGCCTGCCGAGCGCGCGGTGACTGGTTATCAGGGGCCACGCAAAAAAATACTCATCGTCGACGACGTGGTCGCCAATCGCGCCATGCTGGTCGACTTGCTGAGCGAGTTGGGCTTCGATACCGCCGAGGCTGTTAACGGCCAGGATGCCCTGGATCGCATTGCGCAGCTGCAGCCGGATCTGATTGTGATGGACATGGTCATGCCGGTGATGAACGGCCTGGAAGCGACACACCGCGTTCGGCAATTACCGCAATGGCGGGACGTCCCCATCATCGCCGTTTCCGCCAGCGCCAGCCAGGAAGACCAAGCTGCCAGCCTGGCGGCCGGCGTCAATGTCTTTCTTGCCAAGCCGATCATCCAGCTAAGTCTATTAAAGCAAATCGGCGCGCTGTTGAGCCTGGACTGGCAGTACGAGCAGTCCGAAGCCGACGCGCAGGACGCGATCGAGGCTGTGCTGGTGGCGCCGCCGCGGCAGGAGTTGGAATCCTTGTACCAGTTGGCATTGCTGGGCAACATGCGCGCCATCCGCGAATGGGCCGCCCAGCTTGCCGCGCGCGATGCGCGCTACGGCCCGTTTGCCGGTAGCTTGCTTGACCTGGCGTCGCGCTACCAGTCCAAAGAGATTGTAAAACTAGTGGGGAAGCACATGAATCCGGACGCGAAAGCGTAGCGGATACCTATAGCGGGCACACAATGTGCACAAGCGGATATTGGATATGTGCAACGGATAAGGACGCTAAGCGTGCGAATTGAAATGCATCCCGTATTGGTGGAGCGTAATGCAGGAGGCGTGCGTGACCAGCGCTCCCTTCCCACCATCCGCACCATGCTTGCGCTGGTGGTGTTGACTTGCGTGATTCCGGCAGTCGTGGGATTCGCATTGCTGGTCAATCATTTTTACGAGCGCGAACGCACCCAATTCAAGCGCGATGCCCTGTTGACCGCGCGCGCCTTGGTGAGTGCGGTAGACCGGGATCTTGACAGCGGCAAGATGGCAGCGCTTGCCTTGGCTGCCTCGCCCAGCCTCGCCATCGATGATTTCGCCGCCTTTCATGCTCAGGCCACCAGCCTATTGAGCGATGAATTCCCTGGAACGAATTTTTTGATCATGGACCGAAGCGGCAAGCAACTGGCCAACACGATTCGCCCCTTCGGCGAGCCTTTGCCCCAGCTTCCCGATTCGCCGCAAACCCGCCAGGTCTTCGAGACCGGCAAGCCGGTTATTCTCGATGTCTTTATCGGCGGCGTATTGCGTCTTCCCAAGGTCGCGATCGACGTGCCGGTCTGGCGCGATGGCAAGGTGGTCTACGTGCTGGGGGTGGGCTTTTCGTCTGAGCGCCTTGGCAAAATTCTGACCGAGCAGCGGTTGCCGCCGAATCGTATCGTCGCCATATTCGACAAGCAGGGGATGATCGTCGCCCGTACCCACGAGCCGAAAAAATTCGTCGGCCAAAAGGGCGTGCCCCAGTTGCTTGAGCGTATGCGGGCAACGCATGAGGGCGAAGTGGAAACGAGTACGCTGGAAGGCATTCCCACCTACGCCGTTTTCAGCCGCTCGTCGCTCACGGGCTGGAGCGTTGCCATCGGTATTCCGAAGCGAGCCTTGCTGGCCGAGTTGCTGCATTCTGTCGCCTGGATCAGCTTGCTGGTGATCGCCTTGCTGTGCACCGGGTTTGCATTGGCCTGGCATCTTGGAGGAAAAATCAGCCGCTCGGTCAAGGCACTGGCGGCACCCCCCGGGCCGGGCGCTGTTGAGCTGGCGCCAGGTTTTTTGAGGAGCTTCAAGGAAGCCGATGAGGTGGCAGAAGAATTAAAACGTTTCCGTCACCATTTGGAGGAACTGGTCGCCAGCCGTACCGCCGAATTGAGCGTGACCAAGGATAAAGCCGAAATGGCGAATCAAGCCAAGAGTGCATTCCTGGCCAGCATGAGCCACGAATTGCGCACGCCTTTAAACGCCATCCTCGGCTATGCGCAAATCTTGAAGCGGGAAAAGGTCCTGAATGAGCGCCAGGCGGTTGGGCTGCGCACCATTCAGCAAAGCGGCGAACATTTGCTCACGCTGATTAACGACATCCTGGATCTGGCCAAGATCGAAGCCGGCAAGTTGGAGCTCAATCCGAGCGCCTTCAACCTGCCGGTATTCTTGCGCGTCATCTGCGACATCATCCGCGTCAAGGCCGAGCAAAAGAGCCTGTTGTTCCTGTATGAAATCGGGGCGAATACCCCGCGCGCCGTACATGGCGATGAAAAGCGCCTGCGCCAGATTCTGCTGAACCTGTTGGGTAATGCGGTGAAGTTCACCGACCGCGGCCAGGTTGCCCTGCGGGTGCGCTGCCTGTCGAATTGCGATGCGATGGCGCGGCTGCGTTTCGATATCGAAGACACCGGCATCGGCATGACCCCGGAACAATTGAGCCAGATCTTTTGCCCCTTCGAGCAAGTGGGCGACATCGACCACCGCACCGGCGGCACCGGGCTCGGCCTGGCGATCAGCCGCCAGCTGGTGCGTCTGATGGATAGCGACATTCAGGTGGAAAGCCAGCCCGGACAAGGTAGCCGGTTCTGGTTTGAATTGGCCATGCCGGTGACAGCGGAAGTGACGGTCATGCCAGCCAACCGTACGGTGATCTGCTACCAAGGCGCGCGCAAAAAGATACTCATCGTTGATGATGTCGTCGCCAATCGCGCTATGCTGGTCGATTTGCTGAGCGGTTTGGGTTTCGACACCGCCGAGGCGGCCAATGGCCAGGATGCGCTGGATCGCATTGCGCAGCTGCAGCCGGATCTGATCGTGATGGACATGGTCATGCCGGTGATGAACGGTTTGGATGCGACGCACTGCTTGCGCCAGTTGCCGCAGTGGCGGAGCGTCCCCATCATCGCCGTCTCCGCCAGCGCTAGCCAGGAAGACCAAGCTGCCAGCTTGGCTGCCGGTGCCAATGCCTTCATCGCCAAGCCGATCGACCAGCCGGCACTATTAATGCAAATCGGCGCTCTGCTGGGATTGGATTGGGTCGATGGACAGTCGCAGGAGCCGGATATCTCCGAAGTGCAGAGCGCACAGCCTTTGGTTGTTCCGCCAAAAGAGCAATTGGAAGCCTTGCACATGCTCGCGTTGGCCGGCAACATGCAAGATATTCGTGCTTGGGCGAACCGCTTGAGAACGCTCGATGAACAGTACCACCCGCTTGCCGACAAATTGCTCGCACTAGCTAGAGCCTACCAGCCGAAGGCGATTCTGCGCCTGGTTGAGGAAATCAGGAACAAGCAGTAAGCGCTAAAACGCGTGCTTGATGCCGAGTGCTGCGGTTCGTGCGGATTCGCCGGCGAGCAGAGCGGAGCCGGTCGCCGAAGTGCCGGACAAGAAGGGTGTGTAGGTGCCCGCGCCGTCGTTGGAGAGCTTGCCGTAAAACACACCGATGTTGGTGCGTTTGGATAGCGCGTAGTTATAACCGATGACCCACATCTTGGCGCCGCTGTCGGCGGCAGTGGAAAAATCTCCGGCCCGGGTAAAGCTGGCCAGCAGGGTACGGGGTCCGATGGTGTAACTGATCGGCACTTCCCAGGCAGTGCGCGTGATATCGGTGCCGCCGATGCCGGCCACGCGCCCAACCCCCGCCAAGCTGGCGCGGTCAAGTTGCACGCCGATTTTCAAGCCGCCATGGAACGCATAGGAAGCCGATAGGCGTACTTGCCGCTGATCGGCGTTTGCCGGCGTAATCGTGGTGGGGCGGCCTTCGAATTGCGTTGTCCAATAAGCCAGGTTCAGAAAGTACGGTCCCTTGGCAAAATTGGCTTTCAAGTAGAGCTGATAACCATCGGCGTAATTGCTGCCGCCCGCGGCCGGCGCGATTCCTTCATTGCCGTTGCCGCCGCCGGTGCTGACGGCGATGCTGCCGAAGAAGCCGCTGCTTGATTTGGGCAACTGGTAAAGAATCGAGTTATTCATTCGCGTCACGGACAAGGGCTGTCCGCCGACGAAGTTCAGCATGGTGGCGGTGGCATATAGGCTGGTCGGCATCGCCGGCATGGGGTTGCCGCCGTATTCCACGGGGATGCCTTCGATCGACATCAATTGGTGTTTGCCGAGCGTCACTTGCCCCCACGCCCCTTTCAAGCCGAGATAAGTATCGCCATTGCTCAAACCATTGCCGATACCGCTCGTGGAAGACACGTCGGTATTCAAACGATTTTGAATGTAGAAAATGGCGGAATTGCCTCCGCCCAGATTTTCTTCGCCTTTCAGCCAAAAGCGCGACGTCAAGTCGTCGTCGATGCGATATTCCGTCGTTGTCGGGCGGGTCGAATTACCGACTGCATAGTTCTTAAAATTCGCCTGAATCACGCCGCCGATGGTGAGGGCGGTTTCCGCCTGCGCGTCGGCGGCAAACGTTGCTACAAGCATCAGCGCGTAAAGCGGCGTCTTCATTCCATTTTTTCCAGAGTTGGTTGGCAAGTCGCCGGTGGCCCAAAGTGCCGCTATGTCATTGCCGTTTTAGCCGGCATGCGATCACGCGGCTTTGCCGCGGCCCTTGAACATAGTTTTATTGTTCCATGGAAGCGAAGTTCAATTCTTGCGGCAACGCAGGACTCGGAAGGCAAATGAGATCCCAGCCGGTCTTCCGCCAAGGAAAGGGTTAAGCC
This sequence comes from Burkholderiales bacterium, assembly GCA_016177875.1. Classification (GTDB taxonomy): domain Bacteria; phylum Pseudomonadota; class Gammaproteobacteria; order Burkholderiales; family Burkholderiaceae_D; genus Paucimonas. The sequence goes on from JACOUL010000033.1 coordinate 143,509, forward strand.
GCCGCATTCTTGAAGGGGGGTGGTGACGCCGTTTTTTGATGTTGGAGCGATCTTTCGCTGCAAGACTCGTCGGCTAATCCTCGTAGCCTTTCCATTCTTTACTCAGCGTGAGCACCATGTTGGGTTTCGTCTCGATATAACGGTACCTTCCCAGGGTAGGCTCTCAAACTTTACTGGCAAGGATCATCTTCAAATGACTAAAGTTATGGATAATTATAACAATTATATGTAAGATATGCCTCGTGCATTGGAAGGCAGACCCATTACTTTATCCCCCCTATTTGCGATCACGGATACGCCGAGGCCGAGGTATTGGCGCGGGCATTGATTACGTCCCTTGGCTGAAAACCAAGGATGTTCCGTCAGAAGGCACTTCTTCAATGGTCAAGGGCATCAGGATCGATCGCCCTTATCATCTATTATCAGAGTACGAGTGTTCGTATTTTTATCTACTTGAGCGCAATCCGAGAGTAGTCGATATTCGTGAGCAATGGCCTATTCTTGACGTGAATGGAACCATTGAACTATGTGCGCAAGCGAATTTGTCGCATAAGAATCGGGGAATCTATCCGGAACCATACACCATAGATTTTTTGATTACAGAACGAATTGGAGAGGAACTCCTGTATCGAGCCGCAAGCATCAAGTCGCCACAAGATGCGAAAGATCCGGAAGTCAGAAAAAAGCTCGCCGTAGAGTACAACTGGTGCAAACGGCGTGGAATACCGTGGACCTTAGTCGATACAAGCAAGTTCAATAAGCAGCTTCTAGATACTCTTCGGTTTATTCGAGCGTGGTTTAAGAATCGTTTTGAACCAAACGCTGGAGCAGTTTCACGGTTTGCCGAATGTTTTTTGGAGCACTATCGCCCCAATATTTTGCTTGCAGAGCTGATTGCGGAGTCGGCTAAGCGCTTGGCGTTACGCAAAAATGTCGCAGAAGATACTTTTAGGTATTGTGCGTGGTCCGGGTACATTCCGATTTCAATGGCTCATCAAATTAAATTAAACCGGCCATTGGTACTTACGAAAGAATTTGCCCATGATCGGATTTAAGCCTATTTCTAGGCCTTCAATGAGTCGTTGGCTTGTATTGCGGACATCGGCTTCGGGTGAGCAAACACACCTCCGAATCACGCACATTTTTCGACATTGTGTATATGCCATTAAAGTCGGCGAACCAGAGGCAGCGAGGTATGCCAGACGGCCCATTCGGATACTTCTCAGTGAAATCGATGAAATGGCCGACAAACCAAATGCGGCGTGGGGGAGAATCGATCTCCCACCTAGATTCTCTACGCCCCCTTCAGATGGGTCGGATAGAGCAAGATCGGTGGAGGCCGCATGGGGAATGATTGAGCCGTTAGTGACCGCATTTGAAAAAGAAGAAAACTTAAAGCGCTCGCGATATACATCGTTAATTCGACAGCGGGCAGAAGCTTTGGACGTTAGCTTTATCACATTAAATCGTCTACTACTAAGGTATTACTACTTTGGCGGCACAAAAAATGCGCTGCTTCATTTGCCAGCGGGGCCGGTGCCGGGTACGGCAGGATATAGTCAGGCCAATATCGATGATGGCAATGGAAAATCGCGCAGTCCAGTGCGCCGCGGCCGAAAGGGTATTCTTACCCACGAATTGGGTGAAAACACATTTATTGTTACCGAAGACGACATCGGAGACATAATCGATTGTTTGAAAAGTGCCTTACGTCGAGGACGGACGAATATTCCGGCGGTACATGAAGAATATTTGGCGACCAAATTCCGTCTTCGTCACCCGAAAATTCATAGAAAGTATTTAGAAGAAAAGCATCCTGAGCCGGTTACGTTAAGGCAGTTCAGATATTACGTTGATCTTCATGCTCAGCTTAATGAAGATCTCGCTAAGAATTTGGTTACATATCAGCGTAGATCCAGAGAGGTAGGTTCGCTTCATTCGTCTGGGCCAGGAGAGGTGTATGAAATCGACGCCACGGGCGGAAGAATGTACCTCGTCACGTCTACCGATCCGCCTATCTCTGTGGGAACGCCAACCATTTATCTTCTTATTGATAGATGGAGCAGATTCGTTCCGGCTGCCTATATATCGCTTCGCGCACCCTCGTACGAAGAAGTTCGGCATGTGCTGTTAATTGCGTTCACTTCCAGAGAAGCTCGCTTCAAAGCGCTTGGTGTGGACATCGACGACAAGCGTTGGCCAATAGGTTGTGTGCCTGCAGTGATTTGCGACGATCGTGGGCCAGAGTTCATGAGCGAATCAATGGAGAAGGCCATTGTCAATGACCTGAGAATTGAATTAACGCCGCTACCGCCTCTCTGTCCGGATGGTAAAGCAATCATCGAGAGATTTATTCGCGAATTAAAGCGTCGAATGAGTAATGCAAAATTGAAGGGCGTGTATGCCGAGCGTCCTCTCGATCCAGTAACAAAACGTGTCGCCCGAAAGGCAGAGGCTGCAGCTGCACACACATTGGCAGATGCATACAGGGCGATTATCGAAATTATTGTCGATCACAACAACCGGCCGCATTCTGCATTGCGAGAGCGGAAGGAATTGTCGCGAGCAGGAGTGAAGCCTACGCCAGTTAATGCCTACCGTTGGGGCCTTGAAAATATTTCTGGAGTTCGATCTCCTCCATTTTCTGATGAGGACTATTATCGATTATTGCTTGCCACTGATTTTGGCACGATAACAAATCGTGGTGTTCGATACAAAGGAAGATCCTACCTTCCCGCAAATGTGACCGCCCATTCCTTGCTCGCCAAGTTTACGTCGAATGGGCGAAAAAAAGAGATTCGGATTGATAAGACATTTCCACATCAGCTTTTCGTGGTAAGCCCGCGAGGAGAATGGGGGGAGTTTCATCTTGATCGAAATGGCATAAGTGCATTAGGAACACTCACACTCGATGAAGAAGAGGCGTTCTCCGGTCAAAACTCCTTGCTATGGGCCCGTGCGGAGCATCAAAGCAGAGTCAGTCGCGTGGCAGCAAAGAGTAAATCAACCAAAATAGGAAATAAGCGGGGCAAAGCAAGTACCGCAGAGCATGGACGGGAAAAGAGCGCTGCGCGCCAGGGGGAAACTATCGAGATGAAGAAGAAGTTGCTGGGCGAAATTTTACCGGAGGAAGTCCAATCTACGAGGCCGCCTGCGCCATCTGAAAGTAAGGAATGGGCAAGGATCGAAGAGGAAGAGAATCGGCAACGGCTTGAACAGATACGGCAGCATCGGAGAAAGCGATGAGCAACTTGAACCAAGCTCCAGAAAAAATCCAAGTAGTGCAGGCTAAATATTCAGAGACAGGCGTCAAGCGCTTTAAGGGCAATCCATTTATTGAAGCGCTACCTCCGTTACCTGCTTCTAAATCGGACTTCCTGACCTTAGTCGCCAATTATCCGGATGTGCCAACAGATAAGGATCGCCGCAAGGGTGAGATAGTCCGGCTTATGGAGCTGCAGACGCTAAATGATCTGGTTTATCCATTTCCAGCTTATCAAAAAATTGCGTTGGCATTAGCCACAATGCTGCCAGAGACTTATGTGGCGAGAAATCCTTTGGACGTTACTGATGTTAAGAGAAGACACGCCTTGGCAGCAAGAGAGTCAGACGGTGTCTTATTTCCAAAGAATTGGAAGACCTCGGCCAAAGGTCATCTACTTATCGCCATTAGTGGCATGGGTAAATCCACACTTGCATCAGCCTTTTTCCTTCAATATCCCCAAATTATTCAGCATACTGTCTATCAGGGAAAGCCACTCAAGCATGTGCAAATCGTTTATCTGATGCTGCGAGCACCGCATGACGGTTCTTTGAAGAGTTTGTGCATTCAATTTTTTGAAGCAATCGACCGCCTGCTTGGAACGAATTACACACGCCAAGCAAGAGGGGTTCGCCAAATCGGCCTAATGGTTCAATTGATGAATCAGGTGGCAACCGTGGTTTCACTGGGATTCATCGTCATTGACGAAGTACAGAATCTACGAAGTGCAAGGGGCGGCAATGCGGAATTTGTTCTAAACCTATTCAGTGAAATTGTTGAGGGCCTCGGTATCAGCATTCTCGTTATTGCTACACCTGCCGTTCAACCGGTGATAGAAAATAGCGTACGAAATTCTAGAAAATTAGCATCATTCGGCGAAACAACAATTAAGCCGATGGGAAAACGTGATCCACTCTGGGCAGAGTTCTGCGAGGTGCAATGGGACTATTCCTACGTAAAGAAAAAAGGAACACTTACTCAAGGTCTGCGCGACGCTTGGCATGATTTCTCTGCGGGAAATACAGCATTCGCGTCATTGGCATTCGCACTCGCGCAAAGGAATGAAATTGGTGGTCGCGAAGTTGTAGACGAAGTCGCATTTGAGAGAGTCGCTAAGACAGATATGGCGTTCCTTCAGCCGGCAATACGCGCACTTCGTAGTAAAAATGAAGCAGCGCTGCGTGCCTTCGACGATCTTCTTTTTAGCAAAAGATACCGAGAGCTTAGAAAGTCATTAGGTATCGCAGAGGAGGCTACCAAATCTTCAGCAGCCGAAGAGTTTGAAGACATTCCTGAAGATGATTTGCCTCCCCAGGCAACCTCACAAAGCCAGAAAAAGCGTAGACCCAAGGCGAATGCTTCCGAAGAGACTGATCTTCCAACGGAAGACCCTCTGGCAATGTAGATGGGCTAATGCGACGCTAAGCCTGGATGCGCCGCTTTTCATACATTCCCGAATTATTGCCAGACGAATTGCTTTACTCTTGGCTGGCTCGTCTCGCTGCCTTAAATGCATACCACCATCCACGAGAATTTCTTCTCGCCATAGTCGGGTCAAGTAACGCGGTCCTTAGCGTCGACCTTCCAACACTTTTAGATTCAATGCATCGCCGGTTGGGTGATATGTTTCCTTTTTCCACTCCCATTGATGCAATTCAGCGAGGAACTCTGTATCCGTATCATCGCCCATTTATTTCGCCTGATCGGAATGAAGCGATTGTCCAGATGCTGTTACATGAGGGCGGTAAAGGGCTTAAAACATTGCTTGGTCGAGTGGCAAATCGATTTGGAGCGTCACAGCCATTACGATATTGTCCGGCCTGTTTTGAAGCCGACTATACCCGTTTTGGAGTGCCATATTGGCGGCGTGTACATCAACTTCCAGGAGTGATTTGTTGCGTTATTCACGCTACTAGACTACTTGATCATGAGTTGCCCAGCACTACTGCGCATAAGCAGAGACTAATTCCCCCTGCGTTTGAACTCGGAAAGCATTCGGTCATCCACATAGCCTCAAAAAATCAAATTAAGCTCGCCATACTGTCGATCGATTTGTTGAAGGCGGCTTTGCCTCCCTTGGCGGGGGATGTGCGAGCTTTAGTTTATGGGAAGGCTGCTAAAGATCGAGGATTGGTGAACAGTCGAGGCCGAGTGTGTCATGGCCAAATTGTCGGCGCGATAAGGAAGCGATTTAATGATTTTTCCGGCTTCGAGCATCGCGCGAGGCTCTTGGCTTCCGCGGCTCAACCATTAAGATGGGTAGCTGATATTTTCAATCGGCCGGAAAGGGCTGTCCATCCACTTTGTCATTTATTGCTTATTGATTTGCTTTGGGACGGCGTGGACGAGTTTTCTAAAGCGATTCTTGAAGTTACAAATGGTAATTGCGAGCCGAAAGTGGATGCTGGTTCTAAAGTTATTAGCCCTGCTCGCTTTTCCAAGCATGATCGCGGCATGAGTCAGATACTTCAAGATACCAGTATTTCGTGTAGAAGCGCTGCGGAATTATTGGGAATGTCGGTCACAACTGTGGTGAATCGTCGGCGCGCTTTGGGCATACCTATTTCCGAACGGCGTAAATTATTAGATGGGGAGAAGATCTCCGCAATCAATACGTCACTTGGGCGCGGATATGCACTCGTTACAATCGCACATAGGCACAATGTTTCGTTAAGCACGGTATATCGATTACTTTCGCAGGATGCCAGCTTATTGGCAGCACGCAATCGTACAGAGCACAAACAAGTTCGCGCTAGACAAAGAGAGCATTGGCTAAAGGCGCTAAATAGAAAAAAATCTGATGGCGTCAACCACGCTCGAAAGATTGCAGCAGACAGCTATGCTTGGTTATATCGGAACGACCGACCATGGCTAATGCAGATCAACAAACAATTCAGGGTCCCGTGTAAACGCATAGCACGGGTAGATTGGTCAAAACGGGACGACAAGTTATGCCAAGCTTTATCTCGGTTCATCAAGCAATTTTTTGGCAATAGGCCTCGTTTGCGGCTATCAAAGACTATGATGCTAAGGCAGTTGGGCGAAACCAATGTTCGGGCGCACTGGAGTAAACTTCCTAGATTAGCTTCAATGATTGAAGGGCATGCTGAGTCGATATTGGATTTCCAAAAGCGCAGAATCGATTGGGCGATTGACGCGCTCAAAAGAGATTCAGTTTCATTGCCACTTTGGCGAATACAACGAGCAGCGGGACTAAAAACCTGGTCTCCATCTCTTCGCGCATATGCAAGGCAAAGACTCACCTAGAAGATATTCACGTTATTTGTAATAAATTCTGATCCCCAGAAGGTGGACATTGAATGACAAGAATTATTCAAGCCGATTTCATGCGCAGTGGCATGCCTGCTTTGCGCAATTGGGATGAGACTTTGAATATGTACTACGATGAGACCAACAACATACGGCGATTGTCGTTGTCGGAAGTAGGGTTAAACGCGCCGGCCGATCAGACCTTCGCAATCGCAGGAATTGCACTCAGGCCTGGACAAACTATATCTGGTTGGGAAGAGCTACGGAAGTTGATGCGCATCCAGCCTACTGCCACTGAGGTTAAGTTTAAGCATATTGCTCCTCCAGACTATGAAGGCACACTTTCATCGCACAAGCTAACCGATGTACTGTCATGGCTACTCGATAACGATGTCTTAATCCACTATTCAGTACTCGACGTATTGCACTGGTCGATTCTCGACATTGTCGAGTCGTTGATGGCAGACACCCGGATTTCGATTAGTCCATTTCATCTTGAGTTGAAAAACGAACTGTACCGTGCGGTGCGCACAGATCCTCCCGCATTCATGTCATTGCTTCACAACTTTTCTTATCCGAATTTAGATCATTCCTCTATTAGGCCATTTCTGGAAGCTGTTCTGTCTTTCATAGAGGAAAAGGTGAATGAGGATCGAAACTTAGCAATGATGATGCTCAAGCAGACTCTGCGCTATGCCGCCAGGTTGCCTGAGTTAGAGCTTCCTTTTTTACAGGACAATGAACCAGGCGAATTAATAACCGACTTCAGCGTTCATTTTCTGCACTGTATGTACGTCTTTAAGCATGCTTCACATACCTTTGACAGGGAAACTTACATAGAGAAGATGCTTCAATTATTTGAGATTCGTGATGGTCAAAGGCGTGTGGATTATCGATTTTCTGATTCTAAGAACGAGGTTGGCGTCCAGGTGTCTGACGTGGTTGCAGGTTTGCTGGGAAGGCATTTCACTTACTTGCGAAATCACACTCTGATGGAGCTTCGGAAAAAGAAGGACGCATTGACTGCACAACAGTTAAAAAACCTGAATCTGCTCCGAAGACTCGTTGATCGGTCAGATGCTTTTAGCGAAGGGCTATTTCATGCAGTGCTTCCGCTGGACACGCATTTTAAGAACAATGCGTTCCTCCATGAGGTCAAAGTCCCCGAACTTGAGTAAGTAAATGTATTTAGTCTCTGTCTAACTCAGCTAGCAATTCATCTGATTTTTCAACTAATGGCTTACGTTTCAGTTCGTCCAGCGTCTTGCCGTCCTTTGATTTCCATACGAGCCACCCATTGGTGCTGGTGCCCGATACTGTGTCTGAAGCGCCGCTTGGTGTTTTGAAGAGAACGTCCTTTTGAAATACATAAAAACCGTTTTCCTCTTTTAGCGTCTCTTCTGCCAACAGAGTTGCTCGTCTTTTGGCAAACCAGGTAGTGGATGCAGATGATTTAACCTCTATTCGTGCTTTGGAACCTTTTAAAACGACAAATCCTTCTTCGGTATATTCACCCTCCGCCTCGTATCCTGGCCCCTTCATGTAAAAAATATCCTGCGTTGTAATGCTGGATTTTGCTAGGGCTACTGGTTCGAAAATCGGCTGCCCCAGCGTAGCAAGCAATGTGCGCGCTGTATCGAATACGTCCATGCAGTCTGCTTCCAATGGTGCTGGAGTATGTGGCTTCGATCCGCTATTTCCATTTTTGATTGCATATCGAGAAGCCTGAATCGCCTGTTGAATGCTGCACCATTCGAGAAAGAGTGCATGTGTCTGAGTGAGGCTGTTCGTAAGCGATACAACTACAAAGGCGCGGTTCCAAAATTCTTTTGCCTTATGGTGATTAGCCAAACGTTCACCGAGACTGCCGGTCTGGCCGACATAAACGGCGGTTGCCTCGCCATTGTCGCTTTCCCCGATCAGGAAATATATGCCTACTTGTTTGGCCTCCGGCATAGCTTGGAACTGAGCAAGCAGTGATCGGGGAATCTCTATGACGCGAACAATACTTGTCGTCAGCTCCGCAACGCGAATGCCACGAGGATCGCCCGTTGGCAGAAAAATTTGGATAGTACGAGGCCGTAAAGTCATTGTCTTCATCTATTTCCCAAATAGCGCGTCATGTAGCTCTTCAATGGTATCAATTTTCCTAAACATTGCGATCGGTATTGTACGGATGTTAGGGCGTTCAGCTTTTATGCCTTCCGAATTGGCGCGTGTGTGCCTTGAGATCTTTAGGTGTTCTATCGGCGGAAGGGGTTTTCCTGGTTCGTTGCCAAAGAATAGAAATGGGCCAATAGCCAAGGTGGCGGGATCAAAGCGGACCCAAATAACGCAGCCAGATGGCTTGGAGCCCAACCCAATGTGGATGTTCTGCTTGGATGTTTTAGCCGTATGCGATGAAGCTTTGAGTTGGACATGGCGAGTAATTCCATTTGCCTCAAGTACCACATCATGGCCTGAACGGTCGATAGATGGCTGCGAAACTTCCAGCGTAGCTTGATGATAGAACCACGAATGTTTTAAAAGCTCGCCGATCAGTAGGTGCTCTAGCAGACGTTCTCGATACACCGATTGATGAGTTTCTAACGTATTTTCCATATTTTCACGCTGGTTCCTGGCGAATATCGATGGCCGTTGGTCCGAGTACGAATGATTTATAGTTTAATTTATAGTCATATTATTACCCATGTGTGCCACGCAAAATGAAATCAGCCATGGAAAAAATCAACGCCTATTCCATACCGCCCATTCCAGTTAAGAAGGAGCCCGTAAGGCAATTGCTGCAACTTGCAGAAGTAGATGTCAGCGAATGGGCCTTTACAAAGGATGGCGATGAGATCGAGAACCCTAATGACAATATCGGACGCAATACGAATTGGTCATTTGTGGGGAAAGATAGCGAGCCAATTGTACTTTGCGTTTGGTATGAATTAATAGAATGGGAATCTTACCCAATTAGATTCTGTGGGAATGAATACCATCACCAACGAACTCTCATCGATTTGGCCGGTACTAAAAAGGGAAAAGAGGATCTCAGTCGGTTAAATACCAAGATCAGGCAGTCACGCCTTTTTCATCAGGCGATATATCGAGCATTTCGTGACCGGAAAATGGTCAGACTAATTCTTGTAGACGGCGATCAGATTGCGCCGAGCGAAGCTGCAGAGAAGTCTTCCAAAGTGCGAGCGCGAGGACTCGATCCGGCACCTTGGTATGTTCATGAGTTCGACGGCACAACCGGAGATTTCATGATCGTTCGAGAGCTTGAACGTCCTATCCAATATGAAGATTCGGCAGTTGAGTCGGACGACCCTGCAGAAGATCCTGTATTTCAGACCGCCATTTCCGGATTAGACGATACGGAACGAGATGCCTTGATAAAGGCTCGTGTAGGGCAAGGGCCTTTTCGGGACGCCCTGATCGAGAGATGGAAGGGCTGCTCAGTGACTGGTTGTGCTTTCACAGACGTGCTAATTGCTAGCCACATTAAACCTTGGAGTAAGTGCGAAACTCGCTCGGAGCGAGTAGGCGTTGAAAACGGTTTATTGCTAATTCCCAATTTAGACAAACTTTTTGACAAGGGTCTCATAAGCTTTGACGACAATTTCCGGATTCTGTTTAGTCCAAAGCTGAAAGACGGTTTCGCTCAAATGCTCAACGTAGATCGTCACATGCGGCTCAAGAGTAATGCTCATGAGGATATTCGCCCCTTTTTAGAATGGCATCGGCAAAACGTTTTTCAACTTCAATGAGAAACCAGGTGGATGGTGGACTTTACGCAGCTAACTGATACGCAGATCGTAGATTTTGTCGCTGACCATTTCTTCGAGTTTAGCGACGATCTTCCTCCTCAAGAATTCCCTAAAAATATCCATAACGGAATCAAGCGAGGAGATTTGGTAATCCTGAAGGATTCACATGGTTTCGCAGTCGTTGCTCGCGCTAATCGCCTGCGTCGTGGCGACAATACTCCATTGCCGCCGAACGCAGAACTTATTTTTATTTACGTGGCACCGGAGGCGCGCGGACGTCGGGTTGCAAGAGCCATGATTGAGGAAATCAAGGCACAGTACATGGAGGATCAGGCTCTAGAGTTGTTTTGTGTTGGATCTGATAGACGCCGCATGTTCGAGGCATGTGGATTTAGAGTGATCGAAAATGAAAGCGACACATACACTATGGTGTGCGACCAGTGAACGCGCCCTCTTCATTCAAGGTGGTCTCTTAGAGAAGGTCTTAGCAAAATAGTCGATCATCTGTGAAGCCTGCGTACCCTGCCGAAATTGTTGTTGCTCTTCGAAATCGATTGAAGGAACCAAGTAGATAAATTGATCTTCTCCATACAGCGACATCACTTCTTCCGGATCAAGCAGCGGGGTGCGTAGTCCGCACATTCCGTTCGCCGCTTCTATGGCAGATCCGATCATGACATCAGCGATCTGCACTGCCGGGCTGCTCTTCGAATCGACTTGAGTGACAGAAGTAAGCTTGAGAGGGAAACGGATTTTCGCTATTTCCGACTGCCTGAATTCGATCTCATCTTGGTGATCAATGAACTGTTGCAGCAGATCGTGATAGGTCAACAGATTCTTAGATTGGTCGTGTTCTATCTTGTACGGTCCGTCAGCCATTACCTCTATTCGACTAATCAAAGACTGCAACACCACGATCGCCGCATCGGTCGTGACGCCGGGAGTGGCAATGGCGGACAAGCATTCTGGTGCTGCCTGCACTAAGGGTCCCAAAGCCTCTGGCAACTCCTGCCAATTAAGTCGTCTGGCTATCAGCACTAGTTCGCGCAAGGTGTCTGGTGTTTTTTCCTTGACGGCGCGCTGGAAAGCCACCAGTAACGTTTCTAATCCTTCATTGCCAAAATAGGCCGGGCCGACTGTGTTGAGCAAAGAAGCTAATGAATAGTTCTGTCCATCCTCATAAAAATCGATTCCGCGTTCGAAATAGTAAGGCTCAACAGCGTAGTCCAAGAACATTAATAGCAGCAGAAATCGTTTGTCGCAGATATAGGTCACGCATTTATGCTGAGACAGAACATCTCGCTGTAAATCCAATAGTGGCTGACGGTAGCCAGGGCGACGTACCAAGGATCGATATTTAAGTTCGGATGCTTGTAGCTTAGGGAAATGCTCCTGTATCAAGCGCGCGGCCGTCTCATCGCTAATTGCGATGGCAGTAGCGCCTTGAAAGCGCTGCTCCGGATTCATCAAATCAAATCCCGTATAGCCACTCTCATCTATGCGGAAACATTCCATCGATATCTTTCTAGTTATCCTGCTTGGTCACTGCGAATCGATATTTTTGATAGAACTTGGCCATGCTGCCTGCCAAAGCATAGTTAACTTTTGTACTTGGTCGGGTAGCGTTAATGTTCAGAGACGTCTATGCAAGCCTTGTTGCGAAATATCTTTCGGTTTGCCATTCCGACGCAAATGTACGAAGTGTTTTTCGATACTCGTAATACAGCTCTAATCTCCGATTCCGAAAAACCACCGTAGTGTACCCACAAGGAAAAGCAATTTTCAAAGGCGGCCAACTTATCCAATGACTTTTGTCTTTTGCTCGAATCGATCTCAATTGCTAATACTGGTGTTTCGTTTTTTTGCCATACTATGTCGACGCTACTACCTAGTCTCAGTTTGTCTATTCGCTTCAATTTAAATTCTTTAACAGCGACGAATCCGAATTGCTGCGCCAAACTAAGCAGCAGTTCCTGGTACTGGTTATGAACGTCTTGCCGCGAACGTGCCCTTCTGAAAATGGCGGGAAAAGCGGCCTTTAATATCTGAGATAGCCGCTCAATGTCTGCGGTCGTAAGAGCATCATCGGTCATTTTTTTGTGGCTTCTCTAATTCAGCGAAAGTCAGTAGTGACTGTAGTGATCAGATTATAAAAGGGGATATTGAAGGGATTTTCCCCGCCAAGATCCTATCTCTTTTCCAAATAAACGGGCGCTCCAAACCGGAACGATCTGAAACGAACTGTTCATGCTGATAGCCCACTGCCTTTCCGGATGAAGAGGATTGTCATTGGATTGTTGGCCGTGCCACTGCATCAATTTTTCTGAAAGCGTAATCGGATCATCCAGCGCAATTGGGCCGATATCAATTTTCGCCTTTTGAGGCCCACTATCACTGAACATTGAGGTTTCGCCCTTTAAGAGGCCTCTAAATGTGTTCCACTCATAAAAGACAATGCCATCTTTCATGGCAAAGTCGAGATTTTCAATAGTATGGAGGACGATCAATCCCGTACGTCTCTTGAGAAAATCTTGATTGACCTTGTCGAGAAATTCCTTCGGCGTTTTGCCGCGGGCCAGAGAGCCTTTAACCTTTTCCAAAAATTTTTCTGATTGAAGTTGCTGGCGAGCTCCTTCCAGTTGACCCAATGCTTTGAGCAATGCGCCATTATTTGAAAACTCGTTTAACTCATCCCGCAAGTAGGGGTGCAAGGTTGTCACTCGGTGTTTGACCTGACAGAGGTAAATTCTTTCCGCGTCGAGGTCTGCGACAATGGCGTCTACGTCGTATTTCCCTTCCGCTTTATTGGAGGGAGTGATGCCTTCACCGTACGCAAATCTACGGCTTTTCACTCTTTTGGCGAAATAGGCAGGGATATAGCTCTTGTCGAACCAATCGCCGCGTGTCGGCATATTGGTCATAATCGATTTCAAATAGACGTTGAATGCATACTTCAGGTTGATATTTCCGATTCGGATTTTTCCGTCTTTCGACCAGGTTATGAGCGCATCTCCTGCGCCGGCGGTCGCCGACTCGCGTAGAAGCGTTTCTAACTCTTCGGAGGTAAAGCCAGCTGCCTCAAATATTTTGAGATCATATTCGTGCGGAAGCCCAGACCCAAGCAGAGGGTTGAAGTGCTCCATTTTCATGTTCCTGGTTTCTTTGTGACTCTTTAAGTACAGGAAAACAATCAACTCAGCCTTTCGGTACATTGCCTGATAGTTGGGCTGATCTTTATTTTCGAGGAGATGGGCAAAGTCAGGATGGATAGAAACGAATTTATCGAGGCTTGACTCCACTAACATGGTAAAAAGGGGGAAACGCTGACATGCTGCCCGTTCGATCGTTCCAAAGTGTTTCTCGGCGACCTCAAAGATCATGTCTCTCATGAACATATCACTGAAGTTACTTTGTTCTGCCCACTGGTGACCGAACCAATATAGCCGGTACGCCTGCATGATCTTGGAATCAGAAGTGAACCCATAGCTCAAGTCTGACGATCTCGGTACGACTAGCGAGGCAAGCAGGAAAACGCCAATATGCGAGAATGCGTATAAGGCGACAAAGGCGGTCTGATTGGATTCTGAGAAATCGTCAAATGAGACTTTGATCTCCGCAAGATCTTCTCTTGCTTGACCTGCAAATTGCTCGACGAAATGGTAGGCCATGATGTCCAAGTTGCCCATCTGCCCATCCGGTAGGAACGATACCGCTCTAACGCCAAGCCCCTTAAAATCTATCGAAAACAAGCGGCGTTTCTTGACCTGCTTGAGCAATCCTTTGCATTGCTTTTGAAGCTTGATGAATTGCTTTGCAAATGTGGTGGAAAAATGCGTCTTCAACAGAGCTTTATCGCATTCCCATGGTTTGCGCATAAGTTGCACCGCAAGAGTATGCTTGTCTCCTACTAAGGCGTTTTTCATTACTTCCAGCAGATACATCGGCATCCTTTCAAGAGTAATGGCGAGTAAGTTGTATTGGTTACGTAATTGCGGCAAGTCTAGCGGGCAAAAGCGTGGGGCAATTCATTCCATCGTGTCGTGTACCTTGGAGTGCGATTATCGCAACGCATTTTCCAATTACTACGAACGCCTGCCGAGCCGATGGTAATCGTGTCCTGCCCATATTCCCTGTTCAGATTGTCTAAAGTTTGCATCAGCTCACCAACGCGATCGGAAACAGCGCCCCTTAGGTCGAAGATAGAGCTTTGTCTTTGCTTTGAATTGGACAATTCCATCAGCATTACACCTGCCTTCTTATACTTATAACCGGGTCTGTAAATATGGCGTAGGCCAAATAAGGCAGCAGCGATGAGTACGCGTGTGTCGCCAGTTGGTTCTGGCAGCGACACGACAATGCCGTTGTTGTATTGCTCATCCTGCTTTCGAAATTGATTGGTATGAATAAACACATGCACGGCACCGCAAACCGATTGCTGATGGCGCAGCTTTTCCGCGGCACGTGTTATATAGGTCGACACCGCTTCGATCAACTCTTCCAGCGACGTGACTAATTCGCCAAAACTGCGAGAGCAGATGATTTGTTTTCTTGGTGGGGTAACATCTTCCAAGGCCAAGCAAGAAATGCCATTGAGCTCATCACATGTGCGTTCCATGACGACGCCAAACTGGGCGCGCAACCATTTTGGCGATGCTTGACGTAGCGCTTGCGCGGTATGGATGCCCATGGCGTGCAGGCGTTCTCCAATACGTCTGCCCACACCCCATACCTCACCGACATCAAGCGAAGAAAATAGCCTACTGATTTCGTTTTCACTCATTGTCGTGAAATCACACACGCCGTTGAGATCAATGTGTTTTTTTGCGACGTGATTGGCAAGTTTGGCCATGGTCTTGGAGGAGGCGAAGCCAACGCAAATCGGCAATCCTGTCCATTGCCGAATACGGCAGCGAATCGCCTGCCCCAAGTCGTTCAATGTCGGCCACAACGCCGACAAGCCATTCAATCGAAGAAAGCACTCATCAATTGAGTACATTTCAACCTCAGGACTGAAGTCACGCAGAATCATCAGCACGCGGTTGGACATGTCCCCATAGAGCGTGTAGTTAGAGGAGAACGCCACAATGCCGTGCCGCTTCGCAAGGTCCTGCATTTGAAACCAAGGCGTCCCCATCTTGACGCCCAATGCTTTGACTTCGTTCGATCGCGCGACTGCGCAGCCGTCGTTATTTGAAAGTACGACGACAGGAACACTTTCAAGCTTCGGATTGAACACGCGTTCGCACGACACGTAGAAATTGTTCACGTCGACTAGCGCGAACTGTTGTGATGTAAATGCCGCGGTCATATCCGGAAACGGCGCACAAGGCTGCTTACTACGCCCCAAATCTGCAGCTCGTCAAAATCTGAAAATCGAATCGGTTGGTAATCCGGATTCTCCGGCCGGAGTTCAATAATCCCTCTTTGCATGTATAGACGCTTGATGGTGAATTCTTGGTTCACCACGGCGATAACAATATGCCGGTGCCGCGGCTCGATCGCGCGGTCAGCCAATACTTGGTCGCCGTCCAGAATGCCGGCATTTTTCATTGAGTGCCCTGCAACCGTGAACATGAACGTTGACGACTTATGAACGATTAGGTATTCATTCAGGTCGAGCCCTTTTTCGATATAGTCCGCCGCCGGCGAAGGAAATCCGGCAGGAATGCGCTGCCCAAAGGTTCGGGTTTTCCAAGGAATTGGTAGCGAGGCTACGGGAACACGCTCCTGCAGCAGGGTCAGTTCGGTAGAAGGGTGAGGGAATTCAATTGCATTCATGATGCGTAAATATACTGTATGCATGTACAGTATATCAAGCAGTTCCAAAATGCAACTTTATGGAATTTTATGAGAACACAATAATTAGCCAATTCTCATAATTCTTCACAATTCCTATAAGCAATCGCTTTCTGAATGGATAATCAATGAGTGTTATGGCGCTCGCGACCGCTTTAATCGGCATTTCGAACACTTAACCTCTAAGGCAAAGGTATTTGATGTCTCAAGATAAAACAGCTACGCTCACCATTCGAAAGCTGCAAGCGAGTGACGCCGCCGCATTTCTATCCGTGCGCTTGGCTGGATTGAAAGAATGCCCTGCGGCGTTCGGCTCAAGCTATGCGGAAGAGGAATCACATAAAGTGGAGGATGTCGCAGGTCGCTTACCCCCGACACCTGACAACAGTTACTTCTTTTTAGGCGCATTCACGGGTGAACCTCGATTGGCTGGCATTATTGCTTATCAACGCAACGCCAAGCTGAAGCAACGCCACGGCGGTTCAATCTATGCTGCATATGTTCTTCCTGAATATCGGCGACTTGGCGTTGGACATGCTCTCGTATCGGCAGCAATAGAAGAAGTACGATCACTGTCGGGCATGCGATTCCTGCAGCTTTGGGTGGGAATCGAAAACGTCCAAGCTCGCGCCATGTATGAAAAGGTCGGCTTTAAAGCCACCGGCCTGCTCCCAGCCGCATTATGCGTGGATGGCAAGTATTATGATGAAGCACTCATGACGCTCGACTTGACCGCACCTCGTTGAAGTACACACATAACCTATGCTTACCACTCTAGCCGTCGCCAACTATCGTTCATTGCGGGATCTTGCGATACCGATGCAGCGATTGAATGTCATTACTGGAGCGAATGGCAGCGGCAAATCCAGCGTCTACAGAGCACTGCGCCTCCTAGCCGAAACGGCTCAAGGCGGAGTAATCCCTTCGCTTGCAAGAGAAGGTGGTTTGCAATCGACATTGTGGGCTGGTCCAGAATCAATCGGTAAGGCAGTCTCCGTCGGAAAACATCCGGTACAAGGTACTGTCCGCAAAGAGTCGGTCAATCTACGACTTGGATTTGCTGGTGAAGAGTTTGGTTACTCGATCGATCTTGGATTGCCGATTCCAAGCAATTCGGCATTTTCACTTGACCCCGTCATTAAGCGCGAATGCATTTGGAATGGGCCGGTATTACGGCCGGCTGCAATGCTGGTGGATCGGCGCGGTGCAGTGGTTAGCATCAAACGAGACGATGGCGACTGGCAAGTGATCACACAGCATTTGCCGACCTACGACAGCATGATGACGCAACTCGCCGATCCGCGAAATGCGCCCGAAGTGCTGCTGCTGAGAGAGCAAATCCGTTCATGGCGGTTTTATGACCATTTTCGGACGGATTCCGATGCTCCTGCTCGAATGCCGCAAATCGGAACGCATACACTTGTCATGAGCAATGTTGGATCCGATATGGCAGCGGCCTTTCAGACAATACGGGAAATCGGCGATCCGGCCGCGTTGGATGAAGCGGTAGATGACGCTTTTCCCGGCTCCAGCATCTCTGTGATCAACAATGATGGGCGTTTTGAAATCGCCATGCGGCAGCATGGATTGCTGCGTCCCTTGAAAGCAGCCGAGCTATCGGATGGGACTCTTCGATATTTGCTCTGGATTGCTGCTCTGTTGACGCCACGGCTGCCAGAATTATTGGTGCTGAACGAACCGGAAACCAGCCTTCATCCGGATTTGCTGCCAGCATTGGGACGCCTCATCACACGAGCCGCCAAGCATTCACAGGTGCTCGTCGTCTCGCATGCGACCAGGCTGATAGCTGCTCTCGAACGTGAGCCGGAATCGCATTCCATTATGCTCGAAAAGGAGCTCGGAGAAACGAGAATGGCAGGCGTAAGCCGACTCGAAATGCCTGCATGGCATTGGGCACCTCGCTAAATCGAGAACCACAAAAAGAATAGCCTTTACCATGCAATCCACTCCCCAAAAACGGCGAACGACCTATTCATTTGAATTCAAAAAGAAGGCGGTCGAGCTTGCGAAGAACGCTAGATTTATTGCCGACGTTGCGCGGAAGTTGAAAGTGCCTACAGCAAATATTTTTTACTGGCTAAAGGCAGAAGAAGAAGGGCGGCTGGTAAAGCTTGAGAAACCTAAGCGACGCAAGCCAAGACATCCTGGCAGGCGTCATAAATACAAGCTTGAGTTTCGGTTGGCAGCTGTACAACGAGTGAAGGAGATCGGCAGCATTGCTGCTGTTGCTCGTGAATTGAACGTACCAGACCAAACGCTTCATAATTGGGTGGAAGCTGAAAAGGCGGGCAAGCTTGAGGCTACGATAAGTTTTTCTTTGGAAGAGATCCGTGCTCTAAAAGTCGCATGTCTCGAACAATTTCACAAACTGGAAGCGATGCATTCCAAGGAAAACAAGGAAACTATGAAGCATGTAATTTCAGCGAAACAGAAATTAAGTCGTTTTCAGACTTAATCTGTATAAGTTGTGACTTGATTGGACAGGATTTGTCAGCTCAGGTATGTTCGCTCCCGATCCTTTCCAGGCACTCGGCAAGTTAGAAAGCTGCCGCTCAGCCAATCGCGGAAACTGGCCTTCTCGAAAGTCTGGACGGTTATCGTTGCCGCTGCGCGTTCATACGATTGTTATACATTTACACTCATTCCTCATCAAGTTCGCTGAGTCGCTGATCAATGTAGTCGAAGAAGTCTTGTGGACCGGATATCTCCCAAACCTCGTGGTCCCAGTCGACCGTGGTGAATTTTCCATCCTGACGATAAAAACACTGGGCATTTCCTGCTCCATCAGGATGGAACTCAAGAAGATCGCGAAATTGGTACCCTTCAGGATACGTATCCTGTTTTTGGCATATCGGATCCATTATTTCGGCCATTACACAGATGTGCTCGGTGCCGAGGATCGGACCGAATCCGTCATGAACAGCATACAGGCGTGCGAGGTCACTTGGGATCGGCCAATCATATTTAGCCAAACATGGATTGATTCGCGGGCTAAGGTTTGGCGGGCCGCCAGAGTAAATGTGGTAATACGGACGCTCATCATAAAGCGTCATATTGAGAAAATAATGCAACGCCCAAGTTGCCTCGCTTTTTTCGGCATAGAGGTGTTCGCATCTCTCGGCTAGAGTCTCAATGAGAGTCGGAACGTCCGCAGCTATCGGAGCAAATATCTTTTCTATCGCCGATCTTAGATCCAACCCATTCAGGTGTGTCCATGGACAATCGTGAGGAAGTTGTCCAAGCGGGAAATAATTGGCGCTATTGCGATCTTCGAATATCAAGCGAATTGCGTCGAAACCATACCGGTTGACGAGCTGTCGTTCGAGGTCAGTTGTCCGTACAAACTCGGGACCGAATTCTTTTGAACGATCTCGTTTGAGTTGATCGCCGTATTCATTTCTAAGTTGGTCGAGCATAGATGTCATTTAGATCTCCCACCTACATTTTAATATTCCAAACACATCACTCTGGACTTTAATTTTTCCTGCGGTCGCGCGCTGTGTGGTGTTGCGCAAACAGAATCGACCCAAACTTGACGGTCAGTCCCAACAGGAGCAGACATTCAAGTATTGATTTCGAGAGGTTCGGAGCGTCTGTGGAATTGGGAAAGATTCATTAGGATGTACTGCGCAAATTTCCCTTCTCATCGTACATCTTCTCAGAAGGGATCATCCTATCCAAGAAATCAGAAAAGTCCTTTGCAATATTTATATGCCGCCCGCTATCCGAAATCAGAAAAATCACCGGCGGGTTTTCCTTCGCCTGTCGATAATCCAAGGCGATCCAAGTATGGCCATCTCCATCCAACAAGACTACTCCCTTGGGCAAATCCCATTCATCAACCATGTATGTCGTCTGGGTAATGCTGCCGTGCGCTCCAGGTCTCGGATTGAGGCCAGCAATAGAACCAACGCTCACATAGCCATCTCCTATGTAATATTTCATCTCCTGCGGCACTTCCGCTAGCGGAGAAATAAGTCGCTCTTCCACGTACCCGCCATTTTGCCGGCGCATCAAGTCAACATAGGATTGAGGTAGCTTTACGCCCAAAAGCGCTTCGACCTCTTTCACTAAGGCTTCTGAAAACGCTGGATTAGGAGGGTCAAATTCGCACGCCCACATCATTAAAAGTTCTCCGCTGGCCGCAGCTTGAATGTGTCGCAGTTCCGAAGCATTGGTAGGAATGACGAGAAAGAGTCTGCCACGTAATCCAGGGGATCAAAGGGCGAATCCCAAGTCACTACGGGCGGCTCCCCTTCTGCTGAATAGTCGAGACAAAGCAGCGACATCTCATCCATGTCTCGGCAGTTTTGACCGGCCGTGTCCAGCCCAGCAATGGGCAAGAGAGTGAAGCCCTCCATGCGAACACACCAAAACTCGTAGTCGAAAAAGCCTGCCACACGATAGTCCAGGCGGACGTCCGGCTCGCCGCTCCATTGTCGCCAAGTTGGCTTGAATGGAGGCGTTAGGTCTCCTTCTTCCAAAAAGTTCAAGAAGCGCCCTATTGATCGGATGCGCCCGGACGAGGTAGTAAAACAAGACAGACCGGGTGCGCCGCCATGAAATCGTGAGATGTGTTCTACGTATGCGCTAGGCAGCGTTACTGGCCGCTCCCAATAGTTCGACAGCCACTTCGCAAAGTCTCGAATCCGCTCAGCCGGAGGCGGCGATAAAAGGCTACTCGCTTCATACCCGAGGTCCACCATTCCTCCCTCAAACCTGAAAGGTTAGGCGCGCGACAGAACTAGCGCACCATTCCATATTAAGTATTTCCATGAAACTGTCTCCATGCCTCAGATTCGATATCTCCAGATTCCGAAATAAGCCGACCATCTTCATCAAGAATCTTATAGGTTTGTTGGATATCACCAATACTGGCCGCACCATCCAAGCCCAGCAACAAGGTATACATCGTGTCAGTAAGCGCGGCGTCCAGCACCGATCGCATTTCTGCTAACTGATCTTCTGAAAGATCCATCGATCTAATTTTGGCCGCGACGAAAGAAGAGCCGCTTTCGCTCATAAAGCTGCGAAGAAGGATTTCCTTTTCTCGTCTCCAGCTTTCAACAAACTCTTCTGCATTCATAAATTTTTGAGACGCACAATAAAAATCTGATTCGATCGCATAAATGTTTAACACTTAAGTTGAACAGCTCGAAGTGCCACGGTCGAACGGAATATTAGAAAGTTGTGTTACTCACTTACGCTCCCATCCGCGTTCCAATAGCGCCACCGACCGCATTCAATGCCCTTATCGTATTGACCTTCAGCAGCAAGTTTGCCGTTTGGATAATAGTCACGCCACAAACCGTGTTCTACACCGTGTTCGTAATTACCCTCAGAGATTATCGCGCCATTCTCATGATATTCACGAAAAAGACCATGTCGAATCCATCGCGTCCCGTCTTCAGACAAATAGCGAGAATAGCGATACCTGACTTGGCCGGACGCGTGCGGTATCTCAGCAATATTTAAATCAGCCATAAGTCGTAATCGCTTAAATTGATCAGCGCCGTTTGGCACCGGTGTCCAATGCCGTGTTAAAACTCACGTTCGCGATAATCGAACGAAACGAACACGGGTGTCTCGCGATCATGCTGCCCATAAGCCAGGACGAGATAGCCGTTATTTCTCTTCCAGCCGGCGATTTTAACCGCCTCTAAATAAAGATCTGCCGCCAATTCTTTATCCGAATCCTTCGTGAACGCAGGCTGGCCTAGGCGTGCAGCGAATTCAGTAAGCCATTTGTCGAAGCGGCTAGCAAAATCCGTATGAATCGCTTCAAGCTCACTTTCATCTGCAATGTCCAGCCAGTCCGTTTCTTCAAGAAACGTCTCCTGTTCCGGTGATTGAATCAACGCTTGAATATCCATTGCCATCTTCCAAATATTAACGCCCTGGTTCACTGAAGCCATCGGCGGCAGTAGCGAACTTCGAATTAGATAAGCACACTTCTATATCTCTTCGCATCGTCTTCAGTACTCTTTGAATCCGAGAGCAATTCTCGCAATAGCTCAAGCCTCGGAAGTTTCAATCTTTCGGCTAGCGCCATCGCCTCCGCGATCTCTTGTTCTTCGCCGCCATATTCCCAGACATGGAGCAATAGCATATGAAATAGCGGAATCAAAACCGAATTGCCAAAATACTCGGGATGTTCTGAATCTTCTAGGTAAAAAGCTAGGTATATTGGCTCACCATCGGTGAGATCTGCTGCAAAGACTTGCTCACCGTTCTCCCAAAGAGGTAACAATGTACGTCCTCGAAATGCCTCCCAGTCGCCGGGATTCTCCGGGTAACCCTGCGTGTAAAAATAGTAGGGCTCTCTAAATAAATCGGCCAAGCGACCTGGTGCATCTAGCGCATACAAAAACTCCACTATCTCGTCGGAGGCGCGGAGCCTAGAAATGGCTTGCTGCCGATCGGCTTGAAGAATTTGCATACAGGTGTCAAATAAAAATCTACGAAAGGCGGACAGTTCAATTTGCAGCCCAGTTTAGGGCACAAATTGCCATTTACGCAAATTTTAACGGAGCGAACGGCGGCTATGAGGCAACCACGAGAGCGTCGGCTCTTGGCCGGTAACGAAAGTTCTGCGCGTTCCAAGGTCGGAGCAAATCTGACAGTTCTTGGCAGCTCGAGTCAGGTTTACTACATCTTAGCTGCTTTGAAGTTGATCTAGCTGTGCCCGTGCCCAACAGATCGTCACCTCGTCGCAGTTATAAGAGCTGCCGTCAAGAACGAGTAGCAGCGTATCGCGAAATACTTCGATCGGAGCCTCACGTTTGAGCCATTCCAAAGTTATTATAGAAGGATCATCCGATTCCAGGTCGGAGAACATCCGAACTTCTTCAGAAACGGAAAGCTTGTCTTTAGGTTCGCTCATAAAGTTGAAGCAGTAGCCCGCAATGCATGTTGAATACTCTTAACCTCGTCAACAAGCCGTGATGGCAAATAGTCGAATACTTTGTCGTTATGTTCAATTTCTTCAAATGCAGCGGTAAATTCACGTCTCATTTCGGACCGTTTGTTCGGTTCTGAAAATTTTCTTACTAATGCCTGAGTGTATGCATCCGATTTGCCGACGATCATTGCTTGAAACATGCGACATTCAGTAAAGGCGAATTCTTTGCAGACCTTCGCTATTCGCATGGCCAGCTCACGCTGAGCCTTGTCAGCAAAAATTGCTGGATCACTAGTTAGATCGCCGTCAGCAGCACTTACCAAAATAAGCGCTTTCGTGAGAATTGAATGTGCCATTTCTTTTCAATTTAACTTCTAAGTTGACTAGCGCCCTGTGCCAACGTCCAGTATTGAGTTAGGCATAGTTCCAGAATTCTTTGTCAAGGTATTCTCCCCATGGATCTTCGCCATTGAACGCACCGACATAGAGTACTCGGTTGTCGCGGATTATCCACTCCATACCATGCTCGATCTCCCATTCACAATTAAGCTCCATATGAACCACGGGTTCATCCAGATCTTCAATATTGGGAACGATTAGCGATGCAGGAGCTATCAGCTTCAGCACGTCACGGGGCTCGCCAAATTTCTTTTCTGGCTCTCCGATCTGCTCAAGAAAGCTATTGCAATATCGGATGCAAGCGCGACATAGTCGGTCGATTAGTTCGTCACTCAATGCGTTTAGATATGTGGCGCATCGCTCCACATACTCGATCGTAGCTGTGTCCTCAACCGAGAAGTCAATGTATCTATCGAAAAGGCGACAATATACTTGCCCCTGTAATGGCCAGTATCCTTCAGTTGTGATGTCCTTTAACAATGGCTCCATTCGATAGTCCTAACGTGTTGGAAACCAGCTGCGAAGCTGACTGTATTCATCTGCATGTTATGTGGCTAACCGGCGTCGGCTCTTATGTCAGAAAAGTCGCCCGCTATGGCCTTTTGCCCATTGATGAATGTAACCAACCAATCACCGTCGTGCCAGCACCATTCCAGATCATTATCGGAGCCTAGGGTTAAAAGGGAACTCCAGTCTGGCCCAGGAGTGGGATCATAAGCAAGGGTCGTATTGAGCGGATAACCGAGCAAATATCCCCTCCCAGGGTGTAGCCTCATGCGAAGCTCCCAGTACGCATCTTGGTAATATTCAGCGATCGGCCACGTAGCAAGAGCAGAAGCATTGCATGGCCATGGCGGAATATCAGCGCCAGCCTCAAGTTTGATCCTGCGTGAGCCTCCGATCCTCACCGCTTCCGGCGACAAGCATGGCTGAAGCGTTTCGTTCGAATCGAAATGGAACACCCGAACGTAGTTGGGATCTCCCCAGAATAACTCTCCATCTTCATCGTGTGCGTAGTAAAAAGACAGAAGGCCACGAGGTGGGAGCTTGTCACAGCTATCCGGCATTTCGGACAAGTCGATTTGGCAAATGAATCGATAACTTCCAAATTTGTGAAGTGGCCATACAAAATTCATCGGGACATCAGGCGATCCGCCAAACTTGCTGCATCCAACATGAAATGGTTGCTCGGATACGATCAGCTCAACCGTTGGCTTTGACAATGCCACCAATGAGTCAAGGCACTCATCCATTTCCACGGCTGCGACCGCTTGTTTGAGATTGGCCAGCATCGATTAAGCTCTAATTACCACACGCCGGTTGAATTGAGCAGCCACGTAGCGGCCTGAGTCGATTGCCAGGCTATGCGTCTGGATCATATTTAAAGACTCCTAGGAACTTATAGTACTTGCTCTCCCTGACCCCAGTAACGCTCGGATCATAGTTGAAGTTGTACATTAAGAAGACATGTTCCGTATTCTTGACTTCGCTGCCTGCCTTTACGTCATTTGCGAATGATTGTCCGTACGATGCGGTTTCAATGATTTGTTCGATTGGGGCTGATTTTTCTAGCGCCGCACCTTCGACAAAATCGTGGTCGTAATAGCCAAATCCGAAGTCAGTGCTGAATTGATTAAAGGGGTCATCATCGTCGCCACCGTAGTTCTCTTCGAAATAGTCGTCTGGAACTTGCGAGATCGGGCATTTTGCGGCCCATACAGACACGAGGTTTTCCTCGCAATGAAAATGCGGACCGTCATATCGTCCCATGGCATTTCCTATGACGCATAATGCCGAGCTAACCAGCACGTTTTCGAGCCTGTGTTGAGCATCAAGTTAAATTGCATTGCAATAGTCCTCAGCTTGAGATTTTAGGAGCTGCAGCTCGTGGTCTTTCTTAATAAATTTTGGATCTAACCGACCTAAGATTTGCTTGCATATATCAGGGAGGCCGAAAGCAATCGCTGTATGAATAAATTGCTTTTGATGAGGCACTATTGTTGGAAACGGATATGAAAGCTCCTCACCTCTTGCAGTCGCACTTTGCCAGAGCAATTTAAATCCATCTCTATTCTTTGTTGCGGCCACTTCCGAAAGTAGGCGAGCATATGCTTTTTCTGTCGAGTGCCGGTCACTCCAAAGTTTTGCATTTTTCCAGTCGAACTTTGTTATCTCTATTAGCAAAGGACGGGCTGCATCAAAATTACCGCCATCCCAAAGGCAGAATGCTCCACGTGCCCGATAAAGAAAGCTACTATCGGGCTTGGAAAATGGACCTCGTTTAGACGCGACTTCCTTTTCAAGCAACTCGGCCTTGAAGAACAACTCCGCCGCAAGGTCGTAGTCCCGTAGTTCCCAGGCTGAATATGCTTCAGATTCAATCTGCTCCAATGTGGCCATATTCGAATTTAATTCGTTATAAATCGAAACACCTGTTTAACATCGGCCGCAAAAATTGACTTGGATGAAGCCAACTCCTGAAAAGCCTCACAAGTCTTGGCTTTCCGATGCATTGACCATTCAAAACGCCGTATTAACAAAACCGACAAACCACGCTCGCTGACTCGCATGCTGCCATGTCGAATTTATAACATATTTACCTGGCCGAATGACTGCTTTGTGGAATTTGCTCGACCGGCCGAAAGTTGTCGGCTGGAAAACGCGATAGAGAGTTACCTTGAATTCGAGTTTCGATGAAATCAGACAGTTGTCGTCAGGTCGAATCACGATTACTACAGATTAGTCTTCGTCATGATTTTGTTTTCATTCAAACGGCGAGGCGCATATGGGGCTAGGTTGCCAGACGTGGCTTCAGCAAGGGCGCGTTTTACATCCTTCAAAAATTTTCTCGGTAGTCCCTTGCGCTTGTTAATCAGGCGCTTTCTCTGACGGATTTTCATGTGCTATCCATTCGTTAAACTCATGTATTGCGAGTGACTGAGCCATTCGATAATCGTATGAGCACAAGTCAACTCCTGCCGCATGGAAAGCCAAACTCTTTTCTGCTTACAAGACGGCCATGCGGCTGAACTGCTTGTTCGCGAAGCCAAGCATGCTGCTTCTCTGTCAGGGCACCATCATCCCTCGGGTAGAGATGCCGAGCCTTCAGCGCACGATACAGTAATCGTTTTTTGTGGCGAATTTTCATGATGCCTTGCTTCGATCATATTCGGCTTGCAGGTCGAGCCAAAGCTGCGGTTCCAGTTGGGGCGATTTCTTTGGCCTTCATTGTTTCGAGGCTAGCCGCGTCGTTGTGCATCGACTTGAGGCTCACTCTCGTAACCAGCACGCAACCAGGCAATTTCTGATGCACTGAACGGACCGCCTTCAAAAAAATTCAGAATTAACTCTGAAGTCTCTGCTGGGCTCAATGCAGCAAGTTTGTCCTTGATGCGCATAATTCGGGCATGCGTAGCAGCGTCATGGCGTTTTTTTCGGGTTCGGTTTTTCATTTTGAAAGCGTCAGAAAATTGCCCTGGTAAGTTCAGTTGTGCGCCTCGTCATATTTCTTATCTGGTTCGGGCGTCTGCATGCTGTACGGCACTCTGTAGCGTTTGGCAAATCGTATGAGCGTCTTCGAAAATGCTGTCGGGTGGATAAGGAGGCTAATCTGCCGGCCTTGCATCCCCTTGACGATTTCCTTCCATATGTCGACATCACTTTTCCTGCGTTGAATCAGTACCCGTTTTCTTTGGCGGCATTTCATCAGTGTTCCTCTTTCCAAACGGTCGCCGGAGAATTCAGTTCTGACTGACTTTAGGCTTGCCGATAAATAAACAACCGTTTTCACTAGCAGTGACAGTCACGATATCACCGATTTTCCAGCCGAATCTGGCCAAGAGTTCTGTCGGCAGTTCAAGAAAGGCATCGCCGCTTCCATCTCCCGCATCCACGATCGTTGTTCTCCAAGCGACAGAATGTGTATTGGCCAAAACGTGAGGGGTCAGGTTTTCTAGTACATTTTTTCGCAACTGAGTATCATCGTCGGACAGCGTTAGCCAAACTGCATGCAGGCTCTGCGAATATGCCGTCCACGCTTTGGCGATCACCTCATCTGACAGGTCGGCATAAGGCGTGTTTTGAAGCGCCTGCCGAATGCGTTGAACATCGTCGGCAAATTGTTTCTCAAGCGGGTCATGGCTATTCGAATTCATCACAATTAATCCACCAATTCGGTAAGCTCGCGAATAATTTTGGCTGTGTTTTTCATGCTTGGAAATCTATTCTGCTATTTCGACCTGCATACTCGCCATCCATTGCGATCAGACCAGAAATATCCGTCTGAGGAAATTCTCAGGCCGTCAAGCATGACGCTGGCAACAGGCTTTCCTGGATTGACTTCATGGAGCTTCCAGTATGTGATCTGATGCACGAAAACTTTGAGCTTGTTAGGCGTCGCCTGTTCTGTACTGCCGACAATTTGCGCAAAAGCTGCCTCATGCCAATGCTTCTCATCGTATGCCAGGCTCGGGTCTGTGTGAACATCGAGGCAAACGGTGGTGCCAAGCTGGCCGACTGCCTCAAAATGTCGCTGACGTTCACGTTCATCGGCGGCAAGCATGCGCATGTATTCGTCATTAGCTTTGACGGCCAACTGTTCAGGATCGTTATTGCGATAGTAGTCGGCAAACCGACGCAATGCTTCCTTGCGGAAGACTCCTGGGTCATCCCATTCGACGCGTAGAGGAGTGTTCATCGCCCGCTTGAATCCAGCGCGATAGTCTTCTAGCGTCTGAGCAGGAATTTTGTTTTGGGCTAAAGGGACAAGGTTTTCGGGATCATTATCCTTGTAGCGTTCGATAAATCGCTTTAGCGCCGGTGCAGTCTTCGCATTGGCGTATTCGGCCCGATATTGCGATAGGCGTGCCTCGGCCATGGCTGCCAGAAATCCAGCTTGCTCCAATGCCTGGCGAAGTTTTTCAACATCGACCTTTGTAACATCACCATGTTGGACTGCAAAGCGTGAATTGCAAATGCTGTAGAAGTTTCTTCGATTTTGCGGCTCAGCTAGCGATTTGCATTTGTAGCTGTTGACCGACGTCTGCATAGCACTCGCAGATTCAAACGGGCTTGCCAGAAGCCAGATTGTGCGGTTTTTCTGGTCGACACCAATTAGCTCAAACCGCGGGTCGCTCTTGGCTCCAAATTTCGCAAGACGGTAACCTTGGTCCTGGATAAGCAGATAGTGAAGCTCGACATCATAGATCTGCGACTCATCCTTTGGCTTAGACTGAATGGTCCAATCGGACCAGCTCTCAGCAGCAGAAGCAGCAAGGCTCACTATCAACAGAAAGGTCAGTGCAAACCGATGCATCATTTACTTTCCAATGAAAGCATGTTGAACGTGCCGCGAGACTGATAATTGTGCGGTAGATCACGCTGCACCATGCGCAACTCCATGTTGGGGTCAATATCTAGCGGTGTCTTTGGCGAGGCGATAGCGACTACGTTGTAATTCGTTGCGCCGCCCATCGTGAGAGGAAACTTTGGCGATGTAACGGTATAAACAGAAAAGAGTAATTTGCCTGATGCAAGCGACATACAGTCGGTGCGTAAGCCATGCGGATTGGTTGAGCCAAAGGTTTTGTCGGGGTAAATCCCGCCGCGAGCTTCACAGTAAGACTTGACGAACTTGGCGGCCGTAATGTCTTTACCATCGCTGCTAAGTCCAGTTGCAACGTAGTGAATCTGGTAAGCCAGGAAGTTTGCAGTTTCGACTCTCTGAATGGAGTCAATCACGCGCTCCCGCCAAGCGACTTGTATCGGACGTTCCTTCGCGAGGATATGAATGACTTGGTGGGCATCCATCGCAGCCAATTCTTTCTGTTCAATTCGCGGGCCGGCGCATCCACCTAGAGCCAATAAAAGAATTAGGGAAAATCTGAAATTACTTTGGCGTACCTTCATTGGCTTTCCTAAAAGTGTCCCGGATAGGGGGTTATTCATGACTACAACAAGCGGAGCCGATCCATCTGGTTGCAATGTGGAAAATACTTGCCTATCCGAAAATGGGTATTAAATCGCGTGGTATTAAAATAATCATAACGTGAAGATATCTGGATGCCAAGACTTTCATCCAGAGTCGATAAAGATAAGAAGTTAGTCCGCCTAGGTACGGCAATACGTACTAGGAGGAAGGAGCACGGTATGTCTCAAGAGGACTTGGCTAATACCTCAGGCATTGAGCGCGGAAATATGGGCAAGATCGAACGGGGAGAAAACAATCTTTCGATTCTCAATCTTGTTCGAATTGCTGACGCGTTGAACTGCACTGCAGCCGAGATCCTTAAAGACGCAAAGCTCTAACACCAATTGTGCTGAAGGATAGCCAATGAGCGAAAAGAAGATGGCATTAATGGAACTGCCGGCAGGCAAATTGCTGGACAAGTTCGGCTCAGGAACACATGCACCTGGATCCGGCAGTGCTGCCGCACTGATGGGAATTTTGTCATCAAAACTCATCATAACTGTAGGTAAGCTTTCTCTTAAAAAGCCCGAGTATCAAAGGGATCATCCGAAGATTGAATTCATCAATCAGCGGATAGAGAGAGAAATAGAGCCAGAGCTTCGAAAGCTATTCGAGGAAGATGCAGTCATATTTGATGAAGTTATCAAACTTCGAGTGGCAAGAGATAAGGCGCAAGACACGAAAGAGAGGCGACGGCTCGGGGAACAGGCAAATGAAAAGCTCCGAAGCGCCACTGAAATTCCAATTCGCATATGTGAACTTTGCATTCGCCTAATCGATGATGGAGTCGCCATGTTTGACATAGGATTTCAAGCGGCACGAGGCGACAGTGGCGCTGCTGTAAGCGCAGCTGTTGCGGGGGCAATGTCGGGAATCTTCGTCGTTAGTCTCAACCTCCGTTCATTTAAGAAAAGTGAATGGGCTGAGGAAAAGAGAAAGCAGGTCGCAGATCTGCAAAGTGAACTTGAGGCGAAGCAGCTCACTGCATTTGGCCGTGTGAGTAAGCTAAATGAAGAAGATGTTGAGACTATGGCGCTTGATTTGGGCGTAGCACAGTCGTCAGATCAAGAGGACGTTAGCGCCTCTAAATAGACTTCGGTGTAGTCAACTAAATTTGAACTGCCAATGACTATCAGATTTGATTGTGATTTGAAATGCTATGGGAGTCTGCTTCCGGCCAATTGCCACCTTTCGTCTGGATTACCCAACAGACCCCTTCAGGCAGATGTGGAATTGCGGAGCAACACAATCTAGCGCCTGCCTTGGATTCCGCCGCGACCCGAAGCGCTAGTCGCTTGCGACTTTTAAGGCACGTAGCCGATGTCCCACCCCTTGGCCGTCAATGCTGCAAGCGTTAGAGTATCTACCCGAGATTCGTTAGCCGCTAGACATAGGAGTTGAGTTGGTCTGGACATCGCCACGTACAGGTTCCGCATCTGCAGCTGTTGGGTGGCTCTAAGCTTGTCGAATTCCTTGCCAGTGCCTGCGAGGAATGGAAGCGCGATCTGCAGGTCGAAACATCGGCTCGTACCGTACGACTCCAACACGAGCGAAGCAACATGTGTCTCTCCCTTCATGCTGGCGACGGTGCCAAGGCTGTACTCCAGCACCCGACCAGAATGTACCACGGTGCAAACTGTCGGCTGGTCCTCTTCTGCTGGCTCCTCCGCTAGCGGATTAGCGAAGAGGTCGAGTGTCTCGAACTCTTCGAAAGTCATTCCCTCCGGGAGGAGGTCGGCCAGATGCGCATACATCTTTGAAGCAAGCGCTGCTCTATCCTCTGAAGACGTAAGAGAAGGAGCGCTCACAGTAAGTTCGCGAATGAGTTTTTGCAGTTGCACAGCATCGCCCCGTTGTTCCTTCACCGCGCGGAGCAGGGCACGGCCGTCGCGCACTCCATCAGCTATGGGTGCCTTCGCGGCTCGCAGTGCCAGAAGTACTCCTCGACGTACTTCGGTGGCACGCTCAGCTAACGTAGGTCGCTGACGCGAGGAAGGTTGGTATTGGAGAATAACTTGCAAGTCGTCTTTGTTAGGCGACCGTTGTGCTCGCGCGAAGGCTGGCCAGTAATCCGCCAAATGGCGGCCGAGGTCCACGTTTCCGTCGCCTCCGCGACGTGCGCACATCGCTCGGATGGGATGGTTCGCCAGGGTGGCTTGGCCAAGGCGGTCGACGACGAGTTCACCGAAACGGTAGACTACACGCTTGATGCTGGCCGTTTTGTAGAGCAATAGAACCGGCTTGCAGACATCGTCGGCTTCTCCTATGACAGGCATCTGACTGACGCGAACGCTCGCTACAGCCTCTGCAATGCGTTTGCCGAAGCGTTTGCTGGTACTGATGGGGCCGTGGTCAGGCCGAGGAAAGGTGGTTTTGTCGGCTTTGGGATCTCCAGAAATGATTTTCTGATCGACGTCGCCAAAGCGTTGGACCACTGATCGATTGTCAAAGAGCCGATTTAAAATGTCTTCCTGCTCCCATGAAGTGTCCTGCATCTCATCGATGAAGACCATGGGGAAGCGCCGATGCACTACGTCCAAGAGATGCGGATGCTTGGCGAGGGCAAGCTCGGCATACGCGAACATATCTCGATGTCGAAAGACACCGCTCTCCGCGAGTTCTTTCTTCAACGTGACCATCTGTCTGTGAGTGAGAGTATTTGCACCCGGCAGCTTCCCGCCCTCGGACAAGACTTCAAGATTGGCGTTCTTGTAGAAGAGAGTACTTACCAAAGCCTCTGCGTTGGGCCGTTTGCTCAACCAGGTGCGTAGCTTCCCATATCGGTTACTCATCGCCAATGACCACGCTCGCTTCCCAAAAACATCGTCGTCAATTACATCAACTTTGAGTTCTCGGCGACGTAGCGCGGCCATCGCCAAGAACTGGTTGACGAACCCATGGATGGTCCCGATGAAGTGTGGATAGGCCAACAGCCTAGAACCTTCTACCGACTTGGCGAGCCGGCGCGTAATCTCCTCACGTGCAACATTCGTGTGGCTTAGGACGCAGATGCCCTTGTCAGGGTGAGGCCACTTTCCGGCAAGCAGCAAGAGCTTTGCTGCGAGCAGAGAGGTCTTTCCACTACCAGGAACTGCATTGAAGTCCCTGGAGCAGTTCTCAAGTAGTGCAGCTTGCCGCTCCGCGTCGTCAAAACACAGGTCAGGAACGAACTGCGCCAGATGGTCCAAGTCCTGTGATTCGAGGAGAACTGATGTCATGCAGTCTCTCTTACGCCTGATTCAGTACCGACCGGGGTCCCAACGACCGTCGGTGCGACCGATGCGTGGAGGGGCGCACCAGTGGCCTCTGTTGGTGCAGCTGGTGGCATGGTGAGGTGAGCGAGTGCGTCTTGGAGATACTGAGGTAGCTTCTTGAAGAGTGCATCGCCCTTGCCATAGTCCCCGGACGCCAACAACTGAGCTGCATATTGCGCAGCAATGGCCTTGGATGCCTTCTTCTCATAGAGGGGCTGATAGATAATAGATGCCAGCTTCTCCGCCGTGTGCTTGGCTGCCTGAAGGGTCTTCCATGATGCCTCGGCCGCAGCTTTGACGAGTTTCTCATCGCTATCGCTGAGCTTTTCGCCTTTGATCTCTGCAGTCTCGGCCAACGAAATGGCGATGAACATCACCTCAGCGCAGCCGCTCAGCGCGAGATCGTACTCCAAGGTCCATCGGTCCGATACGCAGACAATGGTCTTGCCTCCCTGCGCTCGGTTTTTTTTGCGTTGAATGAGGTCAGCTAGGCCTTTAGCGTCATAGTCTGAATCGAATCGCTTTCCTTTCTTTGGCTTTTCCACGTACGTGTTTGCCACGTCCGGAACGACGTCGCGGTCGGTTAGGCAGACAACCGGGACCGGGTACTCTGGACTGGGAGCCTGGCGTTGCAGAATGCGTGCATAGTGGTAGAGGCCTGTGTGTCCCACATTCACGATGGAGACACCGTGTTTCGAGAACGACCGGTCGCAGGCTTCCGCAAGCGTGGGAAGCAGAATGGCCTCGGCTGGACCCTCGACCATCATCACGCCCCGAGCGAAGAATAGGTTGGCTTTGGTAGCGTCGATGAAGCGTTGCAAGAACGAGTAGTCGGTCTTCTGCAGCTTGGTGTATCCAGACGCTAGCGGATACGTCTGTCCCTTATGTACCATCGTCATCGTCTCGATGTCGGCGCTCGAAACCAGCGACGGACTGTGTGTAGTCATCACCACCTGAACACGGCGCTCTCCATCCGGCACTTCCTTTGAATGTTGTTTGAGCAGCTCCATGACACGGTCCTGGAGCTGCGGATGTAAATGTGCCTCCGGCTCTTCGACTAGCAGTAGCGCGAGTTCGTCACCGTCACGAAGTAGGACCAACTCGGTAGCCATGAAGAGAGCGTTGTTGTACCCCAGGCCGCGATCGCAACGTTCGTCGGGATGAACCGAGCCACCCGGGGAGAGCAACAGTTCGAACTTCTCCAGAATTGGCGTCAGTGAGAGGTCTGAAGCTATTCGAATTCTCGACTCCAACCGGTCGCCCGCAAACGCGAATTCACCGAGGTAATTTTTATTGATGTCCTCTTGCACGCTCTTGATAACCTTGTGCTCGCCGAGATGGTGCTGGGCGAAGGCCATCAGCCCTACCAAGTTTTCGGGGACCGTATCGGGAGCGCTCATGGAAAAGTCATTGACTTCCTGTCCAGCGATATGATTGTGTGCAGCGAGGATTTGCGAGAGACGAGATTGACGCCCCGGTCGCAATTCGGCCTCTGCATCGCGAAGCGGGCGCAGGTAAGTTGCGCGGATGAGCTCACGGACCGCATAGCCAATCTCAGGGCCGGTACCATCTTTCCCTGCTCGCACGATAGTGTCTACGCGGGCACGCTTCGTGGCCTGCGCAGGGAAAAACTTGGCGTGAAGGTGTACGATGAGTGAGCAGGTATCGTCGTCCTCAAGAGTGAGCCACTCCAGAACAGCGCCTTCCTGCTCTTTAGACAGGCCGCTCAGTGTGGCCTCAATGAACAGGCTTTGGGCCCTAGTAGAGTTATAGATATGAAAGTCCCGCTCATAGAGCCGGACGCTTTCGTAGCTGGTAGTAAGCAGGACTTGGCGGATGGCATCGACGATTCCAGTCTTCCCGGCGTCATTCTCGCCCACTAGAATGTTCAGGCCTGGATTCAGTTCCCAATCCAGTTCGGGCATATTAGTGCCGTCGCCGAACGCACGGAAATTACGGGCTCTGATGCGCTTCAGATACATGCTCACTCCCTAGTCGGATACGTCGGTTCGTCACAGTGCGGATAGCATGGGAACTTGCACGACAGTTATTGTTGCGCAATGATATCGCAAGAAAGCATACCTAGCGCCGACGAGTCAGCCGCTGTCAAGGTGCCACACAAAGCGAACCGGCGACCAGGCTAGAGAAGGAGATGAGCCTTGGCGCTGTCTGCCTTTCGCTGCACAGGGGAAGATCGTCATCCTTGTCACAAACGGCAGCAACGGGTCCGAAGTAGACGTTCACGATCTGGCACAATTTTTTTAGGTCGAGTCAGAATTTATCTCCTGCCAAGTTACAGTCGCTTAAGTCGTTCTTTCTTCTCAAAATCCACCCATTTTGTACGGCGGTTTGCGACATCGGCATCTAGATTAACCACCTTGCTTTGGTCTATTAGGTTTTTTAAGGCTGCTTGTAACTCAGATGGGTAAGACATGGTCTGATGAAGTGCATGCGCAAACACATCCATATTCACTGCCAGCGTTTTGTTGCCGATCAGAGTTAGCCAGTACGATTCCAAACTCTTGATATCAATTTGCCGCGGAGCCGTGGTTTGCTCACCATCGACACCAAATAGATCGGCAGTTTTCGAGTCCTCGACCTTCTTATTTAACTTTGCAGCGTGCCGAACCTTTGCTTGAATCGAATCGAGTTTCTCTGACACGGTCATAAATTCGATAATGCCAAGTGGATGGCTCGTCAAATAGATCAAGTGATACTTCGTACGGTCAATCACTGGATCTAATACAGTGACGTAGGCGGACATAGGTTTGCCTCTGAATGTGTTTGTGCGCTTCGTGATCTCAGAACGGTAGAGTTGGAGAAAAAATTGTTCGCGCTCCGCCGGGTCGTCAGGAAGATCTTTTTCGTCAAAATCTCTTCCGATCATTTTCGCGACTTTATCCTTCATCGTCTCCATAGACGCATGCCAATTCAAGAAGCTGTACATGAAATTGATCAGAAATTCGCTGCCAGATCGCTTGAGCAATTTATCCAGAACTTCTGGGTCTACAGTGGCCCAGTTTTTGGGGTCGATAAAGAAGAAAGCAAAGCTATCCTGAGGGCAATGCTTCAAGATATCGTCGATTTTCTCGGTAAAGTCCCCATGAATCGCACTTGTGCCGACGTTCTTGGGTGAGTTCAGCGATAGAAACTTTTCTAAGCGAGAAAACGCCTTGTTATTTTTTCAACGAAGACTGCTCGAAATCGGACCGATTTATTCTTTGCGTCGAGATCTTTGTGGACTTTGGAAAGCAGGCTAAGAGAAATCCCAATGGATGTAGAAGATAGATCATCGCTTTCATCCTGCCAGGGGCCGGCGAAGCAATCGACAAAAACGATTTCCTTATAGCCAAGTTGAGCCGCGCTCCAGCCAACGATGCGGAGCAGACGTTCCAGATACCGTTCTAGAAGCAAATGTTTGATGAAAGCTTGCTCCCGTCCTTTATATGGTGGCGGGATGATTTCATGTGGGTTGAATTGGATCATGTGGCGAGAAATGACCTGTACTTGATCATGTAATGGATCAGAAAATAAAAATCGAACGCTGTCTATGCGGAACGATGATGTCGTTTCTGTGAATCGAAGTGCCCTTGGCGCGCGTTCCGCCTTCGGGGGTGCGTGCTTCAATTTCTTTGGTCAAAATGAAATGATGAAGCGACTCTTTCACAATATCGGCGGTGGCGTTCGTGCGATTGGCGATACTCTCCATCAATTCGATAAAAGGCACACCTTTTTGGTAATCGTAGATAAGTCGTGGAAGCTGTTCGCTTAGGTTAATGACACTGGCGTTATACAGCTCTTGATCGAAGGCGGCCGGCTCGGCAAAGCCCAGGCCTCGCTGGCCCGTGACAGATTCATCTTGATTGGCTTGGTAGCCGATTTGAAAGAGTCCGGCTTCAAGGCTATGGCCGAAACTGTTACCGTGTTCCCAATGCACGGCTTTCATCACATCGTTAGCTTTATAGGCATTGGACAGGTGAACAAGCCAATAGGACCAAGGCGTGTCACCGCGTGGCGTCACAAAGAACAATGTCATGAATCGCGCACCGCTTGCCTTCCAAATACCGTATGCAAGCTGCCTCTGGATTATCTCGCGCCAGCGTGTCTCGGCCTTCAGGCGAGCATATCCCTGCCAGTCGATGTACTCCTCTAATCCGATTCTACGAGTGATCGCGTGAAACTGTTCATTGTCAGATAGGAACGCTAACAATGAGTCGACATTGAATGTCAGGATGATTTCTGCGCCCTGCAAGGACGTGAGGATGTTTCGTACGGTCGCAAGCTCGATGTCATCGTATGCGTATTGATCGAGAAGGAAGAGCGCACGTTGCCCACCTTTGCGTGCCGCGGCCTTAGCAACTATGGACTGGCATACATCTTCGAAAGCATTTTGGTAAAGAATAATGTCTCTACCAATTCTCTCGCCATATCCCTCGCAATTCAGAACGTGTTTAAGGTATTCGAAATTGCTCTTCTTGAATTCGACGAAGTGATATTCAGTATCAACCTGTCGCTGCGTTTTTTGGCGATTTCGGTTGAGATCGATGTTTGCTTCTTCAACGGTTTTCAGTAACAGCAGTGGCGAGCCATAAGCAGTCGTGCTGCCGTTGTCGTAGAGTCCTCCGCCGGCGAAACCGTCGACGAGCGTGAGCTTGAGCTTTGGCATGCGCTCATTGGCCATGAGCACACGGATATACCGATAGAGGTAATCTTGGACCAGCTGATGTTTGACTTTGCTATGTGGATCAAGTGCTGGAGGCGCGTGCCCAATAATCCAGTCCCATTTATCACTCGTTTTACTCAAATCCGAGCCTTTTTATTAATGGGACGAAGGGCCTCCTGTTATGTCGCTAGTTCAGGCACCTGATCCCAGGTCATGCCACCAAGTTGTCGACCGCCTTTGCTCTTTCCGACTTTGACGAGGCTAATTACTTCACCACTGCGGCCGATCACGTTTATGCGTTGCGCGCGTGCAGAAATACCTTCAGCAATGAGTTCTTCTGGTGCCCAATGTCCCCATTGTTTGAAGTGGAAGGGCACGCCGGCTTCTTGGCATTGATCTCGGATGTCTTCCGGCCATGCCGGATTCATCGATCGAGAGTCAGGGCCGCTCTCGCCTCCGGCGATTACCCAATTGATTCCGGGCGTTGTCGATCCAGGGGCGGCTAGCCAGGACTCTAAGTGTAACGGTCCCAAAAGTGGCTCTGCAGATATAAAGCGTACCACCACATCATGTTCTAGCAAATGGTCAATCCGCTTTTCGAGCCAATGCTGATTTTCCGTGCTGGTGCCGAGCCAGATATTGTGAGGCCATGGACCTGACCATGGCGACAGCTTTTTCACATGACGTATGCGTTTAGTAAGCAGTAGCCAATCAAGATGAGGTGTGGCTTCGATTAAGCCCCATAGACGCTCTCTGGTTGAATCCAAATCCCGCCGGTCTTCAAAGACATCTGCCATCGATGCGCAAAATACTCGACGCCGCTCGCCAGCACTAGTTGCTTCGCGATCCCATTTCAATGGCTCGCGCCAATGGGCATCGGTAAAGAAGCGGCGAGGTGCTTGTTTGCCCCAAAGCTTTTCCATGCCAACACGCTTAGCCCAAGTTTCCGCATAGCAGTGTTTGCAAGCCGGCGAAATTCGCACGCAGCCCCACCACGGATTAAACGTATGGTGTGTCCACTCGATTTTGCTATTCATACCCATAGCGATTCCCCAATTTCAATAGCACTGTAATTTTATACAGTATAAATCACCCGCGCCTTGATCAAGACTATTCTGAATCTAAACGTATGGTCTTTTTATCAATTGCCTTCATGCATTGCATGAAAAACGAAAAAGAAAAGGCACCGCGATTAATCTTATTCGCAATGCCTTTGTAGCTTTCTTCGATACCCAAGCCGGCCAACCGTGTGACAAGCTCGGAATAGCTCACTCCTGCTAAGTCCAATTCGGCCTTAAGCAATCTGCTGGCTTTTGTTGACCACTCGTTTCGTTCCACGGGATGGCTCGGTTATCTACAAATATGTAGATTATTAAATAAATATGGAGTTTAAGCTACGCTTTTAAGTAAAATTCTACAAATATGTAGAATGTCGTGTCATTGATTCAGCGACGTGCTATTACAAGCCTTAAAACGTTGCGGCTAATGAATCTATGCGCCAAATGAAAAGCGTGTCTCTTTGAGGTTCTATGGCTGTACTTCCTTATTTACCGGCCCCGTATCCAGATGAAATTTTTGGCTCCTGGCTCAAACGGATCTCATTGCACAACAGTCGAGGAGCCTGGCAAGTTCTTGTAGAAGAGTCGGGAATTGCAGCCATTCAAGCTACTTTCTTCGATATGGTTTCGTATGACCCACGGCTTGATAGGCTACTTGTAGCGTTGGGTACAAATTATGAAAGCACGATGCTGGAATTAAGCACCATGCCGTATTGGTTGGCATTTAATTCGTTAGAGCTATCGGCCGGATCTTTGCCAGGGACGAGATCAATTCCGAGGTTATTAGGAAACAAAGGGCGGATTCTTCGCGGGGCGTTACACGCTGTTGGAATCGCAAGAGGGGAAAGGAAAGCGCGTCAACTTCGTTATTGCTGCGAATGTCTCGCAGAAAATCATTCAGAATTAGGCGAACCATATTGGCACCGTTCACATCAGCTTCCGAATGTTTTTTATTGTCCCAAACATGGGAAACGACTGTATGTTTCATGTCCGGCTTGTAACGAAGATATCGTTCAAGTTACAAGTTCGCTCGTGGCATTACCGAGATTGATTTGCAGTTGTGGTTTTGATTTTCGTAAAGATAGACAAAAAATACCAACAGCACCGCCATATCTAAAATTGGCACAAATAAGTTCACATGCACTAAGCAATGGATTGCCAAGCTGGTCCCACCAAGATGTTCGCAGCTACTTTGCCGAGCTAATTTCGTCGTCCGATCAAAAAATTAATAAATATATTGACGCACTCGTGTCAGCGTTCGGACAAAGTCGTGAGTTGGCGACCCAAAAAAAGCTGGAGTTCAATGTGCCCAACGAACCAGATATGACGATGTCTTTAAATCGCCATTATTCAGCAGCTTTTTCTCAGGAATTTTGTGGCTTGTTAGTTGCATACGATCTTCCATTTGAAAAAGCCCGCGCAGGATTTATCAAATGCAAAGGTGAAGAGGGGAAAAAAATAAAGCCAATAGATCGACTAGACCTTTCTTCAGCCGTTAAATCTACTGAATTGGCTCGCAAGGCACTACTTGAGAAGCTAGCCCGAAATCCTAAAGAACCCGTCGCCAGCCATAAAGGACTTTATTGGCATTTGCGGTTTAACGATACCGAATGGTTTTTGAGTCAGTTTCCAAATTTTCGGGGTAGATCAATTCAAAGTGTGGCCGAAGATCGGCGTGAAATTAAACGATATCTGCAAGAGAAAGGGGAGAAAGGACTAAATCGCACGCCCTTTATGATGCGTGCTTTGGCACGCGACAAAGATTGGTGGCTTAATTATTTTGAGAATTACAAACAGAAAAAGAATAAACGTGTCCAAGAAGCACGAAATAAATTAATAAAGGAAACCGCGGGGAAAATGATTTCTGCCTTGAATGATCTATTAAAAAATGAGGACCGTCCTGAATGGATTACTCCTAGGAGACTTGGGAAATTTCTAAATTTATCGAGCCCTCAAGCTCAACATTTAGTTCGAAACTCTCCAGAGCTTCGAGCTGCATTAGAATCGGCTAACAAAGACAAGCTCCGGCGTCAGTTAAGGTGGGCGGCAAGGCAACTCCGATTAGAAGGCAGGTATTTATCTCCATATACGGTTTGTATTTTTGCGAAGTTACCAACCGAACGAGAAATTAGTGTCATTGCACGCGAAGTTATTGAGCAAATTCAGGACGAGGATTAGTCCTCTTAGGAGGATAAATGCCCTCTCTTGAGCATTAATTGATCAAAACATTTTCTAATTTGATCCTAACTAAATTTTCGCTGTGCGCTAAGATCGCGCCAGGTTAGGCAAATCTCGGCAAAGTATTTGAAAGAATTATCCATAATTACGAAAAAATTGTCATTTCTTGGTAATACGGATATAAATTATCCATAATTTTAGTAATTTAAAGATCATTGCAGAAAACGGCCCGCCCCTCATTCGACGGTCACGCTTTTGGCGAGATTGCGGGGCTTATCGACATCGGTGCCGCGCGCCAGCGCGGTGTGATACGCCAGTAATTGCAGCGGAACGACATGCAGGATCGGCGACAGCAGACCGTAATGTTCGGGCATACGAATTACATGCACACCTTCGCTCGGCGTAATCTTAGAATCGGCATCGGCAAATACATACAATTGGCCGCCGCGCGCGCGCACTTCTTGCATATTCGATTTGAGCTTTTCAATCAGCGCGTCATTCGGCGCGATAGTCACCACCGGCATTTCTTCCGTCACCAACGCCAACGGCCCATGCTTCAATTCCCCGGCTGGATAAGCTTCGGCGTGGATGTATGAAATTTCCTTCAGCTTTAACGCGCCTTCTAAGGCTATCGGGTAATGCAAGCCGCGGCCGAGGAAAAGCGCATTTTCCTTGCGCGCGAATTCTTCCGCCCAGGCGATGATTTGCGGCTCCAGCGCCAACACCGCGCCGATGGAAACCGGCAAATGCCGCATCGCTTTTAAATGCGCGGCTTCTTGTTCATCGCTCAAGCGGCCGCGCACTTGAGCCAGCGACAAGGCCAGCAAGAACAGGGCGGCCAATTGCGTCGTGAAAGCCTTGGTGGACGCCACGCCGATTTCCACGCCGGCGCGCGTGATATACGACAGCATGCACTCGCGCACCATGGCGCTGGTCGAGACATTGCAAATGGTCAGGCTATTGACCATGTCTTGCGAGCGCGCATGTCTTAACGCCGCCAGGGTGTCCGCGGTTTCGCCGCTTTGCGAAATCGTGACCACCAATGCGTTGGGATTGGGGACGCTGTCGCGATAACGGTATTCGCTGGCGATTTCCACATTGACGGGGATTTGCGCAATCGATTCGATCCAGTATTTGGCGGTGAGACCGGCGTAATAGCTGGTGCCGCAAGCAAGAATCAAGACCGAATCGATTTTCTTGAAGACGCTGAAGGCTTTGTCGCCGAACAGTTCGGGCATGATGCCGGTGACGCCATCGAGCGTATCGCCGATGGCGCGCGGCTGCTCGAAAATTTCCTTTTGCATGAAGTGGCGATAAGGACCGAGCTCGGCTGCGCCGGTGTGCGCATGCACGGTGCGCACTTCACGCTCGACCGGTTTGCCTTGCTCGTCAACGATCCAGTAGCGTTGCAATTGCAAATCGACGACATCGCCGTCTTCCAAGTAAATGATTTGGTCGGTGACGCCGGCCAGCGCCATGGCGTCCGAGGCTAAAAAGTTTTCACCTTTGCCGACGCCGACGATCAAGGGCATCGCCTTTCGCGCGCCGATGACACGATGCGGCTCGTCGCGACAAAACACGGCAAGCGCATAGGCGCCGTGCAAGCGTTTGACCGCTTGCTGCACCGTCTCGAATAGATCGCCGGTGTATATGTGGTCGACCAAATGCGCGACAACTTCGGTATCGGTCTGGCTTTCGAACACATAGCCGGCGGCCTGCAACTCCGCGCGCAATTCGTCATGGTTTTCGATAATGCCGTTGTGGACGAGGCCAATGCGTTCGCGCGAAAAATGCGGATGCGCGTTGTGGGATGCCGGCGCGCCGTGCGTCGCCCAGCGCGTATGCGCGATGCCGGTGAATCCCGCCAGTCCGGCTTTTTCCACTTGCATTTCCAAGTCGGCCACGCGCGATGTGCTGCGCGAGCGCTGTAGGCTTCCATCGACATGCAGCGCCACGCCGCAGGAGTCGTAGCCGCGGTATTCCAGGCGTTTCAAGCCTTGCAACAGGATGGGAGTGATATTGCGTTGCGCAACCGCGCCGACGATGCCGCACATGAGTGTCCTCTTCTTTAGAGAGCAATGGATGAAGCTATCCTAGAAGAAGCGCGATGAAATAAGCTTGCGAAATGTCTCAAAAAATGAGTTATTATTTCGCCAGACAAAAGAATTGCAATTTTATTTCAAAAATCATTAAAGAATTAAATTTTATGTCTGTGCCTGTTATCGAATTGGATGAATTGGACCGCCGCATATTAAATGCTCTGCAAGTCAATGCCGGACAAACCAATAACGAATTGGCGGCGCTGGTTCATGCGTCGCCGCCCACTTGTCTGCGCCGGGTGAAACGTCTGGTGGATGCCGGTGTGATCGCCAAGCAAGTGGCGATCGTCGCACCG
The DNA here is from genome assembly GCA_016177875.1 of Burkholderiales bacterium. Lineage (GTDB taxonomy): Bacteria > Pseudomonadota > Gammaproteobacteria > Burkholderiales > Burkholderiaceae_D > Paucimonas. Next base: position 186,429 of record JACOUL010000033.1, read on the forward strand.
GAAAAGGTGGGGCTGCCGCTCACCGCTTTGGTCGAAATTACGCTCGACCATCAGGGCACGGAAAAGATGACGGAATTCGAAGCCTTGGTCGCCGATGAATCAGCAGTGATGCAGTGTTATCGCGTCTCGCCCGGACCGGACTTCGTGCTGATGGTGCAGGTGGCCGATATGCCGGCATATCATGCGCTAGCCCATCGCTTGTTTGCCTCGCATGCAAACGTGCGCAACGTGCGCAGTTTTTTTGCGATTCATCGCAGTAAATTCGAGACGCTGATTCCGGTTTAGCGAGCGCCAATCACAATGACGCTGCCGGCGTTGCGTCTCCTTGCCGTACCTCATGTACTGTCATCGTCGACGCGTCTTGCCATCGCCATTGTGATTGGCACTCTAGAAATTACTTCTTAGTCTTGACCGGCCGCTGCCAGCCTGCGACCGACACTTGCTTGGGGCGTGAGACAGTCAGCTGTCCTGCCGGCGCATCCTTGGTGAGCGTCGTGCCCGCACCCAGCGTCGCCCCTTTGCCGACTGTAACAGGCGCCACCAATTGCGTATCGCTGCCGATGAAGACATCGTCTTCGATCACGGTGCGATGCTTGTTCGCGCCATCGTAATTGCAGGTGATCGTCCCGGCGCCGACATTTACGCGCGAACCGACGGTAGCATCGCCTACATAGGCCAAATGATTGGCTTTGCTGTGCGCGGCAATGTGCGAATTTTTGACTTCGACGAAATTGCCGATGTGGACATCCTCGGCCAACTCCGTGCCGGGACGCAGGCGGGCATAGGGTCCGATGACGGAGTCCGCGCCGATGACTGCTTCTTCGATATGGCAAAACGGCTTGATCACCGCGCCACGAGCGATCTTCGCATCTTTAATGACGCAATTGGCACCGATGCTCACGCCATCTTCGAGCTGCACCTTCCCTTCAAAAACGCAGTTGACGTCGATCGTCACGTCGCGTCCGCATGTCAAACTGCCGCGCACATCGATGCGATTCGGGTCGGCCAAGGTGACCCCTTGTTCCAGCAAGCGATCGGCAACATTGCGCTGATAAATCCGTTCGAGATCCGCCAATTGGCTTTTGCTGTTGACACCCAGCGTTTCCCATACGGCATCCGGCTGGGCCGAGCGCACCGGCAAGCCATCGGCAACAGCCTGAGCGACTATATCGGTCAAATAGTATTCGCCTTGCGCATTGTCGTTCGACAGCGTGGCCAGCCATTTTTTCAGCAAAACGGTCGGCACCACCATGATGCCGCTATTCACTTCGCAGATAGCACGCTCTGCTTCGCTCGCATCCTTTTGTTCGACGATGCGCACGATATGGCCGCACTCGCGCACGATGCGGCCGTAGCCGGTCGGGTCATTCAGTTCGACGGTTAGGATCGACAACTTATCGCCGCCGGAATTGTCCAATAAGCGCTGCAGCGTGCGCGCTGAAATAAGAGGCACATCGCCGTACAATACCAAGGTCGGCACCGTATCCTTGAGGTAGGGGACGGCTTGCATCACTGCATGACCGGTACCGAGCTGCGGTTCCTGTTTGGCGAATTCCAAGTCGGAAGACTTGAGCAGATCGGGCACCGCCTCGCCGCCGTGGCCGTACACGACGCATAGCGCAGACGGTGAAAGCGTGCGCGCCGTATCGATGACATGCGACAGCAAAGGTTTGCCGGCCAGTGGATGTAAGACTTTCGGCAGCGCGGATTGCATCCGTTTGCCCATGCCCGCAGCGAGAATGACGATGTTCATAAGCGAAGATTGAAAGCGATGCAAAATTCTATCATGCGACCTCTCCATCTCCGGGCGATACGTGCGGTAGCGATCTCCTTGATCGGATTGCTGGCTGCGTGCAGTTTGGTGCGTTTTGGATACAATCATGGTGAAAGCCTGACGTATTGGTGGTTGAACGGTTATGCCGATTTCGAAAGCGAGCAAGAGCCCCAGGTCAGAAGAGAAATCGATCAATTGTTCGCCTGGCACCGCAAGACGCAGCTGAAGGATTACATTCAACTGTTCGGGCACGCGCAAAGCCAATTGACCCAGCCGGTCACGCCTGCCGAGACGCTCGCCTTATACGAGGAACTAAAAAAACGTGCTTGGATAATTATCGAGCAGGCGCTTCCCGCGTTGGCTGATCTCGCCTTGTCCCTAAGCCCGCAGCAAATCGCTCATATCGAGAAAAAATTCGCTTCTAACAATGACGACTATCGTAAGGACTACCTGCATCGCGATCTTGATCACCGTCAGAAACACCGGTACAAAAAAATCATGCAGCAAGCGGAATATTGGTTCGGCAATTTCAGTCGCGAGCAAGAGGCTTTAATTCGGCAAGCTTCGGATGCGCGGCCGCTGAATAATGAATTGTGGATGGAAGAGCGATTGCTGCGCCAGCGTGACATGATCGCGATGTTGAAAAAGATTCAGACCGAAAAGCCGAGCAAGGAACTAACGATGTCAATGCTGCGCAAGTATGTGCAATCCGCTTTAGAGCGAAGCGATCGTTTGGAGCAGCAGGCATTTTTCGACAATTCGCGCGACGCGACCGCACAGCTGGCCGCGCTCATCATCAATACAGCGACGCCGGCGCAAAAGGCGCGTGCGATGAAAAATCTGCAAAATTGGAGGGATAATTTTTCCGTGCTCGCCGCCCAGGCAAATTAATCCTCTTCGCTGTTCAGCGGAATAATGCCGGGGACCGTCGTCGTGGTTGAACACGGCTCTTCATCAAACGCGATATCGCCATTAGGATCGGCAATTCCATTTGCCTTCAAGTGCGTGAAATTGAATAGACGGCTGTCCATCAAATGCGAGGGCGCTATCGTCGATAAGGCGGAAAAAATATTCTCGACTCGCCCCGGAAATTTCTTTTCCCATCCGCGCATCAATGCCTTGATTTGCTTGCGCTGCAGATTTTCTTGGCTGCCGCATAAGTCGCATGGAATGATCGGGAATTGCTTCACTTCCGCATAGCGCTCGGAATCGGCTTCTTTCACATACGCCATCGGCCGGATGACGATGTGTTTGCCGTCGTCCGATTGCAGCTTGGCCGGCATGCCTTTCAACTTTGCGCCGAAGAACATATTCAGAAAAAAGGTTTCCAAAATATCGTCGCGATGATGGCCCAGCGCGATTTTGGTCGCACCCAATTCGTCGGCCACGCGATACAGGATGCCGCGCCGCAGCCGCGAACATAGCGAGCAGGTCGTTTTCCCTTCAGGGATCACGCGCTTGACGATGCTGTAGGTATCTTGATTTTCGATGTGGAAGGGCACGCCGATCTTGGCCAGATATTCCGGTAAGACGTGCGCCGGAAAATTGGGCTGCTTTTGATCGAGATTGACGGCGACGATATCGAAATGGATAGGTGCGCGTTCGCGTAGCGTCAACAGGATATCGAGCAAGGTATAGCTATCCTTACCGCCGGAGAGGCACACCATCACCTTGTCGCCTTCTTCGATCATGTTGAAGTCGCCGATCGCTTGGCCGACCAAACGGCATAGGCGCTTGTGCAGCTTATTGTTTTCGTAAGCGATCTTTTCCGCCTTCTTGGCACTGATCGCGGCGGCCTCGTTCATCGAAGCGTCGTTGATCATGGTCGACATTTACGCTCCCTTCACATGAAAGACTTCCACGCCCACCGAATCGCAGTCGGGATACACGTCCGGCTTTTCGGTGGAGACGCGCACGGCACGCACTTTCGGGTGGGTCAGCATGGCGCGCGCCACGTCGTCACACAAAGTTTCTTGCAAGTGGATATGGCCTTCCGCCATGCGCTTGGCGATCGTATTGCGAATGAAATCGTAATCCACCACTTCCTGCAAATGGTCATGCTTGGGCGTGCTTTCAGCCAGCGGAATAAATAAATCCACATTGATCAAGACGCGCTGCTCGCCTTTTTTTTCGAATTCGTGCACGCCGATATTGATTTGCACTTCATAGTTGCGCAAGAACAGGCGGCGGCAATCGGTTAAGGCAGGATGAAACAAAGTAGCGAGCATGATTTCTCTTTATTTGGCAACGAACATCACGTCGCGTTGCAGGGGGATTAAATGCTGGCCGCCATCGACGATCAGCGTGGTGCCGGTAATGGCGGGCGATTCGGCGAGGAAGCAAACCGCGGAAGCGATATCTTCCGGCGAGCTGGATTTTCCCAAGGGAGTTGCGGCATGCGCCTTGGCAAATTGTTCTTCGGTTTGTTTGCCCGAGACCAGCGTCAAGCCCGGCGCGATGCCGACCACGCGCACTTTTGGCGCCAAGGCTTGGGCCAGCACGGCGGTCGCCGTATGCAAGGCTGCTTTCGACATCGTATAGGACAAAAAGTCCGGATTCAGGTTGAACAATTTCTGATCGAGCAGATTGATCACGACGGCTTGCATGTCGGCGGGTGTAGCATCGTGTAGCGCTTGGGCCAGCAGCAGCGGTGCGCCGAGATTGGCATGCATATGGGCGTCGAGCCGGGCCAGCGAGAAGCTGGCGGCATCGTCGAAATCAAATAAGGACGCATTATTGACGATGCAGGAAACCGGGCCGAGCGCCGAAACTGCCTGCGGCAACAAGGTTTTCACCGCGTTTTCATCAGCCAAATCGCATTGCAATGCCATCGCCCGGCAGCCGAGCGCCTGGATCTCGCGTACCACTCCATCGGCCTCCTTGCGGGATTTCCCATAGTGCACAGCGATATCCCAACCCCGTTGCGCCATGGCGAGTGCGATTGCGCGGCCGATACGTTTCGCCGCGCCAGTCACCAATGCAACTTTTTGTCGATTTGTTGTCATATCCATTTCAGCCGGATTGATGCATCGCAAGCGTATCCGGCACCGCACAGGGAATTCTTCACAGGCTTCTTGCCGATTTCACTACAATATAGACCCATGCAACTGCACCTGCCCGAACCTGCCGCCGATGCGCTTTATGCCTCGCGCGCGCTGCAAACCTTAATCGCCAACGATATTCGCCATAATTCGGGCTGGATTTCGTTCGCGCGTTATATGGAACTGGCCTTGTATGCGCCCGGCTTGGGCTATTACAGCGGCGGTGCAGCCAAGCTGGGTAGAGACGGGGATTTTACAACCGCCCCGGAAATTACGCCGCTCTTCGGCCAGACCTTGGCGCAAGTGACAGCGGACTTGATGGGCAAAACCGCACCGCAAATCATCGAATTCGGCGCCGGCACCGGCAAGCTCGCTCGTGATGTCTTAACCGAGCTTGCGACTTTGGGCGTTACCGTTCATCGTTATGCCATCGTAGAACTATCGGGTGAATTGCGGGCACGGCAAAAAGAAACCTTGCGCGGTTTTCCGCAGGTGGTGTGGCTCGACCAATTTCCTTCCGCTTTTTCCGGTGTCGTACTAGGCAATGAGGTGTTGGATGCCATGCCGGTGCACTTGGTGCTCAAGACCGAGCAAGGCTGGAAAGAGCGAGGCATCGGTTTGGCGCCTAAAAAATTCGTATTCCGCGACCGCCGCGCCGACCCGGCGCTAATTGCGCAAATACCGCATGCCGACGAACTCCCGAACGGCTATCTGACAGAAGTGCATCCCGTGTCGACGGCCTTTATGCTTTCGCTGGCCGGCATGCTGACTGCCGGCTTCGACCAAACTGGGCATGGAAGCGCCGCCGTTCTGATCGATTATGGCTTCCCGGCACCCGAGTACTATTTGCCGGATCGTTCGCAAGGCACGCTCATGTGCCATTACCGCCATCACGCGCATGATGACCCTTTCTTTTTGCCTGGTTTGCAAGACATCACCGCGCATGTTGATTTCACGGCAATGGCCCGAGCGGCGGTTGAAAGCGGGCTCGACTTATTGGACTACACCAGCCAAGCGGCCTTTTTGCTGGATGCCGGCATCGGCGACATATTGTTGCGCACGCCGCCGACCGACAAATTGCGCTACCTGCCGCAAGCGAACGCGGTGCAGAAGCTGACGTCACCGGCCGAAATGGGCGAGCTTTTCAAAGTGCTGGTGGTGGGTACGCATGTCCGCTTGCCGGAAAAATTCGAGCGTAACGACCGCAGCCATAAGCTGTAGAAAATGGCGGCTGGCGCTCGTCTTATTGCCGTAACCGCTGCCGCGCCCGTTCCTGCAAAAATTAAGAATTAATCAGGGAGAGTTTGCAACACCCTTATCTATTTTATTTCTCTGCCGTAATATACTGGTACGCTCGTCTCCTGACGCTGCAATATTAATAATTCCGCAAAACCAGGCGCAACCGACAGATGAAAGAATTCAGCTCTCTTACCGCATTGATTGTTGAGCCCAACATGGGCATGCGGGGCAATCTGCACAACATGTTGAATTTATGCGAGCTGACCAAGATTGATCATGCCGTTAGTGCGGGCACGGCAATTCGGGCGCTTCAGAAAAAGACTTACGACGTCGTCATCTGCGAATATGACTTGGGAGAAGGTCAAGACGGCCAGCAATTGCTGGAAGATTTGCGGCACAACAAGCTCATCACTTTATGGACGATTTACATCATCGTCACGGCCGAGCGTATGTATGAGAAAGTGGTTAGCGCCGCCGAATTAGCGCCGACCGACTATATTTTGAAGCCCTTTACGGCCGACATGTTGCTTGAGCGCATTAGTCGGGCCTTGGAAAAAAGGGCGGTATTTTTCCCGGTTTATCAATTGATGGGCCAAACGAGATTGCACGAAGCCATTCAGGCTTGTATCGCCGGAGAAGAAAATAGCCGTCGCTACGCAATTGATTTCATGCGCTTGCGAGCGGAATTGCACGTCACGTTAAATGAGCCGGCGGAAGCTGAAGCGATTTATCAAAAATTAGTGGAAACAAAAGCAGTCGCCTGGGCACGTTTGGGATTGGCGAAGACTATGTACATGCAAGATCGGTTTACCGAAGCGGAAAAGACGCTGGCGGACCTGGTTGCTGAAAACGATAAGTACATGGACGCTTATGACTGGCTGGCCAAGACTCATGAGCGGATAGGCGAGGTCGAGCGGGCCAAAGCTGTGTTGCAAGGCGCGGTGGCGGTATCGCCTCACGGCGTGCGCCGTCTGCGTAAATTAGGCGAAGTGGCATTGAAAGCGGGCGACGTCGATGTCGCTGAAAAATCTTTTCAGCAAGTTTTGCATAAAGCAAAGTATTCCGAGTTTCGCGACCCCGAAGACCATGTCAATCTGGTTAAAACCTTGGTAACCAAGGGAGATACGACACAGGCCGCAACCGTCATTCGAGATTTGCAAAGGAACATGAGTACCAATGACAAGACGCCGGTATGCAAGTCACTGTCTTCCGCCATGTTGCACGAGTCGCTCGGCGATGCTGAACGCACCGCTCAAGAACTGGCTGCTGCTTTGGATGCTTGCAAGCAAACCGTCGGTTTGTCGACTGATATGAAAATGACGCTGGCGGAAAGCTGCTTGCAAAATAATTTAGAGGAGGGCGCTTCCGAAGTCATGTTGGAAGTGATGAACAATGCCTCCAATAATGAAGACATGGCGAAGGCCATGAGTGTTTTCGAGAAGGCGGGCAGGCCGGATTTGGCAGAAAAAACTGCCAAGGAGAGCCGACGCCAAGTTGTGGAATTGGTTTCGTCCGGCGCCGATAAAGCTCGCGAAGGTGACTACAAAGGCGCTGTGGTGCTGATGCTTGAGGCGCTCAAGAAATTGCCGGAAAATCCTCAAGTTGTTTTCAATACAGCAGTGGCAATTTTGAAATACCTGGAAAATCTGGGTTGGGATCCTCAATTGGGGGATCGCTGCCGCCTATTGATCGACAAAGCGCGGCGCCTGGAGCCCTCCAATCCACGCCTCGCTCCGCTGGCGGAGTTATATAAACAGATCGTGCAAAAAAACAGCGAAGCGTAATTCGCCTCATCGCGACTTAGGGGTTCCTTTAGTCAAGGCTGCGGTTTTTCCGCCACTTTCTTTCCCTCTTTTAACAAGTCGAGCGCTTGTTTTCCTCTCATGTAGGTTGACAAACCTCAGTGCCTCCCATATAGTTTGGGGTTCCCTGCGGAGGGGTGGCCGAGTGGTTAATGGCAGCAGACTGTAAATCTGCCCTCTTACGAGTACGCTGGTTCGAATCCAGCCCCCTCCACCAAGCCGTTAGGCGCGCAGTGAAGAATGAAGGCGCGCAGTGAAGAATGAATGGCGGTTGACGAAGCAAGCTGCAAGCAGAGCAGTCAAGTGCTTGTGGTGGAAACGGTGTCCTCGCGGGTGTAGCTCAATGGTAGAGCTGAAGCCTTCCAAGCTTATGACGAGGGTTCGATTCCCTTCACCCGCTCCAGTTTTGTGTTGGGCGTGTCGAATTGGTATCAGTCGGCACGGACAACAAGGAAAGCCCTTGTAGCTCAGTGGTAGAGCACTCCCTTGGTAAGGGAGAGGCCACGTGTTCAATCCACGTCAAGGGCACCAAGTTTTTGATTGGTTTTAAATCGGTCGGGCGCGTGCCTGGACATTCTCACAAATCGTTAGGACGTTAGGAGTCTAAGATGGCAAAAGGCAAGTTTGAGCGGACGAAACCGCACGTGAACGTAGGCACGATTGGTCACGTTGACCATGGCAAGACGACGCTGACGGCAGCGATTGCCACCGTGTTGTCATCCAAGTTTGGCGGCGAAGCCAAGAAATAC
>JACOUL010000034.1 GCA_016177875.1 Burkholderiales bacterium
CGCCGTCGGTAACGCGTTTGACGGCCAGTTCCTTGAACTCGGTCGTGTATGCTTGTTTCGGTATCTTCTTCATTTCCAGTCTTCCCAAGGTAACGTTAATTTTACGTCACCTGTGGCAGACGAAATTTCAGGGGAAGCTCAAAGTCACTCAAACCACTTAAAGTTTCTTCTTGAAAAATACGGAGAAAGGCTGGAGAAATTGCAAAAGATAGGTAATTTGAATGTCTAAAAAGGCCTAGTTCGGCTGATTTTCTAATTTAATTATTTAATTTTCTAAAATAATTAGAAAATCACCAGCGGAAGTACGCCGCGCCCGGGGGAGATTTCGCTGGCGCACCGCGGCGTTTTATTTCTCGACGAATTGCCGGAGTTCGACCGGCGTGTGCTGGAAGTATTGCGCGAACCGCTGGAATCGGGGCAGATCACGATTTCGCGCGCAGCGCGCCAAGCCGATTTTCCGGCACGATTTCAATTAATCGCCGCCATGAATCCTTGCCCCTGCGGATACTTAGGCCACGCGTCCAACAAGTGCCGATGCACACCGGATGGCGTAGCGCGCTACCAAGATCGGATTTCCGGACCGCTTTTGGACCGCATCGACTTGCAAATCCAAGTTGCGTCCTTGCCGCAGGATGAGCTCGCCAAGAAAGCTGAAGGTGAATCTTCGACCGCCATTGCAGAACGCGTCGCGCATGCCCATGCCAGGCAATTGGCACGCCAAGGCAAACCCAATCAAGCATTGTCGCCGTCCGAGATCGATATGCATTGCACACCCGATTCAGCCGGTGCCCAACTGCTGCGCGTAGCCTCGACCAAATTAAATTGGTCGGGCAGGTCTTTTCATCGCGTCTTAAAAGTGGCGCGCACCATCGCCGATTTGGCCGAAGCGGACCAAGTCACACAAGCGCATGTGGCGGAGGCAATTCAATATCGGCGTGGCTTGCAAGAGCGTTAGTCCCCACTCTCATCTGTCTCCACGTTCTTCTTTTCCTGTGCCAACAACTTCGCTTTGCGTTCCAAGCCCCAGCGATAACCCGCCAACTTGCCGCCTTTTTGTATCACCCGGTGGCATGGAATGACCAAGGCTAAGGGATTGTTCGCACATGCGTTCGCCACCGCGCGCACCGCTTGCGGCGAACCCAGCTGCGCCGCAAGTTCGCTGTAGCTGCGCGTCTGCCCGTAAGGTATGGATTGCAGCAATTCCCAGACGCGCCGCTGAAATGCGGTTGCCCGCACGTCTTGCGGTAGGTCGAGCGATTGGGATTTGCCTTGCAGGTAGGCGAGGATATGCTGGGCATAGGTTTGCAACCCGATATCGTCCCGCATAAGATCGGCCCGCACGAATTCGTCACGAAATTGCACCTCCAGTTCGGCCGCCGATTCGCCTAAAGCGACCCGGCACAAACCCTTGCCGGTTGCCGCCAACAGCACCACGCCGAGGACAGAATCAAAAATGCAAAAGCGGATCGCCTCACCCGCGCCGCGTGCCCGATAAACCGCCGGCGTCATGCCAAGTTGACGGGCACAATCGTACAAACGGCTGCTTGAGCCGAATCCCGCCGCATACGTCGCGTCGGTAACCGAGTCTCCTTCGTGCAAGGCTTGCTTGAATCGTTGCAAGCGCCGGGCTTCTTGGTATTGACGCGGCGTGACGCCGACTTCGTCTTTGAACAAGCGCTGGAGATGAAATGGGCTCATGTCCGCCTGATCGGCCAACATGTCCAAGGTAACGCGCTGGTCGATATGCGTATCGATATAGCGGCATAACAGCCGGACCACTTCGGTGCGCGGCGTTTTCATATAAGCGGCTCCTACAAAACTAGTGCGACAACTATATCGGAAAGCGTCCTCGCTTCCTTCCCGTTTCTTGCGCTGCCGAGGCATCCGATCCACACGGTCGATTTTTCCCGAATACTGGGATAATGATGGCCTTCTTTGCAGCCCTACTTTTTTAATGCTAATTGGAATTCTGTGCGCACTAGGCGCCGGTTTGTTGTGGGGTTTGGTATTCGTCGTTCCCCAATTGCTGGCCGACTACCCGGCAATATTGCTTTCATTCGGGCGATATGCGGCCTTCGGCTTGGTGGCGCTGGTGCCGGCCTGGCTATATCGGCATGACATGCGGCGCTTGTCGCGCAGCGATTGGATCGCTGCCGGACAGCTATCGGTGGTCGGCAACCTGGTGTATTACGCTGCCTTAGCCACTGCCATCCAGCTGGCCGACGTTCCTTTGCCCGCGATGCTGATCGGCACGCTACCCGTGGTGATTTCGATTTGCGCCAATTGGCAAGCTCGTCATGCCCCCGACCAAATTGCCTGGTTACGCTTATTGCCTTCCTTATTCATATTGGCGCTGGGCTTGCTGATGGTGAATGCCAGTGAATTGCGGCAATTGGCGCCAAGCCGGTCCCTGACCGAATATGGAATAGGCTGCGCGTTGACGCTTATCTCGCTGGCATGCTGGACCTGGTATCCGATTCGCAATGCGCAGTACTTACGCGCGCATCCCGAAATTCCGGCAATGGCATGGGCAACCGCACAAGGTTTAGCCATTTTGCCGCTCGCAATCTTGGGCTATGCGGCTTATGGCTGGTATGCATGGGTCATGCAAAGTTATCAACCGCCGTTCGGCGACCGCCCTGCATGGTTCCTCTTCCTCATGCTGGCAAGCGGCTTGGGGGCGTCTTGGCTGGGTACCGTCTTGTGGAATCAAGCCAGCCGCCGCTTGCCGACTTCGCTGGTGGGGCAATTGATCGTTTTTGAGACCCTGGCAGCGCTCGCTTATGCTTTCATCGTGCGCGGCACTTTTCCGCCGGTGCCGATTGTGGCCGGTGCCGTTTTGCTGTGCGTCGGCGTCGTGTTGGGTGTACGGGCGTTTCGCTCGCAAACTTTCTAACGAATCACCTTATCTAATATGAATAATTGCGTTTCCCGATTGCGAACCACCGGCTTATTGCTGGCGAGCTTGGCTGTGCTTGCTGCCTGCAGCCCCAAATTGGATTGGCGAGAAGTGCGGGGTACTAGCCCCTCATTTACCATCCTCATGCCGGCCAAGCCGACCACCCTGACAAGAACGGTCAAGCTCAACGGTCTCTCCGTCGCCATGACGATGACGGCGGCTGAAGTAGATGGCGTGACGTATGCCGTCGGCCGCGCCCGCTTGCCTGATGCGTCTCAAGCGCCGGCCGCTGTACAAGCCATGAAGACAGCGCTGGTGCGCAATATCGGCGGCACGATCCGCAAAGAAACCGCCATCGCCGGGCCGTGGACCATGGTCGAAATCGACGCGCTCGGCTCGCCTATCAATGGCGTTCCGTCACGCTTACTGGCCGGGCGCTTTGCCGCACGCGGCGACGCGATTTATCAAGTCGTGGTGCTCGGGCCGGAACGCGCAATCGAGCACGAAGCGATCGACACCTTCTTCACCTCCTTCAAAATCGACCAACAGTAAAGATCTTTCCGCGACCAATAAATACTTACAGTGCATGGTAGTTTCCATGCATACTTTAAGAACCAGATCGGTCAGTGAAGACTTCCTGCCAGGAAGCAAGGCGGTGTGCGGCCGAATAAAAACACAAGGGGGAGCTGAGGTTGGGAGGGACATCCAAAACGCGCTTGCTCGCGCTTGATACAGTCCACGCCACCATCTTACTGGCGCTGGTTTATGTCATCGCCGGCCGGCTCGCATTAAGCTTGGCGCTTCCGCCGGGATATGCCAGTGCGTTTTTTCCTCCCGCCGGAATCGCGTTAGCAGCAGTTGTCGCCGGTGGCCGCCGCATGCTCATCGGTGTTGCGCTCGGCTCCTTTGTTCTCAACCTTAGCCTGTCGCTGCAGCAAGGTATGGCAATTCCGTTAAACGCGGTATTGGCCCCAGCCGCCATCGCTTGCGGCTCGACCTTACAAGCCTGGATCGGCAGCCAAATGTTCCAGCGCTGGTTACGCCCTGCCCTCGACACCGGACGCGACGTACTGCTGTTCCTGATGGGGGCACCGCTGATGTCCCTGGTTGCCGCCAGCCTCGCCATTCCTGTTCTGTATTTCTGCGGACTGATTTCGAGCGACATGGCATTCATCAATTGGGTGACGTGGTGGGTGGGCGATGCCATCGGCGTACTGCTCGGCGCGCCGCTCACGTGGATTATCATCGGTGAACCGCGCCGGCTTTGGCGGCGTCGCCGTTGGCTGTTATCGCTTCCGCTGATTGCCTCGAGCGGCGCGTTCATCGCTATTTATGCCATGGTCAGCCACTGGGAAGCCGAGCAACACATGCTGGGATTTCGCATGAAGGCACAACAAGTGGCGGACACCCTGCAAAACCAGTTCAGCGAACATGAACGTGTACTACATACCTTGGCAAATATGATCGGACAGCGCGGCGCGGCGCTATCGTCTGATGAGTTCGCCAGTGTGGCGCGCGGCTATCTTGAACAACGGCCGGAACTACGCTCAATGTATTGGCTGCCGCGCGTGCCCGGTGAAACGCGTACCGAATTTGAGCAATGGGCACAACAGCAAGTTGGGAGCGCTTATGCGATCCGCGAAGTCGGCAAGAATGGCGAGCTTGAAGTCGCCGCCACCCGGAATCGCTATTTTCCTATTGTGTATCGCGAGCCGATAGCGGAACGCGAACAGCTGCTGGGCTTGGATATGTTGAGCGATCCAAAGCGTAGCGCGGCAATTGAAGCCACCATCAAATCGAAACGCCCTAGAGCCAGCGGCCCGACCTCCCTAAGATTGCAACCCCAAATCAAACAGCACGGCATTTTCTTGATGCAGGCGGTGTACGAGACTGGCATCCAGAAAACGCAAGAACCGCTCGGCGTGCTTGGCGCGGTCATTCCGGCGCGCCAGTATCTCGAGAAAACGCTGGGGCGCGCGGGATTTGCCGCAGCCCCCTTCCGATTTGAAGATGTGTCGGCACCCAGCAGCCCGCTGGTTTTGGTCGACACCCTTCAGCGCATACCGGAGCAAAACGACTATCAGCGACAGCTCGATTTAGGCGGCCGCAATTATTTGGTGACCTTTGCCCCCGGCAACCTCGCGCTTGTGCAACATCGCAGCTGGCAAAGCTGGATTACGCTTGCCGGCGGCTTAGTGCTTACCGGGCTATTGGGCGCCTTCCTTTTATTGATGAGCGGACAGCGCTTGCAAATTGAACGAGTGGTGATCGATCGCACCCGCAAGCTGCAAGAACGCGAAGCCAAGCTGGTGGCAATCCTCGACAAGGCAGTCGACGCCATCCTCACCATTAACCGCAAAGGCGTACTCGTTTCGGTCAACGGCGCGGCAGGCCGATTGTTCGGCTATCCCTTGAATCAAATGCAAGGCATGCCTTTCTCCAAGTTGATTCAAGCGAATAGCAATATTCAAGGCAACCAGATTCTGGAACGTTTAAGTAAACGCATGCGCAGCCAGGAAGAACTGGTGGGCCGTTATGCCGACGGCCGCACTTTCCCGCTCTCGGTTGCAGTGAGTTTGGTCGAAGTCACCAATGAAACTTTCTTTGTCTGCATCTTGCGCGACCTCACCGAACAACATCGCGCACAAGAAAAAATTTATCAACTGGCCCATCACGATCCGCTGACGGGGCTAGCCAACCGCTTCACCCTCAATCTTCAATTGCAAAAGATGCTGGATGAAGCGCGCGAAACAGGCGAAAAATTAGCATTGATGTTCATCGATCTCGACCACTTCAAAAAAATCAATGATATTCAAGGCCATCACGTCGGCGATCAATTATTGATCGAGGCGAGCGTGCGCTTAACGCAACTGCTGCCGGAAGCCGCCGTCATTGCGCGCCTTGGCAACGATGAATTCATTGTGGTGCTGTCCGAACAAACCAGCCTCGATCGGCTCGACGATATTGCCCAGCGCGTCATTGCCAATTTGCGCGAACCGTTTGAAATCGGCGGCGAGCGTTTTCAAAGCGGCGCTTCGATCGGCATCAGCCGCTTTCCGGAAGACGGCAACGATCCGGATACCCTGTTGCGCAACGCCGATGCTGCCGTGATGGCAGCCAAGCTGCAAGGACGCGGCAAACATCAACTCTTCACGCCGGAATTGAACGCCGCGGCGCAAGAACGCTTGCAAATGGAAAACCGCATTTGGCTGGCGCTTGAACGCAAAGAATTCGAAGTCTATTTGCAGCCGCAAGTGCATTTGGCTTCGCGTCAAATCATCGGCGCGGAAGCCTTGCTGCGCTGGCGGCATCCAGAGCTTGGCTTCATTGCACCGGACCGATTCATTCCCATCGCCGAAGAATCTGGACTCATCTTGCCTTTAGGCGAGTGGGTATTGGAACGCACGCTTCGCTTGCTGGCCGGCTGGCAACATCTCAAGCTCGCCAATATGCGCATTGCCGTCAACCTCTCGGCACGCCAATGTCACTCCGGAACATTGCTGACCTGCCTCGATCGCCTGCAGGAAGAAACGCGTGTCGATTTGGATGGGCTGGAAATGGAGATTACCGAGACCGCAGCCATGCAAGATCCGGAGCAAACTCGCGAATTGCTGCGTCAATTGCGTCTGCGCGGCATCAAAGTCGCCATCGATGATTTCGGCACCGGCTATTCTTCGCTGAACTATCTGAAGCTATTCGAGATCGACCGCATCAAGATCGACCGCAGTTTTGTCAAAGATATCGAAAAAGATCAAAACGATGCCTTGATCGCTTCCGCCACGATTGCCTTGGCCCACACGCTTGGCCTCGAAGTGATCGCTGAAGGCGTGGAAACCGAAGGACAATGCGCCTTCCTCAACCATGAGCTGTGCGACGAAGGGCAAGGTTATCTTTTCGGCAAACCTATGCCGGTCGCCGAATTTGAAGCACTGATCTCCGGCGAAAACAGCACCGGGTCGCGTTATGCCTGATCTGCCTCCTGCGCACTCGGAACCGGCCTGCTACACTGAAATAGTGACATTGCCGATTTCGGAGGAAAAATGCTGATTACGTTCAAATCCAAAGGCGCACCCAACATCTTGATGTATGAAAAAGACGCTAAGCGCATGCTCGATTTGCTCGGTAAAGATACCAAACGCGGCGTCATTACCAAAGATGAAGCCGCTGGAGCAATTGAGAAGTTGCAAACTGAAATAACCCTGACCGCGCAAACCGACCAAGAGGCAAGCGCCGTCAATACGAACGAACGAGCAGGAACTCTCGGCGACGACAAGGAGCATGAGCAAGCGCAATCCGTCAGCTTTGCCACCCGGGCCTACCCGTTCCTCGAAATGCTGCGATCGGCCCAACACAATGGTTACGACGTTCTGTGGGGCGTGTAAGACAGTCCCGCTTTTCCCAAGATGCTGCGTTGACCGTTACAATGAACGGGTATCTCAGAACCTGCTCGGTATCTTTTTGCCAGGAGCGCAGCCACGAGAACCGGCCGCATACTAGGCGCGGCGACGCGACGTAGCGGTGCTACGGCAAGGAGCCGCAACAACGTAGGCGGCCGGTTATCGCGGCTGCCCGGAGGGTTCGGCCGGGAAGGGCGCATTGCAGCGTTGCGGCGCTTGCGCAGGGGACCACCCTGCGCGGCGCACCGCGCCTTGCACTGCATCCCTTCCCGGCCGAACGCACCTGCCAAAAAGATACCGAGCAGGTTCTCAGCCTGACCGGCACTTGCCGGTCATTTTTTTTCTGCATTCACGTGGCCAAATCTCGTCTTAAAACCGACTCGCTAGCCTATGCATTGTGCGGTGCCGCCGCTGTCGTGAGCTTGGTGCAAAGCGGCACGGCGCTGCCGCCGGCGCTATTACGCGTGGCTGCGCAAGCCGACATGCCGCAACAGGCGCGCGGCGCCGTGCAGGATCTTGCCTACCGCAGCATGCGAATGTGGGGCCGCGCGAACGCGTTGGTGAAGTTGTTAGTCGCAAAGCCCCCTTCGGCGCCCGTTCAAAACTTGCTCGTAAGCGCATTGGCGCTCTTGTGTGAAACGGATGAGACGGCTCCTTATTCCGCTTTCACCGTCGTCGACCAAGCCGTCACCGCCGCACAAAACGACGCTAAAACCACGCATGCCAAAGGCTTGATTAACGCGGTTCTGCGCAGGTTCTTGCGTGAACGCGAGGACTTGCTGCAAACCGTCGCGGCGAATCCCGAGGCGCACTGGAATTACCCGGCATGGTGGATACGCGAGATGCAAGCTGCCTATCCGCATGATTGGCAAAACATACTCGCAGCGGGCAACGCGGCGCCGCCGCTGACCTTGCGCATCAATCGCCGTAAAACGACGATGAACGACTATTTAGAAAGCTTGGCATCGGCGCAAATTCTAGCCCGGCAAGTCGGCCCGCAAGCCGTTCGCCTCGAGCGGCCAATTCCGGTGCATCAAATTCCCGGCTTTGAAGAAGGCTGGGTATCTGTCCAAGATGCTGCGGCTCAATTGGCCGCCTCTCTTCTCGATGTGCATGAGGGCATGCGCGTGCTCGATGCGTGCGCCGCGCCGGGCGGCAAAACCGGACACTTGCTGGAAACCGCCGATCTCGACTTGCTCGCACTCGACAGCGACCCGGAACGCCTACAACGCGTAACGCAAAATCTTGTACGTTTGCAACTCCATGCCGACATAAAGACCGGCGATGCGGCGCTTAAGGATTGGTGGGACGGCAAGCCGTTCGACCGTATCTTGGCGGATGTCCCTTGCACCGCCTCAGGTATTGTTCGGCGCCATCCCGACATCCGTTGGCTGCGCCGCCCCGAAGATGCTGCTCGGCTCGCAACACTTTCAGCCCAAATCCTGGACAACCTTTGGCAGATGCTGTGCCCCGATGGTAAATTGTTGATGGTTACCTGCTCCCTTTGGCCGCAGGAATCGGAAGCGCAAGCGGCATCCTTTGCAAAACGTCATCATGCGATGAGGCTCCCGGCTCCGGGCCAATTGTTGCCCACCGTTGATGCAACCCAGGATCACGACGGCTTGTTTTATGCCTTATTTCACAAGCCGGTCGCCTAAGTTTCCTTTTCCCGCTGTCAGAGCTTTCATTCTTATAACGAACGTGGCGATCCGTTTCTATCATTGGGCAATACGCTGGCTGAGCATTGTGCTTCTGCTGGGCGCAGCATGGGCGACGCCGCTTTATGCCGCCGAGGGCGTGGAGATCCGCTATACACAAATCGAATCCAGCGAAGACGGCTTTCGTCTTGCGGCCGCCTATAATTTTGAATTAAACCGCGGCCTGGAAGATGCACTGCAGCGCGGTATTGCCCTGTATTTCACGACCGAAGTCGACATCACGCGCCCGCGCTGGTATTGGTTCGACGAAAATACCTTGACCGCATCGCAAACGGTGAAAGTGTCATATAACGTATTGACGCGCCAATATCACGTTGCCATCGGCGGCAATCTCCATCAAAGTTTCACGAACCAGGAAGACGCTTTGTCCGTGATCCGCCGCCCGGGGCGTTGGATCGTGGCGGAGCGCGGCGCCTTGAAACCGGGCTCGACCTATTTGGCCGCGGTGCGCATGCGGCTCGATGTTGCGCAACTTCCCAAACCCTTCCAGATCAACGCCTTGAACAATAGCGACTGGCACTTGTCTTCCGATTGGAAAACTTTTAGCTTCAGAGTCGAATGACCCGCGCATTTCGCTATCTGCTGGTAATCGGCGGCTCCTTCGTCAGTATCTTACTGTTCCTGCTGGCATCGGCTTCGGAAAACTCGGCGGCATTCGACCGCCACTACCCTTGGCTGCTGGGCTTGAATGCAGCAGTCGCCGTCGCTCTTTTATTGCTGGTCTTGGTCTTGCTCGCACGCTTGCACCAGCGCTACCGGCGCGGACTGTTCGGCTCCAAGCTGATGACTAAGCTGGTGTGGCTGTTTGCCGCGGTCGGTATCTTGCCGGGCTTGGTGATTTATTTGGTCTCCGTCCAATTTGTATCGCGTTCGATCGAATCGTGGTTCGACGTGCGGGTGGAATCGGCGCTTGAATCCGGCTTAAACCTGGGACGCGCGGCACTGGAATCGTCATTGACGGATCTTTCCGGTAAGGCACGCAGCATGGCGCTTGAACTCGCCGACCTTCCCGACTCTGCGCAAGCCACCCAGCTGGCGCGCCTGCGCGGACAAAGCCAAACCCAGGAAGCCACGATCGTCAGCGCCAATGGCCGCATCATTGCCACCGACGGCGGACTGCTCGGCAGTTTCGCGCCTGATTTGCCCACGCCCGCCATGCTGCACCAAGCACGCTTAACGCGCGGTTATTCAATCATCGAAGGCGGTCCGGAGAGCGGTCCGGCCGCTCGCACCAACCCCGCAGCCAATATCGCTCCGGCAAGTTTGGATGCCGTCACCAGCTTGCGCATGCGAGTGGTGGTTGCCATTCCGGCCTCGATCAAGGCATGGTCGCTCAGAGATGAAACCCGCTTTCTGCAATTGATCCAACCGGTGCCCACCACGCTGGCCGCCAATGCCGAGTCTTTGCGTACCGCATACAGCGAATACCAAGAACGCTCGCTAGCGCGCTCCGGCTTACGTAAAATTTATTTGGTCACGCTTACCTTGACCTTGTTGTTGGCAATTTTCGGTGCGGTAACCAGCGCGTTCTTGATCGCCGGCGACTTGGCGCAACCGTTGTTGCTATTGGCTGAGGGCACCAAGGCGGTGGCCGAAGGCGATCTTTCCCCGCGTCCGATCATCGCCACCAAGGACGAACTCGGCACTTTGACCAAGTCGTTCAATACCATGACGCGCCAACTATCTGACGCGCGCGCCGCCGTCGAGCGCAATCGCACGGAACTGGAAAACGCCAAGGCTTACCTGGAATCGGTACTTGGGAATATGTCCGCCGGCGTGATGGTGCTCGACCGCGACTTCAAGCTGCTCACTTGCAACGAGTCGGCCGAACGCATTCTGCAGCACGACGTCGGCCACTATCTCGGGCTGCCGCTTGCCACCAGCGATGGCCTGGCGCCCTTTGCCGCGGCTATTACCAAAGCCTTCTCCGAACAAAGCGCACAATCGGCGGGCGGCGATTCCATGAACAATCCGCATTGGCAAAAGCAAATTGAAATCCCGCGCGGCCATGGCGAGGCAGATGGCGGTCATGACATCACCTTGCTGACGCGCGGATCGCGCTTGCCGGTCGCAAGCGGCTTAGGTTATGTCGTGGTGTTCGACGATATTTCCGATGTGATTTCGGCGCAGCGTTCGATTGCGTGGGGCGAAGTAGCGCGGCGCCTCGCGCACGAAATCAAAAATCCGCTCACGCCGATTCAATTATCGGCTGAACGCTTGCAAATGAAGCTTGCCGACATGCTGCCGGAATCGGCCGCCAATATACTAGCCAAAGGCACGACGACTATCGTTAATCAAGTTTCCGCCATGAAGCGCATGGTCGACGATTTCCGCGATTATGCGAAAACGCCGCCGGCGGTATTATCGCCGCTGGATTTGAATGCCTTGATCGGCGAGATCCTGCACCTGTATATCGCCGGTGACGGGCATGACGTCATCCATGCCAATCTGGCAGCGAATTTGCCCTGGGTGATGGGCGACGAGACGCAATTGCGCCAAGTGATACATAATCTCTTGCAGAATGCTCAGGACGCGGTGGCCGATCACAAGGAAAGCGGCGCGGCGCGGATTGACGTAGCGACTGAAGCAGTCCACTATCCGAACTCGGATGGCGCCATGCAAAGCGCGGTGCGTCTGACGATCGCCGATAACGGCCCGGGCTTTTCATCGAAAATCTTGGCGCGCGCCTTCGAACCCTATGTGACCTCCAAGGCACGCGGCACCGGCCTTGGCCTAGCCATGGTAAAAAAGATCATCGATGAGCATGGCGGACGCATCGATATTCAAAATCGGATTGATGGAAGTGGTGCCAAAGTATTAATATTGCTGCTTAAATTAGCGCCGCAGGAAAACGAATAGCAGTTGCCGCGCTCTAAGTCTTATGAATTGCGGGACAGCACTACGCGAAGCGTGCTCTGTCCTCAACGAATTTTTGAAGCTGGCGCGTTTTTGGAGATAGAAAGACACATGGCGAATATATTGGTGGTCGATGATGAAATGGGCATCCGCGAGTTGCTCCTGGAAATTCTCAGTGACGAGGGGCATGTCGTCGAAACGGCGGAAAACGCCTCGCAAGCTCGCGATATGCGTATTTCCGGCATGCCGGATTTGGTATTACTTGATATCTGGATGCCGGACACCGATGGCGTTACGCTTTTGAAAGAATGGCAGCGTGACGGCTTGCTTACCATGCCCGTCATCATGATGTCGGGCCATGCCACCATCGACACTGCGGTAGAAGCGACGCGCATCGGTGCCCTCAATTTCCTGGAAAAACCCATCGCTCTGCAAAAGCTCTTGAAAGCCGTTCAGCAGGGTTTGTCCCGCGGTCAAGAAAGTGCGCGTCCGCCCACTTATTTCACGCGCCCCACAGTCGTTGCGGAAGCAGCCGCTCCCGTTACGCACAGCACTGTTTCGCACGCTATCCATGCCACGCCGATGCCCGCTGCCTTGGCACCTGCAACCACAGCCATCGTTGCGGCCGAACCGCATTTGTTTAGCTTGTCGTTTGAATTGCCGTTGCGCGAAGCGCGCGATGCATTCGAGCGTGCTTACTTCGAACATCATTTGGTGCGCGAGGGCGGCAGCATGACGCGCGTTGCCGAAAAGACCGGTTTGGAGCGCACCCACCTTTACCGCAAGCTCAAGCAGCTGGGCGTCGAGCCGGGCAAGCTCGGCAAAAAAAATAACCTCTGAAACGGTTCTAATATGGCGAGGGTGCCCACCACCCTTGTGATAGGGAAAAATGCGGCGAGCCGGGAAGCCGCCATCGTAGAAAACCTCGACCCCGCTTTATCGATTGCGGTCATCGTTGAAGGGCTGCCGGACGGCAGCACTGCCTTAAATGATGCCGCGCTGACTCATCCCGCGCTCTCCGTTATCCGCATCGCATCCGGCTGTGCTTGCTGTATCGGCAATCTTGTCATGCGCGTAACGCTTAATCGAGTAATACGCCAATCGCCCGACCGGCTCTTTATCAGCATTGCCAACCAGGCTCATCTAGAGCGAATCCGCAGCTTTCTGTTGCAGGAACCATATGGACAGTGCTTGAGTCTGACTAAAGAACTTGCTGTTTCGAGCCGTAGTTAACGTTAAGCGATTGCATGTCATTGTCGCGAAACTTGAAATTCGGCAGTCCCGCCGCCATGTACTAGGCAATGGAAATGCAGCAGTCAAGGAACGCACAATGAACCTCATCTATAACAGCGACCAATACAGCGTCGTCGAATTCGGCGCCGACAAAGACACCGAATCCCTTCGTTACGGCGGCTACGAAATCATGGATAAATCCGGCAAACGCGAAATCTTTATCGGTGGCGCATTAGCAGCGGCTTTTCGTAAAGATGTGGAAGAATTGATCGCCACTGAGCCTTCCGTTGAAGACATCGATAGTTTTCTCGGCAAATACGACGCAATCATGAGCCAGCCGGTCGTGTTGCATTAAACATTTCACCGCTAACATATTGCCGCATCCTCTCTTAGAGTCTGCTCAATAAGCAGGCTCACAACCCCCGATTCATTTGAGCTGACACAATCAACACAATCCCCCTTCTGACTACCCTGTGTATCTGGGTTAGCGCTTTGGACGGGGGATGCGCATGCTGGATGTCTTCAAGACAGTACGGCAAAACAATGCCGTGATGATGTTGCGGCCGGCGGTGCAGGCTCGCGAGAATTGCCCCTATCGGGCCATATTGACCCAGCACGGCGTGCAAGTCTTGGACCAGCCCGGCCTCGAGGAAGCTTATCTTGCCGTTCATACCGGCTGTCGCGTCGGCATCTTGCTCTTATCCGATGAAGACGAGCTCAAGCGACTGGATCGTTGCGAACCCTATCTCAACCTCGGCAAGGTTGCCTGGATCGGCTTAATCGAACCGAAGCTCTTGTCCGATGCGCGGACGCGTGAAGTCATCGGCGTTTACCTATTCAATTTCCTCACACTGCCCGCGAGCACCGAACATGTTCTGCTCGCCTTGCGCCATGCTTGGGGCATGGCGCTGGTACGCGACACATGCGCGCAACCCTCTATCGAATTACTTCAAATCGATTCGGATTCGCTGATGATAGGGAAAAGCGAAAAGATGCAGCAGCTGTTCGCGCAAATTCGCAAAGTGGCTCGCACCAACGCCACGGTCCTTGTTAATGGGCCGTCGGGCACCGGCAAGGAACTTGCCGCGCTTTCCTTGCATCGTCAATCGACGCGTAGGAATGCGCCGTTCATCGCAGTGAATTGCGGCGCCATCGCCCCTCAATTATTACAATCGGAATTATTCGGCTATGAAAAAGGCGCGTTCACCGGCGCACTGCAGCGGCGCATAGGCCGTATCGAAGCGGCACGCGGCGGTACGCTTTTTCTCGATGAAATAGGCGACATGCCGATGGATATGCAAGTCAATCTGCTGCGTTTTCTGCAAGAGCGCATGATCGTGCGTGTGGGCGGAACGGAGGCATTGCCGATCGACGTGCGCGTGATTGCGGCAACGCATATCGATTTAGCACAAGCGGTCGAACAAGGACGATTTCGCGAAGACTTGTATTATCGAATCAACGTGGTCTGTATCAATACGCCACGCCTAGCGGAACGCGGACAAGATATCGCCGACATCGCGCAGCATTACTTTATCAAGTACTCGCGCATGCACAACCGCCAGCTACGCGGCTTTTCAAAAGCCGCTACCAATGCGATGCTGCGCCATGCCTGGCCCGGCAATGTGCGCGAACTCGTCAATCGCGTGCAACGCGCCGTTGTCATGGCGGAGGGCCGTTACATTCAAGCCGAAGATCTGGGTTTGAACAAAGAAGTGCAGCATGAAAAACCGATGTCGCTGGAAGATGCGCGCGCCACAACCGACCGCGTCATGATCCGTCGTGCGCTTTTGCAAGCACGCAATCAAATCTCCCACGCAGCAGAGTTGCTGGGCGTGTCGCGCGTCACGCTGTATCGCTTGCTGGAAAAATATAATATGCGTACGCCCGCCATCTCCGGTCCTGCCTCACCATTTTTAGACGGCACGAATTAATACGAAATCGGCATCTTGACGCTCAGAGTCAAATCCGGCGTATCGCGCGTCAAGCCTGCGCCGACCGAAATACTCAAGGTGCGCTTATCATTCAAACGATAGGAATAGCCGAGCAAAAGCGTGCCCAGTTGCGTGCGCACCGAACCCGGCACCACCTGTCCCTCCTGCTTGGTACGCCCTACCGAGTTATGGTCATAGCCAATACTAAACGTCGTTTTTTCATTCAGTGCCAGACCCATGCCGAAGTTGAAGCCGATGATATCGCCCGGCTCGATCGTCCCTAAAAATTCCGTTGCGCCGCCCAGAACTTTGCGACTCACATTGCTGCGCTTGAAATTATGCAGATAGGTCGCGCTGCCGAAAAACACGGCGGGATCGGAAGGAAACAGCCAAGTAATACCGCCTTGCAGAGAATAAAAGCCTGAGCCGGTCGGCAACTCGAGCGGCAATCCGGTGCCGGTGGTGTTGCCGATGCATCGTTGCGCGCAATCCGTCACGACATCAAAAGGATCGCGGCCGGTACGCGTCTTAAAACGCAGCGTACCGATATAGTAGGGTTTATCTATTCCGCCGTCATTGAGCTGGTAACGCGCACCCAATTCGATGTCGCCTAATGCGCGTCCGCTGGCTTCGAACACGCGGTCTGCCGCGGTACCCGTGGCCACTTCACGGCTCACCGTAGAGTCGCTGCGATACACATAGGGAATACGCGCCTCCAATTCAAAGCGATTGGTGATACCCACGCGCCCGGATAAGGCCGCCGTCATGGTATTGCGTTTGACTTCGCGCACATCGATCAAGCCGATCAAAAGCGCTGGCACGATGGTGTAGCCGATCAAGGCGACGCGATTGCTCGACGAATAGCTGTACTGCAAAGACGGCTCAAGCACATATTTGCCCTTGGGCGTCAGCACGCCGCCCTGCTCCGCGGGCACGGCTTGCGCCACCTTACGCTCCGGTTCCGGTTTCTTCTCTGCAGGCTTACCGGCTTGCGCGGCTTGTGTCGTCGGCTGCTGCGGATTTTCCTGGCCTTTGCCGCGCTGCGCCGCCAATGTTTCGCGCTCGACCGCGCGACGCAATTGCTCAAGCGCGGTTTCTTGTTCAGCGAGTGAACGTTTCAATGCATTGAGGCGCTCAGTCTGCTCAGCCAATCGCTGTCTTAATATTTCCTGCCGCGCGGCGTCGTCTTCCGCATACGCGGTACCGTAAGCGAAGAGCGCAAGCGCGCATGCGAGGGGCGTGAGATTGCCTAATGGGATGGACTTCATGCGCCACATTCTGGGCATTCGCACGAATTTCATCTTGATCGCGCACAGAATGTGTAACGCATTCGATACAGATCTCACCATCTTGTGCCGCGGCATGAATCCAAGCCTAGGCTATTGATTGAACAAGAATTTTTTAAAACCATTTGCGTTACTGCAGATGCAAACCGGCATTTCATGTATCGCCGGCTTTACACCGCGTATGCGGCAGCGCCACATCGCACGACGACCGTGCACCGAAACCGTACAAGGATCTTCATCATTTCAAGGACTTATCGGCGCAAACGATAGGTTGGCATCGCGCTTGCAAAAAGGGGCGTCGGATTGGCATCGTATGCCAAGCCTTGTCGGAACTTGATCAACCTTCGATAACTTTTGCAAAAGGCCCTATCATGAAAAAAACGCTATTAACATTATCCATCGCAGCTGCTTTCGGCATAAGTCATACAGCCTGGGCAGATACCGACCAGTCGGGAGGCTCCGGCGCATTGGCAAACAACGGGTCGCTTGCCGCCCAAGACAACAGCAACAATTCGACTAATACCAAAACGAATACCGACGCTTCGACTACCAACACGGATTCGTTCAACGCCAAAACCAATACCGACAACTCGATCAGCAATTCGGGCAACACCAAGACCAATACCACGACGAGCGCCAAGACAAGCGACTCGTTCAATACCAAAACCAATACCGACAACTCGGTGTCGGCTACCGATAACAGCAACAATTCGACCAATACCAAGACCAATACCGACGCTTCGACCAATACCAAGGATTCGTTCAACACCAAGACCAACACGGATGCATCCACCCAGACTAAGACCAACACCAAGACAACGACCGATAATTCATCGCACTTTAAAGATTCATTCAACACCGCCACCGACAATTCAACTTCCTACAAGAACTCGTTCAATACCAGCACGGCAACCGCCACCAGCACGCTGACCGGAACCGTGGGTGGGGTCACTGTCAGCGGTGTCGGCAACACGGCGGCCAATGCCGGTAGCGCCGATGGCGGCGCCGGGGGTGCAGGCGGTGGCGCAGTCGGCGGCGTTGCCACGGGTGCAAATGGCGGTGGCGGCGGCACCGGTGCCACAGCTGCTTCAGGCGGCGCTGCTGCTAACACGGCAGTCGGCGGCGTTGCCACGAATGGCGCTGCTACCAACGGCAGCGCTGCTGGCGGTGCCGGCGGTGCCGGCGGACCTGCTACCGCTGTGGGCGGAGCTGGTGGCGCAGGTACAGGCACGGGTGGCGCAGCGACCGCTGCCAACGCGCAAACAACCGGACCGGCCACTTCAACCAGCGCCGCTACCGGTGGCACATCAACGGCAGCCAACACTTCCACAGGTGGTCCGGGAACCGCAACTGACGTTTCCACAGGCGGCCCGGGAACCGCAACGAATGCCTCCACTGGCGGCACGTCAACTTCGGGCCAAACCGCGACCAATGCGGCCGCAGGAGCGGGCGGCCCGGCAACTGGTGGCACCGGCGTGGCCATTAGCGCCGGTGTAGGTGTAGGCGTGCCCGGCGATGCCAGCGGCACAGGCGGCACGGCCAAAGCCGCCGGCGGGAATGCCACCAGCGCGGGCGTAGGTGTTACCGGCGACACCGGCAACCAGGCAAAGCTTAGCGGCGGCGATGCGAGCGGCACTGCCAAAGCCAGCGGCGGCGATGCGACCGGCGCTGCCAACGCCAGCGGCGGCGATGCCACGGGAACGGCATCGGCCAAGGCAAGCGGCGGCACCACCGGCGACACAACGGCATATAGCGGCAGCAACACCGGCACCGCCAAAGCACGCGGCGGCGATGGTAACGGCGCCGGCGGAGACGGCGGCAGCGCCACGGCTACCGCCGGCTATGGCGGTGATGGCGGCTCGGCTAACGTGGGCGATGCCAGCCAGAACGGCAAAGCCTCCGCAGATGCCACCGCCAGCAATGCGAAGGGCGGCAATGGCGGAGATGGAGGCAATGGCGGTGACGGCGGCGCGGGTGGCACCGTAACGGCAGGCGGCGGTTATGGCGGCGATGGCGGCGCAGGCGGCAATGGCGGCACCAACAAAGTCAGCGCCGGCACCTTCGATATGTCCAACACCATGAACCATGTCGGTGCCGGTGCAGCCGGCATCCTGGTGGCAAGCCAGAACAGCGGCATTGCATCCCTCGTGCAGCAAAGCGTCAATGTCCAAGCCAATTTGGCTGTAGGCAGCAAGTAAGTCAGGGAGGCAGCCGCGGCGGGCAGTGTGCGCCGCGGCGCCTTTTTTTCAGGAGAAGGCCATGCATTCCATTCAAACTTGTCTGCGAACGATCTTGATCTTAGGACTGCTATTTCCAGGATATGCGTTAACTGAAAACGCAAATATCTCTATTGAAAACGAAACCAGTCCATCCACAATATTCGGCTCAGCAGAGGTCGGCACTCCGATTGCGCTAGCAACTCTCGACGATTATCGCGGCGGCGCTGAAGCGATCAGCAACGTCAGCAACTCCAACATGTCCACCGGCACCGTCAACGACACCACTGCAATTAATGTTTCCACAGGATGGAATTCCATTACCGACGGCGCGTTTGCGCACGCCAGCGGCTTGCCGATCGTGATTCAAAATTCCGGCGCAAACGTGCTGATCCAAAATTCCACCATCGTCAATGTTCAATTCAAGTAATGATGCGCCGAGTATTCTTCTTTTTTTTATGTACCGTCTTTGCGGCCGGCACCGCCGGCGCCGGCACGCTGCGGCTGACGGATATCGGCGGGACTTACTCGGTGCCGGTCGTGTCCATGAAAGAAGGACGCTTTCTTTCCACATTGCGTCAGCAATTAGATTTCAGCTGCGGCTCGGCGGCGATCGCCACCTTGCTGACGCATCACTATGGCTATCCGGTCGGCGAGCAAGCCATTTTTCAGGAAATGTTCGCCAAAGGCGACCAAAACAAAATTCGCCGCGAAGGCTTTTCCCTGCTGGATATGAAGCGTTTCCTGGAAGCGCGTGGCTTTGCTGCCGACGGTTTTATTCAGCCGCTCGACAAGCTTTCCTCAGCCCGCATACCCGCGATCGTATTAATCAGCGAAAAGGGATATTTTCATTTCGTCGTCGTCAAAGGCATGCGTGACGGACGCATCTTGATCGGCGATCCCGCCAATGGCACGCGCGCCATTGCACGCGACAGATTTGAAGCAATGTGGGTCAATCGCCTGCTGTTCGTGATCCACAATCGCCAAAACCGCGCGCGCTTCAATCTCGACAGCGATTGGAATAGCGCGCCGCGCGCACCGGTAGCCGATTCGCTCCGCCGCGACGGCTTGGATGGCATTACGTTGCCCAAGCACGGGCTTACCGATTTCTAACGTAGGGGCAACCATGTTTGAAAAACTACGCCGTATTGTCCTTGCTCCTTGTGTTGCCTTCGCCGGCGTCAGCGCATTTGCACAAGAGCTGCCGCACGCCGAGTGGAGTGCCGTTGAAACCGCATTGCTCGACAATATGCGCGGCGGCTTCGGCATCGAATCCGGTTTAAAAATTTCTTTCGGTATCGAACGCAGCGTCAGCATTAACGGTGAATTAGCGAGCACGCTCAACTTTACCGCCGCCGACATCGGCAAACTCATCAGCGGGCAAGAAGCAAGCGCTTTGCCTAATAACATGATCGAATTGATTCAAAATGGTCCGGCCAACGTTTTCCAGGCAAGTGCGCTCCCCTCTACGGCAACCTTTGTTCAAAACACACTCAGCGACCAAACTATACGCAGCATGACGGTCATCAGTACCACCACCAATAGTTTGGAAATTCTCAAAGGCATGAATTTGCATTCTGTCTTGAACGACGCGCTATTGAATGCCGCCGCGCTACGCTAACTGTGCTAGTGTTTAAGGAGTGACATTTTCGTTACGCCTAAGCCATGTGCCAACTTTTGGGAATGAATTGCAATGTCCCCACCGACATCGTGTTCAGCTTCACAGGCTTTGCCACTCGCGGGGGACACACCAGCGACCATATCGATGGTTGGGGAATCGCCTTCTTCGAAGGCGCCGGCGTGCGCCACTTCGTCGACTATCAAGCCGCGACCGCATCGCCGATTGCCGATTTGATCAAACGCTGGCCGATCAAGTCCAAAAACGTCATCGCCCACATTCGCAAAGCCACGCAAGGGCGTGTCGCGCTTGAAAACTGCCACCCCTTTGTGCGCGAATTATGGGGCCGTTACTGGGTCTTCGCTCACAATGGCGACTTAAAGGATTTTGTTCCGGTGCTTGACGGCCCTTATCGCCCGGTAGGCGGCACGGATAGCGAGCAGGCTTTCTGTTTTTTGCTCCAGCAATTGCGCAGACGTTTCGGCGATACCGCCCCCGAACTTCCTGCGCTCACTTCGGCACTGCGCGAATTGACCGACGGAATTGCGCGGCATGGCCCATTCAACATGATGCTGTCCGACGGCTCCGCATTGTTTGTCCATTGTTCGACCAGCTTGTACTACATTGTGCGGAAGTATCCCTTTGCGGAAGCAAAATTGGCGGATGAAGATTTAAGCGTCGATTTTTCGCAAGTGACGACACCGAATGACCGCGTCGCCATCATCGTCACCGAACCGCTCACCGCCAATGAAAAATGGATCGCCTTCCAAACGGGAGAACTGAAGGTATTTGTCGAAGGAGCGGTGGCGCGGGTATGATATTCCCTATTCCTTGACCAGCCGGGTAACGCCATGACCATCGACAATCTCAAAACCACCCTCAAGGATTTACATGCCCGTCTTGAGACCGCAAGCGCGGTCGACGAGGAATTGCTCGATTTGCTGCAAGTACTTGACCGCGATATTCAACAATTGTTGAATAAGCAAGCAAACGAAGAAGACTCCACGCTTGCGCAACGTGCGCAGGAATTGTCGGCTAAATTCGCGGCTCAACACCCTCAACTGGAAACGGTCTTGCGCGAGCTCGCCAACACGCTCGAACGCATGGGAATTTAAATTCAAGTTACGTTTCGACGGGTTTTTTCTCTTTTTAGTTAAGTTGCGCAGCGGAAAGCAAAATGCGCTAAAGTAAGCGGCTGTGGAAGCGGTCGCCCAAGGTAGTCGGCCGCATACATCCGTTTCTCATGGCCGCTACTGCCCCTTCTACTCCGCCTCCCCGTAGCCTGCGCGTACGCCAGTTTTTTTTGGCGCGCCAGCCTATTCTCGACCGTCATCAGGAATTGGCCGGGTACGAACTTCTATTTCGCAACGCCAGCTCCGGCCCTGCGAATATCGTTACCGACTTATCGGCCACCGCTTCGGTGATTGCCCATACGTCGCAACTCGGTTTGCAAAAAGTGGTCGGGGATTCGATCGGTTTTTTGAACGTCGACGCAGCCGTCTTGATGAGTGACATCTTTGAATTCCTGCCGCGTGAAAAAGTGGTGTTGGAAATCGTTGAGACCATGAAGGTCACGCCCGAGATTCTTGAACGCGTCAAACAATTAGCGGCTGCCGGCTTTCGCTTCGCCTTGGACGATGTGATCACCGAATCGGAGGAAGTCAAGCAACTGCTGCCCATCGTCGACATTATCAAGTTTGACGTACGCGATATGCCTTTAAGCGCCTTGCTTACATTAACGCCTCGATTCAAACTCGCCGGAAAAAAACTATTGGCTGAAAAGGTGGAGTCGATGGATCAGTTCAAGGTTTGCCTTGCGCTGGGCTTCGACTATTTCCAAGGCTATTATTTTGCCAAGCCAGTCGTATTGAGCGGAAAAAAACTCTCTCCCTCCCAGATTTCCGTCATGCGCTTGATGGAATTGGTGACGAGCGACGCCGACAATGCAGCGATTGAGGAAGCGATCAAACGCGACGTGGCGTTGGGATTGAACTTGTTGCGTTTAGTGAATACGCCCGCTGTCGGGGTGCGCCATCGCATCGACTCATTAAGCCAAGCGTTGTTGGTGCTCGGCCGTGAACAATTACGCCGTTGGCTGCAAATCATGCTGTATGCCGAACCCTGCAAAAAGGGGCACAACATGACGCCGCTGCTGACCCTGGCCAGCACGCGCGGCAAGCTGCTCGAACTGATTGCGCAAAAGCTGTATCCGAAAAACCGCAAAGCGGCCGATACCGCATTCACCGTGGGTATCATGTCTTTGATGGATACCTTGTTCGGCATGACAATGGAAAGTATTCTCGAAGAAATCGCCGTGGTCGACGAAGTGAGCGACGCGCTGTTGAAGCGAAGCGGTTTTTTCGGCGACATGCTGCAACTGGCGGAATACATCGAACGCATCGAAGAATCCGACGCCTTGATTGCCCCGCTGCTTGCCAAGCTTGAGCTCACAAGCGAAGATTTATATCAAATGGAAGTCGACGCTTTCGACTGGAGCAACGGCATCGCTGCCGCTGCCCAGCAGCAGGACTGACAAGATCAATCCTGCCGCACATCCGCCTTCTACGCCTTCCAGGCAGCTGCATGTTCGCGTGCGAAATCATCGAAATCGCGTGCAGGTTTTCCCAGCAACGCTGCGACATCATCGCTGACTTCGCTTGAGTGTCCCTTGCGAATCAATTCACTCAAGTTGGCAAGCGCATCGACATTCCATTGCGGCATGCCCATGTTTTGCATTGCCTCGACGGCAGCCTGAGGCGGCACGTCGACGTAATTCACCTGCCTGTATTTGAAACACCATTCGGCGCCGGTCTCGGCCGTTTATCCAAACAACCGCTTCCTCGCCCCCCAGGCGCGATGCTTCGTCGATCTCGCAGCGGAAGCGTTTACAAAACTTACTGCAACGACTAAATCAAGCAGGAAGCAAGCATCTGGCGCAGCCACTGGTGCGCAGCCTCGTTCTGTGCGCGCTCGTGCCAGCAAGCCTTCAACGTAAAGGAAGGCAGCGCCAACGGCGCCTTCAAGACTTGCAGGCGCGGGTCGGCCAGTGCAGCCAGCCGCGTGGGATAGACGGCAATCATGTCGGAATGGGCGACGGCTTCGGCAGCCAAGGTGAAATAAGGCACCGACAATTGCACGAAGCGCTGCAGCTTCATTGTTTTCAATGCCTCGTCAGTCTGCGCGGAAAAACTGCCTGTGCGCGGACTCACCATCACATGCGGCAAACGGCAAAAGACATCCAACGATAAACGCTTCTTGATGCGCGGATGATTCTTGCGGGCGATCACGCAAAATTCATCCGTCAGAAAACGGCTGGAACGCAATTGCGGCTGCACCAACGATTGATTCACCACCGCCAGGTCCAATACGCCCGCTTCCATCTGCTGCGCCATCGTTTCGTGCGTCGGCGCGACCAGCGCAATCCGCACCTGCGGCGCATGCTGCTGCAACTGCCTGGTGAGCTGAGGCATGACGGCGAGCCCGACATACTCGGTGCCGGCAATCGTGAACGTGCGCGTCGAGGTTCGCGGGTCGAATGCTTCCTGCGGCTGCAGGATATCGCGTATGTCTCCCAATACCTTGCGCACCGGCTCGACCAGCGTCAACGCACGCTCGGTCGGCACCATGCCGCGTCCGCTGCGCACCAACAAGGGGTCATTGAATACATCACGCAGACGCGCCAGCAAAGCCGAAGTCGCCGGCTGCGAAAGAAAAAGCTTGTGCGCTGCGCGCGAAACATTGCGCTCAGCCATGAGCACATCAAAAGCGCGCAACAAGTTGAGATCTGTGTTTTTTATATCCATAAAACAGATAATAAATATATAAATAATCGATTTGAATTATATATTGTTGAAGTCCACAATGTCTCTGTCGGCCGCAACAACGCAATCCGATGCGGCAAAACAAGCTTCAACCAACATCAAGGAGAGCATCATGAAATTCGGCGTATTAGGCACTGGCATGGTCGGCAACGCGATCGCAGGAAAATTGGCGCAACTAGGCCACGAAGTCAAAATGGGCGGCCGCGAGGCAAATAATGAGAAGGGACAGGAATGGGCAAAGGGTGCGGGCACTAAAGCTTCCTACGGCACCTTCGCGGAAGCTGCGCAATTCGGCGACATCATCGTCAATGCCACGGCAGGCGTTGCTTCGCTCGCCGCACTCAATGCAGCCGGCGCGCACAACCTCAAAGGTAAAGTCCTGATCGACATCGCCAACCCGCTCGACTTTTCGAACGGCATGCCACCCACGCTCTCTGTGGTCAATACCGATTCGCTCGGCGAGCAAATCCAGCACGCCTTTCCAGAAACACGGGTGGTCAAAACCTTGAATACGCTAAGCTGCACGCTGATGGTCGACCCCAACGCTGTTGCAAACGGCGATCACAACATCTTCATCAGCGGCAATGACGGACAAGCAAAAGAAACCGTACTCGGCATGCTGCAGCAGTTCGGTTGGAAAAAACAGAACGTCATCGACCTGGGCGACATCAGCACGGCGCGCGGCACCGAGCAATTGCTGCCAGTATGGATTCGTTTATGGGGCGCGCTCGGCACGCCGAGCTTTAATTTCAAGATCGCGCGTTAATGTGCATCATCAGCGCGCCATTCATTCGATGGCGCGCTGAATTTTACAAGTTCGGCGCCAGCCAACGCTCAAGCTCTTCTTTCTTCGCGCCGCGTCGCACCGTCATGTCGTTCAATTGATCCGCACCGATTTTGCCGACGTTAAAGTACTTCGATGCCGGATGTGAGAAGTAAAAACCTGAGACTGACGCGCCGGGATACATGGCAAACGACTCGGTCAATTTCATGCCGATTTCATCGCATTGCAATGTCTTGAACACGTCTGCCTTGACCGTATGGTCAGGACAAGCGGGATAGCCTGGCGCAGGGCGGATACCGCGATAGGTTTCCTTGATCATGGCTTCGCTGCTCAAATTTTCATCAGCAGCATAAGCCCAGAATTCCTTGCGCACGCGCTCATGCAGGTGTTCGGCAAATGCCTCAGCCAAGCGATCAGCCAGCGCCTTCAACATGATCGAGGAATAATCGTCATGCGCATCCTCGAACCGCTTTTCATGTTTCTCAATACCGATGCCGGCAGTGACTGCAAACATGCCGATATAGTCGGCGATACCGGAAGATTTCGGCGCAATGAAATCGGCCAAGCATTGATTGGGGCGCGCCACGCCGTCAATCACCGGCTTTTCGGTCTGCTGACGCAACCCATAGTAGGTAAACGCGACTTGAGTACGAGCGTCGTCGGCGTAAATTTCAATATCGTCTTCGTTGACGCTGTTTGCAGGCAACAAAGCAATCGCGCCGTTCGCAGTCAGCCAACGGCCTTCGATCAATTTCTTCAGCAAGGCCTGGCCTTCTTCCAAAACTTTGCCGGCGGCGGCACCCACCACTTCATCTTTCAGGATAGCGGGATAAGGGCCGGCCAAATCCCAGGTCTGGAAGAACGGCCCCCAATCGATATAACGTGCGAGTGTCGCCAAATCGTAGTTCATAAACACGCGGCGACCGATAAATTTGGGTTTTACCGGCGCATTTTCCGCCGTGAAGTCCAGCTTGGCTTTGTTTGCACGCGCCGCAACCAAGGAAATCAAAGGCGTCGTTTTCTTATTGGCGTGCTGTTCGCGAATGCGTGCATAGTCAGCGGCAATTTCGGCGATGTATTGATCGCGCGTCTCCGGCGTCAACAAAGATTGCGCGACCGATACCGAGCGCGAGGCATCCGGCACGTAAACCACCGGCCCCTCATAATTCGGCGCGATTTTGACTGCAGTATGCGCGCGGCTGGTCGTAGCGCCGCCAATCAAGAGTGGAATCTTGCGCTCGCGGAAGTAAGGATCACGCTGCATCTCTTTGGCGACGTACGCCATTTCTTCCAGCGAAGGCGTGATCAAGCCCGACAAGCCGACGATGTCGGCATTCACTTCCTTGGCTTTCGCCAAGATATCGGCACAGGGCACCATCACGCCCATATTGACCACTTCAAAATTATTGCACTGTAAAACCACCGAGACGATATTTTTGCCGATGTCGTGCACATCGCCTTTGACCGTGGCGATCACGATCTTGCCTTTCGGTTTGCTGTCGCCGCTGCGTTTCTTTTCTTCTTCGATGAAAGGAATAAGGTGAGCCACTGCTTGTTTCATCACGCGCGCCGACTTCACCACCTGCGGCAGGAACATCTTGCCTTGGCCGAACAAGTCGCCGACGACGTTCATGCCATCCATCAGCGGCCCTTCGATCACCTGGATGGGACGTCCACCCTCATTCATTATTTTCTGCCGGGCCTCTTCGGTATCTTCGACGATCCATTGCGTGATGCCATGCACCAGCGCATGCGCCAATCGTTTATTGACCGGCTCGTTGCGCCATTCAAGCGTCGCCTCTTCCTTCTTGCCGCCGGCTTTGAGCGTCGCCGCGAATTCAATCATGCGCTCGGTCGCGTCCGGCCGGCGATTCAGCACCACATCTTCCACGCGTTCGCGCAATTCCGGATCGAGGTCATCATATACGCCGACCATGCCGGCGTTGACGATACCCATCGTCATGCCCGCTTTAATGGCGTGATAGAGGAATACCGTGTGAATCGCTTCGCGCGCCGGGTCATTCCCGCGGAAGGAGAAGCTGACGTTGGATACGCCGCCGGAAATTTTTGCATACGGCAGGTGCGCATGAATCCAGTGCGTGGCTTCGATGAAATCGACCGCATAATTGTTGTGTTCTTCGATGCCGGTTGCGATCGCGAAAATGTTCGGATCGAAAATAATATCTTCCGGCGGAAACCCCACCTTTTCCGTCAACAGCTTGTAAGCGCGTTCGCAAATTTCCGTCTTGCGCGCGAAAGTGTCGGCCTGCCCTGTTTCATCGAACGCCATGACGATCACG
This sequence comes from Burkholderiales bacterium, assembly GCA_016177875.1. Lineage (GTDB taxonomy): Bacteria > Pseudomonadota > Gammaproteobacteria > Burkholderiales > Burkholderiaceae_D > Paucimonas. The sequence continues at coordinate 27,060 of JACOUL010000034.1, forward strand.
GCCGCGCCGTAACGGCGGCAGAGTTTCGCTTGACGCAAAAATTCCTCTTCGCCCTCCTTCATCGAAATGGAATTGACGACAGCCTTGCCTTGCACGCATTTCAAACCCGCCTCGATCACCGACCATTTCGACGAATCGATCATGATCGGCACGCGCGCGATATCCGGCTCGGAAGCAATCAAATTCAAAAAGCGCGTCATGGCGGCGACCGAATCCAGCATCGCTTCATCCATATTGATGTCGATGATCTGCGCGCCGTTTTCCACTTGCTGACGCGCGACGGTCAGGGCTTCGTCGTACTGCTCGTTCAAGATCAAACGTGCGAAAGCTTTAGAGCCGGTGACATTGGTCCGCTCGCCGACATTCACGAACAAGGATTGATCATCGATGATGAAAGGTTCCAAACCCGACAGCTTCATGCGATGGTCGGACTCGGGCAGTTTGCGCGGCGCGATACTTTTTACCGTCTCGGCAATGGCCTTGATGTGAGCCGGCGTGGTGCCGCAGCAACCGCCCGCAATATTCACAAAGCCGCTTTCGGCAAATTCTTTCAGTAGCGATGCGGTGATGTCCGGCGTTTCGTCAAAGCCGGTATCGCTCATCGGATTGGGCAAACCGGCGTTCGGATAAATGCAGACGAAGGTATCGGCGATCTTCGAAAGCTCTTCCGCATAGGGACGCATCAATGCCGCACCGAGCGCGCAATTTAAACCGATGGTGAGCGGTTTCGCGTGACGCACCGAATGCCAAAAGGCAGGCACCGTTTGCCCAGACAGAATGCGCCCGGACGCATCGGTAACGGTGCCGGAAATCATGATCGGCAAACGCCTGCCGGTCTCTTCGAAATAGGTATCGATTGCGAACAGCGCAGCCTTGCAATTCAAGGTGTCGAAAATGGTTTCCACCAGCAACACATCGGCGCCGCCTTCAACCAATGCGCGCGTTTGTTCCAAATACGCCGCAACCAATTGGTCGAAAGTGACGTTGCGTGCGGCGGGGTCGTTCACGTCCGGCGAGATCGATGCCGTCTTCGGCGTCGGGCCGAGCGCGCCGGCGACGAAGCGCGGTTTGTCGGGCGTCGAATATTTATCGCAAGCGGCGCGCGCGAGCTTGGCGGCTTCGAGATTCATCTCGTACGCCAAATGCGCCATGTGGTAATCGTCTTGTGCGACGCTGGTGGCCCCGAAGGTATTCGTCTCAATCAGATGGGCGCCGGCGGCCAAATATTTTTCATGGATTTCTCGAATGATCTGCGGCTGCGTCAGCGTCAACAGTTCATTGTTCCCTTTTAGGAATAGCTCCTTGCCCGGTGGGGCGAAGTCCGCGAAGCGCGCGCCACGATAATCCGCTTCCGACAACTTGTATTGCTGAATCATGGTCCCCATGGCGCCATCCAAAATAAGGATTCGACGGGACAATAAATCGCGTAAAAGCGTTTCGGTAGCGGAAGAACTCATGACTTTTATATTCGGATAATCGGTTGAGGACAGAGTACGGCGGTCGCTTAACTCTCTCCCAAATTGCACAATAAAAATGAAAAACCCGGGCCAGCAATGCGGGTCCGGGTTTTGCCGTCCGCTTTAGCAGCATTTGTTGGGGATCGCCCCGCGCCCGCAAGCTGGCTTGATTGGCTCAATCAAATCGGCGCAAGAAAATTATACGATGAATCAGGGGCTTGCGTAAGGGACGAAGGAATTCGATGGTTGCCAAATATTGGCTTTTACAATGAACCACCTACTTAGGCACTCGCCCGTTTACCGGGATGCAGCGCGCGAAGCCAGGAGTGCATGCCATTTCGATATCTCGGTTTATTGTGAAAGCCGAAAAAAAAAAGCCCACCGCGTTTGGTGGGCTAAATCCATATCAAAGGAGGAGACATGGAGGAGACAGGTGAAGTGTATGTTGCAGAGACACATAAATCCAATTTCGAATTGAAATATGTGGTATTTGCAACGTGAATAACTCCCTTATTTCCTCTGTTTTCCCCTTCTTAAGCTGCCGCACGCACCGACGACCGGCGCATTTCATTCAATTTCAGGGTTAAGCACTTGGCTGAACCCCCGGCTTTCATGAACTCTGTCAGAGGAATTTGCTTTACGGAAAAACCATAAGCTTGCAACACCCTCACCAGTCCAGCAGAAGACCGATTCAAAAACACATGCTCGCCGCAATTCACCGCATTGCATGCAAAATCCAAGGCATCGGCATCCGATACGATAAGCCGGCGCTTGGCCGGTATGCGCGCGGCGATCCGATTCTGAGAGGCTTCGTCAAACGCAGCCGGATAATACATGAGATAGCCGCCCTCGAGCGGACAAAAACAGGTATCTAAATGATAAAACCGCTCGTCCACCAGCTTTAATGGCTCGACGTCGATCTCCAGCATATCGGCGAGCATGGGCGCGCATGCCGCACTGGTACGATGCCCATATCCCATCCACAGCAGCGGCTCGCCGCGATCAAGCAAAGCGTCGCCTGCGCCTTCGAAAAATAAGTCGGGAGGCAATTGCTCAACTTGGAATCCTTGCGTCGCGAACCAAGCCGCAAAATGCGCCTCTTCGCCTTGACGCTCGGGATGGCGAAAGTGGGAAAGCACGAAGGTATTGCCCAATACGAGACCGGCATTCGCGGTGAACACCATGTCGGGCACGCCGGACATCGCAGGAATGCGCTCGACTTGCGCCACTTCGCCGATGGATGCAGCAAGCACCCGCCACTGACGGTCTGCGACATCATTCTTGCTCAGCGCGACATTCCCTTGCATCCAAGGATTGATCACATATGCCACCTCGAAATGATCGGGTGCACACATCAAGTAACGATCGGTCATGGCGTCCTCCCTCACTACAATTCAATGTTCAAGCGCGACCTGCGCTTCTGCGCATGCCGATAACGTGGCACGGATGGTTTTCAATGCATCGTCGATCTCGTGCGCCGTAATGACGAGCGGCGGCGCGAAGCGCACCACGGTTTCATGCGTTTCTTTCGATAGGATGCCTGCTGCCATCAAGGCTTCGCAGAAGCGGCGTGCGGAAATCAAAGCAGGATCCAGTTCCATGCCGATCAATAAGCCTTTGCCGCGCACTTCGCGAATGGCTGGATGACAGATCTCGCGCAATCCCTCCATCAGATGCCTACCCATTTCATGCGCGCGCTCGACCAGGCGGTGGTCGCGTAACAAGCGTAATGCGGCTGTGCCGACCGCTGCGGCCAGCGCGTTGCCGCCGAAGGTGCTGCCATGGTCGCCGGGGGTGAATACATCCATGACATCTTCACGCGCCAGGAACGCGGAGACGGGTAACAATCCGCCGCCCAAGGCTTTGCCCAATACCAGGCCGTCCGGCTTGATGTTTTCATGGTCGCAAGCAAGCAAGCGTCCTGTGCGGCCTAAGCCGGTTTGCACTTCATCGCAAATCAGCAATACATTGCGGCGCGTACAGATTTCGCGGCACTTCGCGAGATAACCGGCAGGCGGCACGATGATGCCGCCTTCGCCTTGGATCGGCTCCACAATAAATGCGGCAGTGTTCGGCGTAATCGCCGCTTCTAATGCATCGGCGTCACCAAACGGCACGGCGACAAAACCGGGAGCAAAAGGTCCGAACCCGTCACGATATTGCGCTTCTGAAGAGAAACCCACGATGGTGGTGGTTCGCCCCGCGAAATTGCCGCGGCAGACGATAATCTCGGCGCCATCTTCAGCGATCCCTTTCACCTTGTAACCCCATTTGCGCGCAGCCTTTAACGCCGTTTCCACTGCTTCGGCGCCGGTATTCATCGGCAGCGCCTTAGACATGCCCGTCATTTCGCACAACAATTGCAAGAACGCGCCCAAGGTATCGGAATAGAAAGCGCGAGAAGTGACGGCTAAACGCTGCGCCTGCGCAGTCAAGGCTTGCACCAGCGCCGGATGGCTATGGCCGAAGCTGACTGCCGAATAGGCGGACATCATGTCCAAGTAGCGCTTGCCTTCGACATCCCATAGCCAAACGCCCTGGCCGCGGTGCAACACCACCGGCAGTGGATGATAATTGCGCGCGCAATAGCGGTTTTCGAGTTCGATGAGATCTTTCATGGCAGCCTCCGTCACAGTTTCATCATACTCGCAAGCGCGTGAAAGCTTTTTTCGTTTTTTCGCACAAATTTCATAATATATGAAAGAATCGTTCATAGATTATGAAAATTTGGTGAAGTAATATGGAAAATCTCGACCGTTATGATCGAATTCTTTTGCAGACTTTACAAAAGAATGGACGCGCTTCGAATGTTGAATTATCGGAAGCTGCCAACTTGTCGCCGCCGCAGTGCTACCGCCGCGTGCGGCGTTTAGAGAATGAAGGTTTTATTCGCGCCTATGTCGCCCAGCTTGAGCCGGCGGCATTGGGGCTCGGCGTCATTGCCTTTGTCAGTCTGAATTTGCATCGGGATCAGTTCAAACATGTGCGGCAATTGGAAAAGGCGATTAAACAATTTCCGGAAATCTTAGAGTGCTACACGATTTCCGGCGACTTCGATTACCTGCTCAAGGTGGCGGCAACCGATTTGAAATCGCTGTCGAATTTCTTGACGGACCGCTTGATGCAAGTCCCGGGCGTCGCCGGTGTGCGCTCCACCGTTTGCCTGGAAGAGATCAAGCCGGCAAGCGCTTTGCCGCTAAATGCGACTTAAGGCTTGCCGGCATATGTCTTAGCGTGAAACGAGGCGTAGCTATAGCTACTGTTGTTGCCGGATTTGATCGAGTTGCGTACGCAGCAAATCGGATTGTTGTACGAATTGCTGCAATTGTTGCAGTTGTTCCGCGGTAGGCGCCCTGCGCTGCAGTTGGCCGCGTATCTCCCCTGCCGGGAATGTCGGACTGTGCACATTGAAGTAGTAATCACCTCGCTCAAGGCTTGCCAATTGCGCCGCCGTCAGCGTGCCGCTTGCAGTCCATACCACTGAACCTTGCGCCTTGGTCAAAGGAATCACGACCGGGCCAGCGGTGCCGGGCACGCCTTCGTGCACATGTGCCGCATTATCGGCAACCCCGGTCGTCACTATGCTGGCGGTAAATGCGTTGTCGGTTGGATCGACAATCAGCACCCCGGTGCCGCGACCGGCGCTGGCATTGGGCGGCACCTCTTGCGCGCCGTCCAGCGAAGCGGAATAAATGAAACGCAAGCGCGCATCATCACCTCCGCCACATCCGGCAGTCAAAGCGACGAGCAGTAACAACATCCCTCTCAAGAATAGAGATTTGGTAATGAAAGCTTTCATGGCACACCCTCCTGCACGAATGAAACGGCGTGCGGCGAAGACAAGCCCTTGCCGCAGCACGGAGGGTATGCAGTCTTTATGCCCAGACGGCGTGCGCGGGCTTTAGAGCGAGGCAATGAGCGAATTCGGAGGCCAAGCGGCGCGCAATACGTAATTTATGCGCATCGATGTAAAACCTGCTGCATGCATCCGATTGCATGCAGCAATGATTTCTTTTCTTCAGCGAGGTTTTCCCTGGAAAAGAAAAAAGGCGCGGCCGGGAAACCCGAGCGCGCCTCGTATGAAGCGAAACGACTAAGACATTAAACTGCCAAGCGCTTTTCCAACTGAGCCTTGGTTTCTTCCAACTCTTTTGGCAAATGGTATTTCAGTTTGTCGAACAGTTCGGCATGCAGCTTCAATTCCGCTTGCCAAGCTGCCTTGTCGATCGAGGTGATCGTATTGAACTGTTCTTGCGTGAAGTCCAGACCATCCCACTTCAAGTCAGTGTATTGCGGCGTGACGCCGAAGATATTTTCCACGCCGCCGGCCTTGCCTTCAATACGGTCGAGCATCCATTTCAATACGCGCATGTTGTCGCCGAAACCCGGCCAAACGAACTTGCCGTTTTCGTCGGTGCGGAACCAGTTGACGCAATAGATTTTCGGTTGCGTGGCGCCGGCTGCTTCGATCTTTTTACCCATATCCAGCCAGTGCTGGAAATAGTCGCTCATGTTGTAGCCTGTGAACGGCAGCATGGCAAATGGATCGCGGCGCACCACGCCCATTTGGCCGGCCGCAGCAGCAGTGGTTTCGGAACCCATGGTAGCCGCCATGTAAACGCCTTCGATCCAATTGCGCGCTTCAGTGATCAACGGCACAGTGGTCGAACGGCGGCCGCCGAAGATAAAAGCCGAGATCGGCACGCCGGCCGGATCGTCCCAAACCGGGTCAAATACCGGGTTTTGGATGGCCGAGACCGTGAAACGCGCATTCGGGTGCGCCGCTTTGCGGCCGGTTTCCTTGCCGATTGCCGGCGTCCAATCCTTGCCTTGCCAATCGATGGCATGGGCCGGTGCTTCCTTGGTCATGCCTTCCCACCAAACATCGCCATCATCGGTCAGCGCGACGTTGGTGAAGATGGTATTGGCGGTCAGCGAAGCCATGCAGTTGGAGTTGGTCGCGGTGTTGGTGCCGGGAGCCACGCCGAAGTAACCCGCTTCCGGGTTGATCGCGTACAGGCGGCCATCCTTGCCCGGCTTAATCCAAGCGATGTCGTCACCGATGGTGGTGACCTTCCAGCCGTTGAATGCCTTCGGCGGAATCAACATAGCGAAGTTGGTCTTGCCGCATGCGGAGGGGAAAGCGGCGGCAACGTAATGCTTCTTGCCTTCCGGCGATTCGACACCGAGGATCAGCATGTGCTCGGCCAACCAGCCTTGGTCGCGCCCCATAGTGGAAGCGATACGCAACGCGAAGCACTTCTTGCCCAGCAAGGCGTTGCCGCCGTAGCCGGAACCGTAGGACCAAATTTCGCGGGTTTCCGGGTAATGCACGATGTATTTGGTGGCGTTGCACGGCCAAGCGACATCCTTCTGGCCCGGCTGCAAAGGCGCTCCGACGGTATGCACGCACGGCACGAACTCGCCGTCGGTGCCGAGCACGTCGTAGACGGCCTTGCCCATGCGGGTCATGATGCGCATATTGACGGCGACATAGGCGGAATCGGACAACTCGACGCCGATGTGAGCGATCGGGGAACCGAGCGGCCCCATCGAAAACGGCACCACATACATGGTGCGGCCGCGCATGCAACCGTCGAACAAGCCGTTCAGCGTGGTCCGCATCTCGGCCGGCGCCATCCAATTATTGGTCGGGCCAGCGTCCTCCTGCTTAGCCGAGCAAATAAAGGTACGGTCTTCGACGCGCGCCACATCGGACGGATCGGAGCAAGCCAGATAACTGTTGGGACGCTTCTCCTGATTGAGCTTTTTCATGGTGCCGGAGGCGACCATTTGCGCGCACAAGGAATCGTATTCTTCTTGAGAGCCGTCGCACCAGTAGATGCGGTCCGGCTTGGTGAGGGCGGCGATTTCGGCAACCCAGTTGATCAGTTTTTGTTGCTTAACGAAAGATGGGGCGTTAACTGCTGCAACGCCACCCATGACGGGCTGATTCATAAAACACTACCTCCAATGCCAATAAAGAATTCTGTCTTGTCCCGGCACGGCAGGATCGTCGTTGGCGTGGCCGGCGGATTATCGCTGGCAAAACGGCGGTCTTGTCGAAGAGCGGTCGAATCGACGACCGCGCGGCCCATTAATATGAAGTAGTGTGGGCCGGATGGACTTGCTTTCCACTGTTGCGATTGCGGAAAATAGGTGGTGGATTGTACACCTCGCCCCTAGTTCCCCTCAATGCTTTGGGTCAAAAATGTAGTAAATATAGTAGAGTTTTGTAGTCAACTACTTTGAATTATGACGGGTCCGTTAATTTGCTACGAAAATTCAATAAATCTTGTTAAATTCCATGAAAATTGCCGTTATTGACGATTATCAAGATTCTGTGCGGCATCTTGAATGCTTCTCTTTATTGGACGGGCATGAGGTCAAAGTGTTCACGAATTCGGCGCGCGGCATCGGCCAATTGGCCATCCGCCTGGCGCCGTTTGATGTCTTGGTTCTAATTCGCGAACGCACCCGCATTACGCGTCCCTTGCTGACCAAATTGCCGAATTTGAAATTGATTGCGCAAACCGGAAAGGTCGGCCCGCATATCGATTTAGCTGCGGCGGCGGAACGGAACATCGTCGTCACCGAAGGCCTTGGCGATCCGGTGGCGCCGGCCGAATTAACCTGGGCATTAATCATGGCGGCCCGCCGAAAAATCACTCAATACGCAGCATACTTAAAAGAAGGTTTGTGGCAAACCTCCTCATTAGCTCCCCAACATAATGCGCTGGGTCGCCGCTTATATGGCCAAACCTTGGGAATTTGGGGATTCGGTAAAATTGGTCGACTCGTCGCCGGTTACGGCAAGGCGTTTGGCATGCGTGTCGTCGTGTGGGGCAGCGACACCAGCCGTGCCGAAGCGACACGCCACGGATATGAAACCGCGACATCCAAGGCAAGTTTTCTTTCGGAGTGCGATATCGTCTCACTTCATCTTCGACTGAACGACGCCAACCGCGGCCACGTTACCGCGGCCGACCTTGGGCACATGAAACCGGATTCGCTGCTGGTCAATACCAGCCGGGCAGAATTGATCGAAACGGGCGCATTGGAAGCGGCGCTGCAGTCGGGACGACCGGGCGCCGCAGCGTTCGATGTGTTCGAGTCCGAACCGCTGCCGCCGCAATCGCCGTTACTGCGTATGGAAAACGTGCTGGCTACGCCGCACATCGGATTTGTGGAAAAGGAAAGCTACGAGCTGTACTTTCGCGCCGCCTTTCAAAGCATCGTCCAATTTGCCGAAAATGCGAAGAACCGATAAACGCAGGCCTAGCAAAAAATAACGTCAACGGAACGATGGACGAAATTGCATTTGCGATTGAAGATGGCAACGGAACATATGGAATGAAAATCCGCCGGCGTAACCGGCGATACGCAGCCGCGGTCAACGAGCGGCATCGGTCGGCGTGCCGCTATACAGCGTTTTCATGCCCGGCATGATCAATGCCGTCGAACCGCTCCACATGCGCGTCCAGCCTGGCGGCCATGGCAATGCCGGTCCTTTATATTCCGGCACGCTGCGACGTACGGGAATGACGGGCAATGACGCCGGCGGCGAACCGTCGCGGCTGTCCCAGCCAAGCGTGAAGGAATAATTGGGCAGTAGTGCCTGGCACACTTTGTCGAACCAGATCGTGTGGTCTTCGTCGCGTCCCAAGGCTTGCGCCAATCCATGCGGGTCGAATTTCGCCAGCGCGTGCACCAGTTCTTGACTGCTTGCGCCCGGTGCATCGCCCCACCCCATCACCGGATTGAAGTTGTAGTCGCAACCCGAACCGTACCAACCTTCGCGCCACGGCCGTTGCATCCAATTGCGCTGGCCGGCAAACAAATGCCAGCGCCAATGCAAGCCGGACGGTTTCGGCCAGCTGTATAAATACAGACGCTGATAACCGGCGCGATGCAATTCACGCACCATCGCCATCAAGCGCGCATGCGGCATGCGATCAGGCGGCGCGCGGCGAAATAAAATCGGTTCGCCGTCGGCATACTGCACTTCATCGGATGACAAATTCAAATCGAGCGTACGCACTTCACTGCCGAAGCGCGCAGATATCCATCCGGTCAAAAGATTGATGGATGTGATCACGCCATAGCCGCGATGACGGTGAAAAATAACAGTGCCGGGTGCGATCGATTTCATCTGATGAATTTTAGAAAATTGCGGGACAGTGCTAGGCGCAGCCTGCTCTGTCCTCAACATTAATTCAGCTGGAGTCTAGTGTAGCGGGATTGAAGAAATTGTGAAGCCCATCGCATCGCAATGTGCAATTCGGACACAGTTGAATCTGACCAAGCTATTGTGAAAATAGTTCGACACTTCGGCAAATTTAAGCGTCTTGGTTGCCATCTTGGCATGACTGCGCGATGATGGCGTTTTCGCACCTTTGTTCCGATGCCATGACCCTACGCATCCTCGCTGCCGGCGGCACCTTCGATAAGCATTACGATGCAATCGCCGGACAGCTCGGCTTTGCCGACAGCCACTTGCCCGACGTGATCAAGCGCGCGCGGCTCACTTTGCCGACTGAATTGGAAGTGCTGCCGCTGCTCGACTCTCTGGATATGCAAGATGCCGACCGCCAGCGTATTCTCGCCGCGTGCCGCGTAGCGAATGAAGCCGCCATTGTAGTCATTCACGGCACAGACACGATGTGCGAAACGGCACATGTGCTCGGTAACGCCGCGCTGGCAAAAACGATCGTGCTGACCGGCGCGATGATCCCGTACGAAATTACCGGTTCGGATGCTTTGTTCAATTTCGGTTTTGCCTGCGGCGTCGCACAAACTCTGCCGCATGGCGTCTATGTCGCCATGAACGGCAAAGTGTTCGCGTGGGACCAGGTGCAAAAAAATCGCGCGGCAGGCGTGTTCGAACCCCATTAGCGCGCGGATGAGCGCCTTCTTAAACGGCTCGCAAGTCGATATGCCGGTCCGATCGTCAGCACCAAGGCTGCCATGCGCGTGACATGAAACGCCGTCACGATCGGCACGCCCAACTGCAAAGTTTTTGCGGTCAGACTCATTTCGGCAATTCCGCCGGGCGACGTAGAAAGAATTGCTGTCGCCGGGTGAATGCCGCTTACATTCGCCACCCCTAAACCGAATGCGATGCCGGCGACAATGGCGAGCAATCCGCACACGGCCACGCTTCCTAAATATCGCGGCGCGGCACGCAAGAACTCGGGAGTGAATCGCGTCCCCAAAGAAATGCCGATAAAGAGTTGGCCGAGATGCACCAGCCAGTCAGGCATGGCGGACCAATCGACGCCGTTTGCGGTCAGCGCGATACTGACCAGCAGCGGTCCGATCACCCAGGCATTGGGCCATTTCAATTTCAACAGGAACCATGCAGCCGCACTGGTGGCGCCGGTCAGCAGCAACAAACCGCCGTAGTCGACGATACGTGCGCCTGGGACATAGGGGTCGAGACCGTGCACTCCCCAAAATTGAAAGCCGAACGGAATGATGGCCACCACCAGCATGATGCGTAAGCTATGCGCCGCGGCGACCCGGTCGACCGCTGCGCCATGGCGTTCGCCTTGATTCGCCATTTCGGACGCACCGCCGATGGCCATGGCAAAAAAAGCCGTGGTCTTATCGACGCCCGACAGGCGATGCAACAGCCAAGCACATAGCGCTCCCAACAACAAAGCAAATACGACGGCAGCGACGATGAAGCCGACGTAAGCACCGAGCACCTTCAACACGGGGGGAGTGAAATAAAGCCCGAGCGTCGTGCCGATCACCCATTGCCCCGCCTGCCGCAACGGCATCGGGCACTGCAAGGCACCGCCTGCGACGCACACGATCGCGGTAGCAAACAAAGGACCGATCATCCACGGCAAAGGGGTGCGCAGCCAGGTGCATAACACGGCGGCGATCCAGCCGAGCGCCAGCGTAATCAGCACCGCTCTCAGCGAAGGAAACGAAAAATGAGAAACGCTACTCGAAGACAAGATAGTGAGAAGCAAAGCGATATTCCAACAGAGGCAGTGTAGCGTGGAACGCATGTCCAAGGGACAATAAATTCAAGCCCGCCACACAAGCGCTCTTGCGCCACTGCAAAGAACGGTTGCATCCATCTGGCAAAAGCCTCTCAAACGCACCACCATGTTTACCACTCCTGCTTCACTTCCGAGGGATTTTCATGAATCGCATACGAACCGTATTTTCCCGCTTTGCGGTGATATTTTTGATAGGCCTCGTTTCCGCTTGCGGCGGCGGCGATAGCGGATCAAGCGGCAGTTCATTGCAAGCCGGCCCAGGCTCGTCCGGCGCCGGCGAATTGAATGCGCCTCAAGCAAGCGGCAACACCGCTACCGATGGATTGAATTGGACGAACTTTCGCCGCCAGCAATTAGGCTTGAGCGTATTGGCGCGCGCTCCGCGCATCGATGCCGCGGCGCAAGGCCATTCCGACTATCAACGTCTCAACAACGTGATCACGCATGAACAGGCGCAAGGCAAGCCGGGATTTACCGGGGTCAATTTATTGGATCGCCTCACGGCTGCCAATTATCACTTCACCCAAAATGCCTACGCATACGGTGAAGTGATTTCCGCAAGCGGCAATGCCTCCGGCGCCAACGCATCCGAAGACTTGATCGCGGCCATTTACCATCGTTTCGTGATGTTCGAGCCGCGCTTTCGCGAAGCGGGTGCGGGAGCGGCGACAGGCAGCAGCGGCTACACATATTTCACCCTGAACTTAGCGGCCGATGGTTTAGGGCAAGGATTGGCGCGCGGTCAATTCGTTGTGTATCCGGCCGATGGCCAAAGCAATCTACCCGTCAATTTCTTTAGTGATAATGAAACGCCGGATCCGGTCCCGGATCGAAATGAAGTCGGCTATCCGGTCAGCGTGCATGCCAACGTCGACGCAGAAGTCGTCGCGGGAAATTTCACCATTCGCCCCCGGGGCGGGGACGTATTGGCAGTCAGACGTTTAACGCGCGGCGAAGATGCCAACACACCGCGTTCCGTGGCGGCCATCGTTCCGCTTGCACCTCTACGCCCGGGCACAACTTACGATGTCCAATTTACCGGCGCAGTCGATGGTATTTCGGCAACGCGAAACTGGTCTTTTACAACGCGCTAACATCTTGCCCTTTTTGCAAATAAATATCGTTTGTACGTCTGTCGTATGCCGCTAACAATCTCATCACAATTCCTGCGAGAAAGGCCATCCCTTGGGCTAGAATAATTCGATAACAAAAAACAAGGGCGGCAGGATGACTTCAGGGAAGGACTCTCCCTCGCACGAGTATCAAGAATTACTCGCCGCTGCATTTGATGCGGCAGGCATGGGCGTATGCTTTGTCGATCAAGAGGGCGTATTTGTCCACGCCACCCAAGCGTTCTGCAATATGGTCGGCTACGAAAATGCCGACATCGTCGGCCAAAACTGGCTGAAGTTGACGCCGCCTTCTTGGCTTCCCAAGGCGGATCAATTCTTAAAGGGCCTATTCGAAGATTCTTCGCGCGTGCAGGAAGAATGGCAAGTGCTGCGCAAGGATGGCTCAGTCTTCACCGCACTAGCTCGCTTTAAGCCCTTGACCGCAACCAATGGCTTGCGTCGCGTGGTCGTCATCTTGACCGACATCGATCACCGCAAGCAGGCAGAACAAGACTCGCTGCGCCGCTCCGAGGAGCATCACCGCATCATGGTCGATAACTTGACCGAAGGCGTGATGGTGGCGCAAGAAGGCACCGTCGCCTTCGCCAATCCGCGCCTGCTTCTCTGGACCGGCTATGAACGCGAATCGCCGATCGGCATGCCGTTTACCCAATTCCTCCATCCGAATGACCGCGACATGGTGTTCGATCGGCATATCCGGCGCTTGCGCGGGGAAAACGTTGAACAGCACTATCCGATCCGGTTGATCAACCGTCACACCGGCGCGCTCTTGTGGGCGGAACTGTCCGCCGTGGTCATTGATTGGGAGGGCAAGCCGGCAACGCTTTGCTTCATCAACGACATTACCCACCGCAAGGAATTGGAAGACCGCTTGAAGCAAAGCCTGGCGGAACGCGACACCATACTGGAACATTCCATTCTCGGCATGACTTTTCTGAATGCCGAAGGGCGGGTGAATTGGGCCAACAACGCGATGTTCCAAATTTTCGGGGTCGATCGATTCGAGCCGATGGGGAAATCGCTGGAGCCGTATTACCCTTCACGCGAAGCCTATTTAAAAGTCGGCGCCGAAGTAGCGCAAGCCGTGTCATGCGGTCAAACGTTTGAGACTGAATTGCAAATGCGCCGCGCCGACGGCAACCTATTTTGGGCATACCTCTCCGGCCGCGCCGTCAATCCAAACAATCTGTCGCAAGGCACGGTATGGGTGATCATGGACATCACCAAGCGCCGCCAACTCGAATCCGATCAGGCGCATTATCAGCAAGTGGTCAATAACGTTACCGAGTCCATCGTCGTGGTGCAGGATGGCAAAATCGTGTTCGCCAACCCGCGCGTGCAGTTATTGACCGGCTTAACCGAAGAGCAGCTGTACACATTGCCATTCGTGACGGCGATTCACCCGGAAGACCGCGACATGGTGATCGATCGCCATGTCCGCCGCTTAAAAGGCGAGAAGGTCGAGCAGTATTATCAATTTCGCGTCATCAACCAGGAAACCTGCGAATTCTCGTGGGTGGAATTATCGGCTGTGATGATCGATTGGGAAGGTAGGCCGGCCACGCTCTCCTTCATGAGCGACGTCACCGAGCGTCGAAAACTAGAAGAGAGTCTGCGCGAGAGCACACTCGAACGTGCCCGCCTGGAAAAGCTGCAAATTCAAAATGAATTAAAAGAAGCGGAAATGGCGCGTCGCCATGCCGAAGAAACCACGCAAGCCAAGTCGCTGTTCTTGGCCAATATGAGTCATGAAATTCGTACGCCGATGAATGCCATTATCGGCATGGCGCATTTAGCATTACGCACCGACCTCGATGCACGTCAGCGCGACTATGTGGAAAAAATTCAGCAATCCGGTCAGCATTTGCTCGGCATCATCAACGATATTCTCGACTTTTCCAAGATCGAAGCCGGCAAACTCACCATGGAGAATGTCGACTTCAGTCTCGATGAAGTGCTCGCCAATATCGCCACCTTAACCGGCGGTCGAGCACATGAAAAAGGACTGGAATATTTGTTTCAGGTGCCGCCTGCCATTCCGCGCCGCTTGATAGGCGACCCCCTGCGTCTGGGACAGGTGCTGGTCAATTTGATCAACAATGCCATCAAGTTTACCGAGTCCGGCAAGATCCATATCTCCTGCCGCCAGCTGGATACCTCTTACGATCGCATTCAGCTCGAATTTTCCGTGCGCGACACCGGCATCGGCATGACGCCGGAACAATCCGCGCGACTATTCCGCGCCTTTTCGCAAGCCGACGAATCCACCACCCGCAAGTACGGCGGCACCGGCCTGGGCTTGTCGATATCGAAAGGCATGGTCGAACTCATGGGCGGGAGGATCTGGCTTGACAGCGAAGTAGGGCACGGCACCAATGTGCACTTTACCGCCTGGTTTGGCGTGGGCAAGGCGGCGCCTACCGCCGAACGGGTACGCGGCAAGACCGCCGGCATTCGCTTCGCCGATCTGCGCGTGCTATTGGTGGAAGACAATCAAATTAACCAGCAAATCGCTCTCGAATTGATGGAAGCTGCGGGCATCATCGTGCATGTGGCCGACAATGGCCGCATTGCGGTTGATGCCTTGCAAGCGGTCGGTCCCGGACATTACGGCATGGTCTTCATGGATGTGCAAATGCCGGAGATGGATGGCCATGAAGCCACGCGCCGCATCCGCGCCGATGCCCGCTTTGCCGACTTGCCTATCGTCGCCATGACCGCGCATGCCATGACGGAAGAGCGCGATCGCTGCTTAGCCTCCGGCATGAACCCATCGCCCGTTGGTGCGCCAAGTATGTCGATGAAAGCGCGCCATTGCCGGAGACCTATGTCGCCGCGCCTCCCTCGGAATGGGAACGCGAGCGCGAATTGGCTGCCGCGGGTATCAATGTCAATGACGGCTTGTCGCGCACCTTAGGCAATCGCGCGTTTTATTTACAGCTGCTGGAGCGGTTCCGCGACGACCAACGCGACACGATTCCGCGCATTCGCCATTCTCTGGGCGAAGAGGAAGATAGGCTGGTGGCCGAGCGACTCGCTCATACCTTAAAAGGGGTGGCCGGCCAGCTGGGCATTACAGCGATCCAAGAAATGGCGGAGCAAGTGGTGGCGAAAATCCGGCGCGGCGAAGATCACCGCATGCTTGCGCCTTTGCTCGACCGTCTCGAATTGGACATGCGCACTTTGCATAAAGAGCTGGCGCGTATTATTCCTACGCAAGTGATGCCGGAGCCGGAAAATTTATCGCCGGAGCAAATGGATCATGAAGCGACGCG
The DNA here is from genome assembly GCA_016177875.1 of Burkholderiales bacterium. Lineage (GTDB taxonomy): Bacteria > Pseudomonadota > Gammaproteobacteria > Burkholderiales > Burkholderiaceae_D > Paucimonas. The sequence goes on from JACOUL010000034.1 coordinate 42,941, forward strand.
CGCAATCATCAAACGCATTGCATATCTGCTGCGTCAATATGACGGTGATGCGATCGATCTATTGAGCACGTCCAATGCACTCTTGGCAGCATCTTTGGGCAGCGCGGCGCATCAGCGCATTGCGCGCGCAGCGCGCCAATTCGATTTCGATGCCGCGCTTGCCGCTTTGACTGCCGGTGCCGAAGAAGCCGGCTTTGATCTTTAACGGCCGACATCAAGCGAACAAGAACCGATCATGACTAAGGCGGCACCTCAAGCGGCAAACGCCGCCGACCATTGGGCAGATCGACTGTCGGCAGCGGCCGAACAATTTGCCGATCTGTTGGATGCAAACGCCATCCTCAGTGCGTTGTGCTCTCAGTTGCAAACATTGCTGCCGAAGGCAGACGTGCGCATTTATATCCACGACGATGCGCAAAACAATCTTGAACTGAAGCGCGTCGATGATAGGGCGTCGTCCGAACTAAGCCGCCGCATTTCGGCAAGCGAAGGGTATTTGGGCACGGCTTGGGCTGCGACGCGCAAAGCAATGTTGCGCGCTACTCCATCGAGTCAATATTTCACCGAAAGCGATCAATCGATCGCCGTTATTCCATTCGCTTCCGGGAAAAAAATCTTTGGCCTGGTGGAAATCCGGCTTGCAGACGATGAATCGCCGGTCGAACGGGAACTGCTGCGTCAAGCCGGCAGCATCACTCGCTTGGCGGCGTCATCGTATAGCCACGCCATGCTGTACTGGCGCGAGAAACGGCATCATGCCATGCTCGAATCGAAACTGCGCGATAAGGCCGGGCGGCTGGATAAAGCCAACAGCCAGATGACGACACTGCATTCAACCACGCTCGATTTGACGCGCATCCTCGATTCAAAGAAGCTGCTCAGATCCATTATCAAACGCGCGTTAGCTTTGTCGCGGGCCAAACATGGTTTCGTCTACTTGCTGCAACCGCCAGGCGACGTAATGGAGCTTGCCATCGGCGAAGGCATGTATGAAGAACATATCGGCTTTGCCTTGGCTCGCGACGCCGGCCTGGCCGGAAAAGTCTGGCAAACGGGTCAAGCGGAATACGTCAACAATTACCGCCACTGGGATCAACGCCACCCGGACGCGCGATGGGACTTCATCACCTCGATTGCCGCCTATCCGCTCAAAGTAAAAGATGAAATCGTCGGCGTCATCGGCTTATTGCACAGCGAACCCGGCAAGGATGTCACCGAAGACGAATTCACCATCCTCGGCCGCTTTGCTGAAATGGCGGCGATTGCGCTGAATAACGCCGCGCTGTACGAAAAAATTCAATCGCTCAATACCGATCTTGAGCAAAAAGTCGAAGACCTGGCGCTCTCCAATGAGTCGCTGCAGGCAATCAATTTAATTACCGACAAGCTGTATCAATCACTTGATTTCAAAACCGTCATCAGGTCGGCCGTCGATGCCATTTCCAATTACAGCCAATCTAACTTAGTCGTGATCTACATTCTGAATTCACCGCGACAGCAGTTAGAAAGAGCGTATTTCATGGTGAATGGGAAAGCCGGCACTGACGACGCGCCGGGCGGCAAGTTGTCCTTGTCCACCAGCTTGAGCGGCATGGCGGTCAGGACCAAGAGTGTCGTCACCAGCGGCGAAGCAAGTGCGGATGAGCGCGTAGATCCGGCGATCCGGCAATACTTCCTCGAAAGCGGCGTGGGCGACACCACCGTATTTTGTATTCCTTTGTTATTTCATGACCGCGTGCTCGGCGTCATGAACGTGTTGTTGAAAGTCATGCGCCGTGTGACCAAAGCGGAGAAAGACGCTTTTCTATCGATCGGCAAGACAATCGGCCTCGCGGTCGCCAATGCTCAGCATTTGGAACAGCTAGAAGCGGAAGTCAGAGAACGAGAAAAAACACAGGAGCTATTGCGGCAGGGCGAACAAAAATTCCGCAGTATTTTCGACAATGCGGCAGAAGGGATATTTCAAGCTTCGCCGCGAGGATCTCTGTTGGTCGCCAACCATGCGCTCGCCCGCATTCTTGGCTATGCCTCCCCGGAAGAACTCGTCGCCGGCATTTCGCAGTTTGCCAAACAAGTATTTGTCGACGTCGAACGACGCGACGCTTTCCTAGCGCTGATCGAGGCTTCGGATTACGTCAGCGGCTTTGAATTCAAAGCTTACCGCAAGGACCGGTCGATTACCTACCTGTCGATCAATTGCCATACGGTGTCTGACGAACGCGGCCGACTGCAGTATTACGAAGGCATGATCGCCGACGTCTCGGAAGAAAAGAAGGCGCAAGAATTCAAAATCGCAAAGGAAGTCGCGGAATCCGCCACCAAATCCAAGAGCGAGTTTCTGGCCAATATGAGCCACGAAATCCGCACGCCGATGAATGCCATCATCGGCATGGCGCATTTGGCATTGCGCACGGGACTCGACAAACGTCAGCGCGACTATGTCGAAAAAATTCATGGCGCCGGCATTTCGCTATTGGGCATCATCAACGACATTCTCGACTTCTCCAAGATCGAAGCCGGCAAACTCGCCATGGAGAATGTCGACTTCAGCCTCGATGACGTGTTGGCCAACGTGGCAACCGTGACCAGCGGCACGGCGCACAACAAAGGCCTGGAATATCTCTTCCAGGTACCGCCCTCTATTCCGCGCCATTTAACCGGCGATCCCTTGCGCTTGGGACAGGTGTTGATCAATGTGATCAACAACGCCATCAAATTCACCGAGGCGGGTGAGATCCATGTTTCGTGCCGGCAGCTCGACGAAAACGACGATGGTCGCGTTCTGCTTGAATTTGCCGTGCGCGACACGGGTATCGGCATGACGTCGGAGCAATCGGCGAAATTGTTCCGGGCATTCTCGCAAGCCGATGAATCCACCACCCGCAAATATGGCGGCACCGGCCTCGGGTTGTCGATCTCCAAAGCGATCGTTGAAATGATGGGTGGCGCAATTAGTATTGAAAGCCGCTTGCATCACGGTTCCACCCTGCGCTTCACCGCATCACTGGGATTAGGCCGAGAAAAGCCGAAACGCACGGTACTGCCTCAAGCAATTAATGACATGCGCATCCTGGTGGTCGACGACAACTTGATGGCGCGCGCCATCATGCGTGAAGACCTTTCGATGTTACCGGTCGAAGTCGATCTCGCCGCCGACGGCCGCACCGCGCTATCCATGATCCAAGCGTGCGACCAAACGCGTCCATACGGTGTCGTGTTCACCGACTTACGCATGCCGCATATGGATGGCATCGAATTAATCCGGGCAGTGAAACAACCGGGCACGCTGCGGACGGCGCCGTGCATGGTCTTAGTCAGCGCCTATGATGCCCAGGAAGTGCATCAGCAGCCGGATAGCGGACTTGCCGATGCATTCCTCATGAAACCGGTCAGCATCTCCCGATTGGTCGATACCTTGATGGAATTGCTAGTGCCCGGCAGCGGTGCATCGCCGATACGATCGAGCAGCGCAAGTCTTCGCTTCTCCGGATTGTCGGTGCTGCTGGTGGAAGACAATGAAATCAATCAGCAAATTGCATTGGAGCTAATGGAAGCAGCCGGCATCACTGTGCACGTTGCCGCTAATGGCCGCCTCGGACTGGAAACCTTGCAAGCGGTCGGTCCCCACTACTACGGCTTAGTCTTCATGGACGTGCAAATGCCGGAGATGGATGGCCATGAAGCCACGCGCCGCATCCGCGCCGATGCCCGCTTTGCCGACTTGCCTATCGTCGCCATGACCGCGCATGCCATGACGGAAGAGCGCGATCGCTGCTTAGCCTCCGGCATGAACGTGGAAGAAGACTTGGTCATCGAAGGCATCGACGTGCAAGACGGCCTTTCACGCATGCTAGGCAATCGCGCTTTCTATTTAAAGATGCTGACGCGTTTCCGCGATGACCAAAGCGATGTCGTGACACGCATCCGCGCCGGATTGGCAAAAGAAGAAACACGCATCGATGCCGAACGCGCTGCCCACACCTTGAAAGGTGTGGCTGGTCAGCTTGGCATTAAAGCAATTCGTTTTTTGGCTGACGACATTACGGAAAAGATTCGTCGCAAAGAATCGATGGAAATCATTGCTGCTTTGCTTGATCAGCTCGATCTCGACATGCGCGCGCTGATGGAGACCTTGAAAAACATGCTACCTCAACAACAAGCGGAGCCGGCTGCGGTCGTGGTTGATGGAAAAGTGGATCGTGAAGTTGCCAAGGCGTTAATGCGCCGCATCGCCGGCTTGTTGCGTGAATACGATGGCGAAGCGATCGACTTGCTGGCAGAATCGAATATGTTGCTTAAGAGCATTCTGGGCGGTGCCGCCCATCAAAGTATCGACCAAGCTGCGCGCCAGTTTGACTTTGAGAATGCCTTGCGTGCGCTGACGGCTGGAGCCGAGGCGGCGGGCTATGAAATTTCATAATAGGGAGTGCCGGCATGTTGATGAATGCGCCATACGATTCGAAAAAACAGACGATCCTCATCGTCGATGACACGCCGGATAATATTTCCTTGTTATCGGCACTGTTGAAAGACCACTACAAAATCAAGATCGCCACCAATGGCGCAAAAGCATTACAAATCGCTGCCGCACAACCACAGCCGGATTTGATCCTGCTCGACGTCATGATGCCGGAGATGGATGGCTATGAAACCTGCGAACGCTTAAAAGCCGATCGCGTCACCGAAGATATTCCGGTGATTTTCCTCACCGCCAAAAGCCAAGCGCAAGATGAAGAGACCGGTTTGAAACTCGGTGCGGTCGATTACATCAGCAAACCCATTAGCCCGCCGATCGTGATGGCCCGCGTCGCCACGCAACTGCACCTGCAACATGCGCGTCAATGCCTGAAAAACCAGAACGAGCATTTGGAGCTCCTGGTGGTGGAACGCACCCATCAATTGGTGAAGATGCAGGACGCCACCATTTTGGCCATGGCATCCCTGGCCGAAACTCGCGACAATGAAACCGGCAATCATATCCGCCGTACGCAAAACTATATTGTGGCCATCGCGCGCAAATTGCAAAGCCATCCGCGCTTTTCCGCCGTGCTGACCAATGAGAACATCGACTTGCTGTACAAGTCTGCGCCCTTGCACGACATTGGCAAAGTCGGCGTTCCGGATAGCATCCTGCTCAAACCGGGCAAGCTGGATGATGAAGAATTCGCGATCATGAAGCTGCACACGGTATACGGCCGCGACACCATCATGCTGGTGGAAAAATATTTGGGCGGCAGTAACGACTTCCTCACCTTTGCCCGCGAAATTGCTTACTCGCATCAAGAGAAATGGGACGGATCCGGCTACCCGCTCGGCTTGAAGGGCGATGACATTCCCGTCTCGGCGCGCCTGATGGCGATTGCCGACGTGTACGACGCGCTCATTTCCAAGCGCGTTTACAAACCGGCATTCAGCCATGAAAAATCCATGGAAATCATGAAGAATGGTCGCGGCTTGCATTTCGATCCCGATGTCTACGATGCATTCATGGAAATCGAACAAGAAGTATTGGCGATCGCCGAACGCTACAAAGACGATGAAGATGCGGAACCGCTTTTGGTGAAGCAAGATGCGATGATCAAAGCACGTAAGGCGCAACAGGAATTGTAATGGGTCTCAGGAAGCGCAAGGTCCTCATCATTGACGACAACGAGGTGTCGCGGTCTATGCTGCGCCATATCTTGAACAGTGATCAGAAATACCAAGTGATCGGACTTGCCGGCAACGGCTCGCTTGGTTTGCAAATGATAGGGCGGCTGCTTCCCGACATCGTTTGTTTGGATGTGGTCATGAATGGCATCGATGGCTTGGAAGTGCTCACTCAAATTAAACAGACCTGGCCGGGAACGACAGTCCTGATGGTTACCGGCAGCAAAGATGCGGAGACCGTTAAAAACGCCCAGCAGAATGGCGCCGACGGCTACATCGTCAAACCCTTCAATCCCGCCACATTGCTGGCTGCAGTGGAACAAGCCCTGATTCGCGTGCGCGCCTAAACGCGCTCAACGTGGCAGATCGCGGTAATGCAGCTCGCCCGCCGCATCCCCGGCCAAATAAGCCATGTTGGTGTTATTCAAAAAATCGAGCCCCTCTTCTTGTTTCAACATCGCGATGGTCGAACAACTGCCGGCAGCAATCGCCAGCGGTGCTAACACGCTGACGGCACGCCAATACCTGACCGGTTGCGCAGTACGCGGATCGAGAATGTGACAATACCGTCGGCCATCGATTTCGAAGAAGCGTTCATAGTCGCCGCTGGTCGCAATTGCTCCATTAGCGATGGGAATATGCGCGATGACTGCCGAGGAATCGCGTGGATCTTGGATGCCTATTTCCCACGGCCGTCCGTCCGGCTGCGGGCCGATGATATGCATGTCTCCGCCCAAATTGACGTAGCCATGCCGCACGCCGTTATCGATGAGTTTGGCGGCGGCGCGATCCGCTGCATATTCTTTTCCGAAACCGCCGAAATCGATTTCCATACCATTCGTCGACAATTGAATGCGCCGATCTTCGCGTATCACTTTGCGCCAGCCGATCAGCGCGCGTAAGGCCGTCAGTTCCACTTCCGACGGCACGCGAGCTTCGCGAAAATTCCAAGCACGCCGCAAGACACCTGAAGTGACATCGAACAAACCTTCGCTGGCTTGAAACAGCGTCTCTGCGTATTGCAATAATGCGAGCGTTTCTTCATCGCATTCGACCGCGTCCTTGCCGGCTGCGGAATTGATTTGCGAAACGATGCTGCCAGACCGGTAGCGCGAATACTTGAACTCGATGCGTTTGACTTCGTCGATGGCGGATTGCGCAAGGCGTCGCGCCTCATCATCATTGCTTGCGACGAGACGAATGTCGCATTGACTTGCCATGGCCTCGAATGCAATGCCGAATACGGACACGGCCGGCTTCATCGCATCAGAAATCGCGGGTCACGCCGATTTGGATATTGCGTGCGTTCAACGGAGCAAGGCCGGGGCTGCCGCTACCGAACCAGCGCATGCTGCTTTTCTGCTCATAGTTCTCGAACTTGATATCGACCGTCCAATCGCGCGCGAATTTTTTGGCGAGCTTTAAACCGAAGGTACGTGCGCCGAATGCGGCAAGCCGCTGATCCGGCGACCAGAACTGGTTTGCGCCAAATACATAGCCTTCGGGGAAAGGCTCTCCGAGCGTCGCGCTATAGTTGGTGCCGTAATAAAAACCGGCAGCGCTCTGACTATATATCCGCAGCGACGGCACCAAGGCCCATCCGTCCGGCAAAGGCTGGACATATTCGAGACTAAACGTGTGCGCCTTGATCGCAAAGCTGTCCGAATAGTAACGGTAGCTCAAACGGCTAGTGCCATCGGTATTTTTAAAATGATGGTTCCACCCCAATAGCACCGTTCGCGTCGTGCGTGCGCGCGGCCGGTTATCAAAAATTTTGTAGGGGTCCGAATAATATCCGCGTCCTACCGACAAACCCAGATTGATCTGCGCGATATCCTGCGGCGTCAGCACCTGCGTTACGCCCGCCATGACGTCCCAGGTGTTTTTCTTTTCGTTGACGACGGCTTGATTGGTCGGATTGATGACATCGTTCGAGGCGCCGACGCCGAAAGTCCAAGTCGTGTTCTTATTGCCGCTGGCAATCGTGCCCGTCACAGAAAGCGCGCGTGAGAGATAATCGTGCTCATTCGAAAAAGCGGCTCCCACGGATAAGCTGCCGTCGGAAAAATAACGGGTCACCCGTACGTCGGCGGCATTGCGTGAATCACTCATGCGCGATGCGCTGGTCACCACGGTGTGATAGCGCGGCGAGGCACCCGACACATGGTCCGACACCAAGGATGCCTCGACCGCCCATTCCCCTGCAACCGGCACAACCAGCGACAGCGAAGGCGATCGCACTTTTATCTGGTCCAAACCCGGTTGACTCTCGCTGTATTCAAGATAGCGCAAGCTAATCGAGCCGTTCTCGGGCGGCGTCTCCGCATGCGCGGCATTGTGCAAGCCAGGCAGGGTAAGCGCCGCTGACAAAATCAGCGTGCCGATCGGCGCTGCACTGTTCGCCTGGGAAGCGTTCGATTTTTCGATTGGGTCGCGCGGCACAGGAGATGCGGCTTGCGCTTCAGGAGATCGATTCATGTGAGGTCTTGTCGACGTTAATTGCAACCGCAGCCGCCGGCACCTACTCCGGCGCCGCCTGACGCAGCTTCGCGACTCGTGTAAATATGATCTGAATATCTGCTTTCCAGCGAGTTGGCTTTGAACGTCATCTCCGGGCGCGCGAGTGTTCCTTTTTCCCACGGTTGAACGTTGCCGATGGAAGAACAAGCGCAAGTCATGCACGCGAAACCGATCGCAGGAACACTACGCACAAGCAGTCGAATCCGCATGCTCATTTTTCCTTCAGCGCCTGTTTGATTTTCAACTCGAGTTCGGCCTTGTTGGCCTCTCTAAAACCGGCATGCTCAAAAATGACCTTGCCGTCCGGTCCGATCAACACGCTGCTGGGCATGCCCTTGATGCCGAAACTACGCGCAGTAGCGCCTTTCGGATCGAAAGCGACGGCAAAGCGTGCTGGATTGGTGTTTAAGAATTTGCGACCCTCGTCTTCTTTTTCATCGAGGTTGACTGCGATGATGTGAAAACCTTTGCTCGCATACTTAGCGTGAATTTCATTCATCCATGGAAACGACTGCTTACATGGGCCGCACCATGACGCCCAAAAATCGACGTAGACAAATTTTCCTTTGTAGTTCGACAGTTTGACCTGGCCTTCCATACCCGGAAGATCGAAGCTGGGCGCCGGTCCTGCCGGCTCCAAGGCGAATACTGTTGTGGAAAAAACAAAGCACAGACCGGCAAAGAGCCGAATACCCCTAATCCGCCTCAGGGAAAAACTTAATAGATTGCAAAAATGTTGCATAATTTGCATAATTGTCCTTGATTCATATCAATTATTACATTAATACAATTATTCCATATAGGGAGAGGTTCATGCCGCACTTCAGCACTTTCAGCAAGTGGATGACTCATCTTTTCGCGATACTCGCCACTTGTTTGCTATTGAGTCTTACGGCGATGGAGGTGCAGGCGGCAACCACTACCGGCAATGCCTCGAACGGTGCATCCGTATGGGGCAAATGCGTCGCTTGCCATGGCGGCACACCGGCGGGTGCTCGCTTCAATGCGGCCAACGCCAGCAACGTCATCGACAATGCCATCACCAATAATTTTGGCAACATGATGGCCGGCCAATCCAGCCTGACCGATACCGAGCGCAAAGATGTAGCGGCTTATATCGGATCGCTCATGTCTAATACGACCAGCGTCAGCGTGCCGTACAACACCGCGACTCAATTCACCATTCCCAACCTCGTAACCGGTACCGGCACCTTCAGCAGCATCTTGACCGTCACCGCACCGACCAAAGGCGCGGTGACCTTTAGCGGCACCACCGCAACTTATACGCCGACCGCAGGCCAATCGGGCTCCGATACATTTACCTATAACGGTATTGGCAGCGCCGGCACATCAAATCTGCGCACGGTCAACATCACGATCGCCAACCCGACCCCGGGCAGCTTCACGCCGCAAACCGGCTGGTGGTGGAATCCCAGCGAAGGCGGCCGCGGCTACACAATCGAACAACAAGGCAGCAAAATTTTCATGGCCGGCTATATGTATGACGCTTCCGGACGCGCATCATGGTATGCCGCCGGTCCTGCAGAAATAAGCGCCTCTGTCTTTACCGCACCGCTGACCACTTATCTCGGCGGACAAACGCTTACCGGCGCCTTCAAGGCGACCACCGGCACCGCCAACAACGGCAATATCTCTATTACGTTTACCAATCCCACTACCGGCATCATTACCTGGCCGAACGGCACAACCACGGCGATTCAGCGCTACGATATCGTGACCAACGGCTCAACCGCCACCATACCGAACGGCACGCCGCAAGCCGGCTGGTGGTGGAACAATTCGGAGGGCGGCCGCGGTTTCTCGATCGAGATTCAGAACAACACCATGTTCTTGGCCGGCTATATGTATGACAATTCCGGTAATCCGATCTGGTATGCCTCGGGTCCGACCGCCATGACCAACTCGACTACCTACCAAGGAACTTGGCAAGAGTATGGCAATGGTCAAGTTTTACAAGGAAGCTTCAAAGCGGCTTCGGTTGTTAATTCCAACGTCGGCAACATCACGGTCACCTTCACCAACGCCACCACAGGGACATTGACGCTGCCCGACGGACGGCAGATTCCGCTGATCCGTTATACCTTCCAATAAGTGAATACGGCGCCCATCAACATGATGGGCGCTCTACCGGCGCATTATTTGCCGATGCAGAACCTGCTGAAGATCACACCCAGCAAGTCGTCGGAAGAGAACTCGCCGGTAATGCTGTTCAAGCGCTCCTGCGCCAAACGCAATTCCTCGGCAAACAAATCAAGCGCTTGATCGTTGCTCGCGGCATGTTCGGCCGCCGCATTCAAGTGGCTGCGCGCCATCTTCAACGCAATCAAATGCCGCTCGCGCGCAAGATACACCGATTCGCCGGTCTGCTGCCATCCTGCTATACGCAGCAATTCTGCGCGCAGCAAATCAATGCCGGTACGTTCGGCTGCTGAAAGATAAACGTGCGTCGCGTCTGGCATGACATCCGCCGCCGGCTTGTGACCGGACAGATCGATTTTATTCCACACGCGAATCACCGGCACATTTTCCGGCAAACGTTCGACGATCCCCTCGTCCGCGCGCGTGGGTCCACGGCTGGCATCAAGCAAATGCAGAATGACGTCGGCTTGAGCGACTGCGGCCCAAGTACGCTCGATGCCGATGCGTTCGACTTCATCGGACGCCAAGCTCGTGTCGCGAATGCCGGCGGTATCGATAATATTGAGCGGGATGCCTTCAACCTGAATCGTTTCGGTAACTTTGTCGCGCGTGGTGCCGGCGATCGGCGTGACGATTGCGACGTCCGATCCCGCTAAAGCGTTCAGCAAAGACGATTTGCCGACATTGGGCTGGCCTGCCAAAACCACGTTCAAACCTTCGCGCAAAAGAGCGCCTTGCGCCGCCTGACTGAACACTTGTTCAAGCGCTTGGCGAATTGCGGCGAGCTGTCCGCGCGCGTCCGATTTTTCCAGGAAATCGATTTCCTCTTCCGGAAAATCGAGCGTCGCCTCTACCAGCATGCGCAAGTGAATCACCTTATCGACCAATGCGCGGATGGTGGCGGAAAACGCGCCGGATAGCGATTGGGTCGCCGAACGCGCTGCGGCTTCGGTCGACGCATCGATCAAATCCGCTACCGCTTCGGCCTGCGCCAAGTCGAGCTTGTCATTGAAGTAAGCGCGATAAGTGAATTCGCCCGGCTCGGCCAGCCGTAATCCGATCCCGCTGCCCGCTTCCAAGCAACGCGTCAGCAACATCTGCATCACCACCGGTCCGCCATGTCCTTGCAGTTCCAGCACGTCTTCGCCGGTATAGGAATGCGGCGCCTTGAAATAGATCGCCAGCCCCTGGTCGATGACACTACCGTCGGCATGCAAAAATTTTAAATAAGTTGCGTGACGCGCTTGCAGTTGCGCGCCGGCTCCGCACACTACCTGGATCACCGACGATAAGTCTTTACCGGAAATGCGCACGACGCCGATGCCGCCACGTCCGGGCGGCGTGGCGATCGCAGCAATGGGAGAAGAATCGAAGTTCATGAATTCATTCTAGCCAAACGTGAACAAAGTCATAAATGAAAAAAGCCCGTGATTTCAAGTCACGGGCTTTTTTATGGATGAAATACAACGAATTGCTTTTTTACTTCGCCCCTTCTATCTTCTTCGTAATGACCCATTGCTGCGCGATCGAGAAGATATTGTTGACCACCCAATACAGCACGAGACCGGCCGGGAAGAAAAAGAACATCACGGAAAAGACGATGGGCATCCACATCATGATCTTGGCCTGCATCGGATCAGGCGGCGGCGGATTCAGCTTGGTCTGGATGAACATCGATGCGGCCATGATCAAAGGCAGAATGTAATAGGGATCCGGTGAAGCCAAATCATGAATCCACCCAATCCACGGCGCATTACGCATTTCGACCGAAGCCAGCAATACCCAATATAACGCGATGAATACCGGCATGGTGGCCAACACCGGTAAGCAGCCGCCGAGCGGATTGATCTTCTCGGTCTTGTACAACTCCATCATGGCTTGATTCATCTTTTGCGGGTCGCCCTTGTGGCGCTCGCGAATCGCCGTCATCTTCGGCGTCACCGTTTTCATTCTCGCCATGCTGCGATAGCTGGCCGCCATCAAGGGAAATAAGGCCAGCTTGATCAGGATCGTCAGCGCGACGATGGTCCAACCCCAATTGCCGAGCACATTGTGCAGCTGCTGCATTAACCAGAAGATCGGTTTCGCGACGATAGTCAGCCATCCGTAATCCTTGACCAAGTCCAAACCCGGCGCAACCTTTTCCAGCAAGGCCGTTTCCTGCGGGCCTGCAAACAAATGTGCATTCACAACCGTGCTTGCGCCGGACGCAAGTGTACCGAGCGGCAGCGTGGTGCCGACCGAGTACAAATTCGTCGCCACATTACGGGTATAAATTTCGCGCGTCATTTTATCGGGTGGAACCAATGCCGAGACGAAATAATGCTGCACCATGGCCACCCAGCCATTGTCAGCTTTGGCGACATGCTTGGCCTTGCCCTTCTCGATATCGGCGAAGTCAATTTTCTCGTAATGATTGACGGTGGAATACACAGCCGGACCGGTAAATGTACCGCTGCCAAAGTAACCCGACTCGCCTTCGGGCTTGCTACCGTCGCGCACCAGCTGCATGTAAAGTGTCGGTGAGATCGGCGCGCCGGTCGCGTTAGTCACCGCATGCGTCACTTCTATCGTGTATTCGCCGCGCTTAAACGTATACGTCTTGGTGAGCTTCACGCCGTTTTGCTCGGACTCGAGAACGAGCTGGACTTGGGTAGCGCCATCCAATGCACGCGGACCGGGTTTGGCGACGAACGCCGATTTATGATTTGGGAACGGGCCTCCGACCAAACCGGTTTGCGCGACATAGGTATGCTGGTTGCTCGAATCGAACAAGACGACGTTCGTCCGCGCAGTGACCTTTTCCCTAAGGCCCAACAGCTCCAGGAAGGCGGCGTACCATTCGCGATGGATAATTTCCTTATGATTGAGCAGCTCCAGGCGCTTCAAATCGCCGCCGGCGGTGTCGATCTCGGCCTTGACTACATCGGTGGTAATCGTGATGCGCTCGCCTTGAACCGGCGTCGCCGCCGGTGCGGGCGCAGATGCTCCCGGCACGTTCGCAGGCGCGGCCGCAGTCGATGCGCTCGGCACGCTGGTTTGCGCTGTGGTGTGCGCCGGCGCGCCATTGCTGCCTTGTCCTTGCTTGGCCTGTTGGGAAGCGCCCCCGAAGAACATCGACGGCCGGCCGTTGAAGCGGTTCCAGTTATCCCACAACATCAGGATCGACACCGTAAACACAACCCACAGAAATGTACGTCGGATATCCATAACTTATCGGTTTAAAAAATCAGTTTGAGTGATGGCTGCAAGTGCAGGCAGGGGAATGTGAATCTTTTTGCGGTACAACTTCAGGCACAGGATCGACGCCGCCCGGATGCCAAGGATGGCATTTACCCAGGCGACGCGCGGCCAGCACGCTCCCTTTCAACGCGCCATGACGGCTAATCGCCTCAGCGGCGTAACGGGAACAACTGGGATAAAAACGGCAATGCTGCCCGATGAAAGGACTCAGGCACAACTGATATAAACGCACCAGCAACAAGAGCAGGTATTTCACGAACCCTCCGGCGCACGTTGTGACAAGAAAAGTTGCATCAATTCTTTCCGCAGTTCAGCCTTCAAGCCGGCCGATGTGGCAGGCGCCTTCTTGCTATTGACCGGCTTGGACAGCCGCACGATGCAATCAATGGCAGGCAGCGTCGACTGCCGGAACAATTCACGGACAATGCGTTTGATCGTGTTGCGGGTGACGGCGCGCGGCGCCAGTCGCTTAGCCGCGACCACCCCTAAGCGAGCATGCGGCAAGTGGTTGGCTCGAATATAGAGTACGAAATGCGCGCTTCGTTGCACCGGCCGCAAATGAAAAACGGATGAAAATTCATCCGTTTTAACAATACGCCGATCGCGGGCAAAGTCTTGCGGACGATCGCGGCTCACGCAGGCTGCAAAAGCCGGCTTAAACAGCCAGACGCTTGCGGCCTTTTGCGCGACGCGCATTGAGCACAGCGCGGCCGTTGCGGGTTGCCATGCGAGCGCGGAAACCGTGGGTGCGCTTGCGGCGGACGACGGAAGGTTGGAAGGTACGTTTCATTCTTATCTCGCTAATCTGCTAGGGGTAAATGGTGAACCCTGAATTAGACAGCATTTTCCTTCGATTTGTCAATGAGTTAGGGCTTGTCAAGCCTCCTGAAAACGAGGTGCGGATAGTAGAAATAAGTCGACAGCCTGTGGATAACTTGCCCCGGGAAGAGTAAAATAGGGCCAACTCACGGCGCATTCGCCCCGATTTTCGCCCGCATCAAAAGAGCGGCACACTCGGCGAGCACCGACGCTGTACCGCACACCTTATATTAAAAATACATGGAAAATTTTTGGCAGGCTTGCTCCGCTCAGTTGGAGCAAGAGCTGACGCCTCAGCAATTCAGCGCTTGGATCAAGCCCTTGGCGCCGCTGGATTTCGAGGATGGCCGGCTGCGCATTGCCGCGCCTAACCGCTTCAAGCTGGACTGGGTCAAGACTCAGTTTGCCAGCCGCATCGCCGCGCTCGCCGCCCAGCACTGGGAGAGTCAGGTCGAGGTTCAGTTCGTTCTGGACCCCCGCTTGAATGCCCCCAAAAAACAACCGGGTGCCGGCTTGCCGACACCGAACAATCTGAACGGCAGCGACATCCAGGGTATGCCGCCGGCATTCCAGGATATTCCGCTCGAACCGCCCGCGCCGCGCCGCGAACAAAGCCGCATCAATCCCGAGCTGACTTTTGAGAGTTTCGTGACCGGCAAGGCCAACCAATTGGCGCGTGCCGCCGCGATTCAAGTCGCCAGCAACCCCGGCGTTTCCTACAATCCGCTCTTCTTATATGGTGGCGTGGGCTTGGGCAAAACCCACTTGATCCACTCGATCGGCAACCAGGTCCTGGCCGATAATCCGAATGCCAAAATTCGCTACATCCATGCTGAACAGTACGTTCGAGACGTAGTGACTGCTTACCAACGAAAGGGTTTTGACGACTTCAAGCGTTATTACCATTCGCTGGATTTGCTGCTGATCGACGATATCCAGTTCTTCGCCGGCAAGAACCGCACGCAAGAAGAATTCTTCTACGCATTCGAAGCCCTGATTGCTGCCAAGAAACAAATCATCATCACCAGCGACACCTATCCCAAGGAAATTACAGGCATGGATGACCGCCTGATTTCCCGTTTCGACTCCGGTTTGACGGTCGCCATCGAGCCGCCTGAACTCGAAATGCGGGTGGCAATTTTGCTCAAAAAAGCGGTGCAGGAAGGCGCGAATTTTTCCGACGACGTCGCGTTTTTTGTGGCAAAACATCTGCGCTCCAATGTGCGCGAACTGGAAGGCGCTCTGCGCAAAATCCTTGCATACTCGCGTTTTCACGGCAAGGACATCACGATTGAAGTAGTCAA
The DNA here is from genome assembly GCA_016177875.1 of Burkholderiales bacterium. GTDB lineage: Bacteria > Pseudomonadota > Gammaproteobacteria > Burkholderiales > Burkholderiaceae_D > Paucimonas. Next base: position 58,636 of record JACOUL010000034.1, read on the forward strand.
GGATGCCTTGAGAGACTTGCTGACCGTGCAAAACCGGCAGATTTCCGTGGAGAACATTCAAAAGACCGTGGCCGACTTTTTCAATATTAAAGTTGCCGACATGTACTCCAAAAAGCGTCCTGCCAATATTGCCCGCCCGCGCCAAATTGCCATGTATCTGGCCAAAGAATTAACCCAAAAAAGTTTGCCTGAAATCGGAGAATTGTTCGGTGGACGCGACCATACTACTGTCTTGCATGCCGTTCGCAAGATTGCCCAGGATCGGACCAAAAACCCGGAAGTCAACCATGAACTGCATGTGTTGGAACAAACTTTGAAAGGATAAAGTTCCCTGAAAATCTTTGCCTACGTGCCTGTGGATAACTTCACAAGTCTTATGAAACAGCTGGTTGCAAATTGGTAAATAAAATGATGGCCAGAGCGCCGATTTTTCGTCAAAATTGAGGCTCAAAAAAGTCATTTTGTCAGATAAGACTGGCGGGTTTCATACTAGATTAATTCTTTTTCAGTAGCATCGCCGTTCAACACTCCGTCAACACTTAAATCAGGGACATCAACTATGCAATTGGTAAAAACCTCCCGCGATACGCTTCTGCGGCCCCTGCAGATAGTGAGCGGTATTGTCGAGCGTCGGCACACATTGCCGATTCTGGCCAATATCCTCATTCGCAAGGAAGGCGAGCGCGTATCCTTTTTGTCGACAGACATTGAAGTGCAAATCACGACGCATGCCAACGTCGGTTCCGGCGGCGAAGTCGCCGCCACCACGGTCGCTGCACGAAAATTGTTGGACATTCTGCGTGCGCTGCCCGATTCCGGCGACGTGTCGCTCTCGCTGGCAAACAAGCGCATGACGGTCCAATCCGGCAAATCGCGCTTTGCATTGCAAACTTTGGCCGCGGAAGAATTCCCGACCGTCGCGCAAGCCGAACATTACAACGCTAAAGTCACGCTGCCGCAAAAGACGCTGAAGCACTTGTTCAACATGGTGCACTTCGCGATGGCGCAGCAAGACATTCGTTACTACTTGAACGGTTTGCTCTTGGTCGTCGACGGCAAGAACGTGATCGCGGTTGCCACCGACGGCCATCGCCTGGCTTTCTGCCAAGTCGAGACCGACCAGAATTTCCAGCGTCAAGAAGTGATCATTCCGCGCAAGACCATCATGGAATTGCAGCGCCTCTTGGAAGACTTGGAAAACCCGGTCGAGCTCGAAATCGCCAACAACCAAGTTAAGCTTTCTTTCGCCGATATCGAATTGATTTCGAAACTAGTTGAAGGCAAGTTCCCCGATTACACGCGCGTAGTCCCCAAGGGCTACAAAAACAATTTCACGATCGACCGCCTCACTCTGCTGCATTCGCTGCAGCGCGCCGCGATCATGACTTCGGACAAGTTCAAGGGCATCCGCTGCATCATCGCACCGGGCAGCTTGAAAATCAGTTCGACTAACGCCGATCAAGAAGAAGCTGTGGAAGAACTCGAAATCGATTACGGCGGCGACAGTGTCGATATCGGCTTCAACGTCACGTACTTGCTCGACGTCTTGAACAACCTAAAGTGCGACAACATCAATATCGCGCTCGGAGACGCCAATTCCTCGGCGCTGGTCACGATTCCAGAAAACGCCGATTTCAAATACGTCGTTATGCCGATGCGTATTTGATGCGGTAAATAAAGAATAGGGAAAAGGGGGGTGCGGAAGTCAGCGCGCCCCTTTGCCGTATTTAGTAACAGCGTTTTTGTGTTTTTAGCAGTTCGTTTTTTGCTCAGTTTTTGTAAAGGCAGCTATGTCCGCACTCCCGCAACCCGTTCCTCAAGAGCCGCAACAATCCAGCTACAGCGCGTCCTCGATTCAAATCCTCGAAGGTTTGGAAGCAGTTCGAAAGCGTCCAGGTATGTACATCGGCGATACCTCCGACGGCACAGGTCTGCACCATCTGGTGTTCGAAGTGCTGGACAACTCCATCGATGAAGCTTTAGCCGGCCACTGCACCGAGATCCACGTCACCATCCATTCCGACAACTCTATCTCGATCACTGACAACGGCCGCGGCATTCCGACCGGCATCAAATGGGATGACAAACACGACCCCAAGCGCTCGGCAGCCGAGATCGTCATGACCGAGCTGCATGCCGGCGGCAAATTCGACCAGAACTCGTACAAGGTCTCCGGCGGTTTGCATGGCGTAGGCGTGTCTTGCGTGAATGCACTGTCGAAACTGCTCAAATTGACGATCCGCCGCGACGGTAAAGTGCACGCGATGGAATTTGCCAAGGGCGCCGCGCAAAACCGCGAACTCGCCACGCAAGATGGCGTGCAAATTTCGCCGATCAAAATCATCGGTGAAACCGACAAGCGCGGCACCGAAGTGCATTTCTGGGCCGATGAAGAAATCTTCACGCACGTAGAGTTCCACTACGACATTCTCGCCAAGCGCATCCGCGAACTTTCGTTCCTGAACAATGGCGTGCACATCAGGCTGACCGACCAGCGCACCGGCAAGGAAGAGGACTTCGCATTCGAAGGCGGCACGCGCGGCTTTGTCGAGTACATCAACAAGAACAAGAGCGTGCTGCACCCAACCGTGTTCCAAGCCACCGGCGAAAAAGTGTCGGAACATGGTACCTGCATCGGCGTTGACGTTTCCATGCAATGGAACGATGCCTACAACGAGCAAGTGCTGTGCTTCACCAACAATATTCCGCAACGCGACGGCGGCACCCACTTGACCGGTTTGCGCGCGGCGATGACGCGCGTGATCAACAAGTACATCGAAGAAAACGAATTCGCCAAGAAAGCGAAAGTCGAAATCTCCGGCGACGATATGCGCGAAGGCCTGACTTGCGTGCTGTCGGTCAAAGTGCCCGAGCCGAAGTTCAGCTCGCAAACCAAGGACAAGCTGGTGTCATCCGAAGTGCGCGGACCCGTCGAGGAAATCGTCGCCAAGACGCTGACCGACTTCTTGATGGAAAAGCCGAACGACGCCAAGATCATCTGCGGCAAGATCGTCGAAGCTGCACGTGCGCGCGAAGCGGCACGCAAAGCGCGCGAACTCACGCGCCGCAAAGGCATCATGGATGGCCTGGGCCTCTCCGCAAAACTGGCCGACTGCCAAGAAAAAGATCCGGCGCTGTGCGAACTGTATATCGTCGAGGGTGACTCCGCAGGCGGCAGCGCAAAGCAAGGCCGCGACCGTAAATTCCAGGCGATCCTGCCGTTGCGCGGCAAGGTATTGAACGTCGAGAAGGCGCGCTTTGAAAAGATGCTGTCTTCCGAACAGATCACCACGCTGATCGCAACGCTCGGTACCTCCATCGGCGCAGATGAATTCAATATCGAAAAGCTGCGTTATCACCGCATCATCATCATGACCGATGCTGACGTCGACGGCGCGCACATCCGCACGCTGCTATTGACCCTGCTGTATCGCCAGATGCCGCTACTGGTCGAGCGCGGCCACATCTACATCGCGCAGCCGCCGCTGTACAAAGTAAAGGCCGGTCGCGACGAGCGCTACCTGAAAGACGACGTCGAAGAAGCCAGCTACATGATGCAAATCGCGTTGCAAGATGCCGAGCTCATTCCAAGCGACGGCGCACAGCCGATTTCCGGCGACGCGTTGGCCGAACTGGTCCGCCAGTACAACACTGCCAACGCCATCATCATGCGCTTGACGCGCGCGGTGGATGCAGCGGCACTATCGGCTATCATGACCGGCGTAACGCTCAACCTCGCTACTCAAGCCGACGCCGAGCAATCCGCGCAATCGCTGTCTGGCGCCATCAACGACCCGAGCGTGCAAGTGGAAGTGTCGTCCGATGAATTGTCGGCCAAGCATCTGCTCAAGATCGTACGCCGTCATCACGGCAACCTGAAGGTCAGCGTCATCGACGCCGACTTCGTCGCCGGCCCCGACTATGGCGTACTGGCCAATGCCGCCGCCACGTTCAAAGGTTTGATCGGCGAAGGCGCACTGGTACGCCGCGGCGTGGGAGAGAAAGCCAAGGAAATCGCCATCCACGACTTCCACGAAGCGATGAACTGGCTGCGCGAAGAAGCCGAGCGCGGCGTTTCCAAGCAGCGCTACAAGGGCCTGGGCGAAATGAACCCCGAGCAATTGTGGGAAACCACGATGGACCCGACGGTGCGCCGCTTGCTGAAGGTGCAGATCGAAGATGCGATTGCAGCAGACCAGATCTTCACCACGCTGATGGGCGACGATGTGGAACCGCGCAGGGCGTTTATTGAGAAGAATGCGCTGCAGGCGGGGAATATTGACGTTTAGAGCCGCCTTCCCTCCATAAACAAAGGCTCCCATGGGAGCCTTTGTTTTTTAGCTTAGCCCCTCTTTATCAGCAGAATGTTCCGCTAGAACACGCTTGAAATGCGCTTCCATTTCCTGTGCACGCTTGATCTCAAGCTCAAATTCCGCTTTTGCGTTGGTCGACGGCCAAACTGATCTTGAAAGTAGTAACGACCATCCTTCATCTTCACGACCGTGCATCCGTCTTGCTTGATGACCTTGTGTTTGGGCGGCAAAAGGAACTGTCCCAGCTTGTTCCATTGTGTCGTTTTTAAATGCCGCTCCGGAAAGAGATCCTCTTCACAACGCCCCGCAATGTAGCGATCAGCCCGAGCTTTGATGATGTAGTTCACCTCAAGCACTTGCTTCTCGGTGAGGTACCTGCTCCGAATGCAATCGTCGTAGCGTACCATCGAGTTACTAGGATCGAAGTAACGTGCGTTGGTCCGCGCCTTACGCGCCTTGCCCGATCCAGGCGAGTGCACGAATTCGACATGCGTCAGGATATATAGACGATTCTTATCGAAAGGGAACAACGTCTGCGTACCTAACCAATGTAGATGTGGATCTTCGTTGGGTGGTATCTTGGGATCGCCTGGAAACACATGTGCATTGAAAAGTGTCACTGGATGGTCCGAAAAAATGAATTTTGTCGGACTTTGAGAAGCGTCGACTATTTCGAGTGTGCCTTCGGCCCACATGACGCAGTGCATCCGTCGCAGCTTCTGCATCAGCATAAGCACTGATAACTGATCGCGGGCTTTACTCAATTGGCTTATGAAGCGGAGGCCCTTTGGAGTCCGCAAGCGAAGGGCGTCCATGAACTCGTAATCTGCCAGTACGTCTCATGAACTGCGTCGTAATCCTCGTTAAGCCAGGCATCGAAGCCTTCTGCCCAGATTTATCAATGGCGCCGAAGAGTAAACGCTCGATGTCATCATTTGCATGCCCCATAAAGCGGGTTGTATAAAGGTCCGGTTCCCAAAAATGGTTCGGGTCCTTTCTCAAGAATGCGCCGACCGTTGCCTCGCACATTGCCCGATTTATCTCGAAAGATTGGTGGCTTAAGATCCAAGATTTTGAAAGCAGTCTGCCCTGCGTCTAGAAAACGACGCTGATACCACTGGGGCACATAGTGATGCTTGTGACTCTGCTGCGACTTGGGCATGTCTCATTATAGCTTTGCGTATAAGTCGCCCCTTCCGGGCGCTATCTTTTCCGTCTCCAACTTGGATTAAGATACGAATCTAATGTAGTTGTAGATTGGGGAATAATCTAATGGATATGCACGACACAGCCGGCATGGCAGAGGAAAAGACGATAACGCTCGAAGCCAAAGTTGAATCCACTGTAAGCTACGCTTCATACCAGAACCATGTGCCGGTGGTTCGTTCCCTGTCCATTACGAATCACTCTGAATCTCCCCTCTTGCATATTCAAGTAGCGATAAAGTGTGAACCGGCTTTCGCCGAACCGCTTACGATTAGATTCGATCGTCTCGATCCGCACGAAACTCGCCGCATCGATCCCGTAGACATCAAACTCAATCACAAATACCTTGCAGAGCTCAACGAGGCTGAACATGGCCGCATAGTTACGCAAGCGGTTGCCCATGATATTCATTTGTCGCAAGCTGATTTCCCAGTTGAAGTTCTCGCCTACGATCAATGGGCTGGCACGCGTGCATTACCTGAGTTGCTGGCCGCTTTTTCCTTGCCAAACAACCCCGTTATTGATCGCTTGATACATCAAGCAAGTGATCTACTCGTCAAGTCAGGACATGATCAATCAATGAATGGCTATCAGTCCAAAAACCGCGACGATGTGTGGCTACAGATCTCGGCCATTTATAGTGCCATTGGCTCACTGAACCTACATTACAGTATGCCGCCTGCTTCATTTGGTAGTGATGGGCAAAAAATCCGCACTCCCGATAGAGTATTGTCAGGTGGTGTTGCAACATGCCTGGATTCGACAATGCTGCTTTCTTCATGCTTTGAGCAGGCAGGTCTCAATCCAATTGTATTGATAAAAAAAGGACATGCATGGATAGGATGCTGGCTGGTCAATACAACTCTATCGACTTCAATACTCGATGATGCACAAGCAATACGCAAACGTGTCGCAAGCGGAGAGCTACTGGTTATTGAAACAACGCTGCTTAGTCAGCGTCCTATCGCTACGCTGAAGGTGGCCTGCGAACGCGGCGTAGAGCATCTTCACCAAGAAGAGGATTTTTTATTTGCGCTTGATATCCGGCGAGCACGGCAAGAACAGATTCGTCCCTTGCCGTTCCGTAGCCAAGCAGATGGCCAGCTTGAACAACCGCTCGCGCAGGCAGAACCTGCAATTGAAACCCCGCCTGCCTTACCACCTTTAGAAGAGAACGTAGTAACCCTGGATGAAGACAAGCCTGCAGAGACGCCTGAGGGCCGATTAACGCGCTGGAAGTCCAAGCTTCTTGATTTAACTTTGCGCAACCGGCTGATCAACTTTAAGCCAACCAAGCTGATGCTACCGCTGCGGGTGCCAGATCCATGCGGGCTGGAAGATAGCCTATCCGACGGCAAGGAATGGAAGTTCCGACCAGCACCGCAAATAATGGAAGGCACGGACCCTAGGGAAGCGTCAGTCGCCAAACGACGTACCGGGGAAGACCCCATTGAAGCCGCCGCTTCAAAAGCTATGCAAATGCACGAACTGCTGGCAGCCGTAGATGAGAAGAAGCTGGAATCCCATCTATATGAAATATATAGCGCGACTCGCCTCGGTTTAGAAGAGGGAGGCGCCAATACGCTTTATCTTGCCCTAGGTTTTTTGAGATGGGCAGAAGATCAGCGAGCTGAGAAAACTTTGTTGGCGCCCATTCTCCTTGTGCCAGTTACTCTCACACGTCAATCGGTACGCGCAGGATATTGCATCAAACGGCATGATGACGAAACAATCGTGAATCCAACGTTAGTGCAGCTTCTGCGTGAACGATTTCAGCTATCGATCAAGGGCATTGATCCACTTCCCACAGACGAGAGCGGCGTAGATGTGGCAAAGGTTTGGCAGCTTTTTAGACTCGCGATCAACGATATTCCTAGGTGGGAAGTTATTGAAGATGTCTACTTAGGGATCTTCTCATTTACTAAATATTTGATGTGGAAGGATCTGCAGGACAGGGCTGATCAGCTGAAGAAAAACCGTGTCGTCAATCATCTCATCGAAAGGCCACGTGAGGCGATTGGAGCAGCCGAGGATCTTTGGACACGTGAAGATATGGATGAGCGTCACGGACCGGAAGATTTGCTAACGCCGCTATTAGCGGACTCCTCTCAATTAAACGCGGTCAGTCGCGCAGATGCTGGCCATGATTTTGCGCTTGAAGGCCCGCCTGGAACTGGCAAGTCACAAACCATTACCAATCTGATTGCACACTTTTTAGGACAAGGAAGAAGTGTACTGTTCGTGTCGGAGAAGATGGCCGCCCTCGATGTTGTGCACCGTCGTTTAAATGGAATTGGATTGGGCCCCTTCTGCCTGCAATTGCATTCTGCGAAAGCCAAAAAATCAGAAGTCCTCGACCAACTGCGCGCAACATTGGATGTTGTCAAGGCCCATACGCAGGATGAATGGAAACGCGAAGCTGAACGTCTGCAAGTTTTAAGAACGGATCTGAACAGCTTAGTGCGCACCTTGCATCACACATACCCGAATGGATTGACCGTACGCAGCGCAACGGATTGCGCGATACAAGGCAAACATTGGCGGCCGGCACGGATGCCATGGATAAATCCGAATACGCATAACCGCGCTGCATTAGACCAATTGCGTGAACTGACACGGTCAATCCAATCAGTTGCAGGCGAACTTTCCTCGGTTAAGGGTCACCCCTTGGCTCTTGTCGGTTACACCGAGTGGTCAAATGGCTGGGAAGATCAATTTGTCACCGCAGTTCGCAAGCTAAACGATGCCGGCGCCCGCTTGCAAGAAGCCTCGCTGACATTGGAATCCGTCCTCGGACTAAGCTTAAGTGCCGCATCTCAGGCCCTTCAGGAAGCTGTCAATGGCTTGATCGATGTTTTATTGCATGCGCCTTTGATACCAATCGAGTTAGCTAGGCATGCGGGCGACGCAAAAATACGCAAAAGTATTACCCGCTTGCGAGAATATGGCGAACGCCGGCAAGCGAATTGGCAGATATTGGCCAAATTGGACTTTAAGCCGGACGTGGCGCGCGCCAATGGCGAAGAACTGATACAACTATGGGGCATGGCCACGACCACTTGGTGGCCAAAGAAATGGTTCGATCAGCGATCGATTACGGGACGTCTGTCCATATATCGGAATCAGCAGACCAGGCCCTCTAATAATGATGTGCCTGCATTGCTGGCTGCCTTGGCCATGGTGAATCAAGAGGATAAAGTTTTAGCGGCAAGTGCTTCACAAGCTGAAGAAGTTCTTGGCAAACTTTATCGTGGTGCGGATACCGACTGGTCTGCCGTTGAGCGGCACGAAAAATGGATGGAGCAGGTAGAAAACGCCCTAGCCAGATTTTCTGCGGTGGATAACGGAAAAGACGTTAACCAGCTTACGGAGAATCTTCGCAGCCTGGTGACAGCGCAGCGTGCCGGTTTAACAGCACAGGGGCCATTGGCCATACAACTCACCGCATTCCGCACCGCCTTGGTTAGCTTTAATCAATTACTGGGAGAAGCCGCGCAATTGGCAGCCTCGGATGCAGATTTCATTGGTGATGCGCATTCGGCTGGACGAGTCCCGCGCATCGGTTCGATTCTGGCGGCTTGGCAGGCGGAATACCGCTCGCTACGTACTTGGTGCCGGTGGCGTAATCTACGCGCGAAGGCGATGCAAGCAGGATTGTCCAGCGCCATTGAAAGCCTTGAAGCAGGAAGCATAGACATACAAGATTTTGTCACCTACACCGAATATTCCTATCAAGTCTGGTGGTTAAAAGCGATAACCGACCAGGAACCCGTGTTAAGGAGTTTTTCAAGCGCGGATCATGAACGCAAGATTCGTGAATTTCAGGAGTCTGATGCCCGCTTCCAAAAACTGACGGAACAATACATTACCGCCATCCTTGCCGCAAAAGTCCCACGTCAGATACCAGGTCAAAAACCCGATGCCGAAATGGCCTTGGTGTTGCGAGAATTAGCTAAACAGCGCGCTCATCTTCCGGTGCGTAAGCTCGTTCAGGGCATCCCCACGCTGCTGCCTAAGCTAAAACCATGTTTGCTCATGTCGCCGATCTCAGTGGCACAGTATTTGGATGCCGCGCATTCTAGTTTTGACGTGGTCGTGTTCGATGAAGCATCTCAAATTCCGGTATGGGATGCGGTTGGTGCAATCGCGCGAGGCAAGCAGCTGGTCGTTGTCGGCGATCCCAAACAGTTGCCGCCCACGAATTTCTTCACGCGATCTGACGATGAAGAAGATGCTGGCCTAGGCGAAGGCGACGGCATGTTGGTGAAAGACCTAGAAAGCATTTTGGACGAATGTTTGGGAGCTGGCCTTCCTGCCTTGCGTCTTGAATGGCATTACCGTAGCCGCCACGAGAGCTTAATTACTTTCTCCAATCACCGGTATTACGACTCGCGACTCATTACCTTCCCTTCACCGGTCACTAAAGATGTGGCAGTGAAATTGGAAATGGTCGGCGGCATTTATGACCGTGGTGGAACACGCACCAACCGTGCTGAAGCAGACGCGATCGTTCAAGCGATCGTAAGACACTTTACGGACGAATCGTCACGAAAATTCACGATGGGTGTGGTGACTTTCAATCAAACACAACAACGGTTAATTGAGATCTTGTTGGACGAGGAATTGCGTAAGTCGCCGGAATTGGAGCAGCGCATTGCCGAACATGGCAGTGAGCGGCTTTTCATTAAGAATCTGGAGAACGTACAAGGCGATGAACGCGATCTGATTCTATTTTCGATTGCATACGGCAAAGATGCTGCTGGCAAGATGCCCATGAATTTCGGCCCTCTCAATAAAGAAGGCGGCCATCGACGCTTGAATGTTGCGATTACCCGCGCGCGCGTCGGCGTCACAATCTATTGTTCTATCCGGCCTGAGGATATCGATTTATCGCGAACTCGCGCATCAGGCGTACTAGATTTGAAAAATTACCTCGAGTTCGCTCAGCGTGGTGTGCAAGCCATTGTTGAACAAGCACTGCCTACCGGACGAGAGCCCGATAGCCCCTTCGAAATGGAAGTTATCCAAGCCTTGCGGGACAAGGGCTGGACCGTTCATCCGCAGATCGGGTGTTCAGGTTATCGGGTAGATATAGGTGTAGTTCATCCGGAACAACCAGGCACATATTTATTAGGTGTCGAATGCGACGGGGCAACCTATCATTCTTTACCGACGGCGCGAGATAGAGACCGGCTGCGCCAAATTATTCTAGAGGGATTAGGCTGGACCTTGCACCGAATTTGGTCCACAGATTGGTGGGCAGACCCCAAGCGGGAAATTCAAAAGTTAGAAGATGCTTTAGAAAGAAGACTTTCGGCGATGCACAGTACTGCATAATTAATCGCACCGCCGCGGGCGATCTCCATAAATTAATTCGACAGACCCTGATGACCACCTTCAGCATCCTCACCATCGGCTTCTCCGTTCTAAGCGCAGCGATCCTCTTGATCGCCTATGTCTTCTTCCTCAAGAACGTGAACAAGAAATGGTATGCGGTGGCTTCTTGCGCGGGGGTGTTGATTAGCATGAGCGCTCTGCAGCTCTGGCATCTGGAATACTTTCTCCACAATGTGGATGTATTGACTCTGCCCGGCTATAGGTTCTGGCTGTTTCTGGCGCCGCCGATGTTTTATTTTTTCAGCAGGGCGACCTTGCTGCCGGAGGCGCCTTGGCATCCTATTCTCTTGGTGCATTTGCTGCCCTTGCTGCTCAATTTCCTGCCGCGCTACGAATACGCCATTCCGGTGATTTTTATGTTGGGCATGTCTTACTGCTTCTGGATCTCTACCTTGATTTTCGGGCTGCGGGATCAACGCAAGCGCTTCAAGATGGAGATGTTTTTCTTCACGCTCTTTTCCATCTGCGCGCTGTTTGTGCTGGTGTTGGGTTTGTCCGTTCCTTACGTCGATCACGTTTATTTCTACGTGTTCTACACAAACAGTATCGGCATGTCGTTTGCCCTGGTGGTGGGCGCCTTGATCGTCTTCCCCGATGTGCTGACCGAACTTGCCGAGGCGGCCAAGCTGAGCTACGCTGCGTCGACGCTGAAAGATGTGGATATCCAAGCCAATCTGGATAAGCTCGATGAACTGATGAAGCAATCCAAGCTGTACCAAAACGAGAACCTGAGCCTGGCCATGGTGGCAGAGGCGATGGGTTTGACGGCACATCAATTGTCGGAATTGGTCAACCGGCAGTTTGGCGTGAATTTCTCACGATACATACGCGAGCAAAGGGTCAATGCCGCCAAGACTATTTTGGTGGACGAACCCAAATCCTCGGTGCTTTCCATCGGGCTGGAGGTGGGGTTCGGTACGCAATCCAACTTCTATGCGGCGTTTAAGGAAATCACCGGCATGTCGCCCGGCGCCTACCGGAAATCGCTCTCCAAATAAACCTTCAATAGCCCTTCAAGCAGGTCTTTTCCCCTCCTGCCCGCCTTCCACTATTCCGGAATGATCATTCTGGAGATTTGCAAATAATTGTTTTTAAAAGCCTTTTCAATTATTTGTTCAAAATTTATCAGTCAGGAAGAGCCGCCCTCCTCCCGCCCCTAAGCTGAGCCCTGTTTTCAGGAAATCAGCGAGGGAAGGTATGCAAAGCAGCAGAACCACCAAAGACGGCGTCCGGATTTACAGCCCCGTGTTGCTGGCGATCTATGACTTTTTGATCATGCGGGTGTTGACGCCTTATGTCTGGCGTTGCTCCGCCCAACATTACGCGCAACTGTATCGGGACTTTATGTCGCGCAACCATGCCGACGTGGGCGTCGGTACCGGCTACTTTCTTGACCGCTGCGCTTATGAGCCGGGTGAAGTCCGCATCGGGCTGTTCGATCTGCAGCGGAACTGCCTGGAATTCACCGCCCGGCGCATCGCCCGCTTTGAGCCGGAAACTTATCAATGCGATGCCTTAAAGCCGATTCCCTTCCATGCGACTCGCTTCGATTCCATTGCGCTGGGCGGCATCTTGCATTGTATTCCCGGCGACATGGCGGAAAAAGGCGCGGTCTTCGATTCGATCCAGCCGCTCATGCATGCCAATACCAAAGTGTTCGGCTACACGATTCTGAATCAAGGCATCCGCAAGACCTTGCTGAGCCGCGCCGTCTACTTCATGCTGCAAAAGCTGAAGGTGATCAATGGCCTGAACGACTCCGCCGGCCAGCTGGCGCCGGAATTGAAAAAACGCTTCAAGACCATCGAAGTAAAAACGATCGGATGCATGGCGATATTTGTCGCGCATAGTCCGTTACAGGCAGCGCATTAATTTTTTATCGCAACCACAATCGACATCACCATAAAAGGAGAAATCATGAAAGCACAAACCATCAGCAGCGCAATGACCACCATGAGCATTCAAGCAGCTAAAAGCAACGTCTGGAAAAAGGTGGGATTTTATGAACACGTTAAACACGAACCGACCTGGCTGTTAAAGCTGAGCCTGCCTGTTCCGCAGGAAGTGGAAGGCCATCACGGCAAGGTCGGCGATACCTGCCGTTGCAAATACAGCGATGGCGGCTATCTGACCAAGAGAATCACAAACATTGTCGATGAGAGCCGCATTGAGTTCGAGATCATCGAGCAAAGCATTCGCTATCAAGATACGGTGAAGCTGCTGGGTGGTTATATTGAAGTGGAAGAGGTGGATGATTCTCTGAGCATCGTCCACATGGTGACTTACTATGAGAATTGCATCCAGCCGCAAGCGCTATCGTCGGTTTTCATTGATAAGGTCATTAAGACGATGCACCGGTTTGTGATTGAAGATATGCGATTGCAATTGGAAGGCGGAATGACGGATGCGACGGCGACAATCGCAATCAACTAATTAACGTGTATTCGACGGAAGTGTTCGTCTATTGAAAAAACGCCGACCATTCAGTCGGCGTTTTTTATGGATGCTGATGAATGGAGATTTACGAGCGCACAAATAACAGCAGTGGCCCGTAATCTTTCGCATCCGCTGCCCGCAGCGCCACCAGATATTGCTGCCGCACTTCTCCCTCCTCGATCAGATTCCCTGCACCCCAAGTAAAACGTTCGGCACCGTGTCTCACCAACAGCAGATCAGCAATCGTCCGCGAAAGGCGACCGTTTCCATTCGCAAAGGGATGGATGGAAACCAAGCGATGACTGAAGCGTGCCGCAATCTCATCCATTGGATAGCTTTGGAATTCGAGCTGCGCCTTTACATCCTCACATAGGTCATGCAATGCAGCTGATATACGTGCTGGATCAATCCCAATGTTCTTTTCAGTAGTGCGAAACTTCCCTGCCCACCGCCAGGTATCGCCAAACATGCGCTTATGCAGGCTGCAAACAAAATCAATGCTTGGCAGATCAGGATGTCTGCGTGAAAAAGCCCAACTCTCTGCTTGCACAATGTTGGCCAATTCCCATTCGTTCAATTGCCCATGATTGCTGATGTGTTTGGGTTTGAGCCCTGCTATTTCATCTGGATCAAGCGGCGTAGCGCCAGGCGGATAATCGAAATTCATTCCCATAATTTTCGCGAGCTGCCGCGCAGTAATGCATCAATTAATAAATTGCGTTGCCGCTCATTCTCGACGGACGACACGCCTTGTGCTTCCAGCTTCATCGAATGCGCGCCGGGTTTCAGCAAAGCGGCTGCGAGCTTGTTCGCTTGCCGTTGCCGGATATCGTCGAGCGAGCCGCTTTCCGGCACAAGGGAATACACCACGCGACAACCCATTGCGCGCGCTGCGCGATCCAGACTGTCCAAGGTAATGCGCCGCTCAGCTTCAGCCTTTTCCAGATCCTGCACCGATTGACGACTGATGCCGATTCGCGCACCGAGCTGCGCCTGTGTCATGCCCAAAGCTTGGCGAATCGCATGGATCCATCCACCGCGAGGCGGCGCAGCCGATGAGGGCGCCGGATAGTTGCGCAAGGCGTCCGCTAGCTGCATGCGTTGCAAACTACTTTTGTCGATCGACATAATCACTCTCCAATGCAGGTTAAAACCTGCTTTATTACATAAATATGCCGGCTATGACCAGCATTTGTCAAGAAGTATGCCGGTCAAAACCTGCTTTACGGCCCTCCCCCGGCTTTATATGCCATTTGCGAATAGCGAATCTAGCCACCCTTACATCATGGCAAATGCAAAATTCCCTCATTCTTCTTATCCCTTTGCGTATAGAAAGCACGTTTCTTATACATTTCCATTCGGATACGTATAAAAAAGCCGTTTTTCTATACATAAACCCATGCCCATCCTTGCCTTGACTCAGCTGGATCCAGCGCGATTCGAGTCGCCGGCTATCCTTAAAAAAACCGGCAATAAGCAGCCGCCGTTTGGCCGAGCTAAATCGCATCATGCCGCAAGCGCTATCGTCGGTTTTCATTGATAAGGTCATTAAGACGATGCACCGGTTTGTAATCGAGGATATGCGATTGCAATTGGAAGGCAGACGTAAGGAGGTGCGTGATGGCGGCTTTGTCGTGACTGACTATGCGGCTTGAACGAGGCGCCAAAAACAACAAGCGCTGCTGGCGAACCGGCAGCGCTTTTTTCCATGAGCGAACCATTGCCTGTGGTTGAGCTTAGCTCAGTCTTTCTTTTCCCGAAACTCGCCGTCGATGACTGTCTCATCGCTGTGCTGGGGCTGGGATGGATCAGGTGATGATCGCGAGAGAAATGCAATCATGCGATTCAATAGTTTCTTTCTCAGCCAGCGATAGGAAAGCAAAAAAGTGACGGCAAGCGTGACGAACAAAAGAGATACCATCTGGCCCCGGTAAAGAAAATTCAGGGCACAAAATGCAAGCAAGACCACCATCACCGGCAGCCGGGCGTTTCTAGGCAATAAACCGACGGTTCGCAAATTTCCTTGGCTCACCCAAGGTACTCGGGCGAACAGAACGACCAGTAGAAACCCCGCCATGAAACGGCCGGTGCCGAGATACTCAGAGACGATCCCGATTACCAGGTAGCCGACATAGGTCATGCTGCCGGCCAATGCCACCAGCGCCAATAACAAGACAGCGATTGCCAGCTTTGGCATACGCAATGCTGCTATGAGTAAGGTTCGTAAAATCTTTTGCTCCTGGGAAGACGTACAGCCGCGTGATAGGTAAGCACACTGCGCGCAACTTGATCACGCCTGCTTTGTGCCTTTGCGATGCGGCTTTGGTTTGACTGGTGCTGCGCCGCCTTTGCCTGCGGTTTTATCGCGCAGCGATTTTTCATGCACGCGCCGGTCGCCGCCTTTTTTGGGGGCGGAGAAGGCTGGCTTTTTGCCGTCGGCGCTGCCAGCCTTGGCGGCATTGCCCAATGCCGGCCCTGCATGGCTGATGCGCAGCGGTTGCCCGGCAACCGTGACGGTCTTGAGCTGTTCAAAGATTTCGTTCGGCATGCCATCCGGCAGATCCAGCACGCTGTGGTCATCGAAGATGTCGATGCGGCCGATGTATTTGGCGTCGAGACCGGCTTCATTGGCGATCGCGCCGACGATGTTGGCGGGTTTCACGCCGTGGGCATGGCCGATTTCAATACGGTAGGCTTGCATGCCGATGCCCTTGGCGTTAGCAGCACGCGCTTTCTTCGGTGCTGCCGGGGGCTCTGCCGACTCGACTGCGCTGGCCTCATTGCGACTAGCTTTTTCCGTGGGTCGCTGTGGTTGATCGCTTGCCGCGTTCTCCTTTACGGGCTTGTCGCGCACCACCTTGTCGCTTGCCGGCTTGTCGGCGGCACGCGCTTTTTTGCTTGCGGGCTTGTCGACCGTCGCTGGCGCTGGCGCTTCGCCATCGCGGCTGATGCGCAATTGCTGACCGGCGACCCACACCGTCTGCAACTGTTTGAGCAATGCGTCCGGCAGGCTGTCGGGCAAATCGAGCGTGCTGTAATCATCGTAAATCTCGATACGGCCGATATGCTTGGAATCGAGTCCACCTTCATTGGCGATGGCGCCGACGATGTTGCCGGGCTTGACGCCGTGCACATGGCCGACTTCGATGCGGAAGGTTTGCATGCCGGGATCGGGTTCGCGGTGGATGCGTTCCTTATGTGTGCGCGGGCGCTCGGGGCGATCGCTGCGTTCACCGCGCTCGAACCTGCCACCCGAGGCTGGTCTCTCATCCGACCGCAAACGTTCGGCCTGCGGCTCGCGCTGGTTTTTATCCAGCAACAGCGGCACATCGCCGCGCGCCAGCTTGGCGAGCGCGGCGGCGATTTCCAACGCTGGGACATTCTGCTCGCGTTCGTAATCCTCGATCAGCGACTGGTAAATTTCCAGGCCGCCAGCGTCCAGCGTCTCGGTGATCTGGTCCTTGAAGCGGGCGATGCGCACATCGTTGACTGCCTGGATGGTCGGCAGCTCCAGTGGCGATACAGGCTGGCGCGTGGCGCGCTCGATCACTCTGAGCAAACCTTTTTCACGCGGCGTGATGAACAGGATCGCTTCGCCGCTGCGCCCGGCGCGTCCGGTGCGGCCGATGCGATGGGTGTAGCTCTCCGGGTCGTGCGGCACATCGTAGTTGATGACATGGCTGATGCGCTCGACATCCAGGCCGCGCGCGGCGACATCGGTGGCGATCAGGATATCAATCTTGCCGTCTTTCAGCTGGGTGATGGTGCGCTCGCGCTGCAGCTGCGCCATGTCGCCGTTGATGGCGGTCGCAGAAAAACCGCGCGCCTGCAGTTTGGTGGCCAGCTCTTCAGTGGCCAGCTTGGTGCGCGCGAAGATGATCATGCCATCGAAGGGCTCGGCTTCCAAGATGCGGGTCAAGGCATCAAGTTTGTGCATGCCGCTGACCAGCCAGTAGCGCTGGCGGATGTTTTCCGCGGTGCCGGTTTTGGAAGCGATGGTGACTTCGGCGGGATTGTGCAGATAAGTTTGCGCAATGCGCTTGATGGCGGACGGCATGGTCGCGGAAAACAACGCAGTCTGGCGCGACGCCGGCGTCTTTTGCAAGATGGTCTCGACATCGTCGATGAAGCCCATGCGCAGCATTTCATCGGCTTCATCGAGCACCAGCGTTTTGAGCTTGGAGAGGTCGAGCGTGTTCTTTTCCAGATGATCGATCACCCGCCCCGGTGTGCCCACCACCACATGCACGCCGCGCCGCAAGGCGGAGAGTTGCGGGCCGTAACTCTGGCCGCCGTAGATCGGCAGCACTTGAAAGCCGGGAATATGGGTCGCGTAGCGCTGGAAGGCTTCGGCCACCTGGATCGCCAGTTCGCGCGTGGGCGCCAGCACCAGCGCTTGCGGCGCGCTTTGCCGGATGTCGATGCGCGCGAGTATCGGCAAGGCAAAAGCGGCAGTCTTGCCGGTGCCGGTTTGCGCTTGGCCCAGCACATCGCGATTGCCCAGCAACACGGGTATGGTGGCGGCCTGGATCGGTGATGGCGCCTCGTAGCCGAGTTCCTGTAGCACGCGCAATAGGGGTTCGCTCAGCTTCAGGTCGGAAAATAAGGCTGCGGGTGTCGCGGATGGGGAGCTGCTCATTTTTTAGGCGTTCGAAAAGGGAGATTGATAGAGAGGAATAGAGAACACTGTGCGCAAGCCGCAGTTTTAACGCTGCTTACTTCCGAAATGCCTTGGCATTCGACTGGTTGCGCTGCTCATAAATAGTCTTGGCATCCTGCTCGGCGCGTTCTTGCGTGCGCATGGACGGTTCATCGTCGTGCAAGGTAAAAAAATCGGCAGCTTGTGCGCGCACCACGAACTTGATGGCGGCAGCTTCGCTCACGTCATACCTTTCATAAATGAGCGTGGTCACTTCATTCAAATAATCTTCATAGCTCATCGTCATTGCTTTACTCCAATCGATCTATCGTTTCGCTTGCTGGAGAATTCCATGTCTGCCAGTCTACGCCTTTTGATGTGAATTATCTCTGCCTGCCTACTGCCCGCCAACTGCCCGCCAACTGCTAGACTGTCGACCTTCTGCAGGAATATCATGATCCAATCGGCGCATAAGCTTATGACGAGCCGACTTGATCCTACCGAACGATAAATGACTTTATGACAGACGCATGCAGCGTGGACTTCGGCACGTCTAACTCCACCGTCGGCTGGATTCGCCCAGGGCAGCCGGCTTTGCTTGCATTGGAAGATGCCCACCCGACTTTGCCCTCGGTGGTATTTTTTAATGCCGAGGACGACAGCGTCAGATTCGGCCGCGCGGCGCTCGCCGATTATCTGGCTGGTTACGAAGGCCGGCTCATGCGTTCATTGAAAAGCCTGCTCGGTTCAAGCTTGATGGATGGCCAGACCGAAGTAGCCGGCCGCAGCGTCACCTATCGCAGCCTGTTACAGCAATTCATCGCGGCTTTGAAGCAGCGCGCCGAGCGCGCCGCTGGCCGCGAGTTTGAGCGCGCCGTCTTCGGCCGTCCGGTTTTTTTCGTGGATGGCGACAGCACCGCCGACCAATTGGCGGAAGATACCCTAGCGCAGATTGCGCAAGCGGTGGGTTTTAAAGAAATCGCATTTCAGTATGAGCCAATCGCCGCCGCCTTTGATTACGAATCGCGGATAGAGCGCGAACAATTGGTGCTGGTGGTCGACATCGGTGGCGGCACCTCGGATTTTTCATTGGTACGGCTGTCGCCCAAAACGATAGCCAAGCTCGATCGCCACGACGACGTTCTCGCCAATGCCGGCGTCCATATCGGCGGCACCGATCTCGACAAATATTTAAGCTTGTCGAGCGTGATGCCCCTGCTCGGATACGGCAGCCGGCTGAAGAACCATGCTGAAATGCCGTCCAGCATCTATTTCATGCTGGCGACCTGGCACACCATCAACCTGGCTTATACGCGGCAGTCGGACGCTCTGCTGAAGGATATTTACCGGGATGCGATCGAACGCGACAAACTCGATCGCTTACAGCATCTGATCAGCGGACGCGAAGGACATTGGTTGGCGCTCAAGGTGGAGGAAGGAAAAATTGCGCTGTCTGCCGCAGCCCACTCGGCGTTGACACTGGAGCGTTTGGTTCCGCCGGAGACCGTCATGCTGGATCGTGCGCAGTTTAATGCATCGATCTCGCCGCTAGTGACGGCGATCGAAAACACGGTGCTTGCCCTGCTCAAGGATGCGGCCATCGACGTCGACGCGGTCGATTCTATTTTCTTTACCGGCGGTTCGAGCAGTGTCCCGCTGCTGCGCAATAAGATCGCGGCCTTACTACCAAACGCGCGGCAGGTGGAAGGTGATCTGTTCGGCAGTATCGGCACCGGCTTGGCGCTGGACGCCGTGCGCAGGTTTGGCTGAGCGCTAAGCCTGGAAGGGTGCGTTCGCCAATGCAATCCGCCGCCGTCTTTCCTCTTCTTCTTTTTCTGCGAGATGGATCGACTGGATGACGGCGCCGACATCAGCGGGCCGCAAGCTCTGCTCGACGCGTCCGGTCAATTGCACCTCCGGCGTCAGCAAGCCTTTCTCGAACAACTTCCAAATTTCTTTGCCGTACTGCGAACCCGCCAGTTGCGGTGCGAAGCGCACAAAAAAGCTCGTGAGATTTTCCACATCGCGTTCGAGCATCATCTCCGCCTGGTTATTGCCGGCAGCATCGACGGCCTGCGGCAGATCGATGATCACCGGGCCGTGTGCATCGACCAGAATATTGTATTCGGACAGATCGCCGTGAATCACGCCGGCGCACAACATCAGCACGACTTGGCGCAACAGCTGCGCGTGAACATCCAGCGCCGTCGCCTCATCGAATTCGACATCGGCCAAGCGCGGTGCAACATTGCCGGCGGCGTCTATCACCAGCTCCATCAATAACACGCCTTCAAAACATATGAAGGGTTGGGGCACGCGCACGCCGGCTGCCGCCAGCCGATAGAGCGCATCGACCTCGGCGTTTTGCCAGGCTTCTTCCGCCATCTGGCGGCCGTAGCGGCTGCCTTTTTCCATGGCGCGCGCCTGGCGGCTGTTTTTGACGCGCCGGCCTTCCTGGTATGACACCGCTTGATGAAAGCTGCGCTGATGGGCTTCCTTGTAGACCTTGGCGCAGCGGATCTCGTCACCGCAGCGCACGACATACACGGTGGCTTCCTTGCCGCTCATCAACTGGCGCAGCACGGCGTCGACCATGCCCTCCTGGATCAGGGGCTGCAGCCGCTTCGGTGCTTTCATCGATTTACTGCTGGCGCTTTTTTTCTTCTTTCTTTATCTTTTTCGCGGCCTTCTTTTCTTTCATGGTTTTAGCGGGTTCTTTCTTCACCGCTTTTTTTGCGTCTTGGCTCTTACTCATTTTTTTATCCTTTCGTAATAACACATGCAGTATGACATCAATACGAAAGCGTGCCCAAGCGATCAGCATATGCCGCCCAGCCGGGGCGGCTTTGCCTGTTACACTGTCCGCCTGCTTTCGGAATTCTATGACCACCACTTCTTTCTCCAACCTGCCGCTCACGCCGGCCATGCTTGCCAATCTTGAATCGCTCGGCTATCACGAGATGACAACTATCCAGGCGCAAACCCTGCCGGTGGTGCTGGAAGGACGCGACTTGATCGCGCAAGCCAAGACCGGCAGCGGCAAGACGGCTGCATTCGGCATCGGCATCTTGCATCGCTTGAATCCCACCTGGTTTGCGATCCAGGCGCTGGTGCTGTGCCCGACGCGAGAACTGGCTGACCAAGTATCGAATGAATTGCGCAAGCTGGCGCGCTTTACCGGCAACATCAAGGTGCTCACGCTGTGCGGCGGCGCGCCGATGCGTCCGCAGATCGCTTCGCTCGAACACGGCGCGCATATCGTGGTCGGCACACCGGGCCGCATTCGCGACCATCTCGGGCGCGGCAGCATCAATTTGAATACAGTGCAGACGCTGGTGCTGGATGAAGCCGACCGCATGGTGGACATGGGCTTTCAGGAAGAGATTGCCGGCATCGCCAGTGCTTGCCCGGCACGGCGCCAGACACTGCTGTTTTCGGCGACGTATCCCGACGATATCCGCAAACTCAGCGCGCCCTTTTTGCGCGACCCGGTCGAAGTCGCAGCCGAGACGCAGCATGCGGAGGGCCAGATCGAGCAGCGCTTTTATGAAATCGGGTATGAAGACCGGCACACGGCAGTGGCGCGCCTGCTGCGACACTACCGGCCCGTATCGACACTGGCGTTTTGCAATACCAAGATCCATTGCCGCGAGTTGGCCGAGTATTTGCGCGAGCAAGGTTTTTCTGCACTGGCGCTGCATGGCGACTTGGAACAGCGCGAACGCGATGAAATCCTGGTGCTGTTCGCCAATCAGAGTTGTTCGGTGCTGGTCGCGACCGATGTCGCCGCGCGCGGCTTGGATATTCAATCGCTGGGCGCTGTCATCAATGTCGATGTATCGAAAGATACCGAGGTGCATATCCACCGCATCGGCCGCACCGGGCGCGGCGCGGAAAAAGGCTTGGCGCTATCGCTGTGTGCCCTGAATGAAAAGAAATGGGTCAAGCTGATCGAGGAATATCAGGGCCAGCCGGTGCAATGGTTTGATTTGCCGGCGCCCGATGCAGCGCAGACAAACAACTTGCGCGCGCCAATGGTGACTGTGTGCATCCAGGGCGGCAAGAAGGATAAACTGCGTCCCGGTGATTTACTGGGTGCGTTGACAGGCGATGCCGGTCTTACCAAGGAGCAGGTCGGCAAGATCAATGTATTTGAATTTACGACCTATGTCGCGCTCGATCGGCGCATCGCTGAGCAAGCGTTTGCGACGCTTTCCAAAGGCAATATCAAAGGGCGCAATTTCAAAATGCGCTTTATCGGTGTGTAAAATCTGCAAGACATGCAGAGGGCACGGCATTGAACGGCGCCATATAAGAAAGTAGGCGAACAGACCACAGTTTTTCGAACGAAAATGTGGCCTGTTCCGTATCGCTGTTACCGCCCGAAAATCCCTTTCAGGATATTCAGCGGCGTCGGCGCATTCCCGCCCGAATTGTCGCCACTCTCGCTGCTCTCGCCGCGATTGCCGCCCGTATCGCTTTCCATGCCCAGCATGGTCATGCCGGTGGACTTCACGCGCACGCGTGCGGTCCATTCCGGTTGCCAGCTCGCCGGCGCTTTGGCCGGGCGGGGCGGGTGCGAGACATTGAGTTCCGGTCCATAGGCGATCATGTTGAGCATCGCGCCTTGGGCCTTTTCGAAGATGCCTTTCGGTATCGCGCAGTTGGTGGTGCTCGGCTGCAGGATGACCTTTTGCTGCAAGTAACTCGTGATTTGCGAAGGCGAGAGATAAGTCATCATCGACCAGCCCATGTCCGGTTTTTCGCTGGAGCTCCAGAAGATCATATCGCTGCCGTTGTCGCCTGATTTGGTGGCGCCTTGCGCATGCAGAAAGTAGGCCTTGGCGTTGTCCATCGATTGCCATTCCGCCTTGACGCTGTCGCTGGGCACGCCGCGTGTGCTCAATTGCGCCTTGGGCAGGAAGTCATTCGCCGCGCCAACCGAGAATTTTAGGCTTGCCGGCACGCCTTCGCCGGAGACGGCATGTGCGCCCTGCAGCGAGGCGCCGTCCGGCACCTGCTTGTTGTCGCGTTCGTTCGGCCAGTAAGAATCGCCCGGCTTGTGCTGCACGCCTTTGCTAAAACCGCCGCGGCTGCTGAAGAACTGCGTGAATTCGCCGTAGTTTTGCTTGGCCAGATCGAGCACCTTGGGCTGGCCGGGGCGCACGGTTTCGCCGCAACCCCAGTACACCAGGATTCTGCCCTTGGGCTGTTCTTCACGCTCGCGGCTGGAGGTAGTGTCTGTCCTGCCGGTCTGCACCGGCTTGATCGGCACCAGCAGCAGCGAATCGCCCATGTTCA
This sequence comes from Burkholderiales bacterium, assembly GCA_016177875.1. Taxonomy (GTDB): domain Bacteria; phylum Pseudomonadota; class Gammaproteobacteria; order Burkholderiales; family Burkholderiaceae_D; genus Paucimonas. The sequence goes on from JACOUL010000034.1 coordinate 81,928, forward strand.
TGCCGGAAGGAATGGCATGCGTGCCTTCCACGCCGGCCGGCTTGGCGCGTACATGGAGTTCGGTTTCCATTGTCTTGCTGCGGGCGCCGCCTCCCATGGCGCCTCCCATGGCGCCTCCCATCATGCTGCCGAACATGCCGCCGCTCCCGGACATACCCGGAATCGACATGTTGGTAGTAGAAAGATCAATCCAGTATTGGGCCGCAGGGCCGCGAGACTGGGCATGCGCGGCAATGGCCGCAGTAGACATCAGAATTCCAAGGGTCAGGCGAGTTTTGATTAACATCATTTTTGCACTTATGTTTGATTGAACGATTCAACATACCGCAGTGCTTTTACGAGCGCGTGCTGCAAAGCGTTGCGGCGACTCCTACGACCCGAAAGAACTAAGCTGTCGGGCGGACCACTGCACTTTAAATAAACTTAGCAACACACTATAAGAGTTATCCCAAATAAAGCAACCATTCGAAACAAACAAAACAAACGGGAGGCGGCGGGCAAGGCCGCTTAATCAAGTTTGCAATCCTTCAGTTATTGCCGCCTTTGTTTACCGCAGGAGCCGGCTGTAGCGGGATATTGACGGTTCCTTCCATCTGGCGCAGGAACGCTTCGTGGGTCAACTGCTTGAAGCCGAGTGGCGCTTGAAAATAATTGTTGTCGACAACGACGTCCGTCTTGATGCTCACCACTTCTTGCCGCACTTGTCCGTTCGGATCGACCGTTCGCATTGCCAATCCGAGTTCCGGATAACGCGCCATGAGCACTTCCTGAGCGTCGTCGCAGGGTGAGATTTCCGCACCTGCCGCTTGAGCGTCCTGCTTTTGTTTTTTCTGCATGCGATAAAAAGCCGAGTGGAATTCCTTCAGCTGGCCGCGCATCATCGCCTCGCGCGACAAATAAGTGTTCAGGCACAAGGCGCCATTCGTAAAGAGTTGGTAGAGCTGCGTCGAATAGCCGGCAATTTTCGGCCCTGCGCCTTTGCGTACAAGCTTGGTCTTGTTCGAGGTCGGCACGCTTACTCGTCGATCAAGATCCACGGGCGGCGAATCGCTCATCTTCACAACTTGCTTCCGCTCCTGGGAAACGTACAGATATTGTCCGGCACCCGGATCAATGAGACTGTAATTGGCCAACTCGGATTGCAGCCTCGCTTTGCCATTCTCGACGGTCATCACCGATTTGATCCGGGCAGGGCCGGACTCCATCTCGATGACGGTGGCGGCATTTGCGGTCGCGCTAAGAAGTGCGGCCGCGAGCACGGAGAGGGAAAAAGAAAAGCCATTACGCATCAGTGTCTCCAGATTGTTTTGTATACGCCTGCTGTGGCATGCATTTCTGCAAATCATATCAAGGATTTTTCGTTGGCCGTAGGCTCCAAATGTACGGTACAAATGCGCCGCTAGGATCAATAAAATAGAAACAGGCCCTAGATTTTCCAAACAAAAAGCCGGCCAATGGGCCGGCTTTTACGAACTAGGAGCTGCGTTATTGATAGCTCGACGTGGTCGATGCGAACGATGCGCGCAACTGAATGCGCAACGGCTCTATTCGACGCCAACCGTCCGTGATTATTTCGCGTCCGTCAAACGATCGATCATCTTTTTAATCGCCGAGACTTGGGCGCCATTGCGTAACGCATATTCCGTGCCGCTATATCCCCACCAATCCCAGCAACCGAGAGGATTTTGCGTAGGGGTGCCGAGCTGGCCGCTGGGGCCTACCTGCGGATACAGCACGATGATGTTGTTGGCTTCCGCCCATTCGTTGTAGCCGGCATTTCTCACGTACTTGTCGCCGACAAAACCTTGTCCTTGCTGGCAACCGTGCAGGGCGATATGCAGCTTGCATTCCTCGCCGCTTTTGCAGGCGCTGGGCACATAGGCCCAGGCGGTGGAGTCGAACGCGTCGCTATCGCGGGTTTTGCCGCGGAATTCATCCTGGTTGAACTTGATCAGGTTGGCCGGAATCGAGGGCACGCGCGGCTTGAGATCGCCGTGTATCCATTTCAGCATCGCGCCGGGCAAATCGAAATTGCAGTTGTTGATATACGGCTCTTCGAATGCGTCGCAAGGCGTTTTGCCCTTGTCGACCACCATGGCATGCGCAGCGGGAATATCGTTTTTGTAAACGATGTTTTTCTCCGCGGTGAAATTGCCGTAGAAGGCGCGATTTTCCGCCACGACGCCCCCTTTTATCGAGGTGTCCTTGGCACCGCTGAAGATATAGACTTTGGAATCGGCAAGATTGCCGACATCATCAATGCTTTGCCCCGACCAGGCTTTCGCTTTCTCGACAAAAGCCGCCGTATTGAGTTTTTTGTCGTCGCTGGGCTGAACGCAATTGGACAAGGCGGTCATCACGTCGCCTTCGCCGCAAAAGTACGGCGGTGCGGCAACGATGCCGACGCCGCGTTTGAATATCGATGAGTAGGCAACGTGCAGCTGCACTGCCAGGGCACCGCCGGACGATATGCCGGATACGGAAATATGGTCGGAATCGATTTTGTATTTCTTCAATGCGATGTCCTGCGCCGCGGCGGGTGCCGCAGTGCCGAGAAAAATCGCCGCAAGCATTGCGAAAGCGATCGTATATTGGTCAAACCCATTGATGTCCTGATTGTGTTTCATCGTATTCGTCCCAGTGCAGTAAGGTAGCGACAGTCGTTCGGTACGCAAGATAAGCTGTTCATTCTTTTAAATCAATGCGCATAACTACGTATGATCGATCACATCCGAGAACTTGATCGTTTTCATTGGAATGACGCCAGGCCAATTACATGCCGCCAGTGCCGCAATCAAAAGCGTCGTGGTGCAACGCAACGACGACTGGTAACTCGGCCAGTTTTATAGGCCGCGCATCCTGATTTAACAATTCCCTGACTGTCGGCGCCTTGCGTACGTGGCAAGATCGCCTAAGATTTTCCATGCGCCGTCATCGAAAATAAAAATTGATTTTAAGGAGGGAGACTTATGGCACAGCAACGATTGATATCACGCGCCTTTGGGCTTTTGCTGGGGGCGCTTGTCCTCCTCAACATCGGCACTGCAGCGCGAGCCGAAACGTACACATCAGGCTGGGGCACGATCACAGACCCTGCCGGTAGCGTCTACTTCAATACGCCGGTTGCGCTGGCTAAGGACGCGGGCGGCAATGTCTACGCGGCCGATATGGCCAACAGCCGCATCGTCAAGATGTCGAGCGCGGGCGCTGTGCTGGCGACTTACGGCAAGGTCGGTAATCAGCGGGGCCAGTTCAACCTGCCTTTCGGCGTTGCGATCGACAAGGCCGGCAACATCCTGGTCACCGACACGGGCAATTATCGCGTGCAAAAGTTCGATGCCAACATGAACTTCATCGCCAGCTGGGGCACGCAAGGCACCGGCCCCGGCCAATTCGCCTTCCCGCGTGAAATCGCGGTCGACAGCCAAAATCGTTATTACGTCACGGACGAATACAACCACCGCGTCCAGGTCTTCAGTAGCAATGGCACGTATTTGTTTCAGTTCGGCGGCTATGGCACCGGCCCCGCGCAATTCCGTCTGCCGCAAGGCATTGCCATCGACAGCAAAGACAACGTCTATGTGTGCGACACGTATAACGAGCGAGTACAAAAGCTGACGGCGAGCGGCACCTGGATCGCACAAATCGGCACCACCGGCATGCCGGGCGACAGCGCCAATCTGCTGAATCGCGCACGCAGCGTGGGCGTCGATGCAGCCGATAACGTATTCGTGGTCGACACCTTTAATCACAAGGTAAAAAAATACGACAGCGCGCTCACTTATCAATATAGCGTCGGCGGTTTTCCGGCGCCGCTCTATCCCAATGCAATCGTCCACCTTAACAACGGCAGCTTTTACGTCTCCGACACCGGCAACAGCCAAGTGCTGCGTTATACCGATCTGGGCACCAGCGCGAGCCTGGCGGCAATCGTCGGTACCGCGCGCACGCAAAACGGCCAATTCAGCGAGCCGCTTGGCGTCGCCGTCGGACCGACCGGGCGCGTATATGTATCGGACCGCTTCAACCACCGGGTGCAGGTATTCAATTCAAGCGGCGCATTTTTATCGAAGTGGGGTAAAAACGGCGGCGCCGGCGGCTTTGCGAATTTCGGCTGGCTGGATGGCGAATTCATCATCCCGAGCCAGATTGCGACCGACCTGAACGGCAAGGTGTATGTTGCCGATGCGGGCAACGCCCGTATCCAGGTATTCGATGCCAACGGCGTATTCATCAAAAAGCTCGGTGGATTCGGTGTCGGCAACGGGCAGTTCATCAGTCCGATTGGCGTCGCGGTCGATTTGAAGGGAAACATCTTCGTATCCGACTACGGCAACAGCCGCGTCCAGAAATTTGATGCCAATGGCACCTATCTTATGCAGTGGGGCAGCTACGGCACCGGCAACGGCCAGTTCCGCCAACCGATGGAATTAGCGGTGGATTTGCTCGGCAATGTGTACGTTGCCGACCGTGTCAATGGCCGTATCCAGAAATTCAACAATAACGGCATGTTCATCACCAAATGGGGCACCAATCGCGGCGTTCCCAACACCGATGAATTGCTCAACTGGGGTAAGGGCAACGGCGAATTTTTCCTGCCGAACGGCATACGCGTTGCGGGCGCTTTCGTGTATGTGTCCGATAGTTCGAATAACCGCATGCAGAAATTCACCCTGTCCGGCACCTATGTCGGCAAATGGAGCGGATTCGGCGGCAAACCGGGACAAATGTTTTCGCCAGCCGGCATTGGTGTAGACGTTTTCGGCAATGTGTATAGCGCCGATCTGCTCTTGAACCGCGTACAAAAGTTCAGGCCCTTCTGACCGGCACGCTCGTGACGGCGTTGATCGAATCAAAAAAAAGCCGGCCTAATAGGCCGGCTTTAAAGAATTAGCGACTTCGTTTACTGATAACCGGGCGATCTTGCGCGGCGTATCGGGGCCGAATTTATTTCTAAGCGGTTCGGCCAAGTTCAGCTCGCGCAAGAAACAAAGGTTGTGCTCGGTTTAGCCGGCTTTGGTGAATACCACTAGCCACCGGCGGAATAAGAGGATTTCCAGATGGCCGGGCTCAACGCCGGCGCTGCATTCTATGAGGGGCGAAACGGCGTAATAACGCGAACGAAAATCGCGGCCGATACGAAGCTCCCGCTTGCCGAGACGAAGCAGCAGGGAAACAGGTAGATATTCGCGGCCAAAACGGCTGGGAAGCGAAGCGTTCAAACTCGTCATTTTTCTTACCTTTAGTTGGGATGAACAGGGTTTTAGCTGTGACTTTAGCGCAAAATACTGTACAAATCAACAGTGTGTATAAAAACACAGGAAATTAGGGGCATACCTCTCGTGCATGCTGAGTTCACTCTTTTTTACAGCTGTAAAACTCTGTATCCTTAATGGCTATCCGCGCCGGCGCCTGTAAAGTGATGACATGGCGTGGTGAGTTTCTTGTCCATCCGGACAGCACGATGCCGATAGGAGCCGATCATGAATTTGAATAAGAAGATCATTGCTGGTGCAGTCGTCGCCACCCTCGCGATCACGTCCTCAGGATTAGCATCTGCCCATGACACCGGTCGTGGGCACGTTCATCCGAACAATCACAGCCGCAGTCATGACAGCGGTGACAATGCCGGCAAAATTGCAGGAATCATCCTAGGCGCAGCCATCATCGGCAGCGTCATCGCTCACGCTAATTCGCAATCGCAGCCCACGTACGCGCAGCCCAGTTACGCGCCGTCGGATAGCTATTCTTCGAGCTATTCTTCGGGCAATACCACCTATTCTTACTCGCAACCTACCGTTTATCGCGAAAGCCGGGTCGTCTATGTAGAATCGCCGCGCTACCACGGGCATAGCCATCATCGCCATCATCATGGCGGATGGTCGCGGTATTAATCCGAGGAGTAAATACTTCTCGCGCAAGCAAATAGCAAAAAGGCTCCCTAGTGGAGCCTTAATTGCCGTAGAAGCTCAGGGCTGGATCCAAACATCGTGGTCGAAACTGCGGCCGATAGCTGCAACAGTATTGCGTCGATTACCCGGGCGCCCCCTTTGTAGCCATGCGCTCACGCATCGCAGGTGTCATCACGACATTCCTCTTAGCGTCGATCAGCATCACTTCCTTTAATCCGAGGCGATCAGCCATTTGCTGCCAGTGCTGCGGCCCGGCGATGAACAATGGCTTGGAATTGCCATCGGAACGCAAGCCGACATCCTGGCCGCCGGAAGCGATGATGGTGACCGAGGCGACCAGGTCGACGGTCTGTCCGGTACGCGGGTCGATGATATGCGGATGGCGCTTGCCATCCTTCATGAAGTAACGCTGGTAATCGCCGCTGGTGCCGACCGCTTCGTTGTCATGCAATTCCACACTTGCAATCGTACCTTCCCCGCGCGGATCGCGGATGCCGACTTTCCATGGCCGCTCGCCCGGCTGGCCGATCGCGAGTATATTGCCGCCGATATTGACGAGAGCCGCCTTGACATGCGCCGCGCGTAAAATTTGGGCGGCGCGGTCGAGCGCATAGCCTTTCGCATAGCCACCCAGGTCCAGCATCACCGCCTTGTTCCTGCTCGAGATGCGCGTGCCGTCGAATACCAAGTCGGACATGCGCGGATCGGCGTCGACCCAGCGTTTGATCTCGGCAGCTCGCGGCCCCTGTGCAGTAATATCGCTGCTCTGAAATCCCCATAGCCGGATCAAACCGCCGATGGCGGGGTTGAAGGTGTGGTCCGACTGGCCGGCGAGCACGGCGGCCGATTTCAACAAGCTGACCATTTCTTCATCAGCCTGAAAAACCTCACCGCGCGCAATGCTGTCATTCAAAGCAGTAAGCTGGCTCGGTTGCCATGCATGGAATTTGTGATGCAGCCGGTCAAACTCTTTCAGTACTTGCGCACCCAGTGCCTGCGCGCGCTGCTCCGAATCGCCATAGATGCTGATCTTGACCTGCGTGCCGAACACATGACCCTGGACATGGTGGATCGACGCCTTGCGGCTGCATCCGAATAGCAGCGGCAACAACAGCGGCAACAGCAGCAGCCATGCCAGGAAAAATGCTCTCGACTTACTCATGCTGATGAAACCCGGTTGTGGTGATCATCTATTCAATGGAACGCCGGCCATGCGCGCAGCAGGCGCATGGCACGAACGTGCGCATCGCATCACTTGGCCTTGCCGATCATGTAATCGATCGCGGCCTTCACATCCGCATCCTTCAAGGCGGGATTGCCGCCTTTCGGAGGCATCATCTTGAAGCCGGCCAGTCCGTGGGCATACAAGATATCCTTGCCTTGCGCGATACGCGGCGCCCACCCAGCCTTGTCGCCGAGCTTGGGCGCGCCGAGCACGCCGGTGCCGTGGCAGGAAGCGCAATTGGCGGCATAGGTTTTTTCGCCGATGGCGGCGTCGGCTGCGCTGGCGGCGCCAGATGCCGCGGCGATCAATACGATGGCTAAGAGCTTCAATGCTTTCATGATTTTGTCCTTGATGAATTGATGAATGAACGTTAAAAAATCGTGCGACGAGATTCAATGCATTCGGTTGTCGTGTGCCGCCCCTCCTGCCATGTCGACCATGGCGATCGTTATCTGCTCGAAGCGCAGAATTTTTCCGCCTTCCTTGGACACAAACGCTTCGGCGTCTTTCATGCTGGAGAAGGAGCCGAAGGTCGGCCCCATCGAGCCGGGCTTGCGGCTGCCGACCACATAGACCGCTGTCTTTGCATCGATCCAGTTCGCCTGCGGGTGATCCCAATCGGTCTTGCCCATGTCTTGCACGAAGACGCCGGCGACCGCGCGCTTTTGCTCGGGCGCCAATACCATGCCGAACAATTCTTTCAGATCGCAAAAGAAGTCCGGCTTGCCTTCGGCATAATGAATTTGCGCCTTGGGTCCGGCGTGGTCTTTCAACACCATGCCATCCAGTGCGCAGGCGGTTTCATTGGTCGGCTCCATGGCAGCCAATTGCTGCGCAGCCTGGCTGCAGGCGCCTAGCGCGGCGATGAGCGCGAGGCCGCTGATCCATCGGACCGATGTCTTACGCAAGGCAGTGCGCCGGCCCACGAATTTCGATTTCATTTGAATCTCCAGTTTGCAATGACGAAGGGAGCAAGGATCCAGGTCAGCATGATGGCGACCAGGACAGCGGGATTGGTCAGGCTGTCGGGCATCACGGTCGCCAGGCCGTACATGCTCTGCACTTGTTCGGAGCTGAAGATATTCAGCAGACGGAATACGTCGGCGGGGTTCAACATGAGCAAGGTACCGAACACGCCGCTGCCGAGCGTGCCCTGGCTCGCCACCAGCACACCCATCAGCAGCAAGTCGAAAATCAGCACGAAGAAAAACCACAATCCGATCGCCACGCCGGAAGCGCGTATGCGGTCCAGCGACAACACCGATATCAGCAGCGAGAGACTTAAGAACGCCATTCCCATCAGGATCGCACTGCCGGCGAAGCCGAGATAGTGATACACATCGCGCCTGCTCAGCTGCGCGGACAACAGCAAGATGCCGGCGCCGAATCCGAGCACGGTGGAACTGGCGAGCGCCGCCGACAATCCCAGGAATTTGCCGAGCAAGATTTCGAAGCGGGTGATCGGCATCGACAATAAGAGTTCGAGCGAACCGCGTTCCTTCTCGCCGACGATCGCGTCGTACCCCAGGATCAGCGCGATCAGCGGCACCAGGTAAATCACCAGACTCACCAGGCTGGCGATGGTGACGTCGATGCCGCGAAACCCGACTTCGCCTTGCTGGGCCGAGCCGAAATAAGCGATCGCCAGCGCAAACAGGGAAAAGATCAACGCCACCGCCAGCACCCAGCGATTGCGGATGCGGTCGCGGAACTCCTTGCCCGCGATGACGCGCACCTGGGAAAAATCAATTCCGGCGAACATGCGCGCCTCCATATCCAAGAAACAAGTCTTCCAGCGAGGGTTCGTGGATCGCGATATCGTTCACCGCGTCGGCCAGCGCCGCCAGGATATTCAGCACCGCGACCTTCTGGTTGGGCAGGCAAGAAACCCGCACGCAATCCTGATCGATCTTCAGCTCCAGCCCGGCCAACTGCGCCAGCGCGGCATGGATGCGCGAGCCTTCGCCATGGCGCAGCATGATGCGTATCTCCGACGGCAACACCATTTGCGCGCGCAATTCGGTCAGCGTGCCTTGTGCGGCGATGCGGCCGGAATGCATGATCACCAGCCGATCGACCCGCTCCTGGATCTCCGCCAGGATGTGCGAAGTGATGACGATGGTCGCGCCTTCTTCTTGCACCTCGCGCAGGATTTGGTAAAAGTCGTGGATGCCTTCCGGGTCGAGACCGTTGGTGGGTTCATCCAGAAAAATCAAGTCGGGCGCACCGAGCAGCACCTGGGCAAAGCCGAGCCGCTGGCGCATGCCCTTGGAATAGCCGCGCACCCGGCGATGCGCCGCATGCGCTAAGCCGACGCGCGCGAGGATCGCTTCACATGCGCTGCGCGGCACCTTTTTCAAATCCGCAAACAGGCGCAGAACTTCCAGGCCGGTGAGGTTGTCGTAAGTGACGAAGGTTTCCGGCAGATAGCCGATGCGGCGCCGCACTTCGCGAAACTCGCGCCCATCGATAGGCACGCCGTTGACCAGCACTTCCCCGGCACTGGTCGGGATCAAGCCCAGCATCAACTTGAACAGCGTGCTCTTTCCCGCGCCGTTGTGGCCGATCAAGCCGATCATCTGGCCCTTGGCGACCGACAGGCTGACGCCGTCGACCGCTTGCACGTCGCCGAAGCGCTTGCTGACATTATTTAATTCAATCGGTGCGCTTGTCATTCCACTTGCTCCAATTCAGGTTCCAGGGACGCATGCGCGGATGCTTATCCACCACGCTGGGCGCGCGCAGCATCGGAAACTGGCGCGCCACGAAACGCAGGGTTTGCAGGGATGGACTGCTCAGCAGCAGCTTGACCAGCGGGTATTGCCAGTTGAGCCGGTCGACCACATCGTTGGCTTCATACACGATATCGCCGACGCCATCGCCGTTCTGGTCCCAGCCGCCGTAATTGCTCCAGTAATTGCCCTTGCTGCGGCCCCACTCGACATCGCGCGCGGCGACAAACTTGATTTGTTCCTGGTTGCCGATGAAATCATTGCCGTCGATCTGGTTGTTGCTCGATCCGGCCGACAAATGCACGCCGGTGTGGTTGCGGATCACCAGATTATTTTTCACCGTGTTGTACTCGGCGTCGTAAATGAAAAAGCCGCGGCCGTTGCCCGCCACCACATTGTTTTCTATGAGCGAATCTTGGATGGTACGCAGCATGATGCCGTGGTCTTCATTGCCCCAAGCAACGTTGTTGCGCACGACCAGGTCGCGCACTTCCATCAGCGCCAAGCCGCCGCGATTCTGGTAGACCTCATTGTTTTCCCAAGTGCTGTTATTGGTGTTCATGTAGTGCGTGCCATAGCGCACGTGATGAATCCGGTTGCCGCGAAATAGCGCGTTCCTGGACACATCGACATAAATGCCGTCGCGCGCAAAGCTGATGGTGTTGTCGAGCACTTGCGCGCCGCTCGTGTTGTACACCTGGATGCCGTTGCCGCGCGCCGCAGACAGCAAATCGCGCCGGCCGCTGACGACATTGCGCCGGATGATGGCATCGCTGGACTTTTCCAGCCAGATGCCGAACAGGTTGTATACCAGCTCGCAATCTTCCACCTGGGCGCGATCGGAACCCGGCTCGATATAAATGCCGGCATTTTGCGCACCCAGGTCAGTGCCGCTGTCGCGCACGACGAAGCCTTGTATCTTGACGTCGGCGGCGCGCACGCGGATCACATCGCCGCTTTCCCGGCCGCTAATGGTCGGGCGATTGATGCCCTGCAGCGTCAGGCGCTTGTCGATCAGCAGATGTTCCTGGTACACGCCGGCTTCGACCTGGATCGTGTCGCCGGCTTGCGCAGCGCGCACCGCCGCTTGAATCGATTGACCGGATTTGACCTGCAACACCGCTGCGCCGGCGTCGCCAGCCAGACTTCCGAGAGCGCCGACCAGAATAACAGCGCCGATCCGGCATGCAAGATCAATCTGTGAGTGGGCACCCATGATGTCTACGCCGCCTCCCGTTTCACTGCCTTGGCCTTCTCGGCCAAGTTGCGGCGCACGTTCTCGATCGGAATGAAGTAGCCCTTGGCATCGATCGCTGTCAGCGGCAAGCCATCTTTTTCACGCGTCTTGCGCTCTTTCACCAGCGGCGGGCAGGCATGGTCGTCGTAATACATCACCATGCAATCCAGGCACAACAGGCATTCCTTCTGATCGATCTTGCCTTGTGCATCAATGGCGTGCGAGCCGCAACCGGCCGCGCAGGCATGGCAAGTCTGGCATTCCTGCTTGCGCTTCAAACCGAACAGCCTGAACTTGGTCGGCAGCGCCAGTCCCGCGCCGAGCGGACAAATGTATTTGCAGTACGGCCGCTCGCTCAAGAAGGCAATGCCGAAGATCACGCCGACGAAGGCAACGAAAGGCCAGGAGCGATTCCATATGCCGACTAAGAAAGTGGTCTTGAAGGGCTCGACTTCAGCCAGCGTTTCCGCCAACTCCATCGAATAAAAAGACACGCCGAGCAAGGCGAAGAAAACGCCGTACTTGATCCACTTGAGCTTGTCATGCAAGGTCTTGGGCAGCAGGCGCTGGAAGCGTTTCAATCCGATCACTTGCGCGAGCTTGAAGGCCAGATGCTGCAGCGAGCCGAACGGACACAGCCAGCCGCAAAACAAGCCACGGCCCCAGATAAACACGGTGGCGATCATGAACCACCAGAAAATGAAAATGAAGGGGTCCGACAGGAACAGCTCCCACTTCCACTGATGGATCAGCGAATGAAACCAGGTCATCACTTGCGTGATGCTGGGTTGCGCCTTCAAATATAAGCCGATGAAACCGACCGAGACTATCCATAAACCATAGCGCGGAATCGAAATCCACGGTTTGTGCTTACGATTGGAAGCGCGCGCCAGTTTGTCGCGCTGCGAATACAGTGCTGCGCTCGCCACCAGCACCAGCACGAACAGAATGATTTCCAGCTGCTTGGCTGCCCATGCTTTCTTCCATGCCGCCTGCGGCCGCTGCACCTTGGGGCGGCCGCCTTCGAGATAGCGCGCCGGCAGCCAATACTCTTGATCGAAGTGCGCAAAGGTCTTGGCGCGCGTTTGTTCATCGACCTTGTTGGCGAGGAAGGAAAGCTGCCATGGCCAGGCTGGATTGAAGTGGGCGGAGCGGATGATGAAAATACCGGATTCCTTGAACGCCGGCACGTCGGCCGGCTGCAAATGGTAGAGATTTTGGTAATCGGTATCGCGGAAGGTAAAGCTGCCGGCATCCTGGCGCACCTGGATACGGTCGTAGATGCCGCCGCGCACGAAGCCCGATCCTTTGAACGACACTTGGCCGGAAGCGATGATGAACAAGGCATGCTCGTCTTGCTTCAAATCTTGCATCAAGCGCTGGTAGCCGTGTTCGCCCAAGAGACTCACGCCGATGGTGGGTACGTTGAGGTAGCCGAAATACAAATCCATGTAAGGCTGCACGTTGTCACCGCGGTCGCCGCTGCCGATGTCGGCTGCCTGCACGACCAGATGTTGAACGCTGCCTTCCTTTTGCAGCGCGGCCCAGTCCAGTTGCTCGCGCAAGGCGGTGAAATGCGCGCGCGGCTTGGCAGTCGGCTTGAAGATGCCGACTTGTTTGCCGATTTCATAGGCGCTTTGCGCGATCACTTGGTTTTCAGCGATCGCCGTCACGGTGGCGCCGCTGATGGCATCCAGACCGACCACGCCGTCCTCGTTTTGGCCATGGCCGATTTCCAGCTTGGCGGCAGCCGACTTGCCGATGTATTGGCTGATGAATTTCGTCAGCGCCGACTCGGGAATGCCGGCCAGCAGGATAGGCTCGGAGTGCTTTAGGATGCGCACGCCGGTAATGATGCCGCGCGGGTCCATGCCGATTAAGGTGATGACCGGTTTGCCGGAGTAGGCGGGAATGTCGACTACGTCGGTGGAAAGGAAAACATAGCCGACGATGCGCTGCTTGCCGTTTTCATCGGCGTAGGCTTCGACATAAGCCGGCATGCCTTTGCGCACGGAAAAACGTTTTGCGGCGGGCATCACCTCGCTGCAAGGCGCGTAGGCGCACAAGTCCGGCGCACTGGATAGCTCGGGCGGCAATTGCGTGTCGTACATCGACGCGCGCGCTTGCGGCGCGGCCAACAAAACAAACAGCACCATCCACAGGGCCAGCGCCAGTTGCGGCAAGCATCGACAGTGAGAGGTACTTTTCATCTCAATTCAAAAAAACATAGGGCGAGCCTGCCATGCCCGCCCTACGCAATGCATCGGGCCTGTTATGCCTCAACCAGGAAGCGGCTGCGCATTTCTAAATGCAGCGCGTGGCAGAAGTGAGTGCAATACATCCAGTAAGCGCCCGGCTTATCGGCCTTGAAGGTAACCGATTTCGTTTCCTGCGGATTCACGATGAAGTTGATGTTGTAGTTCGGAATCGCGCAGCCGTGGGTCAAGTCCTCCACCTTGTCGTAGTTGGTCAGCGTGATCGTGACCTCATCGCCTTTTTTCACTTTGATCACCGGCATGCTGAACGCCGGCGCTTGCGACATCAGGCGCACATGGACCTTGTTGCCCTTGCGCTCGATGCCGGCATTCTCCGGTTTGACCGCATTCGGGAAGTCATCCATGTTGTAAATCTGGCGCGTCTTCACCAAGTCGCGGCGCACGATGATGGCGTCGTGCGGTTCCGGGTAAGCGGTGTGGTCGGATATCACGCGCATCTTGTCGCCGGAGATATCGATCAATTGCTCGGTCTCGGAATGCAGTGGTCCCACCGGCAGGAAGCGGTCCTTGGAAAACTTGTTGCCGGAGTTGAAGTACTTGCCGTCGGCATCCTTGGTTTCGCCCATCGATGCATAGCCGTGGCCCGGTTGATAATGCACGTCGACCTTGTCGAGCACCGGCTTGACCGTCTTGTCGCCCTTGAATTGCGCGATGGCTTTATCGACATTCCATTTGACGATCTGACTGTCGAGGAACAGCGTGGTGAAGGCGTTACCCTTGCCGTCGAAAGCGGTATGCAAGGGGCCGAGGCCGATTTCCGGCTCCGCCACCACGGTGTCGCGCTCGGTCTTCAGTTCGCCGTTGAACCACTTGGTCACCAGCGCCAATTCGATCACGGTGGCGGTCGGCGACAATTTGCCGGAGCAAACGAAATACTTGCCGTCCGGGCTGGCGTTGACGCCATGCGGATTTTTGCCGACCGGGACATAGCAAGTGATCGCCGTCTTCGCATCGCCATTGGCTGCCTTGCGGCCATCGACCACCGGCACCTTGGATTTGCCTATCGTGGTGGACTTGCCATCCTTGATCATTTTTTCGATGCGGGCGACGTTAAAGAAGACGCAAGCATCGCGTTCGGCCGCCATCATGCCGACCTGGTCGGGGGCATTCTCGACGTTGTACTGGTTGGAGGCAGCCAACGTGCCGTCGTAGGAGGTCGCAACCAGATCGCAATTGCCGTCGATGCGCACCTGCCAGCGCACTTCCATGGTGGCGGCATCGACGCAGGAAAACAGCGCGCCCCATTTGCTCGGATCATCCAAGTCGCGGCCGTCGTTGGGCAGGGGGACATGGAATTCGCCGCCGCAAAATACGCGGGTGGTGTAATTGATTTTCGGGTCGACCGGATCGCGCTTGTCGGGGAAGATGCCGTGGAAGCCGGCCACGTTCGGCAATTCGGTGATCTTGTCGCATTCCATGGTATCCATGCGGATGCGCGCGATGCGGGAATGGATCTTGTCGTTGACGAACAGCCAGCGTCCATCATACGTGCCCTCCTTGTAACTGCCGTGCACGTGGTGGGTGTCGCCGGTGGTGTACTTCAGGCTGCCATCCGGGTTGGTGCCCATGATCGCCTTCGATTCATTGGTGATGCCCCAGCCGACCATCGGGTCGATGTTGAACACCGGGATGCGGCGCAGGGTGCGCCCGGACGGGACGCCCATGATGCGCGCTTCGCCCGAGTGGCCGCCGCTGGAAAAGAGATAGTAATCGTCGAGTTGGCCGGGCGCGACTTCGTGGCCGCCCGCCACCGCCTTGGCTGCAGCCGAGGCCGAAGCGGATGCCTTGGCCGGCGCATCTTCCTTGCATCCGCTTAACAGCGAAACCCCTGCACCGGCCAAGCCGAGCATGGCGCCTTTACCCAAAAAGCGCCGACGGCTTTCCTGCGGCTGTTCCGTATTGAGCTTGGGTGTCTTTTCCTTATCCATTTGCAGTGCTTCCTTATAAGCTTCTGTTGACCCGATCGAGCTTCATGAGCATCGATTGTTTTTTGAAGATCATGCTGAGGCGCATTGTCCGAAGGAAAGGAAGAAAAGTAATTGATACAAATCAATTGCATCATTTTGCTTACTATCCTAAATGCTTTCTGCGCAGGAACGCATGAACAAAAAGTCGCGGTATGGCGGCGGCCCCTGCTTTAAGAAGCAATTTTTCCCTTTGCATGCAAACTTCGAATGCAGTAACCAAGAATTTCCCGCCCATCCTTGTTTTCGCGCCTGCCATCCAGTCAAGAAAAAAATTTTGCGTGTTGCATTCACCATTTCAACGCCGCTTCCGTTATCGTTGCCACTTCGTTTTGCAACAATCAATTTGGACTGGAACATGTGGTTTAAGAATCTGCGCCTCTGCACCCTCCCGAAAAACTGGAATATCTCCGCCAACGAATTAGCCGATGCTTTGGCAACGCAAGCCTTTGCCGCGTGCACCAGCATTGAAATGACATCGACCGGCTGGATTCCGCCTTGTGAAGGCGGCGGATTGGTACATACGGTAGGCAAGCAAATGCTGCTGACGCTTTGTACCGAAAAGAAATTGCTCCCGACTTCCGTCATCAAGGAATACGCCAAGCTACGCGCTGCCGAAATCGAAGAGCAGCAAGGCTACAAGCCCGGCCGCAAGCAGATGAAGGAAATTAAAGAAGATGTGACGGATGAATTGCTGCCGCGCGCGTTTTCCATCAAGTCGCGTGTGCGTGTCTGGATCGATCCGGTCAACGGCTGGCTGGCGATTGATACGTCCAGTGCCACGCGCGCGCAGGAAGTGACTACTTATTTAATCAAGGCGCTGACGGATCGTTTTCCCGGCAAGATGTTGCAAGCGCAAACGCCGCCGCGCATTGCCATGACTTGCTGGCTGTCCGACGACGCGGCGCCGGGCGGATTTACCATCGACGATCACATTGAATTATCGTCAAGCGGCGACGGCAAGGGCAAAGTGAAATACGTGAAGCTTTCCGCCGACCCTGCGGACATTCAAAAGCACATCGCGGCCGGAAAGCATTGCACCCAACTTGCGCTGACCTGGAATGACAAGATTTCCTTCATCCTCACCGAGAACTTGACGATCCGGCGCGTTGCGGCGCTCGATGTGTTGAAAGAATCCGATGTCGGATACGCAGCCGATGAAGCGGAAAAATTCGATTCCGACTTTACGCTGATGACCGGCGAACTCCACCAGTTAATCACCGACCTGGTCGGAGCATTGGGCGGCGTCATGAAAGAAGACGCGGAAAAAGAAGCGGCGAACGATGCCGCCAATAAGTCAGATGGCCAGGTGCCCGCATTGGCTGCCGCTTAGAACCTGATCAGTATCTTAAATCTAGGGACAAAACAAGAAAATCCAGCCTGACCTGAGCGGCCCATTTTCCATGCGCGCGGCAAATGCCGCTTTCTGCTCGGCGGACAACATGTAGTAAAATTTTATCCAATCGGCGCGCACCGCCTTGCGTGCCGCGCCGACCTGCGCCTGCAGCGCGTCGCCGGCGGCGGCGATCGCATTCAGGTTGGGCTGGCCTTTGCCGAGTTCGGCATCGATGGTTTGCCTGATCATTGCCTCGGCGCTTTGCATGGTGGCTGCCAGGGTGCGGGTCTGAGCGACTGACCGGTCGAATTGCGCTTTTTGCTCCGGCGACAAATTAATGTCTGTCCTAAGGGCCTCCAAATTGCCCAGCAAGCGCTCCGCTCCGATCAAGCCGGCAATCCCTGGGAAACGGAATGCCGCCGTGTCGATAGGCCGGCTCAAGGCCGGTGTGGCCGTCACTGCGGCCATGGCCGGCACCCACGCCAAGGCTCCCGTGGCGACCAAACCGATCAACCCAATCCAAGACGTAATATGCAGGTTGTCCATGTGACGCTCCCAGAATGGAAGAGACTAGGCAGGCTGAAAAAATCGCTCTCCCGGCCCGCCTTTACGGATCAATAACGCGGGTTGTTATAAGACTTCGACTTGGTGCCGTTGGCCGTCGTCACGCTGACCGCGCCGGTATCGCGATTGCCGTCGACACTGCCGCTGGCGGTTTTGCCGCTATTGGTCGTCACCGTGCCGCTGCCGGATACGCCGGTATCGGTCTTGGTGACTTCGCCCTTGCCGGTGGCGCCGTAGCCGCCGCTGGTTTGCACCGTGCCCTGGCCGGAATACGTGTCGCCGGACTTCTTACCGCTCCCTTGCGCATCGACGCTGCGTCCGCCGGTGGTTTCAACATGGGCTTGGCCGGAGGCGGAATTCGGCGTCACTACGCTGGTGGCGTTGCCGGAAACGCCGTTGCCCTTGGGACCATTGGCTGAAAACGACGACGAAGCGGCCGGCCCCGTTACGGTACGGGTGCCCTGGGCGAAACCGCCGCCGTTCGGGCCGAAGCTGCGTTCGGCGTGGCCGACCGGGCCGCCGCGTGCTGTGGCGTCGAAGCTGATGCCGGCCAAGATCAGGGAAACGGTGGTTGCGAGGGCGGCTTGAGAGGTGGTTTTCATTTTTGACTCCTGTAAGTAGAAATTAAGTTGGCGAGTAGCGAGTGCTTGTTGATGCATCATGAATCTCGCCACGGTTCCCACTTTATCGAGCCAATGTCACGCTTCTTTGCCGGGAATCCGGCAATTTGTAACGGTTTTTGTCAGACCGCCGAAGCCGGTTTTTCACTGGGTTATGATTTGGCATCACGGCAACGGGGCGGGAGATGACGATTCGAGTACTGATAGTCGACGACGATGCGGAATTGCGCACGATGCTGCGCGAGTATCTGGAAGGGCGCGGATTTGCGGTCGCTGAACGCTCAGACGGCAGCGGCTTGGAAGAAGCCATCGCCGACAGCCAAGCCGATATCGTGCTGCTCGACTTGATGCTGCCGGGCGAAGACGGCTTGAGCTTGTGCCGCCGCCTGCGCCAGCATGGCATCGCGCTGCCGGTAATTATGCTGACCGCCAAGGGCGATGAAATCGACCGCATCGTCGGCCTCGAAGTGGGTGCCGACGATTATTTGCCCAAGCCTTTCAACCCGCGCGAACTGGTGGCGCGCATCAATGCCGTAACCCGCCGCCGCACGCCGGTCGAACCGGCGACGAGCAAAAGCGTCACCACCTTCGGACCTTACACGCTCAACTTGAATGCCCGCTCCCTCCATTGCAACGGCGTTCCAATCAGCTTGACCTCGGGTGAATTCAACTTGCTGGCAGTCTTTGCGCAGCGGCCGCGCCAACCGCTCGACCGCGACCGCTTGCTGGCACTGTTGAAGGCTGAACAAGCCACCGTATTCGACCGCGCCATCGATACCCAGATTTCGCGCCTGCGCAAGAAAATCGAACCGCCGCCCGACTGCGGCGCTTATTTGCAAACCGTGCGCGGTTTCGGTTACGTGTTCGTGCCGGACGGCACACCGCAATGAGCGCAATGAAACGCCTGCCTTGGCCGCGTAGCCTGTTCGGCCGGCTGGTGACGGTGCTGGCGGCCGTGGTGATCGGTAGCCAGATCGCCTTGCTGCTGTGGGTGGTCGACGACCGTTTAACCTTACTGGCGCGCCACTACGCCCTGACCCAAGTGCCTGCGCTGGAACAGGCGCAGAAATCGATCGAGCAAGTGGCGGTCCCGCTGCCGGACGCCGCTTACGCCATCTTGATCGCACCGACCGGCTTGAAACTGCATCGCGGCGAAGCTGCGCCGCCGGAGTCGATGCCGACCGCCTCGCTGTTTTACCTGCGCGCCTTGCATGTCTGGCGCGAACGCTTCGGCGCGCAATCCGAAATCCGCTATGAGCCGGGCGATCCGCCGCTGCTGTGGGTGAAGCTGGCAGGTAAGCGCGGCACCATGTGGCTCGGCATGCCGGCGCAAGCGGAACTGGCGGGATTCCCCTGGCGCGTGCTGGGCGGCGTGACGGCGGTGGCGCTGTTTGTGATCGGCGTCGCTTACTGGTTCGCGCGCCGCCTGACCGCGCCGATCGAAGAATTGCGCGCGGTGGCGAAAGCCATAGGCCGCGGCGAAAAGCCGCCCGAGGTGAGCCCGGACGGCCCGACCGAATTGCTCGAACTCGGACACGCCTTGACCGGCACCGCCGCCGAACTGCAGCAAATCGAACATGAGCGCGCGCTGTGGCTGGCCGGCGTGTCGCACGACTTGCGCAGTCCCTTGGCAAAACTGCGGCTCGGCGTCGAAACCGTGCCCCAGCCGGACAGCCCGCAGTTCGACACTTGGCATGAGCGCATGACGCGGCAAATCGAGACCATCGATCGCATCATCGACCAGTTCATCGCCTACGCCAGATTGACGTCGGAAGAAAAAACCGGCGCCGCCTGCAGCCTGGATGCGGTTATCGAGGAAGTCGCGCAGCGCTGGCGCGCCGACGGCAAGACGGTGCTCGTCAAACCGGCCGCGACTCCGCTCCCCGCGCTCGCGGTTGAAAAGGATTTGATAATGCGGGTGTTCGACAATCTGACCGACAACGCCTTCAAGTACGGCGCGACCTGCGTCGAGTTTGTCATGGAGAGCGATGAGCACGGCTTCTCCTGTTCCGTTCTGGATAACGGCCACGGCATTCCCACCGATATCCTGGCGCGCGTGCGCCAGCCGTTTCACCGTGGCGATGTCGCGCGCGGCGGCCCGTCCGGCGCCGGATTGGGATTGGCGATCGTCGAGCGCATCGTGCGCATGGGAGGCGGCACGCTCGAGCTGAAAAATCGCAGTGAAGGCGGATTGCAGGTCCTGATGCGCTGGGGCGGCTGAACGTGACAGGCCCTAAACGGTAGACTTCATCCGTGCGAAGAAAGCCGGAAATTCCTGGGCCGGCATCGGTTTTGCAAAGTAATAGCCCTGCGCTTCGCCGCAGCCGTATTCTCGCAACAACTGCAGCGAAGACTCGTCTTCGACGCCTTCGGCAATGGTGCTTAAGCCAAAGCTTTTCGCAACTTGAATGATAGTGCGCACGATCGCGGCGTCTTCCGCATCGCTAGCCACATCACGAACGAAAGATTGATCGATCTTGAGTTTATCCACCTGAAAACGCTTCAAATACGACAGACTTGAATAACCCGTGCCGAAGTCGTCGATCGACAATTTCACGCCTAACTGCTTCAAGCGCTTCACTTTAGCCAGCACGCTTTCGGTGTCGTCGATGAGAATCGATTCGGTCAACTCCAATTCGAGGAGATGTGAGTCGAAACCGGATTCTTGGAGTGCCGAATTCACCGACCTTTCGATATCGCCGCGCTTGAACTGAATAGAAGACAAATTCACCGCCATCATCAGGCCGGATATGCCTAGCTTGTTCCATGCCATCGCCTGACGACAGGATTCACGCAGCACCCATTCCCCGATCGGCACGATTAAGCCGCTGTCCTCTGCTGCGGGAATAAAGCGGTTCGGCGGAATCATACCCATTTCCGGATGATTCCAACGCAGCAGCGCTTCGACACCAATCACCGCACCGCGCGCTAAATCAATTTGCGGCTGGTAATGCAAAACGAATTCATTGCGCACAATCGCGCGGCGCAAACCGCTGCGCATATTTAACTGTTCCTGCGCCTCGACCTGCATCTGCCCGTCGAAAAAACGATAGGTATTGCGCCCGGCATCCTTGGCACGATACATGGCCATGTCGGCTTTTTTCATCAACGTTTCGAAGTCGGCTCCATCGTCGGGATAAATCGCTACGCCGACTGAAACGGACGTGCTCAATTCGTAACCGTCGATTTCGCAAACGTTGCCGATGGTTTCCAATATTTTAGAGATGGCCGCCGCCGCTGTTTCCGATTCCGGCAAATGCGGCAGAGCGACCAAGAATTCGTCGCCGCCCTGCCGGCATATCGTATCGCTGTCGAACAGGCATTGCGTCAAACATTGCGCAACGTGTTTGATCAAACCGTCGCCGACGGCATGGCCGAGCGAATCGTTAATGGTCTTGAAATTATCCAAATCCAGCACGAGCAAACCGACTTTGGCACTGGCATGGTCGGCGTAGCTCATCGCCTGTTCGAACCGGTCTTTGAACAACAAGCGATTGGGCAGCCCCGTCAGCGCATCGTGATAAGCGACGAACTCCGCCTTTTCTTCTGCGCTCTTACGTTCCGTTACGTCGGCGTATACCCAAATGCTGCCGGCATGCGGATACTGCGCATCGAGCGCGCGCCCCGATATCTCGCCCCAGAAAGAGCTGCCGTCGCTTCTAACCATTTTCAGAAGATCGCTGAAGCCTTTTCCCTCGGACAAAGCGGCATGCGCTTGCGACCGAGACACGACATACTCTTCATCTCCGCTGTAAAAAATGCGCGGTGTTTTTCCGATTAATGCCCCGGATTCAAATCCCATCATCTGCTCAAAGCGCCGATTGCATGAAACGATTTTTTCATTCCGCACCAAGACGATGCCGACGATCGCGTTTTGCAGTAGCGCATCTTGTTCGGCGATTCGACGACTGAGTTCGTCATTTAAATCGTGCAAAGAGTTGACTGCGATTCCCAGCGATTCAGCGGTCCGGTCGAAGGTCCATTCCAATGCATCGAGTTCGTCTAGGCGCTTGGGCATCGGTTCGGACGACTCATCATGCTCCATGTGCGAAGTTTGCGGCACCAGCGCAGCGGCCTTGCGCGACAAAGCTTCCAGTCGGTCCGTCACTACACGGCGAAACAGGTAAGCCATGAATAAGGCCACCAGAAAGGTCTTGATACCGTTGCTCAAAATGATACCGAGAGCCCGGTCCATTACCTGCCGTTGAATGCCTTCCAACGTTGCCGTAACCGTGAAACGTCCAATTTCAGCGTCTTTCCCCAGTGCGGTATATCGAAGGAAATAAGTTTTAGTGATGGTATTGGCGGATGCATTACGACCGGCATACCATGTTTTGCCGCCGATAGAAGCAGTCGTGACGCTGACATTCTCTATATTCGGCAGTAGCGCAAGAGCGTTGAGCGATAGCTGGATCTGCTTCTCGTCAAAATCCCACACGCTGCCCGACAGGCTGGGCATGTAAATGCTGAGCCCTTCCAACTCTCGATCGAGATCGTCATGCAAAGAGCGGTATTCGGAAAACAGTTGAATCCCCGAGTTCACCAGCGTGATCACCGAACTGAAGGCAATGATCATAATGATCAACCGCCGTCCGATTCGGTTGTCTTCGCCAAAAATCCATGTGCTCAGTCTAGTCATTCTTGTTCTTATTGCAGTTCAAGTCTCCGGCTTGCGCATGGCCCGCCCTATTTTGTCCATCCCATATCGCGTTCGGCTTGCCGGCGATATATTTCGATCAATCCTTCTGCTTTTATTTCCTTCAGCATCTCGGCCAAACGCGGCGCTAGCGCCGCGTGCTTCTTGTGAAGGTAGGGATACGTCGGAATCGCCGCTCCCATCGAAATCAGCTTGCGGACCTTGCCGACGTCCTTGATATCCGGCGACCGATATATGCGGATCATGGACACTTCATTGTCGCAATAAACATCGGTACGTCCCGCCAATAACTTTTTCGCACCCTGTTCCGACTTGGTCACATCGGACAAACGCTCCGCCGGAAATAACTGCTTAAACGTTTTTTCACAGATACCGACGCCTCGCCGGTATTCGCCGCGCAAATTCATTGCCGCCAAATCTTCAATCCGCTGCAGGCGTAATTCAGGATCGGCGGTATAAAGCGAAAACACCAAATCCAGCACCGGCTCTTCGACACGCACCAGATTAGGATGATCGGCGCCATAACCATAAACGCGCGCGACCTCTCCGTCTATCAATCCCTCGTCAGCCATAAGGCTTTGTCGCGTCATGGGATTGGCGATCAACTGGAATCGCATGCCGAGCCGCTCGAATGCCTCGGTATAAATCAGCCACACCCATTTTCCGGCAAAGCTTGTTTCGTCTTGATCGGCACTCATCACAAAGAGGGGACGAGCCGAACTCTGACACAGCGCGGACGACCCTGTCATCAGCAGGGCCATGGCAAACGCAACTGATCCGATCAATTTCATGGTCCCCCCATTCGCACCAATTCAGCGCATGTTGACGATGTATGCCTGAACCTTCTTGGTTGAGTGCCCGAGAATATACCTCGTGAGATGGGGCTTGAAAAATTATTATTGGTTACATTTTCGATACCAACGTTGGATGAAACCGCTGGGCGATCTGTAAGAATTAGGAATCACGCCGAGATGAATTCGCACCGAGAAGTGAAGGCGTGGTGTCATAAAAAATCGGTTTCGGTGAGGGCAAACCAGTCGGCGAATGACGGGTTTGGCTTGGACATGTTTGGTTCCTCGTAGGGGAGTCCGCTAGCCGAGTGACCGGTGCTGGATACTACTTTCGTATCTATGCTGAATTAGATCTGCCCCGCGGATAGGCGTTTTACTCGGTAGCGGACTTATACAAGAGTGTAGTAAGCCGGACGGGGTGACGACACGTGAAAATTCGCGCTAAAAAACGTGAAAATTACCGAAACTCTGATCAATGAAACAAGACGCGAGGCCTTATGACAATTGCGCTTCTTGATAGTCCAAAATCTCTTCTTGATGGCGCATCACTTCATCGCTGATTTCATTTTCGCGCCAGAGTCGAATCAACTCTTTGCGTTCCGCTTTGATGGCGATGCGACGCAGCGCCATCAACAATTCATCTTTGGCAGTCTGCTCCAATCCGTCCGGCGCGGATATGGCGATGTGACTGACGAGCTCCACGCGCAACGGATCTGCCCAATCGGAAGGGGCATGCGCATTTGCCAAATGCATATCGATGGCGGCAATGGCTGCCGCGCTCATGGAAGAACGGACATGCTGCTGTTCCTCTTTCATGGTCCAGTCGACGCCGACCTTCAATTTTCGGATCAGCGGCGTGAGTGTTAGTCCTTGGCCGATGAGGGTGGTGGCGATGACGAAGAAGGTCACGAAGATAATCAAGTCGCGACCGGGGAAAGGGGCGCCGCCGGGCAATGCCGTGGGTAGGGCCAATGCAGCGGCAAGCGACACGATGCCGCGCATGCCGCACCAACTGATAATGGCCAATTCTCGATTGCGCGGCCTCGGTGCCTTCTCGTGGAGGCTGCCGCTTAACCAATGCGGCAAATAAGCAGCCGGAAAAACCCACAGAAAACGCACGGCGATGGCGACAGCGCTCACCAGCGCGCCCAACAAGAGCAAATCCGCGAGCCGATATCGATTCAGCTTTTCCATCACATCCGACATCTGGATGCCGATCAGAATGAAAATCAAGCTGTTCATCAAGAACGTCAATACATTCCATACCGAACGGGCCATGATGCGCATTTCCGCCGACACGATTTCGGGCGCATATCTGCCGCGCACGATTCCCGCGGCGACCACTGCCAACACGCCCGATACATGCAGCGATTCCGCTGCCACATACGCGGTATAAGGAATCGTCAATACGGTAAGCACTTCAATGAAGGGGTCGCCCAGGCGCCGATGAATGGCGATATATACAAACGCCAAGATAATGCCGACAGCCACGCCGCCGGCCGACACCAGCACGAACTGGGCGCTTGCCTCGGTAAACGAAAACGCGCCGGTAAGGACGGCGGCAATCGCCAACTTGTAGATCACCAAGCCGGACGCATCGTTGACCAAGCTTTCGCCTTCGAGAATGGTAACGACATGCCGCGGAATGTTTAAACGCGACAAGATGGTGGTGGCAGCCACGGCATCCGGCGGCGAAACGATCGCGCCCAACACGAAGGCGGCAGCCCAAGGTACCGAAGGCACCATCAGCTTGAATGCCGCTCCCACGGCCAGCGTCGTGGCGATGACCAAACCGATGGCCAGCAGACTGATCGGACGGATATTGGCTTTGAAATCGGTCCAAGAGGTTAACAGCGCCGCCTGATACAGAACCGGCGGCAAAACGATGACTAGGATGAGTTGCGGGTCGAAGGGAAATTGCGGGAGTTTCGGAATAAAACCGAGTAATGCGCCGCCGACGACGAGAGCAATCGGATAAGGAAACTTGAAATGCCGCGCCAGCCAACCGAGAGCGACGGCACATATCATCAAGAACAAGAC
The DNA here is from genome assembly GCA_016177875.1 of Burkholderiales bacterium. GTDB lineage: Bacteria > Pseudomonadota > Gammaproteobacteria > Burkholderiales > Burkholderiaceae_D > Paucimonas. The sequence continues at coordinate 107,282 of JACOUL010000034.1, forward strand.
CAGTTCGAGCAGCAGCATTTTTATTCGAATGAAAATTGAGGCGGCTGCCTATTGTAGCGGCGTCTGTTCCTGATATCGATTACACCTTCTTTACAAATTCCGATTTCAAGCTCATGGCGCCAAAGCCATCGATCTTGCAGTCGATATCATGGTCGCTGTCCACCAGGCGGATGTTCTTGACCTTGGTGCCCATCTTGACGACGCCGCCCGAACCTTTCAATTTCAAGTCCTTGATCACGGTGACCGTATCGCCGTCTTGCAGGACGTTGCCGGCAGAATCGCGGTACACCTTGGCGCCTTCTTCGGCACCTTGGGCAGCGGCATTCGCAGACCATTCATGCGCACACTCGGGACAGATGTAGAGGCCGCTGTCTTCGTAGGTAAATTCGGAATTGCATTTGGGGCAGGGAGGTAATGCGCTCATGCTTTATCTTTCAGCTCTTTTACATTTTCTTGACGCGGGCATTTAACGCTTCACCGCATCTTTGTGATCGACGTACCACTCGATGGTGGTCATATCGGCGACTTCCACTTTACTGTATTCGACACCGACGCGATAGGAGTTCGTGTCGTGCAGATCGATGCAATGCGTGACGCGCGCTTCGAAATTCATCAGGCGTGAGCCGCCGGGCATTTGCAGTCTGAATTGCCGGACGGTGTCGAGCGCAAGATTTTCCTTGGTCACGAACGCAAAGCCGCCTTTCGAAATATCCAGTGCCTTGATCGGGTCCCAAGCATCGCCGGCAGCCGTAGCGATCCAGCCGTCGGCGTTCAACAGTACGCGGGAATGCATGCGGCGATTGCGTAGAAACATGAACTATCCTGTTCTTATGAAGGTTGGGTGTATTTCTTCGCCGATCCGTAGAATTGGTCGACGGGATATTTTGCCGCATTCTTTTGCAACTTGCTTTCGGCAGCTTGGATCAAGTCTATGCCGGCTTCTTCCGCGATCAGCAAGAGATAAAGGAAGACATCGGCGCATTCGTCCTTGAGCGCTTCGACGAAATTGGATTCCGACTTGAGCGCGGAAACCTCTTCATTGGTTTTCCATTGCATCAGCTCCAGCAATTCCGCCGATTCCAGATTCAATGAAAGAATCAAATCCTTCAAGGTATGAAACTGCTTCCAGTTTCGGTCGTCCCGAAATTTGAGGAGGGCCTCTGTCAGCATCGCGATATCGGCCATGAGATCAGTGTCCGTTCTCGTCGGGATTTTTCGGTACGATCAACTCGCCGAACAATTCATGCACCGAGCAGCGCAAGACTTTCATCAAGCCGTTGATGACTTGGAGATTCAGAAGCGTCGCGCGATTGTCGACGATGCGATTCAACTGCTGATTGGAAATGTCGACGCCCGCCGAAATCAGCAAGCGCTGCAAGGCAGCGACGGAGCGGACATTGCGATCAGCCATCAGTGCCCGTACGTTCAAAACGACGTAGCGATCGGCCGCAGCAGCAGGTTGTTCTATGACTGGAATCATGGGAGTCGTACCTCACTACGACACTCATTTCGATTCGCGGGATAGTACCGAAGTTTTCCGTTCGATGCAAAAAAACATCATCAAACGTAAAAAATATCCATTTGATGGTTGTTTTTCATGAATTCTTGTGCAACACTGTGACTCATGGTTCTCATCGAGCCACCTTTTTTCAACGACGGAGCAATCGTGCAAACATTCGCGCAAACCCTACCGACCCAGCAAGGACGCACAGCGTTCGGCTTGGTACTGCGCGGCGCCGTCGTCATTCATGTGGCCTCTCGCGTCGGCGTCATGTGCGGCGTCAATCGCGTCAATAAACGCCACGACTCCCGATTCATTGGCTGGCATACCGCCACCCGCATCCGAGGGGCAAATCCCCGAGTCGCAAATGGATAAACCCTAGCGACCAGACCGAAAGGTCAAGGCTAACAAGCCCGGATGCTCCGAAAGGACTCCGGGCTTTTTGTTTTTCTCGCAGTTTTTGTTGTTGAAGTTTGCGCAGTTTTTGATTTACCAGCAGTGAAGTCCTCTCTGTTTTGAGGCCGTCCCCGCCCAACAACGGGATCAGACGATCGTTCTTTTGATGTTGCAGTACCGGCCGGCCTGGCAAGCGCACCTCACGGCGCTTGCCGGAGTCGCCACTCCTTAATTGTTTTGGAGGTAATCATGAGTCCGCCTATCCCGATACGCCCTACCGCAACAGCCGCAAACGTTCTGGACTTGCGTCGCCAGCGCCTGCTGATCAATCCCATTCTGCCGACCCTACTCTCCATCGCATGGCCGACCATGGTGCAGATGCTGATGTATTCCGCCGTGCTGCTGCTGGAAACCTGGTTCATCGGCAAGCTCGGCGTAGTCGCCTTGGCAGGCGCATCGCTCGTATCGCCGGCAAACTTCCTAATGCAAGCAATGGCGGCCGGCGGATTCGGCGGCGCTGTCAGCGCGACCATCGCGAAAGCGGCGGGCAGCGGCGACAAGGCCAAAGTGCAGTCGCTCGCCATGCACGCGATCCTCATCGGTCTCGCATGCGGGTTTGTGTTCATCGTGCTGATGGTTATTTGCGGACCGTGGTTTTATCGGCTGCTCGGCGGCAGCGGTGCGACGCTCGACGCAGCGTTGGAATATTCGAATGCCTTGTTTCTCGCTTCGCCTCTCGTGTGGCTGGTCGTGATTTTTGCCGCTGTACTGCGCGGACTGGGTATCGTGAAATTGCAAGCGGTGATCACGGTGGTGTCTTCGGTCATATTGCTGCCCTTATCGCCCGCATTGATTTTCGGCGTGGGGCCGATTCCCGCGCTCGGCATTCAAGGCGCAGCAATCGCTGTGATTTGCTATTACGCGCTAGTGGCAACGCTGTATTTCGTTTATTTTGCATCGAACAGGAGTGCGCTTAAATTGCAATGGCGGCGCATCAAGCTCACGCGCGAGGATTTTGCGGCGATTTTCCGGCTGGGCGGCATCTCCTCACTGCTGGCGATTCAGTCGCATATCACGGCGCTGATCATCACGGGTTTTGCGGGCAGCTTCGGCACCGTCGTATTGGCGGGATTCGGCGCGGCGATCCGTTTGCAGCAAGTGGTCGAACCTATTATTTTTAGCCTGGGCACTGCCACGGTCGTCATGGTTGCCACATGTGTGGGCGCGGGCGCGGTAGAGCGGGCGCGGCGCGTGGCAGTCACTGCTGCCGTGGTCGTTGCTGCATTCTGCGGGTTAGTAGGTGGCTTGACGGCACTATTTCCCAATCCATGGATGGAGTTGTTTTCGCACGATAAAGAGGTGATTGCAGCCGGTGCGCTGTACTTGCGCACGATGGGGCCGTTTTATTGGTGCGTCGGTCTGGGCTTCGTTCTATACTACTGCTCGCAAGGCATCGGACGCATGGCGTGGTCTTATGCAGGCAGCATATTGCGACTCTCCATCGTCGCCGTTGCCGGCACGATTAGCCTGCACGTGCTGCATGGCGACGCCGCCATGCTGTACAAGGTGGTAGTTGCCGCCATGGTGATATCGTGCGCCGTGACCATGTTCGGCGTTGCCGGTAGCGATTGGCAACGTTTCTCGATCAAATCGAAAATCTCCTGATAAACAAAAATGGCTGCCTGCAAGGGTGGCCATTTTTTATGGGCAATATTCAATATTTACCGAATACACTACCGTCATTTACCCGATTTAAGAAGCAAGCGAGAAATACTGGATTGTTGTATAACTATTCGCGCATTTCACAATGCGCCCTGAATTCCAATCAACAAGTACAACATGACTCCACTTCAACGAATCGCATGCGCCGGCATGCCGATGCTGCTGGCTGCATGCTCTGTGTTTGCGCCGCCCGACCGCGTCGATGCGCCTACACCGCCCCAGTGGTATGCCCCATTGCCGCACAACGGCACGCTGACTGATTTGAATGCATGGTGGCAGCAGCAAGGCGACCCGCTTCTGGTGCAACTGATCGATGCCGCGCAGGCGGTCAGTCCGACGATCGCTTCCGCGAAATCGCGCATCGAGCAAGCGCGCGCCGCGCGTGTCGCCGCAGGCGCAAGTTTGCTGCCGACACTGGACGCGTCCGTGAACGCCACGCGCAGCAGCGGCCAGCCGCCATTTATTCCAACCAACACCACCGTGCAGCGCGGCCTGCAGACGCAGTGGGAAATCGATGTGTTCGGCGCCGGCCGTGCGCAATGGAGCGGCGCGCGTTCGCGTTATGAAGGCGCGCGTGCAGGCTGGCATGAAGCGCGGGTATCGGTTGCGGCCGAAGTCGCCAATCAATATTTCAACGTTCGTACTTGTGAAAAGCTGTTGGCGATCGCCAGAGCGGATGCCGCATCGCGTGCCGAAACTTCACGCCTGTCCGAACTCACGGCCAAGGTCGGATTCATGGCGCCTGCCACGGCAGCGCTTGCGCGCGCGAGCGCCGCCGAAGGGAATGCGCGCGCAACACAGCAGCAAGCGCAGTGCGACCTGGATATCAAGGCGCTGGTGGCCTTAACCGCGATAGCCGAACCGGAACTGCGGCAAAAACTCGCCGCAAGTAGCGGGAATTTGCCGCCGGGCGCGCCGATTGCGATCGACGCCTTACCGGCCAAGATACTTGCGCAGCGCCCCGATGTATTTGCTGCGGAGACCGAGGTTGCCGCTGCCAGCGCCGATGTCGGCGGTACGCAGATGCAGCGCTTTCCGCATGTGGCATTATCCGGCTCGATCGGCCGCACAAGTTTCACTGCGGGCGGCGCCACCACCACGTTCGACAGCTGGTCGATCGGTCCGTTGACGGTGAGCCTCCCGTTGTTCGATGGCGGCCGGCGTGCCGCCAATGTCGATGCGGCGCAGGCGCGTTATGACGAAGCCGTCGTGCGGTACAAAGCCGCCGTGCGGCAAGCAGTGCGGGAAGTGGAAGAAGCCTTGGTCAACCTGCGTAGCGCCGCCTCGCGGGGCGAAGACGTCAAGCTTGCGGCGGAAGGTTTCCATGCATCGTTTGCCGGCACCGAGTCGCGCTACAAGAGCGGCCTGGCGAGCCTAGTCGAGCTGGAAGAGGCGCGCCGCACACGGCTGGCGGCGGAGAATGCGCTGGCGAGCTTGCAGCGCGAGGGCCTGGCGGCATGGGTTGCTCTTTATCGTGCAGCGGGTGGCGGATGGTCGCGCGCCGATATCGATGCAGCGCCGAAGCGATGACAAAATTATTTCAAGGATTAAAAAGCGGATTCAACATGATAAAAAATTTCCGACTCAAACCCGCATCCACGTTCCTTATTGCCTGCGCCATCGTCGCCGGCTTGTCATTGACAGCGCGCGCGGCGGATGAAAAGAAACCCGGCGCAAAGCCGGCATTGACGGTATCGACCGCCAAGCCCGCGCAATCCACGCTACCGATCAAGCTGGCAGCCAACGGTAATATCGTGGCGTGGCAAGAAGCCGTCATCGGCAGCCAATCCAACGGACTTCGGCTGACCAAGGTAATCGCCAATGTCGGCGACATGGTCAAGGCCGGTGCAGTGCTGGCGCAATTCGAAGCCGAGCAAGTGCAGGCCGACGTCGAACAGGCACGCGCTGCGTTGATGGAAAATAAAGCGAATGCCGCCGAGGCGGCCGACAATGCGGAGCGTGCCCGCACCCTGCAAGCAAGCGGCGCGCTTTCGGCAGCGCAGATCAATCAATATCTCACCGCGGAGCAAACCGCGAAAGCGAAAGTTAAGGCTGCTGAAGCCATGCTCGCCGCGCAAACGCTGCGCCTGAAATACGTGCAAGTCACCGCGCCGGATGATGGCGTGGTTTCGGCACGCAACGCGACCGTCGGCGCCGTGGTACCGGCCGGCACCGAATTGTTTCGCATGATCCGTAAAGGACGATTGGAGTGGCGCGCCGAAGTCACGGCAAGCGAGCTGGGCCGCATCCGCGACGGCATGCCGGTAACCGTCGTCGCAGCGAACGGCACGCAGGTGCCGGGCAAAGTGCGCATGGTGGCGCCGACAGTAGACCCGCAAACCCGCAATGGTTTGGTGTACGTCGACCTTGCGCCGCCGGCGGACAAACTTGCGCCGCCCAAGGCCGGCATGTATGCACGCGGCGAATTCAATTTAGGCGAATCAAGCGCGTTGACCGTGCCGCAGCAAGCGGTGGTGCTGCGCGACGGTTTTTCCTATGTGTTTGCGGTCAAGCCGGATAAGCGCGTTTCTCAAATCAAAATCAAAACCGGGCGGCGCATCGGCGATCAGGTGGAAATACTGGAAGGATTGGATGCGAAAGCGGTCCTCGTTGCAAGCGGCGCCGGCTTTTTGAACGACGGCGATCTGGTCCATGTCGTTGCGGCTGCCGCCAAATAAGGACAAGCCATCATGATCAATGTCTCGTCCTGGTCGATCAGGAACCCGATACCGGCTGTGATGCTGTTTGTGCTGCTGTGCTTTGCCGGCCTGATCTCGTTTAATGCGATGAAGGTGCAGAACTTTCCGGACATCGAACTGCCGACGGTGATCGTGACGGCTTCGCTGCCGGGCGCCGCGCCCGCGCAATTGGAGACCGAAGTCGCGCGCAAGATTGAAAATTCGATCGCCACGGTGCAAGGCTTGAAGCATATTTACACCACGGTGCAGGATGGCGTGGCCACCATCACCGCCGAGTTCCGCCTGGAAAAGTCGGTGCAGGAAGCGGTCGACGATGTGCGTTCGGCGGTCGCGCAAGTGCGTGCCGATTTGCCTTCCGACTTGCGCGATCCGATTGTCACCAAGATGAATATCGCGGGCACGCCGGTGCTGGCCTTCACCATCGCTTCGCCGCACATGGACGCGGAAGCGCTGTCCTGGTTTGTCGACCATGAAGTTTCGCGCAAACTATTGGCTGCGCGCGGCGTGGGCGCGGTGTCGCGCGTGGGCGGCGTTACGCGCGAAGTGCGGGTCGCGCTCGATCCTTTGAAGCTGCAGGCGCTGGGCGCAACTGCCGCCGACATCTCGCGCCAGTTGCGCCAAGTGCAATTGGAGATTGCCGGCGGGCGCGCCGATCTGGGCGGCAGCGAACAGCCGATGCGCACGCTTGCGACCGTCAAGTCGGCCGATGAATTGGCGCGCATGCAGATTCCCTTGCCTGACGGACGCAGCATCCGGCTCGACCAAGTCGCCACGGTGTCCGACACCATCGCCGAACCGCGCTCGGTTGCGCTATTGAACGGCAAGCCGGTGGTCGGCTTTGAAGTCGCGCGCAGCAAAGGCGAAAGTGAAATCTCGGTCGGCGCTGCCGTATATAAGGCGCTGGATGAATTGAAGGCGCAGCATCCCGGATTGGAAATCACCGAAGCGTTTAATTTCGTCACCCCGGTCGAGGAAGAGTACACCGGCTCCATGCACTTGCTGTACGAAGGCGCCATTCTCGCCGTGATCGTGGTGTGGCTGTTCTTGCGCGATTGGCGTGCGACTTTTGTCTCCGCGGTGGCGCTGCCGCTATCGGTGATTCCCGCCTTTATCGGCATGTATCTGCTCGGCTTTTCGATCAATGTGGTGACGCTGCTCGCGCTCTCGCTGGTGATCGGCATTTTGGTGGACGACGCCATCGTTGAAGTGGAAAACATCGTGCGCCACTTGCGCATGGGTAAAGCGCCGTATCAAGCGGCGATGGAAGCGGCGGATGAAATCGGTCTCGCGGTGATCGCCACCACTTTCACCTTGATCGCCGTATTCCTGCCGACCGCATTCATGAGCGGCGTGGCCGGGAAATTTTTCAAGCAATTCGGCTGGACCGCATCGCTCGCCGTGTTCGCTTCGCTGGTGGTGGCGCGGATGCTCACGCCGATGATGGCAGCCTACATGCTGAAACCTTTCGTCGGGCAACATGCCGATCCGCGCTGGATGGGGCGTTATATGAAAATGGCCGGCTGGTGCCTCAGGCACCGTTTGGCCACCATTATCGGCGCGACCCTGTTCTTTTTCGGCTCCATCTTCCTGATTCCGCTGCTGCCGACCGGCTTCATTCCTGCCGACGACAATTCGCAGACGCAAGTTTTCCTGGAGCTGCCGCCCGGCGCCACGCTGGCGCAGACGCGTGCCACCGCCGAACAGGCGCGCGCACTGGTTTCAACAGTCGAACACGTGCAAAGCGTCTACACGACCATCGGCGGCGGCGCCGCCGGCAGCGATCCTTTCGCGCCCAAAGGCGCGGCGGAAGTGCGCAAGGCAACGCTCACGATTCAATTGACCGAGCGCCGTAGCCGGCCGCGTAAGCAAGGCATCGAAAGCAAAATTCGCGCTGCATTGGAGAACCTGCCCGGCGCCCGCAAGCGCGTCGGGCTGGGCGGCGGCGGCGAGAAATACATCATGGTGCTCTCAGGTGAAGATCCGCTTGCTTTGCAGGCGGCCGCCACCGCGGTTGAAAAAGATTTGCGCACCATTCCCGGCCTGGGCAACATCGCCTCGACCGCCAGCCTCATTCGGCCGGAGGTGGCGATCAAGCCTGACTTTGCACGTGCCGCCGACTTGGGTGTGACCAGCGCTGCCATCGGCGAGACGCTGCGTATTGCGACACTGGGCGACTACGACATGTCGCTGGCGAAAATGAATCTGTCGCAGCGCCAGGTGCCAATCGTGGTCATGCTCGATGAGCTGGCGCGCCAGGATTTGAGCGTGCTGGAACGCCTGCCCGTGCCGAGCAGCAAGGGACCGGTGATGCTGGGGCAGGTTGCCTCGCTGGAAATCGCCGGCGGCCCCGCCGTGATCAACCGCTACGACCGCTCGCGCAACGTCAACTTCGAAATCGAGTTGTCGGACGTGGCGCTGGGCGAAGCAACGGCGGCGGTGCAAAAGCTGCCGTCCATCCTCAATCTGCCGGCCGGGGTGAAATTGGTGGAGGTGGGCGATGCCGAAGTGATGGGCGAATTGTTTGCCAGCTTCGGCCTCGCCATGCTGACCGGCGTGTTATGTATTTACATCGTGCTGGTTTTGCTGTTCCGCGATTTTCTGCATCCGGTGACGATACTCGCGGCGCTGCCGCTGTCGCTCGGCGGCGCGTTCGTCGGCTTGTTGATTGCGCAAAAGAGCTTCTCGATGCCGTCGCTGATCGGCTTGATCATGCTGATGGGTATCGCCACCAAAAACTCGATCCTGCTGGTGGAATACGCCATCGTCGCACGGCGCGATCATGGCCTGTCGCGCTTCGATGCCTTGCTCGATGCCTGCCACAAGCGCGCGCGGCCTATCATCATGACCACACTCGCCATGGGCGCCGGCATGTTGCCGATTGCCCTGGGTTTAGGCAAAGCCGACCCGAGCTTCAGGTCGCCGATGTCGATCGCGGTGATCGGCGGATTGTTGACGTCGACGGTGTTGAGCCTGTTGGTGGTGCCGGTGGTATTTACCTATCTGGACGACCTGGAACATTTCATCGAGAAGATCAAGAGCAAGCTGCGCCGCAGGCCATCCACGGCACCGCCGGATTTGCTTCCTTGATTGCCGGTGCTTGTGTGGCGTATTGGATTGCTCAAACTTATTTCGGATTTGCCGGCGACGTAAAGTTGACTGCAGCCGACGCGCGATTAATTTGGACCGGCTTTTTTATTGCGATGACGATGGATGTTTTGGTTTGGCTACTGTTCCGCTTCGCGCCGCCGGCCGAGCAAGGCTGGTTGACGCGTTTGATGCAATGGTATCGGCGGCGGCTGGAGGCTTTGGAAGAAAAGGCGAAAAGGATTCCGTCATGAGCTTGCCCCTTCGCTCTCTCCTTGCTGTCTTGATGGTTTCCCTCAGTGCATGCGCGCCATTCCAGGTACAAACCATTCTGCCGGTACGTGTCGCCGCGTCACCCAACTTTGATCAACGCAAGCCGAATTACGTCATTCTTCATCACACCACCGACAATACGTCAGAAAAAGCATTACATACGCTGACTTCGCCTGAACGACAGGTAAGTGCGCATTACCTGATTAGTCGCGACGGCAGCATTTTTCAGCTGGTCGAGGAAAGCGCCCGCGCTTGGCACGCCGGCCAATCGTGGTGGGGCGGCCAGACGGACATGAACTCAGCATCGATCGGCATCGAGCTCGACAACAATGGCGACGAACCGTATGCCGATGCGCAGATCAATACATTGCTCGCCTTGCTGACCGATCTGCGCCGGCGTTACAACATCCCTGCCGCCAATTTCATTGGCCATGCCGACGTCGCGCCGCTACGCAAGGCCGATCCGGGCATCCTGTTTCCCTGGCAAAGACTGGCTGCGCACGGCTTCGGTTTATGGTGCGATGCGCCTTTGCCGGCTGCGCCGAAAGACTTTGATTTGCCGCTGGCGCTCACTGCCTTAGGATACGATCCTAATACGCTACAAGCTTCGCGACGCGCTTTTCGCCTGCACTATGTCCGCGGCAATCTCGAATCTTTCGAGGATACAGAAAAGGCGATGGCATACTGTCTGTTGCAAAAGAAAATTTTGCTGCCTCAGTAGCTTTTCTGCGGTCCACGGTCAAACACGGTCAAATCCAGATAATTTACCGATCGGTAAATTAATGCTGAAATATCGCCTTCGGCTGCACACTTTTTACCGATCGGTAAATTTTTATTGATTTTTACTGATCGTCTCGTATAATTTTACCGATCGGTAATTAAATATCTCAAAGGAGGCAAATTAATGGCTAAACGACCCTCCGGAAAACCGTCGGAAAATATACCCCTCTTTGCACAAATCCGTACCTCACAAGAGCTAGGCCAATTCGTAAAACAGTACCGCACTTCTCAAAAAATTCTGCAAGCCGATATCGTTGGTCTAGCCAACACGGGCAATCGATTCATCGTCGATCTAGAAAAAGGCAAACCAACGCTACAGCTGCAGAAAGTGCTCGACGTACTTGACCTCATAGGACTGGAAGTCATCGTTCGTCGAAAAGGAGCCAAATAAATGGCCGGCGGACGTGCACTAGACATCTACCGCAACGATAGGATGGTCGGCACCTTATTTGACGAGACACCGCTACGGTTTCGCTATGCAGACGCATGGATGCAAGCAAACGATGAAGAACCAATCGCACCGACCATCGGATTGCAACAGCAAGAGCACACCGGTGGGCTTGTTTATGCCTATTTTGAAAACTTGCTGCCTGAAGGCGACTTGCGCCGCTACTTAAGCATTAGCCGTCATGCCACCAGTGTGTTCGGCCTGCTAAGCGCAGTAGCGGGCGACACCGCCAGTGGATTGAGTCTCTTACCTGCAGGAGAAAAGCCCGGTCCACGCCGCTATTTATCCACAGACTGGGAAACCATTGCCAAATCCCTGCACGATCCGGCCAAAGCCCCGCTTATCGCCTGGAATGCAGAAGACGGCCGCATATCTTTAGCCGGCGCGCAAGATAAGATGTTGCTGTTGCTGACACCAGAAGGCATGCCGGCCATACCGCAAGATTCTGCACCCTCCACTCACATACTTAAACCAGATATCGTACGTCTACCTAAGGTGTGGGCCACCGCACTGAATGAGACTTTTGTGATGAAGCTGGCCAGTAAGCTAAGCTTAGAAACCGCCGAAGTTTCATATCAGCCGATCGTCAAAGCATGTCTCGTTGAACGCTACGATCGTACTGTCAATAAACAAGGTGAACTAATTCGACTGCACCAGCTCGACCTGTGTCAGCTAGCGGGTAAATCTTCAGAAATCAAATATGAATCGGACGGTGGCCCAACGCTGGCGCAATGCCGCGAGTTACTTCAGCAGAACAACGTTCCCGCTCGCGACCTTAAGCGCTTACTGGAATGGATATTTTTTAACTTGTATGTCGGTAATAACGACAGCCATGCAAAGAACCTTGCTGTCTTATACACCACCAACGAAGGCCCCCGCCTAGCCCCTTTCTACGATCTAATGTCGACTACCATGTATGCCGGGCTGTCGAAGAATTTCGCCTTTAGCATAGGTGGAGAATTCAATCCGTGGAAAATGCAGGCGGCCCATATTGAATCGACGGCAGAGCAACTAGGCTTTAAAAAGAAATACGTATTCAATATTGCCGCGAGAATCGCTGAAAACCTGCTTGACAAAATTGTGAGCGTAACTGAGGAACTATCGTCAGTAGCGCAAAGTGGAACGGAAAAGACCATGCTCCATCGTCTACAGCAATCAATCGCAAACAATACAAAAAAACTGAATAAGCGTTGGACGGCTTGAAGAAAAATCATCAACGCGTTTTCATGGAAATACTGCGCCTTATTCTCAAATTTTTTGCGTAAAAAGACAGGCCATGAAAACCCTTCACTACCTCCTATTCGCCGTTCTGGTTCTGCAGACTCGTCTAGCATTTTCGGCAAGTAGCGAACAAATTCCCCTCTTCGACGCCCACATGCACTACAACGCCGAAGCGCGCGCCACCATCTCGCCGCCGCGAGTCGTCGCTCTCTGGCGCGAGCTCGGCATACGCGGCGTGATCGCCACCAGCCGTCCCAATCAAGGCACGCTGGATCTCATCGCGCAAGAGCCGAAAGACATGCGCATCGTGCCTTTCCTGCGGCCTTATCGCGTGCAGCCGGACCGGTACGATTGGTTTGCAAGCACGGCGATCGAATCCCTGATCGAAACTGAATTAACGCGCGGCATTTATCGCGGCATCGGCGAATTTCATTTGTTCGGCAAGGATGCCGAATCGCCACTGGTAGTGAAGATCGCGCGCCTGGCGAAGGCACGCGATCTGTGGCTGCATGCGCATTCCGATGAAGATGCGGTCGAACGGCTCTTCAAACATGCGCCCGGCGTGAAAATGATTTGGGCACACACCGGCATGAGCACCTCGCTCGATAAGGTGGAAGCCTTGTTCGACAAATATCCGACTTTGGTTGGCGAACTGTCTTACCGAGGCGACTTGGAGCAAGATGGCCAACTCAATCTGCGCTGGCGCAAATTATTCCTGAAGTATCCCGACCGCTTCGTCGTCGGCACCGATACCTGGGTCACGCCGCGCTGGGCGGAAGTACCGGATATCGCCGCGTTTTATCGACGCATGCTGTCGAGCTTGCCGCGCGAGACGGCAGAAAAAATCGCTTACCGCAATGGCATGGCGATGTTTGGACTTACGCCGAATTAGAGCTTTACGTTCTCTCTTAAAAAATCAAACAGCAGCTTCACCCGCTGCAAATGCCGGATATCGGGATGCGCCAGGATCCACAAATCCGTTCTCAACTCTTCCAGCGGTCCTTCGAGATTCACCAAATCCGGATGGCTGTCCATTAAAAAGCAAGGCGCGACGCCGACGCCTAAGCCATTCACGATTGCGCCCGCGGCGGACATCACGCTATTGCATCGGTACTTCGCCGTCGTCTTTGGAAAACGCTGCTGCCACCATTTGTATGAGGGATGATTTTGCAAAGTATCGTCCAAGGCAATCCAATCCATTTCCGCGAGAGTGGGCCGGCGTTTGTTTGCCGGCAGCAGCGAGCGATGCGCGTACACGGCGTTTTGCACGCTGCCGAGTTTTAAACCCACTAAATTTTCAGGCGGTTTTTTGGTGGCGCGCACCGCGACATCAGCTTCACGCTGGCTCAAGTTGGCGAGTGCGTTGGTGGCGATCAGCTCCAAATGAATCAGCGGGTAGGCGGCGCCGAATTTCTTCAGCACCGGCAACAGCAAACCGTGCAACACGCTTTCCGTCGTCGTGATGCGCAACACGCCGGAAGGCTCGTCGCAATTATGGAAGACTTTTTCGCGCGCTTCATTCAATTGAGATTCGATGCGCTCGGCATAGGCAGCCAATTCCTGCGCCAATTCGCTCGGCAAATACCCTTGCTTGCCGCGCTCGAATAAGCGTTCATTTAAGTTTTTTTCGACGCGTTTAATCGAGCGGAACACGGTGGAGGTATCCAACTTCAAACGCTCTGCCGCCCCAGCCAAGGTGCCGCCGCGAACCAATGCCAGCACCAGCTCCAAATCGGCGAAATTGAGCTTTGATTGCGTTTTTGCATAGTTTGATTTCATAAATGCCTATTTTCATTGTATGTGTGCAGACCTACATTATCCCTGCATCAATAACATTTACAAGGGAAAGCATCATGAAACTCTATTACATGCCGGGCGTATGCTCGCAAGCGCCGCATATCGTCTTGCGCGAGGCCGATATTAATTTCACGCTCGAAAAAGTCGACGGCAAAACCAAGAAGACGGAAACCGGCGCAGATTACTTGGCGATCAACCCGCTTGGCTATGTTCCTGCCTTGGAAATCGAGCCGGGCCTGGTGCTGACCGAAGGCGTGGCGATCATGCAATACATTGCCGACAAACGGCCGAATGCCAAACTGGCGCCGGCCAACGGCACCCTGGAACGCTATCAATTGCAGTCCTGGCTGAACTTCGTCACTTCGGAAATCCATAAGGGTTATTCACCCTTGTTCAATGCCGAGATGCCGGCCGAGGCGAAAACGATTTTGCGTAACAAGCTGGGCCAACGCTTTGATTACTTGGAACAGCATTTAGCCAAGCAGGATTACATCATGCCTTCCGGCTTTACCATTGCCGATGCTTATCTCTTCGTCGTGACCGGTTGGAGCGGCCTTGTCGGTATCGATTTGGCGAAATGGCCTAAGCTTGCCGCCTACCGGCTACGTATCGCCGAGCGGCCGGCAGTAAAGGCGGCATTGGTCGCGGAAGGATTGCTTAAGTAAGAAATGGCATGACGCGAAAATTATTTGTATTTCCGCGTCATGCTTAGCAATGCGGCTTGAGAAAAATTAAGCCGAATAATTCTTTAAAAGAACTCTGCGCGCTTTTCATGGTCGCAATAACATGAAGCGCGGCAAAAAAATTGGGCTGGGAATCGCAATCGGTTTGATTGCCTTGCTCCTTATCGCCCCGCTGTTGGCCACCCTTATCAACTGGAATTTCGCCAAACCCTGGATTGCCAAACGCGTAGCGGATGCGACCGGCCGTTCGTTCGCGATCAACGGCGATTTACTATTCACCTGGAAGAAACCGACCACGCCGCTAGACGACTGGCGCCGCCCCTTCCCTTGGCCGCATTTGCGCGCGCATAAGCTCGTATTGGGCAATCCTGATTGGGCCAGCACCGGACCCACCATGGCGAGCATGCCGCAAGTGGATTTCACCTTGAACCCGTTTTCGCTCTTTAGCAAGACGGTAAGCGTTTCCAAGCTGGTGCTGACCGAGCCCGATCTTAATTTGGAGATGGGGAAAGAAGGGCAAAACAATTGGGACTTCAAAAAAAGCGAAACGCCATCCGAATGGCAGCTCGATTTGCGCAACTTAATCATTACCCGAGGCACGGTGCGCTTGGTCGATCCCGTGAAAAAAGCCGATATCACCACGCGCATCGACACGCTCGACGACGGCAGTCTCACCTGGAAAATCAAAGGCAAATTGAATGACGATCCGGTCAGCGGCAGCGGCAAGGCCGGGGCATTGCTTGCCCTGCGCGGCCATGACGTGAAATATCCGGTGGAAGCGGAATTGAAAGCAGGGGAGACGGTGGTCACCGCTAAAGGTACGCTGACCGATCCGCAGCATTTGAGCGCACTCGACATCCATTTAAAAATTATCGGCGCCAGCATGGCCCAACTCTTTCCTTTGAGCGGCCTTGTTTTACCGGAGACGCCGAAGTTTTCTACGGAAGGGCGCGTGGTGGGAACGATCGCGCCGGATAATGTTCATTTGCGCTATGAGAATTTCAAAGGCATTGTCGGTTCCAGCGATATCGGCGGCACGCTTGAATACTTGCGCCGCCAACCGCGTCCGCTTTTGCGCGGCAAAGTCACATCGAACGCTTTGTACCTCCAAGACTTAGGTACCTTGGTCGGCGGCGATGCCGACCAAGAGCGAAGGAAACGCACCGATGCCCCCAAACAGCCGCCCGACAAGGTACTGCCGGTCGCCCCGTTTCGCACCGAACGCTGGGACAAAATCGACGCGCAAGTCGAATTCACCGGCAACAAAATCGTGCGCAGCGAAAGCCTGCCGATCGACAATCTGCACACGAACATTGGCTTACAAAACGGTGTGTTGATTTTATCGCCCTTGAATTTCGGTGTCGCCGGCGGGCGCTTTACGACCGATCTCACGATTGACGGCAAGGCCAAGGCGGCCAAGGCGAAAATGAAAATTACCGCACGCGGCTTGAAGCTGAATCAGCTGTTCCCCGCGGTCCAACAGATGAAGGCGAGTATCGGGCAAGTGCATGGCGATGCGCAGCTCAGCGCGACGGGTAATTCCCTCGCCGCATTAGCGGGATCGGCCAACGGCGAACTAAAAGCCTTCATCAGCCAAGGCACCGTCAGCAAATTCATTTTGGAGGCGATGGGATTGAATATCGGCAGTATCGTCGTCACTAAGTTATTCGGCGACCGGCAAGTGCAATTGAATTGCATGGCGAGCGATTTCGGCGTCAAAGACGGCTTGATGCACGTACGTACTTTTGTGGTCGATACCGATGCGGCATTCATCAATATCACCGGCGACGTCAGCCTGGCGAAAGAGGAAATGGGATTGACCATTTACCCGGAGAGCAAAGGCGTTCGCATGCTCTCGTTACGTTCGCCGCTCTACGTGCGCGGCACATTTAAGCATCCCGATGCGGGCATCGACAAGGGGGTGGTTGCCGCCAAGGCCGGGGCGGCCATTGCCTTGGGCACGGTAGCGTCTCCTTTGGCGGCGCTATTGGCATTGATCAATCCCGGCCCGAATGAAGAAAGCCCTTGCGCCAGCCTATTGGCCGAGGCCCGGAAAAAACCGGCGGCGCCGCCGCCCGGCAAGACTGTCTCCGCCGAATAGGCGCTTCTAACATCTAAGAACCTGATCAGTATCTTCGCAACAATAATGCCAAGAAAGCCAGGATAACGAACTGCAAGCTGGTTTCGAGCTTGCGCTCGCAGTTTTTCCAAAGTCTTCTGCATTTCTCCAGCCAAGCAAATGAACGCTCCACGAC
>JACOUL010000035.1 GCA_016177875.1 Burkholderiales bacterium
AGGAACAATTTAAAAAGAGCTTGACTTTTTAAAAAGAATCGGTAACTTTGGTGCCGTCTATTTTCTCAGCCACGGGGCTCAAACGTTTTGAAGAGCCGAGGGGCGTGGCTAGACCATTTTCAATGTCGGTGTATAGGGGCAGGTTCCGTGTAGCGCCAGCGTCTCGCTGGCCCCGATTGCCGCCAGGATGGCGGCGCTACTCTACAGTAACTCCGAAAATGGTCTAGGGCGTGTTAACACTATTTTGAATTTTGTGGTATGCTTCGGTATATGGAGATCACCGAAGCACAGTACCTCCGCATCGCACCAAGCCTGCCTCGCCAGCGAGGCAACGTCACAATTAGCAACCTACAAATTCTCAATGCGATCTTGTACGTCGCCGAGCAGGGCTGCAAGTGGCGCGGCCTGCCCAGGCGCTTTGGCAACTGGCACACTATCTACACGCGCATGAATCGCTGGTCCAAGAACGGCGTGTTGGATCGCGTCTTTGAACAGTTGCAGCGCGAGCAGATCGTGCACATTCGGATCGAGGCCGTGAAACTGGACTCGACCACCGTCAAGGTGCATCCCGATGGCATGGGCGCGTTAAAAAAAACGGACCGCAGGCCATCGGAAAATCCCGCGGCGGATGGACCACCAAGATTCATCTGGTTGCCGCAGATGCTCGAACGGCCATAACATTTGCTCTTTCGCCGGGCCAAGCCTCCGACGCGGTCGAAGGCCGCGAACTGCTGGGCGGCATCGGACCGCTGCCCGCCCCGTTGTATCTCATCCTGGACCAAGCCTACGAGGACAACACAACGCTCCAACTGGCTCTGGATTTCGGCTACCTCCCGGTGATTCCTCCCCGCCACAATCGCCGGCAGCCGTGGCTGTACGACAAGGCTATGTACCGCAAGCGCAATGAGATCGAGCGGCTCTTCCGCCGACTCAAAGGCTTCCGCCGCATCTTCTCCCGCTTCGATAAACTCGACGTTGTCTTTCTCTCGTTCCTCAACTTCGCTTTAATCGTCGAGGCCCTCCGTTAGTGTTAACACGCCCTAGAACTGGTTTGGCTCTGTTGACATCCTATGCACAAAAGTTCCGAGAGTCGATTTTTCAGTCGGA
>JACOUL010000037.1 GCA_016177875.1 Burkholderiales bacterium
TCAACATGAAAGGAAGCGGCTGGATGAGACAGGTGCTGCAGGCCTGAGAGCATTTTTTAACCTGCCGCCTCAAAACAAAACGCCCCACTTGCGCGGGGCGTTTCATCATCAGCCAATTCTCAGACTTTTTACACAGCCTGGAACGGCGCCCTTTTTTCTACGGCAGGCCGATTACGCTTCGGCGCCAACCGCTGCGCGGCGGTTCGGCAGTTTTTCGCGAATACGCGCCGACTTACCGGAACGCTCACGCAAGTAGTACAGCTTGGCGCGACGTACATCACCGCGACGCTTGACTTCGATCGAAGCGATCAGCGGGGAATACAGCTGGAAAGTACGCTCAACGCCTTCGCCGGAAGAAATCTTGCGGACGATGAAGTTGGAGTTCAAACCGCGATTGCGGCGTGCAATGACCACACCTTCGTAAGCCTGAGCGCGCTTGCGCGTGCCTTCAACCACGTTGACGCTGACGACCACGGTATCGCCTGGGGCGAAATCGGGGATGTTCTTGCCGAGACGTTTAATCTCGTCTTGCTCGAGTTGCTGGATCAAATCCATTTTTAGCTCCTGAAACCATCTTGCCGGCGCTGCAATTTACGGCTCACGCCTTGCCCGGTAGAGGATGGGGTTAATACATGCGGAAGATTCCGCGCTTAGTTACCACACCGTTGCTACATCAAACTACTTAAAAATTTTTCGTCGGCGGTCGATAGCAATCCCGCTGCCCGCGCCATTTCAATCAAATCCGGCCGCTTCTTCGCGGTTGCTTCCAGCGCCTTTTCGCGCCGCCATTTTTCTATCTCGGCGTGGTGACCGCCCATTAACACCGGCGGCACTGCCACACCTTCGTACACTTCCGGCCGGGTGTAATGCGGACAATCGAGCAAACCATTCACAAAGCTGTCCTGCACTGCAGAAGCATCGTCGCCCAACACGCCCGGCAATTGCCGAATCACCGCGTCCATCAGCGCCATCGCCGGCAATTCACCGCCGGACAATACGAAATCGCCCACGCTGATTTCTTCATCCACGCAGCAATCCAGCAAACGCTGGTCAACCGCTTCATATCGACCGCACAAAAGCACCAGCCCAGGTTCAGTCGTTAATTCCATCACGCGCTTATGAGTCAACTGCCGACCTTGCGGCGACAGGTAAATCACGCGCGGCGCCGGCAAGCCTACTTCTTGCTGCCGCGTCTTTGCCGCCGTAATCGCCGCATTCAGGGGTTTGGCCAACATCACCATGCCCGGCCCGCCACCATACGGCCTGTCGTCGACGGTGCGGTAGTTATCTGCCGTGAAATCGCGCGGATTCCATAACGCTATGCCGCATCTACCCTGCTCAAACGCGCGCCGGGTAATTCCCGACTGCGTAATCGCGGCGAACATTTCCGGAAAGAGCGTGACGACATCAAATTGCATCCCGCCCCTCCTCGGCTTCGCCGCCTAGTAATCCTTACCCCAGTCGACTGTGATTCTTTTTGCTTGCTGATCGATCGTTTTCACGAAGTGCTCAACAAACGGAATCAACATCTCCGGCGCTTTCTCATCCGAACCTTCCGGCGCCACGCGCAATATCGGATGCGCGCCGTTGTCCATTAAATCCTTCACCTGCCCAAGCATTTCACCTTGCAGGTTTTCTACCGCGAGACCAATCAGATCAACCCAGTAAAATTCGCCGTCGGCCAATGCCGGGAAGCGGCTGCGTGCAATCTGAACGGTTGTACCCTTAAGCGCTTCGGCGGCATTTCGATCGGCCACACCCATCAGTTGCGCCACCGTATCGCCGCTATGATCCTTTGCTTGCATAACCGCGACGTCACGCAACTCAGGTTTATCCAGCCACCAGGTCTTGGCATACAGCAGCGCCCCGGCGTCCGTCGCGTACGGCTTGATTCTGACCCAGCCGTGTATGCCGTAAGCGCCGGTGATATGCCCGACCAGCACGAGATCATCCGGGATTACTACCCCGGAAGCGGTCTTGCGAATCATATCTAATCAGTTGGGGACAGAGTACCGCTTCGCTCAACTCTTTCCCGCAATACTTTAAGCGGCTGCCTTCTTGCTGCCTTCGCGAACCAGGCGAGCAACCGTCGGCGACAATTGTGCGCCCACGCCTTGCCAGTAGGTCAGGCGGTCTTCCGCAACGCGGAAAGCCTGCTCATTGTCAGCAGCCAGCGGATTGTAATAACCGATGCGCTCAATGAAGCGACCATCGCGACGACTACGAGAATCGGTTGCAACGATGTTGAAAAAGGGGCGCTTCTTGGCGCCGCCACGAGCTAAACGAATAACGACCATGATAATTCCAATAAGTGTTCGGAGACGGAAAAAGCCATAGATTATAGCCAATCTAGGCTTGACAAACAACCTGATCGCCCCTCAGGCTATCCAAAGCAAAATAATTGCAATAAGGAAATCATTTCTTCCCTTGAAAGCTGCGCATTACAATGCCTCTTTTCTGTTTCACCGCTCATTCATGAAGCCGCACAAAAATAAAGTCTTAGCCACCTTTCTCGCCGCTATCGGGGGTGCTGTCGGCCTGCATCGGTTTTATCTGCACGGATGGAAGGATCGCTGGGGCTGGCTGCATTTGGCCAGTTTGCCCCTTTCAGGGTTAGCCATTCGCCTCTGGTTCGGGCAGCCGCTGCTATTTACGGCAAGCCCCCTGGTAATTTCCTTCTTGGCTGCGCTAATCGAAGCCCTGGTGATTGGACTGACTCCCGATGAACGCTGGGATCGAAGCCACAATATTGAAAGCGGCAAAGCCTCGGCATCAGGCTGGCCGCTTGC
This sequence comes from Burkholderiales bacterium, assembly GCA_016177875.1. Classification (GTDB taxonomy): domain Bacteria; phylum Pseudomonadota; class Gammaproteobacteria; order Burkholderiales; family Burkholderiaceae_D; genus Paucimonas. Next base: position 2,790 of record JACOUL010000037.1, read on the forward strand.
GGTCTTGCTCGTGCTGATCACCGGCTGCGGCGCGGTTGCGCTCATTGCCGTCCTTGCCCGCACCCTGGATTTGCTGTTTACCGGGGGTGCGTACGGTTAAGCGTTAGGGCGCGTCGACTGCCCCTGCTGACTTTGCGAACCACCCATCATGGGCGCTTCTTCCGGCGGTGAACCTTCCTTGAAGCCTTGCTGGATTTGCTGGCGCAACTCCGATGTATCTTCGTGGCCATGGACAGAAACGGCGTGTTGAACGGCTGCCTCCAATAACTCTTGATCGGAGTCGGCAACAATCGCTACCGAACAATTCATCTCGCTGGGAAATTCGCGGCAATCGATATATTTGCGGGTCATGTTCGTCTCCTAAAAATGAAATGAATTGAGAGAATGTGCAGAATCTTAAACGGCGACAGTCGTCGTTTCTACGAGCTGACAACCTTCGATTTTCCAGTCGCCGACTTCGTCGCGGTCCAGCAGGTAAATGGCAATCCACACGCGACTATCTAAATCGGTTAAGCGCACAAGTTGATAGGTTTTTCCATTGACTATTTGCGGAGGAGAATAAAGCGCAAGCCGATGACGGTACACCGGATCGTATTCTTCCTTGATGAGTCGAAGAAAATCGTCCGGTGTCCCGATCCTCGTGCGCGTATCCGTGGAAGTTAACGCAAATGCGCCTAATGCGTCATCATTAGCCAGCGCATCGATTTGCTGGCGCACAGTTTTTTGTATTGCCGTCACTTCGGATGAGGTAAGTTCCGCGCTCCATGCCGATATGGAAATTGACGCAATCAATAGCGTCGCTAGACGCAGAATCACCAACATCCGATGTCTCATGATCGGCCCTACCCGAAAAGCGTTAAATTCAGTGTAGGTCACGCAACCGCAAAAACGTCTCTGAGGGGAAAGACTGGTTTGATCTAGATCAGAAGAATAAAAGGCAGCCAAAGGCTGCCTTTTATTCACGCGGAATTCCCGCTAAAACTGTTCGTCATCGAGCGCGAACACACCCGGACTTCCCTCGACAATCGCCGCACGCAAACCGGGGGCTTGCGAAAGAATGTGCTCGGCAAAGAAACGCGCCGTGCCGATTTTTGCCCGATAAAAAGAGGCATCCCCTTCACCGGCTTTCAATTTTTTCTCAGCGACAAGCGCAGCACGCGCCATTTGCCATCCGCCCAATACGATTCCGGCAAGTTTGAGATACAAAACGCTGCCGGCAAACACACCTTTGATATCGGTCTTCATGTTGCCGGCCACATAGTTCACGACCTCTTCAAGCGCGTTTGTGCCAGCGACAAGTTGTTTGCGTATGGCTGCGGACTCCGGCAAAGCAGAAGCGCCCAGCTGATCCATTACCTTGCGAACTTCTGCGATGATGCTCTTGGCGACGACGCCGCCATCGCGTGCTGTCTTGCGGCCGACCAAATCGTTTGCTTGAATCGCCGTCGTGCCTTCATAGATCGGCAAGATGCGCGCGTCGCGATAATATTGCGCTGCGCCGGTTTCTTCGATAAACCCCATGCCGCCGTGCACTTGAACGCCGGTTGACGCCACATCGACTGAAATTTCAGTCGACCATCCTTTGACGATGGGCACCATGTATTCGTAAAAAGCATGGTTAGCCTTACGCTCGGCTTCGTCGGGATGATGATGCGCAAGATCGAGCGCGCCGGCCGTCACGTAAGCCAAGGCGCGTGCAGCTTCGGTTTGCGCGCGCATCGACATCAGCATGCGCCGTACGTCGGGCTGGCGGATGATCGCTACCGGTCCGGGCGAACCTGCGAGGTCACGCGATTGAATACGCTCCTTCGCATATTGCGCAGCCTTTTGGTAAGCGCGCTCCGCCACTGCGATACCCTGCATGCCAACCGCAAAACGCGCAGCGTTCATCATGATGAACATATATTCGAGGCCGCGATTTTCTTCGCCGACCAAAGTGCCGACCGCACCGCCATGATCGCCGAATTGCAATACGGCCGTCGGACTCGCCTTGATGCCCAGCTTGTGTTCAATCGATACGCAGTGCACGTCGTTACGCGCGCCCAACGATCCATCGGCATCGACCAAAAACTTCGGCACGATAAAAAGAGAGATGCCTTTGACGCCTTCCGGCGCATCCGGTGTACGCCCCAACACCAGGTGCACGATATTCTCAGCCATGTCGTGCTCACCATAGGTGATGAAAATTTTAGTGCCGAAAATTTTATAAGTGCCATCGCCTTGCGGCACCGCACGCGTACGAACCAGCGCAAGGTCGGAACCCGCTTGCGGTTCGGTCAAGTTCATGGTCCCGGTCCACTTACCGGAAATGAAATTGGCGATATAAGTTTGTTGCTGCTCTTTGGTCCCCGCCGTCATCAAAGCTTCGATTGCACCATCGGTCAATAGCGGACACAAAGCGAAAGACAGGTTCGCCGAGTTGAGCATTTCGATGCAAGGAGTCGCCACCAGTTTCGGCAAACCTTGGCCGCCGAATTCCACCGGGTGTTGAACGCCCTGCCAACCGGCTTCAACAAATGCTTTAAACGCCTCTTTGAATCCCTTGGTGGCCGTGACCTTGCCGTCATGCCACGCGCTCGGCTCACGGTCGCCCGTGATGTTGAGCGGAGCAATCACTTCGCCGCAGAATTTGGCGTTTTCTTCCAGCACCGCCTCGACTGTTTCCGGCGCCGCATCTTCGCAGCCGGGCAGGGCATTGATTTCGGCAAGGCCAGCCAATTCGTTCAACACGAATTGCATATCCTTCAAGGGGGCGCTGTAGCTCATCATTGTCTCCAAAAAATTGTGCGGACCAGATGATCCGCACATTTTGTATTTTATTAGCCCAGTTCCTTCACAAGCTCCGGCACGATTTCAAATAAATCGCCGACGATGCCGTAGTCCGCCACTGAGAAAATCGGCGCCTCAGGATCCTTGTTGACGGCAACAATAGTCTTGGAATCCTTCATGCCTGCCAAATGCTGAATCGCACCGGAAATGCCGACGGCGATATACAACTGAGGCGCGACGATTTTGCCGGTCTGCCCCACTTGCCAATCGTTCGGCACGAAGCCGGCGTCGACTGCTGCGCGCGATGCACCCATGGCTGCGCCCAGCTTGTCTGCCAGCGGCTCCAGCACCTTGAAATTTTCGGCGGAGCCCATGCCGCGGCCACCGGAGACGATAATCTTGGCGGCAGTAAGCTCAGGACGGTCTGACTTCGCCACCTCGCGTGATACAAAAGCAGACTTGCCGACTTCGGAAGCAGGGGCGACTTTTTCGATTGCGGCCGATCCACCGGAAGCGGCCGCATCAAAGCCGGTGGTACGTACGGTGATGACCTTGACGGAATCGGACGACTGGACCGTGGCAATCGCATTGCCGGCATAGATGGGTCGCTCGAACGTATCGGGAGCATCGACCTTGGTAATTTCCGAAATCTGCGCGACATCCAAACGTGCCGCTACGCGCGGCAGAATGTTTTTTCCGTAGGCAGTCGCCGGCGCCAAGATATGCGAATAGCCACCGGCAAGCGCTAAGGCTTGCTCGGCGACGTTCTCCGCCAGACCATCGGCAAAATAAGCCGCTTCGGCAACCAGCACCTTGGCGACACCGGCTATCTTCGACGCAGCTTCGGCAGCGGCGCCGCAATTGTGGCCGGCGATCAAAACATGCACATCACCGCCGCATTGCGCGGCAGCGGTAATGGCATTCAGGGTGCTTCCTTTCAAGGAAGCGTTATCGTGTTCGGCAATGACGAGTGCGGTCATGATGTTGTTTTCCTCTGTTCGTTCTGTATTGCGGGACTGAGTTAAGCGTCAGCGGTACTCTGTCCTCAGCATATTTACTAAATGACTTTTGCTTCGTTCTTCAGTTTCGCGACCAGTGTAGGAACATCGGGTACGATCACGCCTGCAGAGCGCTTTGCAGGCTCGACGACTTTCACGGTCTTCAGACGCGGCGTCACATCGACGCCCAAGTCAGCCGGCCTCACCACATCGAGCTGCTTCTTTTTGGCCTTCATGATATTCGGCAGCGTAACGTAGCGCGGCTCATTCAAACGCAGGTCGGTGGTGACCACCGCCGGCAGTGCGATCGACACGGTTTCCAAGCCGCCGTCTACTTCACGCGTGACCACAGCTTTGCCGTCCTCGATCACTACTTTGGAAGCAAAAGTAGCTTGCGGCCAGCCCAACAATGCAGCCAGCATCTGTCCGGTTTGGTTGCAGTCGTCATCGATCGCTTGCTTACCGAGGATGATCAGTTGCGGTTGTTCTTTGTCGGCCAAGGCTTTCAAGAGTTTGGCCACGGCCAGCGGCTGCAGTTCGGCATCGGCCTCAACCAAGATGCCGCGATCGGCGCCGATCGCCATCGCAGTACGCAAGGTTTCCTGGCACTGCGCCACGCCGCAGGATACGGCAACGATTTCGGTCGCCTTGCCGGCTTCCTTTAAGCGTGTCGCCTCTTCTACCGCGATTTCGTCGAAGGGGTTCATCGACATTTTCACGTTCGCCACGTCCACGCCTGTGTTGTCTGACTTGACGCGCACCTTGACGTTAAAGTCGACCACGCGTTTGACCGGAACCAGAATTTTCATGAGTTTGCCTTTGAAAAAGTCGAATTGACGTATACGTAAATCCAGCAAATTATAAGAGAGAAGCGGCCATGCGAAGGAATTTTAGCACGATCGTTCTTTTATTAGGCGAAAAAATTTCCCGGCAATTCGCAAAAATCGAATAGCCGGGATTTTTGTTTATCGATATCGCAGCGCATCCTCTTAGGGAAATATCCGCCGACGCATCAAAAAAACAAATTCTTTCCCCTGCTCTGTATGGGACAACAATTCATTGCCGGTTTGACGCGCAAATGCAATGAAGTCGCGCACCGATCCTGGATCAGTAGCAATCACGCGCAATACATCGCCGTTACCCATCTCGGATAAAGCTTTCTTGGTTTTGAGGATCGGCAGCGGACAATTCAATCCGCGCGCATCGAGTTCCTTGTCAAATTCCATCGTGAGACTTTCGAAACGAATGACAATAAATTAATTTTACCCCAAACACTTGCCCTTAGTGCGTTGCAACAATGAACTGCTTTCTTATTTTCAAGTAGGCCATTCAAGAAATTCCACGGCTAAGCCCCGCGACCGCATCCAATCTGCCATGGCAAAACCGGTTCCTGTGCGCCATGGCCGCATTTTTTCCGGCGCGATCAAACGGTATTCGAGCAATTCCTCCGACAAGCGAATTTCACCATTTGCTTGGACATGATAAGCAAGGATCAATTCGTTTTTGCGCATGAACTCATACACGCCGATCAAGGCAATCGGCCCCGCATCGAGATTGGTCTCTTCTTTCAATTCGCGCGCTACGCCTTGCTCGGGCGTTTCATCGCGCTCCAGAAATCCGGTGATGACGGAAAAAGTTTTTTCCGGCCAGGCCGCGTTACGTGCCAGCAGGATGTCGCCCTCGTACTCAACGATAGCGGCGACCACCGGCAAAGGATTGTCCCAATGTGTCCAGTGGCCGGTCGGGCACGCCTGGCGTTCGCGGTCCCCAACCATTGCGACGGTCAGGGACTCCGCACACACTGGACAGTAACGCAACTCGCTAGTCATTCGGACGCTTACAGCCGCTCCGCAACCCAGCCGCTCACGCCCTGCAAAGCATTGGACAAACCGCTCGGATCGGTGCCGCCGGCCATGGCCATGTCGGGCTTGCCGCCGCCTTTGCCGCCGACTTGCTGCGCAACGAAGTTGACCAGTTCGCCCGCCTTGACCTTGCCGGTATTGTCGGCAGTCACGCCTGCCGCGAGTTGTACTTTGCCGCCCTCAACCGCTGCCAGCACGATGGCCGCGCTCTTCAACTTGTCTTTGAGCTTGTCCATGGTTTCGCGCAGCGCCTTGGCGTCGGCGCCTTCCAGCGTTGCCGCGAGCACCTTAATGCCCTTCACATCCACCGCCTTCGCCAACAATTCATCGCCTTGCGCAGACGCCAGCTTGCCCTTGGCGGCAGCGAGTTCTTTCTCGAGCGCACGCACTTGATCGAGCACGCCGCCGATGCGAGTCGTCAGTTCAGCCGGCGTGGCCTTCAACGTACCGGCCACTTGATTGACGGTCGATTCAAGCGATTGCAGATAGGCGAGCGCATTGTCGCCCGTAATTGCTTCCAGTCGGCGAATGCCGGCGGCAACACCGCTCTCCGACACAATCTTGAACAAGCCGATATCACCGGTACGCTGCACATGCGTGCCGCCGCACAATTCGCGGCTGGTGCCGATATCGAGTACGCGCACTTCATCGCCGTATTTTTCACCGAACAGCATCATCGCGCCGGACTTTTGCGCATCGTCGATTTTCATCACGCGCGCTTGGGTCGCGGCATTTGCAAGGATCTCGGCATTGACGATCGCTTCGACTTTACGGATTTGCTCGGTTGTCATCGGACCATTGTGAGCGAAGTCGAAACGCGTGCGTTCCGCGTTCACAAGCGAGCCCTTCTGCTGCACGTGAGCGCCCAACACTTCGCGCAGCGCCTTGTGCATCAAGTGCGTTGCGCTGTGGTTGCGAACGATGCGAAGACGTTTTTCGGCATCGACCTTGGCATTCAAGGAATCGCCGACTTTAATCGAGCCCTCGGCAATACGGCCATGATGACCGAACACGTCGGCTTGAATCTTGAGCGTGTCATCGACCAAGAAGCGCGCTGCGGCATTACGCAATTCGCCGGTATCGCCCACTTGGCCGCCGCTTTCCGCGTAGAACGGCGTGTGGTCGAGTACAACCACGGCATCGTCGCCGGATTTCGCTTCCTGCACGGAGGTGCCGTCGACATAAATCGCGGTCACATTCGCAGTATCGTGAGTCAGCTTGTCATAGCCGTGGAAAGTGGTCGGCGTGCCGCTGTATTCCAAACCTTGCGCCATCTTGAACTTGCCGGCTTCACGCGCACGCTGACGCTGCTCGTCCAGCAATTGATTAAAGCGCGCTTCATCCACCGTCACATCGCGTTCGCGGCAAACGTCGGCTGTCAAATCGACCGGGAAGCCGTACGTGTCGTGCAGTTTGAAAGCGGTATCGCCGTCGATTTGTTGTGCGCCGCTGGCAAGGGCTTTCTCTAAAATTTCCATGCCGGTGGCGATGGTGCGGAAGAAGGCTTCTTCTTCAGTCTTCAAAACTTCGGTGGCGCGTTGTTCGTTTTGGCGCAGTTCGGGATAGGCTTCGCCCATTTCCTTTGCCAAAGCGGACACCAGCGCATGAAAGAAAGGCTTACGTGCACCCAGCTTGTAGCCGTGACGAATGGCACGGCGCGCAATGCGGCGCAAAACGTAACCGCGGCCGGCATTGCCTGGAATGACGCCGTCCACGATGGTGAAGGTGCAGGCGCGGATATGGTCGGCGATCACTTTCAGCGAAGGCGAATCTTGATCGCAATCGCCGGCGCCGGCGGCATCCACCGCTTTCTTCGCAGCCGCCAACAGATTGACGAAGGTGTCGATCTCGTAATTGCTGTGCACATGCTGCATCACTGCAGTGATGCGCTCCAGGCCCATGCCGGTGTCGACGCTGGGTTTCGGAAGCTTATGCATCACGCCCGCTTCGTCGCGGTTGAACTGCATGAACACGTTGTTCCAGATTTCGATGTAGCGATCGCCGTCTTCGTCGGGCGATCCCGGCGGACCACCCGGAATCTCAGGACCGTGATCGTAAAAAATTTCCGTGCAAGGACCGCAAGGACCGGTGTCGCCCATCATCCAGAAATTATCCGACGCGTAGCGCGCGCCCTTATTGTCGCCGATGCGCACGATGCGCTCGGCCGGCACGCCGACCGTCTTGTTCCAAATCTCGTAAGCTTCGTCGTCTTCCGCATAGACGGTGACCCACAGCTTATCCTTAGGCAGTTTGAATACTTCCGTCAACAATTCCCAGGCATAGGTAATGGCGTCACGCTTGAAATAATCGCCGAAGCTGAAGTTGCCCAGCATTTCAAAGAAAGTGTGGTGACGCGCGGTATAGCCGACGTTTTCCAAATCGTTATGCTTGCCGCCGGCGCGTATGCATTTCTGCGAAGTCGCAGCGCGTGTGTAAGCCCGCTTATCGAAGCCAAGGAATACGTCCTTGAACTGATTCATGCCGGCATTGGTGAAAAGCAGTGTCGGATCATCGCCGGGCACTACAGGGCTCGACGCGACGATGGTGTGCCCCTTGGATTCGAAAAACTTGAGAAATTGGTTGCGGATTTCGGATGATTTCATGTTTTCGCAATATGAAGACTGAATGCAGCAAACCTTTGATTATACGGTATTAATCTCGGTTCACTGAGCCTTCAAAGTAAGGAAAACCCAAAAACAAAACCCGCCGGCGAAGGGCGGGTTTTGCATGTCAAACTAAAAATTTAATGGGTCGTACGTCCGTTGTGCTTCTTGCGGTAGATGGCCCGGCTGTTACGATCCTCTTCACGCTTCAGCATGTGGCGCTCTTTGGCAGTAACGACGCCATCCGCCTTGGCGGCTTGCTCGTGCTGCGCGAGTTTATCCTGGCGCTTCTGCAGATTTGCGGCTTCCTGCTGCGTCAACGCGCCGGATTGCACGCCCTGGTCGATACGCTTTTGCTGATTGGCTTGACGTTGGTCGATCTTAGGCGTGTCCGTGCTTTGCGCAAAAGCCGGTACGGCCAAGAGTGTCGCCAATAACGCCGGCATCCATTTCACGATTTTCATTTTTTTCCCTTTCATCGATTGGCATGAGCACATTGCCCATGCCTCATTTAACGCGAAAAATACGACTACGACGACCAATAGCCTGTAACCGCTGTAACAAAAGGTAAGGAAAAAGCTAACTAAAATCCGCCCCGATCAAATCGATGCGATCAGTGCAAAAAGCGTCTACGCCCCAGGACAAAATTTCGCGCGCGCGATGCGGATCGTTAACCGTGTAGCAAAACAGCCCATAGCCGGCGGCTTTGACTGCCGAAGCAGCCGTCGCGGAAAGGTGTTTCTGATTGGTATGCAAAGCCACGGCGTCTAATGCCCTTAAACGCGCTTGCCAATCGTCGGGAATCACATCCGCCAAAAAGCCGCGCGGCACGTCGGGAGCGGCCTGCTTTGCCGCCATGACGGCCTCGAAGGAAAATGAAGAAAACAGCGGCATCTTCGCCGCCGATGAAATCCTCTCCGCCTGCAACCATTGCCGCGTCAATTCGGCAACGACGCGCCCGGTCTCTTCTTCAAAACCCGCTGCAGGCTTGATTTCGACATTCATCCACATGCCGTTGGCAACACAAAAATCGAATACTTGCCGATAGGTCGGCACCGGTTCGCCGGTGAATTGGGCACCGAACCAGGCGCCGGCATCCATGGCCGTCAATTCTTGCGAGGTGTAATCCGGCACGTTGCCGATGCCGGCAACTGTACGTCCGAGATGGGGATCATGCATGACGATAGGAACACCGTCACGAGCGAGCATCACATCGAATTCGACCGCATGAAAACCGCGTGCGAGGCCGCAGCGCATGGCAGCCAAGGTATTTTCCGGCGCCAATGAACCGCCGCCGCGATGCGCCACAATTTTCGGATAAGGCCACATAAACAAAAACGCCTGGCGAACCAGGCGTTTTACATTTATTTAGAAGCCGCGGGAGCCGCTGCAGCCTTGGCTGGGGCGGCCGGAGAAGGCGCCGCAGCAGAAGTTTTGACGACTTCCGGCTTAACTTGCATCTTGGTACGACTGGACAAAATCGAACGCCTGGAGTCGCCCGGATTAGCATAGCTAACCACGCCGCTCTTCACCTGCCCCAAGACCAGAATCGAACCATCCAAAGCTTCGTGGTCCTGCTTGGTATAGGGATGATTGTAGGTGCCGACGACGCCGGTCACGCGTTGATTGAGGTTTTCCAAGGCATCCTTGATCGCCGGACCACTCATATCCTTGGCCTGGAACAAAGCGTTCAGCAGGATGTACATGGCATCGTAGGCTTGCGCGGCGCACATCGCGCAAGGAATATTTCTGACGTTGTTTTGCTTCACGTATTGCAGAATCAGGGACGTGCCGCGCTCGTTCAAAACGCCGTCCTGAATGAAGGTCTGCGGCATGATGGCGCCGTCGGAAGCGCTGCCGGCAACGTCGATATGATTACGGAAGCCCACACCCCATGCACCGGCGACTTGCACATTCCATCCCATCGCTTGCTTACCTTTGGTAATGGTAGCGATATCCGGGCCAAGCGCATAGACGAAAATCGCATTGGTTCCGGCGGCACGCGCTTCTTTCAGCGGCCCCGACAAATCCGGACTGTTTAGCTTGAAACGCGAAATATAAACCGGCTTCATGCTGCGCTTCTCAAGCAAGCGCACCACGTCTTTCAAGCCGCCTTCGCCGTATCCCGTGTCATCGGCCAGCACCGCGATCTTGGAGAGGCCGCGCTTGTCGATCAATTCCTTCAAAATGAATTCGACTTGCTTTTCATCCGGCATCGCCACTCGGAACACATAATTTTCCGGCTCGGCTGCAAATTTCTTGGTGATAGCCGTACCGGTCGCCACCGGAATGATGAGAGGAACTTTGGCTTTCTGGTAGACGTCGATCGCTTTAGCGGCGACGCCCGAATTGCAGTAGCCGATCGTTGCCACGACTTTTTCTTTGTTGACCAAGTCTTCGGCTATTTGAACCCCGACATCGGGCTTAGCCTTGTCGTCGCGTTCGACCAATTCGATCTTACGGCCGCCGACACCGCCGACGTCATTGATTTCTTTTACCGCGATGCGCAGCGCCGCACGCACGCTCACCCCCATCTCGCCCGAACCGCCTTCATAGGTGCAATTCATGCCGATCTTGACGACCGACGACTGCGCGGCTTGAGCATAAGCAGCGGAAATGGATGCGGTAGCCAAGCCAAGGGCCACCAGAATTTGTCTCATCACCATGGAGGATCCTTTTATCATCATTGTTAAGTAATCATTGAAAAGCAATTGTGTAATCTGTACCAAAACCCTGCATCAAGGCGTCGACTTCCTGCTGCAATTCGTGACCGGCCAATGCACAGAAGCGGCGCCAGAAATATTTGGCCTGCTTCCACAGAATTTCAA
>JACOUL010000036.1 GCA_016177875.1 Burkholderiales bacterium
CCCGGGGATGCGGATGCCACATGCCCATTTCAAACAAGGTGCGTCGTTCTTCCTCTGCCAGATAAAATCGTTTCATCTCGTCAACCCGTATCCAATACCCATACGGCTTTGACAGTTCCTTTTCAAGGATTACTTAGTTGCAGGCGTTTTTTTTGGTCCGCGATTTGCCGGTACACCTGACGGCGCTTCGCCTGGCCGAAGCGACCGCCACGCAAGTTGCGCAAGAACCAGTAGCCGTTACGAATCTCATTGAGGATCTGCCGCCGATCCGAAGCGCCTAGCTCTTCCCATGGAAAAAATTCTAATTGCACAACGGCAATTTATCGTTTACTCGAGTAAACGGGCATCCCATATTTATGGGAGGCGGATTGAGAAAAACTATCGAGACAGGCCAAAATGTGCGTCGACCAGCGCCGATCGGAGCGGCCGGCCGATGGTCGCAATATAGGGAAAAGCTAAAAGCGCGTCTGTAGGTGGGGCCTTAAGGGCGCGATCGCCAAGCCCTTGACTGGAACCGGCAGTGGGAACCGCCTGGAAATCGCTTGGCGTGCCGGACGGCGGCCGCTACAGCCAGCGGCATCAGGGCGGGGCTCTACTCTTCCCCTCTCCGATCCATGACGCGATATTCCACCCCTACGGGGCACGGCTTGACGCTGCAATGTTACGTATCGTAGTGATACTACGGAAATGTAGATATACTCTATTCCATAGAAAGGAAATCGCCATGACCGAAAAAATTGACAATATCATCATCGAGCACTTAAAAGCGATCCGCGCCGAAATCGCGGAAGTCAAGGCGGATACTTCCGACATCAAACAGCGCTTACATAGCATGGACACTTCGATCGTTGAACTGCGCCGCAGTGATGTGCACCAGTACGAGGATGCAGCACGGTTACAAGTCGCATTAGACAAAATGCTTGACCGCATTCAGCGAATAGAACGACGATTGGAACTCTCTTAAAAACAAGGCCGGAATTTCCGGCCTTTTTCATTTACAAGGTTACCAGCGCCGCCGCCGACGACGTAAATCACCATCTTCGAAAAATTGCGTAAAAGATCGAAATTTTTCAGGGATGCTGTCCTTCATCACCAAGCGCATCCAAATATTCCATACTGCCGGCAAACCAAAGTCCCAGACCTACGAAAATAATCATTACTGCGCCCAAACCGATGGCGCCGTTTGCGTTGAGGGCACTCAGCAAATCGGCCTGTTGATCACCGCGGGACATCACGAAAAAATAGATAACGATGCCAACCATCGAGATGATCAAGCCCCACAGTATCGTATTGCCGGCCTGTTTCGAAGACCCTTTTGTTTCGACTTTATCCAGTTGGCCTATTGAATGTTGCGACTGATCGTGTTGCACGATAACTCCTTCGATCACTAGATAAACAACCATTCGTTAGGAGCGTATCACTAATCCTGCAAACGTTCAGAGAGGGTAATGCCGAACGACCGCATAGCGTGCTCCGGTTATTACACGCAAAGGCATTACAGCTCGACTTCCAACCCTTCCCGCGCCAAGCACACCTGCAGCCCACCTAGCTGTCCCGCATGACGCGCCATGACATCGGCAAAGATTTTATCCAGATCGTCATCGCTACGAGTCGGTTCGTGATGCGTGCAATAGAGCCGCTTGGTGCCCACCCGCAACGCCATGGCGATCGCAGAGTCGAAATGCCCATGCCCCCAGCCCTTCTTCGCCGGATATTCCTCCTTCGTGTAGGAGCAATCGACGATCAAGGCATCGACGCCGCGCATCGCATCGTCCAGCGCCTTGCGCCTTTCGTCTATCGATGCCTGGTACTCGGCATATTCCGCGTCGCTTTCCTCATAGATGTTGTAGTGGGGCTCATGGTCGCCGGTGAAGAAGAGCGACTTCCCATTGCAGGCGACGCGGTAGCCCAGGTTGATGACGGGGTGGTTCAGCAAGGTAGGCGTGACCATCGCGTCTTCCACCTCGACAGACTCGCTCATGGTCAAGGCCTGGTAGGAAATGTCGGCCTTCATCTCTGCCTCGCGCACCGGGAAGAAGCTATATTGCAGTTGGACCGCCATCACTTGCTCGACGCCCTCGCCGGTCACCGGATCGGCGGCGCCGTATAGCCGCACGCCGTTGCCCGGTATGAACAGCGGCGTGAAGAAGGGCAAGCCTTGGATGTGGTCCCAATGGCTGTGCGTGATGAAAATATGGGCGCTTACGGGCAACTGGCGTAGCAGCGACTGGGCCAACGGAAAGATACCCGTGCCGCCATCCAGAATGATCAGCGTATCGGCATCGGTGCGCACCTCGATGCAGGTGGTGTTACCGCCGTATCGTGCCGTATGCGGCCCCGGCGCGGGAATGGAACCGCGCACGCCCCAGAATCTGAATTTCATTTCAAGGCCTCCGATTGGCAGAATTGGCGCGCGTCCTGCGCGATCTTGTCCAGTCCGCGCAGCCCGGCGGCTACGCCGGCAAGATCGCCGCCGAAGCGTTCAGGCAGCGCCTCGTCGGACGTGACGCTCCCCTGCTCCGCCGCGGCATCGTCGCATAATTGCTCGGCGATCAGGTCGGCCACATGCAGGCACTCGCCCAAGGCGCCAGCGCCGCTGCCCTGATGATGGCCGCCGATGCACTCGACCAGTGATGGTGCAAATTGCCAGCGCTGCGCCAGCATGGCGCCCACCAGCGCATGGTCGGCGCCGATCACATGTTCCTCGGCCTTATGCAAAGGCAGATCGGCGTTGGCAGCGAATTCCAACGCCTGATGAAATTCCTGTGGCATGAATTGCGCGAACACCACTTTGCCGAAATTGTGCAGCAAGCCTACCGTATAGGCGTCGGTCATATCGGCCTCGCCATCCGCATATCGTTCGACCAGCATGCGGGTAATGCCGGCTGTGAGCAAGGAGTGCATCAAGTAGTGTTGGATATCGAAGCCGGCGGCATTCTTCTGCGGCAGCATGCCTATGGTTGAAAAATTCAGCGCTAAGTTCTTCAGCGTGTTCATGCCAAGGAAGACCACCGACTGGTTGATGGATGTGATCTTGGACGGCAGACTGAAATAAGCGGAATTGACGATCTTAAGGATCTTGATGGCGATGACGGGGTCTTTCTCGATCACCGCCACCAGCGCTTTCGGCGGGCAATTGATATCGCGCGTCAGCTGGAGGATCTGCTGCACGCTCTTCGGAAAAGCCGGCATGCGCTCGACGGCTGTGGTCAGGCGACTACTCAATTCTGGTGAAATTTGCTCCATATGGAACGAATCTAATGGCCCTGAAGTGCAGTATTGTAATTACCTGTCCTATCGTGACGGCAAATTCTGCATTAAACAAGGGTCGGCGTCTGAAATGTGGCAATCCGATGGCAAATGGGCGATGTCGGAAAAATCGCTAAAGGGACCGTTGACCTGTGCTGAGATTTTCGGACCGCAGTTAATTTGAGAGAATAGTTCCGGAAATATTGCAAAATCAATACCATATTTATGGGAGGCGTTCCGGCGAGGATTCTATTTAATAACCCGGTCATATTTTCCCTGAACAATAGCAACGCGCTGAAAGGCGACAACAATTATTCGATTCAAATCTCATCAGGGAGATATTTATGGCCGGACTCCGCAGTAGCATCACACTCGCCCTTTGCCTGATCTCGATGGCCGCCCATGGCGCCACGGATCGTCCGTCCTGGGTTACCAGCGAAATCTATAACTACAATCACCGCTTCGCCGCCACCGACAGCGTGGAACTGGCCGCGAAGATGTCGACCATGGCACAGTCGCCGTTCCAGTTTTACCGCGGCACCGACCATATCTTTTTCAAGGATATGGCGACCCTGCCCGGCTCCGCATATACGACCGTGCAAACCGGCTACGCTTGGCTGGGCGGCGACACCCACATCGGCAAGGCTCTGGCGGTTGCACATGCACTGGCAGACCAGGACTATGACAGCGCAGTGGTACCGTACAGCATCGATAAGCAAGTCGCCGATGCCGTGACCAGCAAGAGCGGGTTGAAATCGGAAATCGTATCGTTTGCTTTCAGCTACGTGCAGCAAGTTCAGTTCGACTGGCAAGCCTTCGTGTCAGCGTATAACGCAGGCATGCTGCTTTATTAAGGATGGTCCGGAGTCGGGGCGGCGATCGTACCGCCCTCTTCTGATTCGGGCTTGCGCGTCGCCAGGACTTTATCGATCCGTAACCCGTCCAGGTCGACAATTTCAAACGTCCAGTCGGCCCATTCGCAACGGTCGCTCGTCTGAGGGATCTTACCCAGCAGGAGCATCATCATGCCGCTCAAGGTATTGTAGCGGCCGCGGTCCTCTTCCGGCGCTTTATCGATTTCCAGACGGTCCTTCAGTTCAGGAATGGGAATCAGGCCGTCGAGCAGCCACGAACCATCCTCACGCTGCATTGCCCAGGCATCTTCTGCGCGGTGTGTCTTGAATTCGCCGGTAATGGCTTCCATCACGTCTTGCAAGGTGACGATGCCCTGCACCTCGCCGTATTCATCGACGATAAAAGCCATTTGCACGCCTGAATTCTTGAACTCCTCCAGCAGCTCCATTCCGGTGAGCGACTCAGGGACGTAGACGGCAGGCCGTAAATCCTTGGCTAGACTTGGCTTTTCGCCGCGCAGGGTTTGCGCGAGCATTTGTCGGGCATTGGCCACGCCAAGGATATTGTCCCAACCGCCCTTGACCACAGGGAAGCGGGAATGCTGGCTCAACTCGAAGCGTTTCAAATTTTCTTCCAGGTTTTCGTCGGCATCAAAGAAGACGATCTCGCCGCGCGGCACCATGAGCGATGCGATTTGGCGTTCATCAAGGCGAAACACATTGCGCACCATTTGATGCTCGTGGTGCTCGATGATGCCGGCTTCCGACCCTTCTTCCAGCATGAGGTGGAACTCTTCTTCGGTCATGGCTTGGCGTCCGGCATTCTTGACGCCCAGCACGCGCAACACCAACTGGGTTGATGCAGAAAGAAAATGCACGAAAGGCTTTGCCAGCGCTGCCAGCAATAGCATGGGACGCGCCACCAAGCGCGCGAGCGGCTCCGGGTTGATTTGGCCCAAGCGCTTGGGCACCAATTCGCCGACCACGATGGAGAAATAGGTAATGGTGACCACTACCAGGCCGGTGGCCAGATAAGCTGAATAGGGAGCAGGCATGCCGAGCTTACTCAGCCAAACGCCGAAAGGGCCAGCCAGCGTGGCCTCACCGACAATACCGTTCAATACACCGATCGAGGTAATGCCGATCTGGATGGTGGAGAGAAATTTGTTGGGGTCGTCGCCCAACTCAAGCGCCGCCTTGGCAGCGCCGTCGCCGGCATCGGCCAGCTTTTGCAGGCGCGCTTTGCGAGCAGTGACCAACGCGATTTCGGACATGGCAAAAATGCCGTTTAGAATAATCAGTCCGAACAGTATGGCTATTTCCATTGTCATGAGCGCCCCAATGCGCTCGGGTATGGATGAGAGGGTAATTGTACTGTTAACGATGTACAGCACCCAAGACTGCCGTTACTGCACCGGCGCGGAAGGGTTCACTTCATTGTTCCGTCAACTGCTTGCGCCACAGCAGCCCTGTTTTGCCTGAATAGGCGGACACTTCACCGTGCCGTAAGAACAGAACACGCAACAGTCGCCTGGCTTAGGGCGAAGCACAGCCTTGCAATTGCTGCATTCATAGTAGAACTGGCAGGCATCCGTCGGCATGGTTTCCTGCTTGGCGAATCCGCAATAGGGGCAAGTCAGAACAGACTCCAGGATAGCGGCGCTCATCTTCGCCTTACTTTCGGATCGTCGAAGGATAGCCGGCTTCCGTGGTTGACTTGGTCAATGCCGCCGGCTTGGTCTTGTCGGGGTCAAATGCGACGGTCGCAGTCTTGCTGTCGAAATCGACTTTGACGTTTCGGACACCGGCCACCTTCTCCAAAGAATTTTTGACCGTGACCGGACATAAAGCGCATGTCATGTTCTGCACATCGAGCGTGACAGTTTTGGGACTACCTGCCATGAGGGTTAAAGGCAAGGCGGCCAGTACGATAAACAGCAACTTACGCATGAGATTCTCCTCTAGTAAAACAATGGCGCCAATGTTGGCACGGCAAGCAGACCGAGCAGCAGTACCGCGACGATCCAAAAAATGAGTCGCTGTCGTTTGATCGTGAGCGGGTCGGCGCATGGCGTTTCCGGTACACATACCTGCGGCACCAGATAAAGCTTGCGAAATGAAAGGCCGAGAAACAGCAAGGTCAAGCCGATGAAGAACGGCCGATATGGCTCCATCGCGGTCAGATTACCGATCCAGGCGCCGCTAATACCTAATGTCAACAACACGAGTGGCCCCACGCAGCAAACCGATGCGCCGATAGCCGCCAATACACCGGCAATCAGCGTGCCATTCCCTTTGTCGTTTGTCATATTCATATCCTTAGCCCGGAAAAAATCTTCTGGCGACTGATCCAATAAACGAAGAGGGACTTGGTTTCTTACAACTATTTTTAATAATGCGGACATTCCCGGCCGCAAAAGAAAACGACCGATTTTAATAGACGGCTGAGGCAGGAATTTCTTACAGCCGAATCGTGCCTCGACACTGCTGCGCGAAAAACTCTTTTCTCCGCCGAACAATTTTCCAAGGTCGTTGATTTATGGTCTGGGCAAACCCTTGGTGAAGCGTTATTCTCTTGCATCATTTATCAATAAAGATCATCGTCGCTCATGAACACCGGCGTTTCAGATATTTCTTCCAATGGACAAAATCCTCCTCTGTGGGACGATGCCACCCTAAGTCAGTTAAGGAAGGAGCTGGTGCGCTTTGCTGTCTTACAACTCCGCAATCGCGACATTGCCGAGGATGTGGTGCAAGAAGCATTGGCGTCCGCAATCGCAGCCAGCGACCGTTTCGAGCGGCGGGCATCCGTCAAAACCTGGGTGTTTACCATCCTGAAAAATAAAATCGTCGACGTGCTGCGCGACCGTTGGAATAAAAACCGAGTTGATCTCATCGACGAAGCAAGCGACGAATCGGACTTCGACATTCTCTTCACGGGCAAAGAACGCTGGCAACGTAGCGAAATGCCATCGCCTTGGGGCGACCCGGAGCAAAGTTTCGAGAATCACGAGTTCTGGGAAATATTCGACATATGCATGAACAATCTGCCTGAAGTCACCGCCCGGGTATTCACTATGCGCGAGTTCCTGGGTCTCGAAGCACATGAAATCTGTAAGGAACTCGAAATTTCCACGTCCAATTGCTGGGTGATACTGCATCGTGCACGCATGGGCTTGAGGCTCTGCCTGCAGCAGCGCTGGTTCGAGGGAGGTGAATCAAAATGATGTCATGCAAACAAACGACGCATTTACTGTCGCAGCAAATGGATCGCGAGCTATCGGTAAAGGAGCGCATGTCGCTGAAATTTCACTTGATGATGTGCACCGGCTGCACCAACTTCAAAAATAATATGCGGTTTTTACGGAAAACCTGCGAACGCGTCGTTAGCGACGTCAAGTCGGAATAAGTCCGTTGTAAGAATTTCGAGCTTCCCGCGTTTAATGGAAAAGTTAAATGAAAGGGAATTCATATGCTCGCGATTATCGGCGGCACCGGCGTCTATCAAATCGACGGACTGGATACGCTTGAGGCAACCGGGGTTGTCACGCCGTTTGGCTCCCCATCCTCACCGATCATCAAGGGAATGATGGGTGACCATGAAGTACTGTTCCTGGCGCGGCACGGCGTACAGCACCAGTACTTGCCGCATGAAGTTAATTATCGCGCCAATATTTACGCGCTTAAATCGCTGGGAGCGACCCAGATCATCGGCATTTCCGCCGTCGGCAGCCTGCGAGAAGAGATCGCGCCGGGCGACTTAGCGATGCCCGGCCAGTATTTCGACTGGACCAAGGGGCGCCGGGCGTCGACTTTTTTCGGCGAGGGAATCGCGGCCCACGTTTCCACCGCCAATCCCGTCAGCAGGCAGCTTGTCCAATGGGTGCGCGCGCACGCGGATAAACTTGGCATGCGCCTTCACACCGATGTCACGTACGCCTGCATCGAAGGCCCGCGCTTGGGCACGCGCGCCGAGAGTCATTTTCTGCGGCAGGCGGGATGCGATATCGTCGGCATGACGAACGTACCCGAGGCGTTCCTCGCGCGCGAGGCGCAAATCTGCTATGCGACGATCGGTATTGCGACCGATTACGACTGTTGGATGGAAGACCCATCCAGGCATGTGACGGCCTGTTCGATTTTCACGCTGTACCGGCAAAGCCTGGAAAGGATGAGCCATTTGTTGCAAACACTCACGCGCGATGCGCTGCCGCCCGAAGAACCCGATACACGCAACGCGCTTTCATACGCACTGTTGACGCCGGAAGACGCATTGACCGATGCTCAAAAGCAGTGGCTGGCCGTGCTGCGTCGATAACGCGCTTCACGCGTCTATTTCAATGCAGCGCCCATCAAGGCACCGATACCCATGATCGGCTTCATCAGGCCGTCCGGCAATGTAAACCGCTCCTGCAGATAGATGGGATCGTTATAGCTGAGCCAGACCTTGCCTTCGCCATCTTCCCATGCGAGCGCTTTGAGAGGCAAATCGATTGCGGTTAAAGGTACGGCATTCATGATCGGCGTGCCTGCCTTGGGATTGCCGAAGATAAGCAACTGGGCGGGGCGCATCTTGAGCCCGGCTTTCGCCGCTTCGCCCGCATGATCGATTTTGGCAAAGATCGTGATGCCCTTTTCTTTCAAGACGGTTTCCAGACGATTCATCGTTTCGCCAACGGAATAAGGACTTGGCTTGGAAACGATGCCGGCATCTGCAGCGAAAGTGGAGATGGAAACGATCCACAGCAGCATGGCAAACAAGGTTCGTCGCATCAATAACCTCCGTGATTGAAATTTTTGGTCAATCGATTGTAAGAATTTGCGGCCCGCTCCGTTCAATGTTTAAACCGACTATTTGAGTGACATCATGCACGCGACCTATCCATTGCTAAGGAGCACCGATTTCCCGGAAATCCGGCGCAAGGCGCTGGATACCTTGCAAGTCAACCTTGGCTACAAGTGCAACCAGACCTGTCAGCATTGTCATGTGAATGCCGGCCCGACGCGCAAAGAGATGATGGATGAAGAGACGATCGATCTCGTGCTGCAAGTGTTGAAAACGCGGCGCCTGACGACGCTGGATCTGACCGGCGGTGCACCCGAAATGAATCCGCATTTCCGCCATCTGGTTCGTGAAGCATGCACGCTGGGCGTGCGCGTGATCGACCGCTGCAATCTCACCATTCTGTCGGAACCGGGATATGAGGGCTTGGCGGCGTTTTTGGCCAACCACCAAGTGGAGATCACCGCTTCCCTGCCCTGCTACGCTGAAGGAAACGTCGACCGGCAACGCGGCGACGGCGTATTCAAAAGAAGCATTGAGGCCCTACGCCTCTTGAATGCTGCCGGTTACGGCCAACCGAACAGCGGGCTGGAGTTAAGCCTGGTCTACAACCCGCAAGGTCCCTCCTTGCCACCGGACCAGCAGAAGCTGGAAACCGATTACAAGCGCGAGCTGGCCGATCGCTTCGGCATCGTCTTCAATCGGCTCTATGTGCTGGCCAATATGCCGATCCAACGCTTCGGCAGCATGCTGATCTCGAAAGGCCAGTTCGCTGACTACATGCGGCTGCTGAAGCACAACTTCAGCGCAGCCAACCTCGACGCCGTGATGTGCCGCACCTTGATCAGCGTGGATTGGCAAGGCTACCTGTACGACTGCGACTTCAACCAGATGCTGCACTTGCCGTCGAAGCTGCGCGGCATCGCCCGTCCGCACTTGCGGGATCTGATCGGGGCCGAGGTCGAAGGCCGGCCGATCGTCGTGGCCGACCATTGCTACGGCTGCACGGCGGGGCAAGGCAGCAGTTGCGGCGGCGCGCTGGCGGCGTAAGCGGACATCCTCACACCCGGCACGCAAAAATGAAAAAAAATAAGCTCATTCTCCTAGCCATACTAGCCGCCGCCGTCGCTGCCTTCTTTTTCTTCGACTTGGGACAATATCTCGACTTGGCGTTTTTAAAATCCAGTCAGCGCACATTTGAGGCGTACCATCACGCCCACCCCACACAGGCGGTCGCGCTATTTATCGGTCTCTATATTTTTGTTGCGGCGCTGTCGCTTCCCGGCGCGGCAGTGATGACGCTGGCGGGCGGCGCACTGTTCGGGCTGTGGCTCGGCAGCTTGGCGGTGTCGTTTGCATCGGCGATCGGGGCTACCCTCGCATTTCTGGCATCGCGCTACCTGTTGCGCGACTGGGTCAGAGACCATTTTCGTCAGAAGCTCGACGCAATCGATACGGGTATCGAACGCGACGGTGCCTTCTACTTGTTCACATTGCGGCTGGTGCCGGCATTTCCCTTTTTCGCGGTCAATCTCTTGATGGGGCTGACCAAGATCCGTACCTGGACGTATTACTGGGTCAGCCAGATCGGCATGCTGGCCGGGACCATCGTCTACGTCAACGCCGGCACGCAACTGGCGCACATCGACAGCCTGCGCGGCATCCTCTCGCCGGCCCTGCTCGGTTCGTTCGTGTTGCTCGGCCTGTTTCCGCTCGTTGCCAAAAAGCTGGTGGAGACGATCAAGGCGCAACAAGTCTATAAAAATTGGAAGAAGCCGGCTCGTTTTGACCGCAACCTGGTGGTGATCGGCGGCGGCGCCGCAGGCTTGGTGACGTCGTATATTGCTGCGGCAGTCAAGGCCAAAGTGACGCTCATCGAAGGCCATAAGATGGGCGGCGATTGCTTGAATTTCGGCTGCGTTCCCTCGAAGGCGCTGATCCGCTCGGCGAAATTCATCAAGCAGGCGAAAAATTCGCGCGCGCTTGGGATTGCAAAGACCAATGTTACGTTCGATTTTGCCGACGTGATGGCGCGTATCCATCGCGTGATCGGCACAGTCGAGCCGCACGATTCTGTCGAGCGCTATACGAAGCTGGGCGTCGACGTCATCCAGGGAAGAGCGAAGATCGTCTCGCCCTGGGAAGTCGAGGTTGACGGGAAGCGCCTGACCACCCGTTCCATCGTGATCGCCACCGGCGCGCGGCCCGTGGTGCCACCCATCTCCGGCCTCGACGATGTCGGCTACCTTACTTCGGACACCTTGTGGACCTTGAAGGAACTTCCCAAGCGATTGGTGGTGCTCGGCGGCGGCCCGATCGGCTGTGAACTGGCGCAAGCCTTCGCGCGCTTCGGCAGCGAAGTCACCCAGGTCGAACGAACGCATCGCTTGGTGGTGCGTGAGGATCCCGACGTGGCCGCAGTGGTCGAGCAGGCGCTGGCAGCGGATGGCGTCACCATACTGACCGGCCACGACGCAGTGCGTTGCGCGCGCGAAGGCGGGATCAAACGCCTGTTCGTGCGCAAGACCGGCGATGCGCGTGAGACAGCGATCGAATTCGATGTACTGCTGTGCGCGGTCGGCCGCATCGCCCGCACCGAAGGTTACGGGTTGGAAGAGCTGGGTATTTCGCTCACGGATCGCAAGACCATAGCAACCGATGCCTACCTGCAAACGCTATACCAGAATATCTACGCCTGCGGCGATGTCGCCGGGCCGTATCAATTCACCCATACCGCCGCGCACCAGGCGTGGTATGCGGCAGTCAATGCGCTGTTCGGCAGATTCAAGCGCTTTCGCGCCGATTACCGCGTGATCCCCTGGTGCACTTTTACCGCGCCGGAAGTCGCTCGCGTCGGCTTGTCGGAGCAGGAGGCAAAGGAAAAGCAAATCGCCTACGAAGCGACGCGTTTCGATATCGCCGATCTGGATCGCGCGATTGCCGACGAATCCGCGCACGGTTTCGTGAAAGTGCTCACCGAGCCGGGCAAGGACAAGATACTCGGCGTGACGATCGTGGGTGAACATGCCGGCGACCTGCTCGCGGAATACGTGCTGGCGATGAAGCATGGGCTGGGGCTGAACAAGATACTCGGCACCATCCACACCTACCCGACGCTGGCGGAAGCAAACAAGTACGCAGCGGGCGAATGGAAGCGCGCGCATGCGCCGGAAAAGCTGCTCGCGTGGGTGGCTCGCTACCACACCTGGCGCCTACATTGATTAACAAGGGAGAACGCAAATGAGCAACGGAAAAAGAGTATTGCTGGCAAGGCCTCATCCCTTCATTGTGGCCGATATGAAGCCTTTGCTGCTGCGAGCCGGCTTTGTGCCGTCGCCGCTTTCGGCATTGGCGGAAATTGCCGCCGGGGCTGCCACCGGCGCGAAAGGCGCGGTCATCTCGATCGCCTTGTCCTCGCCCATTCCTGAGAGCGCGGAAACGGTGTTTGCAGCACTGCGCCAGCATGTGCCACGCTTGCCTATCTTATTCGCCGGGCTGGTGGACTTCGAAACGGCGCGTCGCACGATAGACCGTATTTTGCATGACCATGCGGCGCAAGCAACCGTGACTCCGGTCGAAGCGATCATGGATGCTCGCACAGTCTTGGGCAAGCCACATACATATTTATATCTTGGAAAGGAAACGCTCAAGACGGATGCCGGTGCGGCGTTGGCGGAGCGCGCGCTCGCCCGCCATTTTGTTTAGGCAACGCTTATTAAGTGTAGCGAACGGCGCAAATCGCGGATTGCGCCGCGCAGTAACTTATTCAGCGTTGCCTTAGATCAATCGAAACAGGAGCCCTTCCATGATCAATACTTCCGACATGTTGAAAAGTCTGCTGGTAATGGCATGGCTGGTCGAAGCACGCGACCCGTACACCGGTGGACATTTGTGGCGGGTATCCCGCTTTTCTCGTCTTCTCGCTACCGCCGTTGGCCTCGATGATACGCAAGTCGCGCGTATCGCCTTGGGAGGTTTCTTGCACGATCTCGGCAAGATCGGCATTCCGGATGCGATCCTGCGCAAACCAGGCTTTTTATCCGACGAAGAAACCGCAGTGATTCGCACTCATCCGGAAATCGGCATGCGTGCGCTCGCCCTGCATCCCCTGGCGTCCCTCGTGCACGACGCGATTCTGTCGCATCACGAACGGCCAGACGGCACCGGCTACCCGCACGCCTTGCCCGGTAAGGATGTCCCGCTCGACGCCCGCATCGTCGGCATTTGCGACGCATTCGACGCAATGACGAGTTCGCGCCCGTACCGGCGCGGTATGCCCATTGAAGATGCATTGAAAATTATTGAAAATCACCTCGGACGGCAATTCGACGTTGAACTGGGGCGGGAATTTGTCACCATGGGACGCGATGGCATCTTGAACCACATCGTCGGCCATAGCGATGACGGCATTCCCTTGCGCCAGTGTCCCATGTGCGGGCCGACACTGGTATTCAGGCGTGGCCAGGTTCCTGGCTCCCACGTCTACTGCCGCAATTGCTGCGGAGAATTTGCCGTTGAGCCGGATGCCGGCGGCATCTTGCAAGCTGTCCCTACCGGTAGACAAGGCTCGCCCCGCGCTCTAGAGCCTGAAGTCGATGCTCCGCTGATTGAGCAGATCGTCGGCGAATCGTGTGCCGTCATCCCCAATGAAGCCTTGCGGCTGGCGGAGCTTGCATGAAGGAATTAACGACTCGGTCAGCAGGCTTCCCTGCGCGATGCTGTTCCCTGATACGCGTCGCGGCGACGACGCGCATTTTGGTGTCATCTGCGCGCATTGCCTTGGTGGTGGGGCTGCTGCTGAACGGAATTAATCAAGGCAACGATCTTTGGGAAGGAAAAGCGCTGCATGTTGGCCACTTCCTATTGAATTTTTTCGTTCCCTTTTGCGTCTCCTCTTATAGCGCCGCGAAGAACGAATTGAATCGCCGGAAATAGGAACGTCCCATGCATCTGTCGGTGATCATACCCGTGCTCAATGAAGCTGCGACGATCGAAGCCACACTACGGTCGCTGCTTCCGATGCGCGAACAAGGCGTGGAAGTGCTCGTTGTCGACGGCGGCAGTACCGATGGGACAGCGGATCTCGCCATGCCGCTGGCGGACTGCGTGATTCACGAACAATGCGGCCGTGCGCATCAGATGAACGCCGGTGCTGTAGCGTCGCGCGGCGACATTCTTTTGTTCCTGCATGCCGATACCGTGCTGCCGGAGAGAGCATGCGAAATGCTGCTTGTCGGGCTGGCAGCATTTCCTCATGCCTGGGGGCGGTTCGACGTGCACATTGCCGGTCGCCCCGCCATGCTCAAGCTCGTCGCATTCCTGATCAATCTACGATCGCGTTTGTCCGGCATCGCCACCGGCGACCAGGCGATATTCGTCAGGCGGCGAGAATTTTTTGCGGTAGGCGGCTTCCCTGCGCAGCCACTGATGGAAGACATTGAAATTTCCCGCAAGCTGAAGCGGCGCTCGCTCCCGCTTTGCCTGCGTGCGCGCGTTACGACATCGGGGCGGCGCTGGGAAAAGCATGGCGTGTGGCGCACTATCTTTTTGATGTGGAACCTGCGCCTGCGCTACTGGTTCGGCGCATCGCCCGAGAAGCTTGCGAAGGCATACCGATGATATCCGGCTGCGCATTGATCATATTCGCCAAAGCGCCGGTAGCCGGTTTTGCGAAGACGCGATTGGCAAGCGCACTGGGCGACGAGGGAGCCGCACGCCTGGCCGGCCGCATGCTGAACGAAACCTTGAAAACCGCGATTGCGGCTGATATCGGCCCGATCGAGCTGTGCTGCGCACCGAACGATGACCATCCGGCGTTTCGGCAAGCGGCGGCGGAGCATCGCATCAGACTGACGACGCAGGGTGATGGCGATCTCGGCGCGCGCATGCATCGTGCGCTCTCAAGAAGCCTGATTGCGCATCGACACGCATTGTTGATCGGCACCGATGCGCTTGGACTTACCCCGCATTATTTGCGCCAGGCGGCGCAACTGCTTTGCTCACATAGGACGGTATTTGGGCCGGCTGCCGACGGCGGCTATGTGCTGGTCGGTCTGTCGGAGCCGATCCCTCCTTTGTTCGGAGACATCGAATGGAGCACGCGACATGTCATGGCGCAAACGCGTGAGCGCCTGCGCCGGCTCGGCGTCGACAGCGCCGAAATACCCACGTTGACCGATGTCGATGAGCCCAACGATTTGCTGCATGTACCCAAGGAGTGGTTGGAATGATGGATATACAAAGGATAGCGGCCGGCATACTGGCGATCCTGCCGGTGATAACGACGGCGGCTGAAGCGGAAGTGCCGGCATTTTCGAAGATGAGTCCTGGCAGCGCAATCCGGGGTTGGACTGTTCTTAAGCCTGCTCCCAAGGCCGCCGATACTCGCTACAGCCTGGCCACTGAATCCGGCACCACGGTATTGAAGGCAGAGGCCGACCAGGCCATGTCCGGCTTGACTTATCCGGTACGGGTCGACATCCGCCAATATCCCCTTTTGCGCTGGCGATGGAAGATAGCCGCGCCGCTGAAAACAGCCGATATGACGCAAAAAGCCGGCGACGACTATGCCGCGCGCATCTATGTCATGTTCGACTATCCGCTGGAGAAGCTGCCGTTCGGCACGCGCGCCAAGTTCAGGCTGGCCGAAACCTTCTACGGCCAGAAAATCCCTACCGCGGCCATCAACTACATTTGGGATAACAAGCATCCTGTCGGCACCATCCAGCCGAATACCTACACCGATCGCGCGCGCATGATCGTCCTGCAAAGCGGCACAGTTCAGGCCGGACTATGGGTCACGGAAACGCGTGATCTGGCGGCGGACTTCCGGGCCGCGTTCGGCGAGGAGGCGCCGGACGTGGTTGCCGTTGCGCTCGCGACCGATACCGACAACACAGGGGAAAGCGCCGTCGCCTGGTATGGCGATATCGAGTTCTTGCCAGGAACGAAAACCGGGGCGCGGCAATAAATGTTCGCCGGCTTGTAAGGAATCGGCGCGGCTGCCGTCTGTTCAGCAATTTTCCGGAGAATTCATCATGCACGACATTGTTCAAGAATATTACGGCCGCACGCTCCAGCATTCCGGCGATCTTAAAACCAGTGCCTGCTGCGATATCAGCCAAGTGCCCGAGTGGCTCAAGCCGCTTTTGGCGCGCATCCACCCGGAGGTGCTGTCGCGCTATTACGGCTGCGGCCTGGTCTGCCCACCGCTCCTGGAAGGCTGCCGCATACTCGATCTCGGCTGCGGCTCCGGGCGCGATGTGTACGCACTGGCGCAATTGGTCGGCCCCAAAGGCCAGGTGATCGGCGTGGACATGACCGAAGAACAGCTCGCCGTGGCGGAGCGCCACAAGGCTTTTCACCGCGATGCGTTCGGCTATGACAATGTCCGTTTCCTGCATGGCTACATCGAGCGGCTCGATGAGCTCGGACTCGACCCCGGCAGCTTCGACGTGATCGTTTCCAATTGCGTGGTGAATCTCTCGCCGGACAAGGATGCGGTGCTCAAGGGTGTGTATCGGCTGTTGAAAGACGGCGGCGAATTCTATTTTTCCGACGTCTATGCTGACCGGCGCGTGCCGGCAGTAGTGCGCAATGATTCGGTGCTGTACGGCGAGTGCTTGGGCGGCGCGTTGTACTGGAATGATTTCCTGTCTCTGTCCCAGTGCTACGGTTTCGCCGATCCGCGGCTGGTCGCCGACAGGCCGCTGGCGATCACCGACCCGGAGCTGGCCGCGAGAACCGGCAGCATTCGCTTCTACTCCGCCACTTACCGCTTGTTCAAGCTCGACGGATTGGAAAGCGCTTGCGAAGACTATGGCCAGGCCGTGATTTACCGCGGCGGCATTCCCGGCCATCCGCATGGCTTTGCGCTCGACAAGCATCACGACATCGAAACAGGAAAAGTGTTTCCGGTGTGCGGCAACACGTGGCGCATGCTGCACGACACTCGCTTTAAAGAACATTTCAGCTTCATCGGCGACTTCAGCCGGCACTATGGATTGTTTGCCGGCTGCGGCGGCGGCATTCCATTCGACCAAGAAAGCAACCCCACCTCCTTTTGCTGCTGAGCGAATCAAGGAGCGACATCATGGAATTTCTATTGATACCGATCTGCTTGTTCTTGGTATTCGGCAATGGCGCGAACGACAACTTCAAAGGCTTCGCCACCGTATGGGGTTCGGAGACGCTGAGTTACCGCAGAGCTCTTCTGTTGGCGACCATCGCCACGGCGGCCGGTAGCCTGCTGTCGCTCTCTCTTGCCGGCGGTTTGGCAGAACAATTTTCCGGGAAAGGTTTGCTACCTCAGGCAATCGTCACTGCCCCAAGCTTCCTCATGAGCGTCGGCATCGGTGCAGCGCTGACCGTCATCATTGCCACCCGTGCCGGATTGCCGATTTCAACGACGCACGCATTGATCGGCGGATTGATCGGCGCCGGATGGGCAGCTAGCCCAGGCGAAGTGCAATACGCCAAGCTGTGGAATACTTTTCTGCTACCTCTGCTGTTTAGCCCCGTGGTGGCGGCACTGCTGGGTTTTCTTGCCTACCGTCTGCTGCGATTGCGACCTGCGGCGCAAGACTGTGCGTGCATCCTGCCGCCGCAACCTCAACTCGTGCCGGTAACGAATATTCCCATGTCGAGTATTGCAGCGCCACGCCTCGTCATTGCCGAAGATGCGGTATGCGATGCGGCGCAGCCGGCCGCGCGTTTTTCCATCGCGCGAGGACTCGATCGGCTGCACATCGGGTCTGCCGGATTGATCTGTTTTGCGCGTGCCGTCAACGACACGCCGAAACTGGCGGCGCTTCTGATCGCGGCCCATATGCTGCACGCGCAAGTATCGATCCTGCTGATCGCCGTTGTCATGGCGATCGGCGGCCTCATGTTTGCACGGCGCGTCGCCGAGACGATGAGCCGGCGCGTCACCCGCATGGACCATACGCAAGGCGTGGCGGCCAACCTGATCACCGCTCTGCTGGTACTTGGCGCCAGCAAGCTGGGATTACCGGTTTCCACCACCCATGTGTCGGTGGGGTCGATTGCCGGGGTCGGCGCCGGCGGCCACACACTGAACTGGAAAACCTTGCGCAATGTTTTGCTGTCCTGGATCGCTACCCTGCCGATGGCGGCGGCGATCGCCTGGATCGCGCTCAAAACCTTGTAAGGAGTTTGCGGAATGGCTGCAATCACGACGTCGCCGACGCACAAATTCCATATCGTGGTGTAACGGCATCCGCAGCAGTAAGAAAAAACGCCGGCATTGCCGGCGTTTTATTTTGAACTAATTTTATTTAGCTAAAGATTTTTTCACCAATTTTTCAATAGTCAGGCCCTGGCCTAGGATCGAGAAGACGACAACCATGTACGTCAACGCTAGGACAATATCTCTATGAGGGCCAGCCGGAAGTGAAAGCGCAAGCGCCACCGATATACCGCCTCGCAATCCGCCCCATGTCAATATCTTCCACGATCCTCTGGGAAGACGAAACACGTTGCCGAGGAATCGAATCGGCACGCCCACAGTCGCTAATCGCGCAATCAGCGTTATTGCTATCGCGATCAAGCCGCTTACCGCCAAACCGGGAGAAAACGCGATAACGATCACTTCCAGGCCGATCAATACGAACAAGACTGCGTTCAAAATTTCATCGATCAACTCCCAGAACATGTCTACATGCATGCGGGTCGTGTCAGACATTGCGTGTGCCCTGCCATGGTTCCCGATGATTAGCCCGACGACGACCATCGCAAGCGGCCCGGAGACGTGCAAGTGACTGGCAAGCGCATAGCCGCCAACCACCACCGCCAAGGTAATGAGCACTTCTTCTTGATAGCTGTTGATGCTCTTTAACATCAAGTAAGAAACGTAGCCGATTGCCAGCCCCAAGAGAATGCCGCCACCGGCCTCCCGTAACAAGAGTGCCGCACCATGGGAAAAGGTGGGCGCTTCGCCTTTTGCAACCAATATCATCAATAGGCTGAATAAGACAACGCCTACACCATCGTTAAAAAGCGATTCGCCGGCAATGACCAGTTCAACGTCCTTCGGGGCACCCGCTGATTTCAGGATTCCCATGACTGCAATCGGATCTGTAGGTGAAATCAGCGCGCCGAAAATCAGGCAGTAGGAAAGGGGCAAAGCGACGGGGGTAAACGACAGTGCGTACCAAAGCAAAAAACCGATGACCAGCGTCGACGCGATCGTACTCGCCACGGCGAGCAAGCCGATTTGCCAGCGATAGGCGCGCAATTCGCTTAAATCGACATGAAGCGCGCCGGCAAAGAGCAATAGCGACAGCATGCCCTGCATGAGCAAATTCGAGAAATCGATTGAGCGAAGTAGCGACTCCTCGTATTGTCTTACCGCTCCGAATCCAAGCGCATCCAATCCAATCGTGGCCAAGGAAAGCGTCAAAGCGATCCCCATGACGCCGATAGCAGGCGGCAAGCCGACATATTTGCGATTGAGATACGCAAGAACAGCTGTAAGAGAAAGGAATAAAGCGACGGTATCAAGCATGGGCATCTGGTTTTTATTGAAAAACCAATGATACCGAATCGTAGAGCCAATTTCTATTCTTCAATAAGCTGCCTTTTAGGCAGGCTGAGACAGCATACGGCCCTTTCTGCAAGCACGCTTGATTTGGCGATCTGGTGGCAAATTCTAGAATTTCTCCTATTCTGCAAATAGTGGAATCTGGTTTTAAAATTCCTTGAATGAAGAAGAAAGCACAAACATGAAACAATTATTATTCGTTGCGATGATTGCCGCCGTTGCGCTTCCGGCGCAGGCGCGAGATGAAAACGAGCGCGGTGTGGGCGGCGCTTTTTGGGGCAGCATCATCGGCGGTTATCTGGGCAGTAATATCGGCCAAGGTCGCGGCCGTACGGCGGCGACGATAGGCGGCGCAATGGTCGGCGCAGGTGTGGGCGACCGTATGCAAAACGGTGATCGCGACGAACGTCGCGGGTACGGCCATCAATATCAGCCGCAAGTTCAGCCGCAATACATGCCGCCTCCGGCGGTGCATCACGAATATCGAGGCGGTTATGGCGGCTATCGTGACGGCTACTACGAACCGCGACAGCCTACATTACGGACGAACGGCGATTCCGTTTCGCTCGATTAAATTTGGTCTGACTATTACTTTACAGAACGCTGTTGTAAGATATGCCATCGTTTAGACAAGCCGGCAAAATTAAAATAAAGGGATACGCCGCCGATGGATCGTCTGACCAGTGCTTTCTGGCTCATCATTTGGGCGCTTCTGGGCGCTTCTGTTTTCTATGGCGTCAATGCCGAGTCGCAAAGGCGGAGCGCGCAACAGGCGGAAGGCAAGCTTGATAGCGGCGACGTGGTCAGGCTGGTCAAGATCATCGACGGCGACACGATACTCGTCAATAAGGCCGGTCAGGAAAACACGACCATTCTCATTCTCGGCATCCAGGCGTTTGAAAGCAAGATCGAGCGCGATGTCACCGCACCGTACGGCCAAGCCGCCGTCGATGCGCTTGAAAAGCGCGCGGCCGACAAGCCGATTCGGGTCTTGTTGCATTCAACCCCGAAGGACAAGCACGGCAGAACCATCGCCACGCTGTTTGTCGATGACAACGACCTTGGGCTTAGCTTGATAAGCGACGGCCACGTGCTTGCCTATCCCGTTTATCCCTTCCCTTCCCTGCCGGTTTACTTGCGCGAACAAGCTGCCGCACGCGCCGCGAAGAGGGGCTTTTGGGCGAACAACGAAGTTGTCGTGCGGGCAGACGCCTTGATCCGCGATTGGCGAAAGCGAGCGCCATGATCGCTCTATTCAGCCGGGCTTATTTTTTGCGGATGCTTCGTAATCCTTCTGCGAATTTCCGCGCCATCGTATTGCTGTCGGCCATTCTGCTGTACGGAACGACCGGTTTCTTGTATTTCGAATTGCCATCGAATCCGGACCTGAGCTGGAGTGACGGCTTGTGGTATTCGCTGGTGACGATGACGACGATCGGTTACGGCGATTTTTTTCCTAAAACGAATGCGGGCCGCTACCTGGTAGGCGTGCCGTTGATGCTGTTTGGCATCGGCCTGCTGGGTTATTTGCTGTCAACGGTGGCGGCGGCCCTGGTCGCCGCGAAAACGAGGGAGATCCAGGGTATGAGCAGCTTTCGATTCGAAGAACATCTCGTCATCATCAATTATTCCGGCCTGCCGAAGGTCGAGCGAGTGCTGGATGAATTGCTGAACGATTCGGCGTTCGATAAGGATGCCCCGGTTGTGCTTATCGATGCGGACTTAACGGAACTGCCGCCGGAATTGATTGCGCGGCGTGTGCATTTTGTGCGCGGCAATCCGACGCGCGACGAGACCTTGGCGCGCGCAGGAATCGATAAAGCAAAACATGCGGTGATTTTGAGCAAAGATCCCGGCAACCCGGAATCCGATAACTTGAACGTTTCGATTACGCTAGCGATCGAAGCAAGAAGCAAAAGCGTCAATTCAGTCGTCGAATGCGTCGACGCCTCAGCTGAGGAGTTGTTGCGCAAAGCCGGCTGCGACAGCATCGTGTGTAATTCCCGCTTCGACGCGCATTTCATCAGCCAGGAGTTGCTCAATCCGGGCATGCAGGACGTGATCGATGAACTCACCTCGACGGCGCGCGGCCAGCAGCTTTATTTCACGCCGGTTGCGATCCAATCGCCGGTCCGCTTCGGTGAACTCGCCAAACATTGCCGCGAACGCGGCCATCTGGCGATGGGCATACAACGCGGGAAGGAAATCACTTTGAATGCCGCCGAGGAAGCGATGATAAACAATGGCGACCGTGTCATTACGATGGGCACGTCGCGACTGAAGTCATTAAGCTTGTAGATGGAGCGGCAAGAACGCCTTTACACCTTGTCGGCGACTACTCTCGAAGGTGAGCATATCGAATTCAGCCGCTATCGCGGCAAGGTTCTATTGATCGTCAATACCGCAAGCGCATGCGGCTATACACCGCAATACGCGGGCCTGCAAAAATTGCATGAACAATATGGAAACCGAGGATTGGTCATTCTCGGATTTCCATGCAATCAGTTCGGCAGTCAAGAACCAGGGACATCGAAAGACATTCGACATTTCTGTTCCAGCCAATACCAGGTCTCGTTCGAGCTCTTTGAAAAAATCGACGTAAAAGGAAAGCAGGCGCATCCTTTATTCAAGTACCTCACGCAAGTTAAACCCGGTTTTTTAGGGACGCAGTCGATTAAGTGGAACTTCACTAAGTTCTTGGTTGATCGGAACGGCGCCGTAGTCGCCCGTTATGCGCCTTTCACCGTGCCCGATCAGTTGGTAAAGCCGATAGAAAATTTATTGTAATCATTGGACCAATGGATGCGCTGCCAATGATTGGGAAAATTTGGCAAAATCTTGAGTTGATTAGAGATTCATAAAGCGTGCAAATACGCCACGATGTCGGTGATTTCCTGTTCCGACAAGGTTGCGGGATACAGCTGCGGCATAGGGGACTTGGGATTTTTGACGATGTCCACAGCCTGCATAAACGACATGCGTCCGCTCAGATTTTTCAAGCTGGGGCCGACGAGTCCGCTGCCGTCGTTTCCGTGACAGCCTGCGCAATTCAGGGTGAACAATGTCTTGCCATGCATCGGATTGCCGACTTGAGCAGATGCGCTTTGTTTCGTTTCGCGGCCTAGGCCTGCCAAGCGCCAGTTTCGCACGCTGCTGCGCATGCCGTCGAACCATGATCCAAGTTTGTTAACGATACGTGACCACTTGGATGTGGGAGCGGAATGTTCGAAAGAGAACGCGGGCTCTTCAACGCTGGCGTCGACCACGATTGGCGCCGCGTTTGGTGCGGCGCTCAAGCTCATGACAATGATGGTCGGCACACCCAAGGCGCCGAAAGTGCCGCGCGAGACATTGCCCGAGGTGGTTGCGACGTATTGTTTTCCCTTGACGGCATAGGTCACGATACCGCCCGCCACCGCGCCGCCGGTGTTGACTTTGACAAGCACTTGCCCGGTCTTGCTGTCGAACGCAAGGAAATGACCTGCCAGGTCGCCGGCAAAGAGCAAGCCGCCCGCCGTCGGCGTCATCGCCGCCACCACCGGACCGTCGGCGTGGTATTGCCAGTTGATTTTGCCGCTGTCAGCGTCCAGCGATGTCACCCAGCCCTTCCCCTCCTTATCCTGCTTGATCGAGCCGCCCAGGAACAGCTCGCCTTCCACGTACCTGACCTTGGCCGACTTGATGGTGGTACACCAATCGACGGCGCCGACGAAGAGCGCATTGAGCGATGGCTCGTAGCCTGGACTGTTCCACGTCGTGCCGCCGAAAACGCCTGGGCAGACATGCACGCCTTCGGGCGTCGGTACGGCGCCGGAATTTTTTATGGTCGTCACCGCAGTCTTGAAAATCAATCGATGCGTTTGCCGATCGACGACGTGCACGAAGCCATCCTTGCCGGCAAGCGCAACGACATCGGCGCCGCCGCGTTGACGGTAGAGAATGGGCGGCGCGGCCAAATCCAAGTCGTGTCCATCGTGCGGAATCAGCTGATACCACCACTTCAGCTTGCCGGTCCGCGCATCCAGCACGACGACCGAATCTGTGTACAGGTTATCGCCGGGTCGATAGGACGGCGCGAAATCCGGCGCCGGATTCCCGACCGGGATGAATATTTCTCCGCGTGCCGCATCGAGTGCGAACGAAGTCCAGGTTGCGCCGCCGCCGGTCTTCAAGGTCTCGGGAATTTTCCAAGTTTCCGCGCCGGGCTCATGCGGAAGAGGAATCGTATTGAAACGCCAGACTTCCTTGCCTGTGTCGGCATCGAACGCCATCATCCGGCCCTTGATGCCGAGGTCGCCTCCGGTCAGGCCGGTGAATACCAATCCGCTCCAGACGATCGGCGCGGCGGAAAGATATTCGCCGCGCTTGGGATTGGCCGCCTTGATTTTCCATAGCTGCTTGCCGGTCTTGGCATCCAAGGCCAAGAAGCGCCCATCGGAAGTGCCGCGAAACAAGCGCCCGCCCTCATGCCCGATGCCGCGGTTGGCGCCCCACACTTCATCTTCTTCCGGCGTATACACATGCCGCCACAACATCGTGCAATTGGTCGGATCGAACGCCGTGGTCAAGCGCGCGGTCGTGACAACCATCATGCCGTCGACAACGATCGGCCCGGTATGAAAGGAGCCGCCGCGTGCAATCTTAATGCGGCAAACCTCTCTGAGCGATGCTACGTTTTGCCGATTGATTTGATCGAGTGCGGAAAAACGCTGCCCCTGAAAAGTCTTGTTGTACATCGGCCAATCGGAGGTGGCATCGATTCGCAAAGCATTTGCAGGAGGCACGTAAAGCAGTGCCAAGAACACCAAAATCATGAAGTAGGAAAGCCGAAATTTCGCAGCCATTGCTCTCATCGTTGGGCGGCGTTGGCTTGAATCGGAAACGGCTGGTATTGCACCAATACGGCGTACATCCGGAGAATCAGCAAGACCATCGCCATGACCTGCATATCATCGGCCGATGCAATGGCACTGCGTATTTTTCCACAATCTTTCGAGTGACCTAAGATAGCCTCAGTCAGCATTTCAAAATCATTTTTGATTTCCGTAGGTAATTCCTTTGAGCGTAAACTCAAAAGGTGTTCCACACATGCAGTGGAAAGACGCTCGCGTTGATGGCCGGGTCCCGTCAGGGATTGAACGGCGGCACTAAATTTTTCCCATGCAAGAGACATATCATGCGGACCCCATCTGGCATTGACTTTTCATTGTATTTTTTGCACCTAAATTGTCCAATAGTCCAAAAGGATTAGTCTCGATTGAAAAGTGCCTATACGAAAACAAGCGACGATAAAGCGTTACGGCATATCAAAAAGAAAAATCATTATTTGGAGAAAATAATCGAAGCGCTGATTTCAAAATTTTTTCACTCCAGTATGAAGGGATGGTCGATGGACCGAATTACGCGCAGTCTTATCGCTGCCCTATTGATCTACATGCTAGGTGCATGCGCCGCCCCGCTCGCTTATGTGCCGAATGAAAATTCGGGCACCATCACCCTCATCGATACCGAAAAAAATGCCGTCAGCGGAACCGTGAATACCGGCGGCAAGCCGCGCGGCGTCGCGCTCAGTCCGGATGGACTGCGCCTCTATGTCAGCGACAAGCACAGCAACATGCTGCTTGTCTTGAACAACCGGACACGTACCATCGAACGGCAAATCCCGTTAGGCGAATCGCCGGAAGGCGTGAGCGTGTCCGCCGATGGAAAACTCATTGCCGCCGCAGTGGAAGTAGCCAATGGAGTCGTCCTGATCGACGCGGCAACGTTGGCGCAGATCGCCCTCATTAAGACCGAAGGAAAAAATCCGGAGCATGCCGTATTCAGTCCTGATGCGCGCTGGCTATACGTGAGCGCCGAGGACGCGACACAGGTCGATATCGTCGATGTCTCCAGCCGGCGGCAAGTTGGCGCCATTCAAGTCGGCCGGCGGCCGCGAGGAATCGCCTTCAGCGCCGATGGCTCGCGCGCTTATGTCGCCTGCGAATTGGAGAGCACGGTATATGTGGTCGACGTAGCGCGGCAAACGGTACGCAAGATGATCAAGGCCGGAAATTTCTCGAATGGCGTGGCGATGCATCCGGTGGGCACTAAAGTGTACGTATCGAATGGGCGCGACGCCAGCGTATCGGTGATCGATACGTCGAAGGATGAAATCATCGCCGTTATCCCCGTTGGAAAGCGGCCATGGAATATGGCGCTGACTCCCGATGGAAAAAAACTCTACGTCGCCAACGGCCGTTCCAATACGGTTTCCGTGATCGATACGGAAACGGATATGCGAATTGCCGATGTGCCGGTCGGCGAGCTTCCTTGGGGCGTGGCAGTGCGTTAGCACGACGCAATGAATGGGAAAGAGGCGTTGATGCGCCGCAAATCGTCGACGGATCGTAGACTGTCCGGAGGATTGCCGCTGGACGAATCCGCATGCGATACCTAAGCTGAATTATTCAAAGCTGAAGCGCCAACGGGCCGATTCGATCGTTGGCGATGAGGAAAATGCCATGGCAATCAAAACCATTCTGGTTCACATAGACGAATCGAAGCGTGTCAACGAAAGAATTGACGTCGCCATCAAGCTTGCCCAGATAGACAATGCCCATCTAATCGGCACCGCGCTGACCGGCGTGTCGAGATTTCTCAATGAAACCGTGTCGGTCAACCCGGATGATCCCAATATCATCCCTTATCTGGATACGCTACGCCGACGCGCGGATAAATCGTTGGACAAATTCAAGGCCGATGTGCGGAGACTCAGCGACATTCCCTTTGAAACCAGACTGATCGATGACGAGGCTGCGGGCGGCCTAAGTTTACATGCCATCTATGCCGATGTAGTGGTGCTGGGCCAATTCGACCCGGACGAATCCTTGATGGCCGCGCAACCGAACTTGCCTGAATACGTTGCCATGAATAGCGGATGTCCTGTTTTGCTGGTGCCGCACTCAACTATGGCAAAGAGTATCGGAGAACGCGTGTTAATTGCCTGGAACGGTAGCCTGGAAGCCAAGCGTGCCGTTCATCACGCCCTTCCAATTTTGCAGCGTGCAAAGGTTGTGGAAGTCATTTCGTTCACCACCGTCAAGCAAAGGGAATTGTATGGAGATCAGCCCGCCGCCGACCTCGCAGCTTACCTTGCCAGGCACAATATCACGGTCGATGCCATGCAGGAAGAAACGTCATCTGACGCCGGCGAAGCGCTGTTATCGCTTGCTGCTAATCTCTCGTCGGATTTGCTCGTCATGGGATGCTACGGTCACTCGCGCTTGCGCGAAATTATGCTCGGCGGCGTCTCGCGCACCATACTCAACTCGGCTACGATTCCCGTGCTGCTTGCACACTAAGTACCGATCAGGCCATGAGCGCGTGTGGCTCGCGCCTGGACAATAACTTTCCCATGTCCATTGCCGAAACCGGTCCGCCCAGCAAATAACCCTGCACCTCATCGCAACCCTGATCTCTCAAAAAATCCAGCTGGTCACCGGTTTCCACGCCTTCGGCGATCACTTTCAGCCCGAGGCTGTGCCCCATCGCGACAATGGCCGCGGTGATCGCTTTGTCATTGGTGTCTTCGGGAATATTGCGCACGAAGGCGCGGTCTATCTTGAGCGTATCGATGGGCAAATGCTTCAGCCTGCTCAATGAAGAATAACCGGTGCCGAAATCGTCGAGCGCGATCTGTATGCCGAGCGAACGCAAGCGCTCCAACACCTGCGAATTGCGCTCCATGGATTGCACCGATTGCAGCACCGTCTCGGTGATTTCAAGTTCGATGCAAACATCCGCCGGCTGCAATCCGCTGTCCCGCTGAGCAGATTGCACCACGTCGAAAATATCGTTGTAAAGAATCTGCCGCCCCGATATGTTGATGGCAATGCGCGGCAACTGCAAACCATCGGCGATCCAATCCCGCGCCTGGTCATAGACCTGTCGCACCACCCAGTCGCCGATTATGCTGATCAAATCGCTTTCTTCCGCCACGGCGATGAATCGCTCCGGTGTCAGGAAACCGTGCTCCGGATGCTGCCACCGCAGCAGTGCCTCCATTCCTACAGCTGTCCCGCTGACGACATCGAATTGGGGCTGGTAATACATCATCAGCTCCCCATGCGTCAGTGCCCGACGTAATGCGGATTCGAGCGCCAACTGCCCCTTTGCATGGGAGTTGATTCCATCGGCGTAAAACTGGTAAGTGTTCCTGCCGCGGTCTTTGGCGCGATACATGGCGGCGTCGGCCGCTTTGGCTAAATCCTCTACATTATCGGCGTCGTCCGGGTACAGACCGATGCCGACGCTGGTCGATGTCGACACCTCGCTGGCATCGATGGCATCGATGGCAATCGGCCGCGCGACTGCCTCGATAATTTTTTCGGCAAGATGCGCCGCATCCTCGGCGTGTGAAATCCCTTCCAGCGTCACGGTGAATTCGTCCCCGCCCAAACGCGCCACCAAGTCTTCCGACCTTACGCACCCCTGCAAGCGATTGGCGACTTCCTGCAGCAAACGATCGCCGGCTGCGTGCCCCAAGGTGTCGTTGATCATTTTGAAGCGGTCCAAGTCCAGGAACAGCAGCGCGACCTTGCGCTTGTGGCGCTTGGCCTGTTCCAAGGATTTTTCCAGGCTCAACTGGTAGAGCAGCCGATTCGGCAAGCCGGTCAATGCGTCGTGGTGGGCGAGATGGCTGAGCTTATCTTCCGCCTGCTTAATGGAACTGATGTCCGACAATACCGCGACATAATGGGTGACCTTGCCGGCAGCATCCTTGACCACGCTGATATTTTCCCAGTCGGGAAAAATTTCGCCGTTCTTGCGGCGATTCCAGAGTTCCCCCTGCCAGTGGCCGCAATTTTGCAAAGCTTCCCACATTCGCCGGTAGAACGCCTTGTCTTGACGTCCTGAGGTCTGAAAGTGAGGCGTCTCGCCGATGATCTCGTCGTTCTTGAAACCGGTGATTTCTTCCAGGGCTTGGTTGGCGGCGATGATGCGGGTATCGGCATCGGTGATCATGATGCCTTCCTTGGTGCTGTTGAAGACGATGGCCGCCTGCCGCATCATGATCTCCGCCTGCTTGCGCTCGGTAATGTCCCGCACGAACGCTTGCCATCTGCCGCCCGGCAGGATCTTCGCGCTCACCTCGACAGGAATATAACTGCCGTTCTTGTGCCGTAAAGTCCATTCGGAAGTCGTGATGACGCCTGCCATCTCCTGCTGCTTTGCCCGCCATAGCCTATCGATATCCTCGGGCGGAATCAAGTCCATGATGGTTTTGCCGAGAATTTCATCATGCAAATAGCCGAGCATGCGGCATCCCGCGCCATTGACATCGGTATAGCGGCCCTCCAAGTCCGCGACGAATATGCCTTCCGGTGCTTGTTCCACCAATTGCCGGAATTGCCCTTCGCTTTGGCGCAGCGCTTCGACGGCAATTTTTCGAGAGATCTGCGTGCCGACGCGGGCACGCAATTCTTCCACGGCAAACGGCTTGGTCAGGAAATCCTGTGCACCCTCGCGCAACATCCGAATGCGCAATTCGTCGTCTTCCTTGGCGGTCAGAATCACGATTGCGGTTTCATCCAGCTCGGCATGCGCGCGCACGGCGTGCACCAGCTGTTCGCCGCTCATGCCCGGCATCATCATATCGGTAAGAATCAGATCGGGCATGACTTCCAGCGCCTTCTTAAGCCCCTCCTCTCCATCGAATGCGGTTGTAATGCGATACCTGTTAGTCAGGCTCTCGCAGATAAACCGATTCATTTCGCGGTTGTCTTCAACAATCAGGACAGAGCCGTGTTTTTCTTCATCCCCGGCATGGAATTTTTCCGCATGCGAGCGCAACTCATCGAGTACCGCCTGCATGGATTCCTGTTCCGGCGGCTCGGTCGCTGCCTTACTCACCGCGACGCCGACGGGCGCACGCAGCGGCAAGCTGACGGCAAACAGCGCGCCGCCCTCGGGTGCGTCCGCGATCGTCACCGTCCCGCCATGCAGCGCGATAAACTCGCGCGCGATCGACAAACCGAGACCGACGCCGCCTCGCTGGCGCGTGGAACCGCCATCCAGTTGGCGAAAGCGTTCGAATACGGCTTCACGCTTATCCGGCGGAATACCGGGGCCGCTATCTCCCACTTCGATGACGGCACGATCGTTTTCCGATCGGACCGCGATGCGGATTTTCCCGCCGTCGGGAGTGAATTTAAATGCGTTCGATAGTAGATTGATGACGACGCGTCGCACCTTATCCGGATCGATTTGTCCGGGCAACGATACCGGCGCCTCAAGCGCGAAGGCAATCTTCTTTTCCTGCGCCAGCACTTCGAAATGGCTGGCGACGAAATGCGCGAGGCGAGCGAGATCGACATGGGCATACTCGACCTTCAACTTTCCCGCTTCGAGCTTGGAGATATCGAGGAGGTCGTTGACATAGCGCAGCAGCGTGCGCGCATTGCGTTCGATCACATCGAGGTCGTTGGCGAATTCCCGTACCTTTACCACCGCCTGCATCCGCGACACCGGCCCGAGAATCAGCGCCAGCGGCGTGCGCAATTCATGGCTGACGTTGGCGAAGAACTGTGTCTTCAGGTCATCGATTTCCTTGGCCTTTTCATAAAGCTGCGTGACTCTTGTGTTGGCATCTTGCAGTTCACCATTGGCTTTGTCCGCAACCGCCAACGCCGCTGCCGCTTGCTGATTTGCCCGGCGCAGCCGCCCATTAAAGAGGCTGAAGAGAACACCCATGCCAAAGAACATGGCGGCAGCGAGCAAATCCTTGGCATCCCCTTTGAAAAAAGCATATTCCGGCGAAATAAAAAACCACCAGACCAGGCACGTCGATAAGGCGCTCGCCAACAATCCTGAAACACGTCCGCCGATCCAGGAACTGATAAAGACTGCCGGGTAAAAAAGAAACCAGGAATAAGGGCTGACTACTGGCCACAGCAACCATTGCAATATCGATGCGGCGATGGGAATGGACAGGGCGAGCAGCGGACGAAGTCCATTAAATCGTGTGGTCTCGCCCATGCGGCGGCCATTGTTCAACATATGCATGACACAGTCCCGCAAACTGACAACTTGTAGCGATTCACCTTCAACTTCATCGCTGCCTCGCAGGCCGTTGCAGTGCAAAATTCCCTAGCCTGTTACGTGAATAGATACATGTTAGAGGACATCAGGCCTTATCAACCGGCAAATCTCTCCGTTCGCAAAGAAGTTTGACGCTTCTCAATCGCCAGCGTAAAAGCATCTATTGCCCCCACCATCCATGTCGATCGAAGGAAAACCAGCCGGCATCGGCCATGAAAGCTGGATGCTGAATGCTGCGGCCCTTCAATTCGAGGCGGAATGTTAGCATAAAGACATCTTCAATAGTCTCAGCGGATGACTCGATCGATGCATCAGCAAGCAAAGTGATCGGTTTAGAGATCGATTGATCGACAAGGTTCTGCAGGAAGGTCAGCCAGCGTCTTGGTTTCGATGCCTTTTACCAAGGTAGCCGCGAGGTCCGCAATGCAGATAATGCGGGATGGGCGGGCAAACCCTGGATCAGGGTTTGCTCCTGGGCTACGAACTCACGCATTCCCCTGTATTCATCGGCATTGACTGCATTGCGGTCCACAGCAAAACAAGCCATTAGAACTTGTAACTCACCCCCACTTCAAAATTACGCTCCGCGCCGGGGAAAATGCCGTCAGGATTGCGGCTTGCGATGTATTTCTTGTCAAGGAGATTGCGCACCGTGCCGAACACGCTCAACTGTTTGTTCACGCTGTAGTGCGCGTTCAAATTGAAGGTCGTGTAGGCAGGGATTTCGCCGCGCCGGCCATCCGTACTTTCGGCTTGAGTATTTTCCGCATCCACGAACTGGCTGGAAACGTGGTTGGCGCTCAAGCTTGCCTTGAGGCCGCCCGTTTTATAGTTCAGCGCCAGATTCGCCGTCAGTTCCGGCGCGTATGGCAAACGGTTGCCATTGCGATCGATACCGCCGACGATTTTCGTGCTGTTGTATCGCGCTGTCGGGATATAGGTTGCATTCACCCCCAGGCTCCAGCCCGCGCCGACATCAAAACCCAAGGCCCCTTCCAGGCCCCGGTTCAGCGTCTTGCCGGCGTTGGTCACCGTCGCGCCCACCCCGCCGGACTCGGATTGCGGCACGAT
Source organism: Burkholderiales bacterium (assembly GCA_016177875.1). Classification (GTDB taxonomy): domain Bacteria; phylum Pseudomonadota; class Gammaproteobacteria; order Burkholderiales; family Burkholderiaceae_D; genus Paucimonas. The sequence continues at coordinate 31,601 of JACOUL010000036.1, forward strand.
CTGGTTGGCGAAATCCATCTGGAAAGCGGTGACTTCATAGGTCAAGCGATTTGCCGCACCACGCACGCCGAATTCGAGGTTGGTCGAACGTTCGGCGTCGAGCTGCTGATCAACCCCGCCGGCACTGATCGCGGTAGCCACCATGGCCGGTGAGAACCCCTTGTAGGCGCCTGCGAATAGTTGCACCTCTGGAGTCGCTTGCCACGTCGCGCCCAATCCCGGCATGAATTCGGTATTGCGGGATTTTCCGGAAACACCAGTCAGCTCGTTCTTGCGGCTTTGATCGTACGATTCGATACGCAAGCCCAAGGTTGCCGCCAACTTGTCCGTGAAGAGAAAACGATTCTGACCATAGAAGGCAATGCCCTCGGCTTTTTGAGTGTCGTCAGTGATCACCGTTCCTGAGCGGGCATTGGGATCGGTTCTCGAACTCACTTTTTTATTGCTCAGCGAATCGCTATGCAGGCGGATGCCGATTTCCGACTCGTTCTTGATGCCGAAAGCGGTATGATTGATGAACAGTCGCGAATCGATGCCCGTCATTTCGAAGGATCGGTTGTTTCCGCTCATGCAATTGACAGTGTTGTTGCACGGCTGGAATGTGGTGCCGTTTGCACTACGGGAGGCGACTTCCCGCCGCCAGTAATTACGGTACAGCTGGCTCCAGTACACGAGGGTATTCAATTTCATATCCCGGTTGATATCAAATTCATGGTTGAGATCAAACGAGTTACGCCCGGTTAAGAAATAGTCGTTGGGCGCCGGATTTTTTGTCGGGGCGGTCCGGTATTCATTGGGCCGCAATCCGACATAGGACGTATTGACTTCATTGTCGTAGTGGGTGAGTTTGGCGCTGATCCATTGCTTGTCGCCGATCGCCATGCCGCCCTTGAGCACGACATCGTTCAGGTTGAAGCCGTTGTTGCGGAAGCCGTCGCCTCGCGATTTCACTGCACTGATGCCGCCGATCATCTCGCCCGAGGATGTGGCGCCGCCGGCATCGATGCCCAGCAAGCCATAACCATGTGAACCCGCCTTGGCGCTCACCTTGACGCCTTGCTCGGGCTTTTTGGTCTTGTAATTGATCACGCCGCCTATCGTTGTCGGGCCGTAGCGCAGGCCGGCAGCGCCCTTCAGCACCTCGATGCTTTCCATGCGCTCGATGCGCGGGCTGTAATAGGATTCATTGGCCAGGAACAAGCCGGGCGCCACTGGCACGCCATCTTCCAGCACCAGCAGTTTCTGGCTGCGGTTCGGGTCCAAGCCGCGCATACCGATGTTCGGGATGAAACCGTAGCCTTCTTCTTCCCGCACCACCACGCCGGGCACGGCCTTGAGCGCATCCTGGGTAGACACGGGCTGCCTGACCGCCAACTCTTCTTTGCCGATGATAGCGACCGAGCCTGGCTGCCTGGCACTCGCCTTATCGCCCTTGCCGAATACGTCGATCGTTGGCAGTACAAATTCGGCTGCCAAGGTCTGTACCGGAAAATTGATTCCTACCGCCAAAGCCAACGCTAGTTTTGTCTTGGTCATGGGCTTGGTGTAGCCCTGTGGTTTGTAAGGCTTGTTGTTCATCAAATGTTCCTTGAGTCAAAAATAGGGCTGGCCCGGTACAAAAAGGTAATGCCCGGGAATACAAGGCAGAATGATAACGATTCGCATTGCGCTTTACAATAATTATCTTGATGTAAATTAAGGAGGTTATTAACGAGAATAATTACCATTCACGAAAAATGCTATTTAGCAATTCATGAATGGAGAATTATTTATGTTGGCAATATCTCGTTGGACCAAGGCAGTAACCATTGCCGGCTTAATGCTGGGGGCCACACAAGCGAACGCTCTCGAATATCCGATCGGCACGCCGCAAAATATGGCCGGCATGGAAGTCGCCGCCGTATATCTGCAAGCCGTCGAAATGGAGCCGGACGGCCATATGCGCAAGGCAGCCGAATCGGATATCCACCTGGAGGCCGACATCCATGCCCTAGCCAGCAACCCCAACGGCTTCGCCGAAGGCACCTGGATTCCCTATCTATTGGTGAAGTACGAAGTCACCAAGCTTCCGGACGGCGAGACAATCAAGGGCCACATGATGCCCATGGTGGCAAGCGACGGGCCGCACTACGGCGACAACGTTAAGCTCAAAGGCCCGGGCAAATACAAAGTCAAATTCATCGTCTATTCGCCGAACGCCCCGGAAAACACCTTCGGCAAGCATTTCGGACGCCATACCGACCGTGCTACCGGTGTGCGACCGTGGTTCAAACCCTTCGACGTGGAATGGGAATTCACGTACGCCGGCGTCGGCAAGAAGGGAGGATACTAAGGTGTCCTTCCCTCACCGCATCGGCAAGCCGATTCTTGCGCTATCTATGGCCCTGACCGGCACCGTGTGTCACGGCACAGGCAACGCCGACACCAAAGCTTTGCTCGAAGAATTCAGAAAGCTGAACGAGCGCATGGAAAAGCTGGAACAACGCAATCGCCTGCTCGAACAGCAGTTGACTGAATCAAAGGAGGCCGCGCAACGCGTGAAGGCGCTGGAAGAGACGCAAGCGCAGACCGATAAGGCGCTGCAGACGAATCGTCTGAGCGAAAAGGAACCCGAACTGGTTACGCGCATCAAGGCAGTCGAATTCCAAACGCTTTCCATGCAAAAGCAGGCCAGGCAGATCGAAGCCCTGGAAGGCATCAGCGTGGGTGCAAGTCTCACCGGCGTTTATCAGCACACGACTGCCGGCGCGACTGCCGCGGGCCAGCGTGAGTCGCGGATCAACTACCGCGGGGATGTATCGGTATCGCTGCCCGGCGGCAGCATGGGCGACATCGACGGCAAGATTTTTGCGCATTTCCGTTTTGGCCAAGGCAACGGCATCGGGCTCAAGCCGACCTACACCAGTACGCCCAACACCACGGCATTCCAAGTGCAGAGCACCAACCCCAATCCGGACGACTCGTTCGGCATCCTGGCGCAAGCTTGGTACCAGTTGTCGATTCCGTTGCCGCGCGGCGGATTCAAGCCGCACAGCAAGCAGCGGCTTGAACTCAACTTCGGCAAGATGGATCCCTTTGTATTCTTTGACCAGAACGCCATCGCCGACGACGAAAGCACGCGCTTCCTGAATAATGCCTTCGTCCACAATCCCTTGCTGGATTCGGGCGGCGATGTGGGAGCCGACGCCTATGGTTTCGCACCGGGCGTACGGATGGCCTATGTGAGCGAGATCCAGAAGCGTGAAACCTGGGGGGCTTCGCTGGGAGTATTCGGCGCCGGCCGCGGCGCCAACTTCAGCGGCAGCTTCGGGCAGCCGTTCGTCATCGCTCAACTGGAGACGTCGCGCAAACTGTGGAGCGGATTGCCCGGCAACTATCGGGCTTATGTCTGGCGCAATGCCCAGGGCGGCGATTATGACGGCGGCGCCAGCGTGCATGCTGGACTCGGCTTTTCGATCGATCAGAAGATCGGTGACCATACCACCGCCTTTGCCCGTTACGGCCATCAGTTCTCGGGCATGGTCAGATTCGACCGGGCGCTCACCGGCGGCGTCGAAATCGGCGGCAGCGGTTGGGGCCGATCGGCGGATGCATTGGGCTTCGCCCTGGGCTATTTGCGTACAAGCAGTTCTTACCGCACGGATTCCTCGACGTTGGATCTAGACGGCGACGGCGTGCTCGATCCGCCTGCCAGCGGCGGCGAACGCATCGCCGAGCTGTATTACCGCTACCGCGTCAACGACCGCTTCGAAGTGTCGCCGGACTTGCAATGGATCTCTCGCCCGGCCGGCAATGGGACGACGAGCCCGATTACCGTGATCGGGCTGCGTGCGCGCATCGGCTTTTAATTCGGGAGCGCTCGCATGAGAAATCGGTGGATATGGCTGGCAATGGCAACGGCAATTCAGTTATCCGGAAACGCGATGGGCGAGGAGCTACCCGTTTTCCAGGTACACGCGAAAGACGGGCGCCTGCAACCGGCTCGGCTGGAAGTGCCCGCCGGGAAAAAGATCAAGCTCGCGATCCGCAATGACGGCCCGGGGCCGTTGGAATTCGAGAATCTCGATCTGCGCGTGGAAAAAGTGCTGGCGTCCGGGGCCTCATCATTCGTCGTCATCCATAGCCTGAAGCCGGGCAGCTATCGCTTCATTGACGAATTTCATCCTGCAACGTCCGAAATGTGGCTCATAGCAAAGTAAGCTCCCCTCCTCTGCTCGCGCGCCTCGGCGACGCCATGCGCCGCCACCGCCGGATCATTGTGTCGGTGCAGTGGACGGTGGCGCTCGTGTATGGAATCCTGATCGTCGTTCCCGCCCTGCTGCCGCTGCCGCCACGAGGCGCAGCCATCCTCACCAACCTCACGTTATTTGCCCAATTCGTATTCTGGGGAATCTGGTGGCCCGGCGTCATCGCCAGCATGCTGCTGTTCGGGCGGGCCTGGTGCGGCTTGTTCTGTCCCGAAGGCGCCTTGTCCGAGTTCGCCAGCCGCCATGGTCTTCAGAAACGCATTCCGCGGATGATTCGCTGGCCGGGTTGGCCATTCGTCGCTTTTGTGCTGACGACAGTCTATGGTCAATTGATCAGCGTTTACGAATACCCCAAGGCGGCGTTGCTGATCTTGGGCGGCTCGACCATTGCGGCGATGGCTATCGGCTTTCTTTACGGTCCCGGCAAACGCGTGTGGTGCCGCTACCTGTGCCCGGTGTCCGGCGTGTTCGGCTTGTTGGCAAGGTTATCCCCTGTCCATTTCGCAGTCGACCGCAAAGTTTGGGATAGCTGTGCCACGCGCCCCATTGCCGTCAATTGCGCGCCGCTGATCGACATCAAGCACATGCAAAGCGCCTCGCAATGTCATGCATGCGGTCGCTGCAGTGGTCACCGCGACGCTGTGCGGCTGGCTGCGCGTTCGCCAAACCGCGAGATTGCCGGCGCCTTCTCGGAGAATGTATCCACGCCGGAAGGCTTGCTGCTGGTGTACGGCATGCTGGGCATTGCGCTCGCGGCGTTCCAGTGGACGGCCAGCCCGCTCTTCGTGCGCATGAAGCAAGCCGTTGCGGAATGGCTGATCGCGCATGACAGCTTCTTCCTGCTGCAGGACAGCGCTCCCTGGTGGCTGCTGACCCATTATCCCGAAGCCGGCGACAGTTTCACCTGGCTCGATGGCGCCAGCATCCTGGGATATATCCTGGGTATTGGCCTGGCATTGGGTGGGCTGATCCATGTGTGCATGCTGATGGGCGCGCGATTCGCGAAAACGCCTCGCTTCGACTGGAAATCGCTTGCCTTGACCTTGGTGCCGATGGCCGCCACCAGTTTGTTTATCGGACTCACCATGCTGACCGTAACTCTGTTGCGCAGCGAAGGCATCGTCTTTGCCTGGATGCCTTACGCGCGTGCGAGTCTGTTGAGCGGCGGAACCCTATGGTCGATGTGGCTGGCGTTTCGGCAGGTGGCGGCAACGCGTAATCCCATCTGGCGGAGCTGTTTGACTTGGCTATGCGTCGCATTGCCATGCGCCGTCATTGATGCAGCGTGGTACCTGGTCTTTTTTGTTCGTTGATCGCCAACTTGCCGTTGGCCGATAGCTAAAGGTGGATGTCATGTTCGGCAGTGCATTGATCGTGTTTCGAGAGGTCCTTGAGGCGGCGTTGATTGTCGGGGTCGTCGCTGCCGCTTCGCGCGGGGTTCCTGGCCGCAGTTGGTGGTTATTGGCAGGCGTGTTAACCGGCATGGTAGGCGCAATAGCGATTGCGGCAGGCGCTGCGGCAATCAGCCGCGTGGCGGATGGTATCGGGCACGAGATACTCAACAGCGCGGTGCTCTTCGCTGCCGTCGCGATGTTGATCTGGCATATCGTCTGGATGTCGACCCACGGCAAGCAGTTGGCGGAAGCGGCGCGCCAAACAAGCATCGACATTCGGGATGGACGGCGAGAGAGCATGGTGCTTGCCAGTCTCGTCGGCCTGGCAGTGCTGCGTGAAGGTTCCGAGACTGCGTTGTTCTTGTACGGCATGGCGATATCGCCGGATGCATCATTCGCCTCCATGTTGCTTGGCGGACTGCTCGGTATCGCCGCAGGCGTGCTGGTCGGCGTTCTCTTGTATATCGGTCTGCTGCGCATACCGCTGCATTGGTTCTTTAAAGTGACGGGCGTTCTCGTCACGCTGTTGGCTGCCGGGATGGCATCGCAGGCCACCGGCATGCTGATCCAGGTTGATTTGCTGCCTCCCTTGCTGAATCCAGTGTGGGATACGTCGAGCATGCTGCCTGCCGACTCGATGCTCACCATGCTATTAAAGTCCTTGATCGGCTACGACCCGCAACCGGTGGGTATGCAATTAATCGCTTATGGAGCGGTGATCGGTTTAACTTTTGTATGCAGGTATTGGGTAAGTCGTCCCCAGCCGCTTGCTTCGCCAAATTGAGCTTAAGAGGAACACTGAATTCTCCAAAAATGTGCTTTCTTTTAATCCAGCAGTAACCCACCTATCCGCTCCGCCGGAATCTCTAGAGCGGCTGAACGGTCCAGCCCAGTAATTTAACTCAAGCGTGCTGCGCCTACGGGATGCCTTTTTCGCCTCCGTAGCACATCCTTTTTTTACAGCTTCCATTTACGCCGAAGCCGGTAATTATGTATCCGCTTGCCGGCACAATGACGACTACGCGTGCATAGCGGAACAGATTGCCGTCGGCCATGGCAGCGCTTCGGTCCGCTGCCTCACCTATCACGCTCGATAATCCGTTTATTGTCAGTGCGGCTGAACGGGGACACCATAAAAGCCCCACAACTTCTGTGATCACTCTTGAATTGAGAATAATTATCATTTATCATTTGCGAACTGAGCAAATCTCATGACCTTTGCCGCAATTTAAGCAGGTGGCGATGTGCAATTGATTTCTCATATTCAACGCTCCGTAGCCAGCCATTCGGTTCATTTATCCGATCAGCCAGCCATCGTATTTGCTCGCCAAGTCGAGCGCACTTTGACTAAAAAGGATCGTAATGAACCGACGCCTTACCCCAATGGCGGCGGCGCTGCTTGCCGCCTTCGCTTCTCCAATAGCATTGCAGCAGTCCGCCTTGGCCCAAACCAAGCAAACTGAGGCCACCATGCCAGAGGTGCAGGTACGCAGTACCGCCGTAAATAACGACTACGCACCGGACGTCAGCACTATCGGCGGCAAGGCGCCAACGCCGATTCGCGATATTCCGCAATCGGTGACTGTCATCAAGCGATCGGTATTGGAAGCGCAAGCGGCGTCAACGATGACTGAAGCATTGCGCAATGTCCCAGGCATTACCATCTCGGCGGGCGAAGGCGGCGCCATCGGCGACAACGTCAACTTGCGCGGTTTTTCTGCGCGCACCGATATCTTCCTTGATGGCTTCCGCGACCGCGGCCAATATACCCGCGACACCTTTTCCCTGGAGGCGGTAGAAGTCCTGAAAGGCCCGTCATCGATGCTGTTCGGGCGCGGCTCGACCGGCGGTGTGATCAACCAGGTCAGCAAAAAGCCAGGGCTTAAGCCGATCAGTGAAGTAACGGCCAGCGTCGGGACGAATGACTTTTACCGTACGACCGTGGATCTGAATCGCCCTCTGTCGGAAACGTCGGCGTTTCGCATCGAGGCTTTTGCTCAAGACACCCGCTCTACGCGCGATGTCGTGCACAACCGCGACTTCGGCGTCGCGCCTTCGCTGCGATTGGGCATCGGCACGCCGACCGAAATCACGCTCTCCGGCTTATTTCAACGAAATAAAGACACACCGGATTACGGCATTCCGTTTGTAACGACCAACGGCCCCGGGACGGTCAGCAAGCCCGTGAGTGCGCCGGCCAATCGTTTCTACGGATACACCGATGATCGCTTTGATCAATCGGTCAATGTTCTCTCTGCAACGATCCGTCACAAGATCAGTCCCACCCTCACCCTGCGCAATCAAACGCAATACAACTATTACACGACCGATGCATCGCCTTCGCCGCTTGGCGCCGTGACTCGCATCGGCGGCGGCACGCCTTCGCAAACCGATCCGCTTAATATATTGACTGCACCAAGACAGGATCGCGACCGCTATCTCGCCGAGAAATCCTTCTCCAATCAAACTGACTTGATCGCCAAGCTGCAAACGGGATCGGTCGCGCATACGGTAACGACCGGACTTGAGATCGGCCGCGATTGGTACAGCGAAGACCGCTATGTATGGAACACATCGAATGCGGATCGAACCATCAACCTTGGCAATCCGGTGAATGGCACCCGGCAAGGCGCGCGCGCTTTAAGCCGGACGGTGAACACAACGGCGGACACGCTGGCTGCCTATGTCAACGACCAGATGGATTTGACCAAGCGATGGAAAGTGGTCGGCGGACTGCGCTGGGACCGCTTCAAGGTCGGTTCGACCCTGCAGAAATACGCGTTGCCGGCGGGCTTCCCTGCCGACACGACACTCACCTCAGTCCCCAATACCGACACCATGCTCAGTACGCGCGCCGGTGTGATCTATCAACCAAACGAGGCGCAATCGTATTACATTTCCTACGGGACCTCATTCAATCCTTCCGCAGAAGGCGTATCGCAGTCCGCGTCCACAGCCGCGTTGGACCCCGAGAAAAACCGTTCCATCGAAGCCGGTGCCAAGCTGGATTTCTTGAATGGCAACCTGACGGTCAATGGCGCAGTATTTCGTGTCGACAAAACGAATGCGCGCACCACCGACCCGCTTAGCGGATTGGTCACGCTCAATGGCGATATCCGGGTCCAGGGTGTGGAACTTGGCATCGTCGGCCGCATCACGCCTGCATGGCAAGTCATGGCCGGCTATACTTTCCTCGATGGCAAAGTAGTCAGTTCGCTTAATCGTACCGGGTCGGGAACCGCCGCAAGCCCTTATATCTATTCGCAAGGCAAGACGCTGCAAAACACACCGCGCCATAGCGCCTCGGTATGGAGCACCTACAGTTTTATGGGCAACTGGGAAGCCGGCGGCGGCTTGATCTATTCTTCTCAACGCTTTGTGAATAATTTCGAGAGCACCGTGATCGACGGCTATACGCGTTTCGACGCCACCCTGGCGTATAAGCAAAAGGATTACGACATTCGGCTCAATTTGCAAAACCTGACCGATGCGAAATACTTCGAAACCGCCTCCGGCGGCCGCGCCACGCCGGTCAAGGGGCGCTCGGCGATCGTCACGCTTGCCTATCGCTTCTGACCGATAGATCTCGTTTGCCTTGACCTTGCGCGATGCACTCCGAGAGTCGCGCAAGGTCTTCAGGCATTTTGATAACGAATGGATTTCGACGATGCTTCTTACCGTTCCCGATGTTCTCACCGCCGAGCAAGTGCGTCACTGCCGTGCAACACTCGATGCCGCCAACTGGGTCGATGGCCGCGTAACTGCCGGCCATCAAGGCAGCCCCGTCAAGCAAAACCGCCAGCTTTCGGAAGATTCCGCTGCTGCACATGAACTGGGCGATCTGGTGCTATCGGCCCTGGAGCGCAATTCGCTATTCATCAGCGCAGCGCTCCCGTCGATCGTTTATCCCCCCATGTTCAACCGATACGAAGGCGGAGAAAATTTCGGCGACCATATCGACAACGCCGTGCGGCTATTGCCGGGGAGCGGCCGCAAGATCCGCACCGATGTGTCGGCAACCTTGTTCCTCGCCGACCCCGATGAATACGAGGGCGGCGAGCTGTTCATCGAGGACACTTACGGTGCCCACTCGGTGAAGCTGCCTGCCGGGCACATGGTGGTTTATCCATCGACCAGCTTGCACCGGGTCGCGCCGGTCACGAAAGGTGTGCGGCTGGCATCGTTTTTCTGGATACAAAGCATGGTGCGGGACGACGGCCGGCGCACGCTGCTATTCGACCTCGACACCGCCATCCAGCGCTTGCATCAAACCGGCGGCGACGAACAAGCCCTGGTGCACTTAACCGGCAGCTATCACAACCTTCTGCGGATGTGGGCGGAGATATGACTTCATTTCGAATAGACTAATCGCCGTCACGAATTTCCACATCAATATGACCGCCGCAATCGGATAGCTGCTCGAGCCCGCGCGCCAATGAGGAAGCGCTGGGATTTTCCACGAACACGCAACGCTTGCCGGTGCGCTTGCAGAAATCCTTCACGCGCCAATACGCGCTATGGCTGATGCAGCCGGTTTGGCAAATGACCAAGTCGGCCGCCGTCAAGCTGGCAACGAGCTGGTTTGGATTGTCTTCCATGCCACCGTCGTGGTGTGCGAACCGCCCGCCGATACGCTCGATCAGGTCGCGGTAGCTTGCGATACTGCCGCTTCGCCCACCCACGCACAAAACCGTCTTCTCACGCAAGTGCGGAGTAATCGGAAACGCCCTGGGTGCAGTGACTTCCGGCGCAGGGTTTTTCGAAGTGTCCGACAGTTCGCCATTTTTCGTTTCCTCCCTCATGGCAACGGCAAGTTTTTTCTTCAATTCACCGGCCTGCGCTTCAAGCGACGCGTTTCGGGCGATCAATTGATCAAGTTTTTGCTGCAAGCGCTCGCGCGATTCCAGATCAGGAATCGCCGCTCGCAGTTCCTCCAGATCGGCTTGCAGGCAAGCGACGGTCGTCTCCTTGCCGATGTTTTCGGCGCGCATGTGCATGAGTTGCGCATTCAATCGTTCGATCTCGCTCGATTTTTCGCAGAGCAGACGCGTGGTGCGCTCCTGCACGCGTCCCAATTCCCGCGACAAGATGCCGTTTTCCTCCATCACGGATTTGAGCTTGGCGAGATCGGCGCGCACGCTGGCGCCGACTTGATGCTGGATCATATGCATATCGCGGCAGAGCAGTTCCTGCAATGCCTCGTCGCAGCGCGGATGAGTCAATGCCGCCCAAAATGCGCCGGCGACATCGCCCAGCTCGACCGCTTGCGTCCACAAGCCGAGTACAGCTTCCGCACTCTTTGCACGCCTGAAGTGCTGAATGGTTGACGCATAGCGTCGCTCCAATTCGCGCTGCAAGGATTCGGACAAACGGCTGCGCCTTGTGCATTCCGCAACGGCGCCGACATGCATGTCATAGTCGTCGGCCAACGCCTGACCTTCCAAGGACTTGTTGACCAGCCGCCGCAACACATCGAGCGGCAAACAAACGCCGACGACAGGGCAATGACAGTGTTGCGGCAGCTCCCAAATCCGGCGCCGCCGCGATCCGGCGAAAGTGAGCGCCGGAATGCTGAAGCCGTGTGCGGCAAAATGCAGGGTCAATGGCTGTTTAGCGTCATGGTCGCACATGAGAACGTCTCCTTTGCTGCTCCTAATGCATTTTGAAATGCCGATGTCCGTCTGTGCCGGCCGGTTCGAATTGCTCATTCGACGCGTGATGAAGAGGCGGAAGCTGATCGATCCGCGCCTGCGCCATGGCAAGCATGTGTGTCAGCGCACGGAAGGCTTCCGGTTCAAAGCGCATCGACACGTATTGCAGCGACAGATGCACCACGCCGCAGGCGGGGCATATGCTGACCGTGCCGAGCGGGCTGGCGGCCAGAGCGGCATTTTTACAATGCTCATGTTTGTGACTCATGCTTACTCTCCGCTCGATTGATTGCCGGCGCTTGCCTGCGATTGCGCAGTATGTAGGTGACGAGCGAATCGGTTTCCGCATGAGCCATCACGGTCCAGGCAGTCGTAAGAATCAATGCGAGCGAATGCGATCGGTGTTTTGCGCAGCACAGTCAGTTCCTTTTCGGTGAGACACTGGCTGGCGGCAGCGGGCTGGTGCGAGTAATTAAGATGCGTTATTTGGTCAGAATGAGTTTTCCTAACGACGTTTGCCTCAGACGGTACACGCTTCCGTTATGCATGATTTCTATTTCAAAGCCGCCTTTAAACAAGGCATCGCTGGAAATACGCGTCATTTTGCCAGCGACGGTGCCAGCGGCTGGCGCATCCCGATCGCCGTCACGAGCGGAGGACTTGTTACTACCGTTGGCGATGTCGCGAGTATTCATGCGACCAATTATAAATGAGAATTATTCTTATTTGCAAGCGGGCAGTGACGCTGTTTGAAATAGATCGCCATGAGGAGCGCTTGAATACAGCGTGGGTTTTGATACTTTCCTAGCGAGCCGCATAAGTAATCCGATAAATCGTCCCCGCATAATCATCCGACACCAGCAGCGATCCATCGGACTTCATGCGCCATATGCCAGCACACGCAATTTGCCTGGACGATACTGCTTAATATGCTGCGCAGCAGTAAAAAAAAGAGAGAAATAAAGGATACTGCGCATGATCTTGTTTTCGGTTGGCCGCCAGATTATTCAGTTAAGCAGGAACCCAAGCAAGCGCAAGGCCGACGAAATCAAACGCAATCTTATTGTCGAGAAGGTAGCGATTCAAGCAGTGCCTGAATCTTCGGCTCCGGTTTCCAGTAGTCCGGCCCTTTCATCACTTTCCCGCGCTCATCGTAAATCGGTTTGCCGTCGGCGCCTAACTTGGAAAAGTTCGATTGCATGATGATGCTCAGCACCTCATTGAGAGGCAGGCCGAACTTCGCCATTTCGGAAGCGCAGTACACTTGGATATCTCCTAGCAGATCCGCCAGCATGGTCAATACCGCAAGCGGCTCCCCTCCCCTTTTGAGTGTTTCGACGATTTCATCGATCTCATGGATTTCCTCGATAAGGATGTCCTTGAAGGCCGTGAGGCGGTCGACCGGCGGGACGCCCACTTCGAGCGTGGGCGTCTGGCTTACGGGCAGTTTGTAGATGCCGTTGAATTTTTCAATGTCTTTTGCGAAGTCGCTCATTTCGGTTTTTTAAAGTGTGGTTAAGTTCGTTGGGCATGATACGCCAAGCCAAGCATGGTGGATAAAAAGCTGTTTATCCAAATGGAAAGGCCTGCGATCGACGCATGATTTTTTGATAAAGGCCCGTGATAAACACATTTCAAGATAGTCCAAAGAAATAGGGAGCTTCAATTCGCAGCGCTGGAATTGTTATAAGGAATGCCTTATGAGTCAAAAAACCAACGGCCATGCAACAGTCCTCCAAGAATTGAAACGTTCCCCATTCGCCAAATTTCTCCTCCTTGCATCGCTCTATTTTATCGTCGCAAAACTTTCTCTTACCGTGGCGATTCCCCCTGGAATTGCGACGCCGATTTGGCCGCCGGCGGCAGTCGCTTTGTGCGCGAGCTTGGCATGGGGGATGCGGATCGCCCCGGCAATTTGGGTAGGCGCCGTCCTCGCTAATATGACGGCGGGCGTGTCTTTGTTGACAGCGTCCATGATTGGTTTAGGCAATATGGGCGAAGCCGTAGCGGCCACCTTATTGATTCAGCGATTGATCGGCGGAGCGCCGTATTTTTCTCGAAGCGAGAATGCCGTCAAATTCGCCGTAGTTGCCACTGTAAGTACCCTTATCGCCGCGACGATCGGCACCGGTGCCTTGGCGCTACACGGCTACATCGGCGCTGCCGACATTGGGCGAAACTGGCTGACCTGGTGGTTGGGAGACGCCACAGCCATCGTGATTCTTTCGCCGTTGCTCTTGATGGGGCAAAAACAATTTCAGTGGCCGTTCCACTTTTTTCGGCGCTTAGAAATGGTGATTTTCATTGCCATGCTGGCCGGCGTCACGCATTTGGTTTTCAGCACGGCGCTGGAATCGTGGGCAGGGCCGTATATGACATTGCTGCTCATCATGTGGGCCGGCTTCCGGTTCGGCACGGCCGGCGTGGCCAGGACGGTGGTCTTCATCGCAGCGATCGCGGTATGGGACACCCTCATGGGACGAGGTCCATTCGGCAAACAAAATGTAGATGAATCATTGCTTCTGCTGCAGGTTTTTTTGAGCATCATTGGCGTGGCGGGAATCGCCTTGGCCGCCGCGCTCGAACAAAGAAAACAGTCGGAGGACATGTTGCGGGAAGACCGGAACATGCTTGAGAGGCGCGTCATCGCGCGAACTGCCGCCTTAAACCAAGAGCTGGACGAAATCCGGCGATTGGAACAAGTTGTGTTAAAGCGGGAGTATCAGCTGGCCGAGTCGCAGCGTCTTGCCCACTTGGGCAGCTGGCAATGGGAAATCGCTTCCGACGTCGTGATATGGTCGGACGAGCTATTCCGGATTTTTGGCGTCGACATGGATAAATTTCGCGGCACATTCGAGCAATATCTGGAACGCATACATCCTGACGATCGGGCCATGGCTCAGAACACCATCCAACATGCCATTCAAAGTCATGCGCCGTATAGCTTTGTGCATCGGGTCGTCACCTCTTCCGGCGCAGAAAAGACCGTCATTTGCCGTGGCTCAGTCGTATTAGATGAGTCCGGTTCCGCGGTACGAATGTATGGCACGGCTCAGGATGTAACTGAACAAGCCGCGACGGAAGCGATGCTGCGGGACGCCGAGAAGCGATTCAGGAATGTGGTCGAGCAAGCACCCGACGCAATGGTCATCGTCAATAGAGAAGGAGAAATCGTATTAATGAACGCGCAGACCGAAAGCCTATTCGGCTATTCGCGCCAAGAGTTATTGGGAAAGAAAATCGAAATATTGATGCCGATGCGTTTCAGGGAAAAGCATGCCGCATACCGCGAAAACTATTTTTTGAAGCCCAGTGCCCGCCGGATGGGTACCGGCTTGGAACTGTATGGACAGCATGCAAGCGGCAAGGAGTTTCCGGTTGAGATATGTTTGAGTCCTCTCGAAACAAAAGAAGGAATCTTGGCGTCCAGCGCCATTCGGGATGTCTCGGAGCGCAAACAAGCCGAGCAATCCTTGCGTCTCGCGGCGAAAGTGTTTGAATCCAGCAGGGAAGGCATATTGATCGCCGATCAAAATCGACTAATCATCTCCGTCAATAAGGCGTGCATAGACATTACCGGCTATTCGGCGGAAGAAGTCATTGGCGACTCTATGAGCAGCTTGAGATCCGAGCTGCTCGGCGGTGAATCATACGACCGGATCTGGACGCAGATAAATGAAACCGGCCATTGGGAAGGCGAAGTATTAAGAAGAAAACGCAATGGTCAACCTTACGTGGCCTGGGTATCGGTAACCGCCGTTCAAAGCGCATCCGGCATTACCAATTACATTGCGGTTTTTTCAGATATTACCGAGCGAAAAGAGGCTGAGTCCCGAATTCAATTCATGGCGGAACATGATTTCTTGACCCGTTTACCAAGCCGAACGCTATTGCTGGACAGGCTTGAGCAAGGCATTGCATCGGCCATGCGCAACGGTGCGCAACTGGCGGTGCTGTTTATTGATTTGGACCGGTTCAAGAATGTGAATGATTCTCTCGGACACAACATTGGCGACAAGCTTTTGCAAGAAGTCGCCCAACGCCTGCAAAAATGCGTACGCAGCGTCGATACCGTTAGCCGGCAAGGAGGTGACGAATTCGTCATCGTACTGGTCGATATCGGCAGCACGCGGCAGGTCGCCCATGTTATCCGCAACCTCATGGATGCGATAACAAAGCCATTCCAAATTAACGGGTATGAAATCATCATCACGGCAAGCATCGGCATCAGTATGTATCCGAGCGACGGTACCGATATCGATACCCTGATAAAAAATGCGGATGTCGCGATGTACCATGCAAAAGAACGCGGCCGTAACGATTTTCAGTTTTTCGGAAATGAGATGAACACCAGAATCGCTGAGCGCCTTGCGCTTGAAAATAGTTTGCGTAAAGCGATAGAACGGAAAGAATTCGTCTTGCATTACCAACCGCAAATGGAATGCACAAGCAGGCGAACCGTCGGCGCGGAGGCCTTAATCCGATGGGAACATCCGGATATCGGCTTACTGATGCCATCGCGCTTCATTGCCGTTGCGGAGGAAAGCGGGCTGATCGATTCCATCGGCGAGTGGGTCTTGCGCTCTGCGTGCCTACAAGCAAAAACATGGATGGATAAAGCTTATCCCCTGATCGTGTCCGTCAACGTATCGGTGGCACAGTTCAGGAAAAAAGACTTGGTGCAAATCGTATCGGATGCATTGAAGTTCGCCGATTTACCTCCGGGCTATCTTGAGCTTGAAATCACGGAAAGCATACTTGCGGATGACGTGCAAGATGCGCTCGACACGTTAAGATCATTAAGAAATATCGGCGTCAGACTGGCAATCGACGATTTCGGAACCGGCTATTCCAGTCTCAGTTATCTCAAGCGCCTAACCATCGATAAACTAAAAATAGACCAATCCTTCGTACACGATATTACAACCGACCAAAACGACGCGGAAATTACCAGCGCTATCATCGCGATGGCGAAGAACCTAAGGGTCAAGGTAATTGCTGAAGGCGTCGAAACAAAAGAGCAGCTTCAGTTTCTGGAATCGCGTGGTTGCGATGAATTTCAAGGGTACTATCTCAGTGAAGCGCTAGCCGCTACCGATTTTTCTAAATTCGAATTTAAGCATGCGCCTTATTGCCAATAAGCGTTCTTGGATGTGAATCGAATTGATTTAAACCAAGGCTTCCAACTGCTCCAAGGCTTGCGCAAATTCCAAGCGCTCGATTAATCCGTCAAGCTCCACCACGCGCGTGAGATTAAACTTCGCAATAAAATACGGGCGCAGCGCGCCGTACACGTCGCACGCTTCCAAGTCCCGTTTTATCAGCAATGCCTTTAGTTTCTCCAGCTCAGCCGGATCGAAAGCGGTGTTTTCAATGGCTGCAGCCCCGACATCAGCTCGTGCTTTCAGCCAGTTTTGCGCTTGTTGCAAAGTATCGATCAAGGTTTGCTCGGCTTGCTCAAACAGCATGTCAACTTGGTCGGAATCGCTTTCCAAAATGGCTTTTTCTGTTTCAAGAGCAAGCTCGGCAAAACGGCGCGCCCCTATCGTGCCTATCGTGCCGCGCATGGAATGCAATTGCTTGGCGCCATCCTGTTGCCGTCCTGCCTGCCACGCCGCTTTCGCCTCCAGCAAGGGTGCCGTTCCTCGATTGATCGCACGCTGGAGCAGCGCGTACATTGCGGGCTGAGGGCCAGCCTCGCCGTTGGCGACTGCCTCAAACTGTACGAAATCGAACAGATTCCGTGCTTGCGGCGTCTCGCGTTGCGCGTTCGAGGCAAACGCATTCAGTCCGGCTTCGCGTTGATTCGGCAAATAACGAAGAAGCGTTGCCTTTAACAAGCCGACGTCAATCGGCTTGGCGACAAAATCGTTCATGCCGGCGGCAATGCAATCCCCTCTTTCCGAATCCATCACGCCGGCGGACATGGCGATGATCGGAATATCCAGCTTCAATTCTTGGCGTATCGCGCGTGTTGCGGTGAATCCATCCATCACGGGCATTTGGACATCCATTAACACGACGTCATAGCGATCCGGGTTAATTTTCAATCGATTTACCGCTTCTTGCCCATTCACGGCGATCACCACCGATGCGCCGAAATTTTCAAGAATGCTTTTGGCGATGATTTGGTTGTTCGCATTGTCTTCAACCAATAGTAAACGCCTGCCGCGCATCGGATGATCTACAGAGGCGGATCGCTGCAACGCTTGGCCAGGCGCCGGCGGCCGCACCAATAATTCCTGGAGTTTGTCCAACAGCGACGAAGCTGTGATCGGCTTCATTAATACAGCGTCGACCTGTCCGAATTGGCCTGAACGAACGATTTCACCATGACCGACTACATTGACCATCACGACGATCTGTATAGCCGCGTCGCCGGCTGCCCTTCTCAATTCCCGAAGCGATTCCAAACCGCTTACTTGCAACATCTTCCGATCAAGGAGAATGACGTGAAACCTTTGTTCATTGCGCTCGCATTGATTCAATATGTCGATTGCCTCCGCAATTGAGGAGGCGCATCGGCCGGTCCAACGCCACGCTTGGATGGACTCTTCCAGGTATTTGCGGCCGACGCTGTTCGTATCGATGATGAGTACGCGCAGCGAATCCAATCCCGGTAATGGTGCCCTTCTTTCCTCTTGTTCCGCTGAATGGCCGATCATTAACGGAATCTGAATGTGGAATTCGCTTCCTTGGCCGAGTTCGCTCCTTACACCGATGTCGCCGGCCATCAAGTCGACGAGGCGCCTCGTGATCGCCATTCCCAGGCCGGTGCCGCCGAACTGCCGCGTTGTCGACTCGTCGGCTTGAGAAAAAGCCAAGAACAATTTTTGCCGCTGCTCGGCGCTCATGCCTATGCCGGTATCGCACACACGGAATTTCACTACCGCCAGATTATCCCGTCGTTCGACGAGCTCGATACGAACCGTCACCTCGCCGTATTGCGTAAATTTGAGCGCGTTGCCGACCACATTGATCAAGATCTGCCTTAAGCGCAACGCGTCGCCGATAAACGCTCGCGGCACATTTTGCTCGACACCGATGGCGAGTTCCAAATCCTTATCCGCGGCGCTCACCATCATGATGGCCGACAGTTCTTTCAATATATCGTCCAAATCGAACGGTACCGACGATAGCTCCATGCGCCCTGCTTCGATTTTTGAGAAATCGAGAACGTCGTTCAAGATCATGAGCAAGGATTGGCCGGCGACGCGGATCATGTCCAGATACTTGCGCTGATCATTGGACAAGGAAGATTTTTCAAGCAGGCTGACCACGCCGAGCACCGCGTTCATCGGCGTTCGAATTTCATGACTCATCCTGGCGACAAATTCGCTCTTGGCGCGGCTGGCGGACTCTGCCTGCTCTTTCGCTGCAATCATGTCTTTGGATTGCGCCTCCAAGGTGCCTGCCATGGAATTGAATGCGCGCGCGACATCGCCCAGTTCGTCCGGGCTGCTGTCGTCGACGCGGTGGCTCAAGGTTCCGCTACTCAATTCGCGGGTTGCCGCTTCAAGACGGGCGAGCGGAAGAATCAATCGCCTGGTTGCGATCACCACGACGGTTGCCAATGCGGCGACCAATATGAACCCCAGGGCCAAAGCGACACGCCGCAGAATTTTTTGTCCCGCGATACGATGGGACTCGGAAATCTGGCCCCACCGGTAGGCATCTTCGCCGATTCCTTCGACTTCGCTGATGAGCTGGCCGATTAAAACGGAGTGCCTACGCTCGGCGATGCGCGGGTCCAAATTCATGCCCGGATCGGTAATGAGGAGAAACAGCTCCCCCGCGCGGCTATGACGATCGCGCATATCGTGCAACAGCTGGCTGGATTCTTCCAGATTAGGTGCGGCATGCTCAAGCGCGTCCTTGACGTGGTTATAGCTTTGCCACCACTGCGTCACGGAACGCTGATTGCGGTCCAGGCTATATTCTTGGGTAAGAACCAGCAAGGAAGAAATTTGGCGCGCCGTCAGTTGCGCGCGCTGCTGCTCATCGGCGACCGCGTCGACGCGAAATAAGGCCAAAACAACCGCTGCGGTTCCCAAAACCACGAAGCATATGATGACGCCGGCGATGAGGTAAAACAGCTTGCGCAGCCGCATGGCATCAGCCCCCTTCCGGTTTGGCTACGCGCAGCGGACGGGGGTAAATCACCGAATGAAAATCCGGAACGTCGTGTATTTCGACCAAACCGGACTCTTTCGCCCAGCGCGCCGTGGAACGCAACGTCGTTACCAATGAGGAATCGAGCGTCAGCTTGAAGATGGTGTTTTTCCATAACGCGTCGGCATTCGTTAAATTGACGTTCGCATATTTCATCCAGATGAGCTTCGCTTTTTCAGGATCTTTGCGAATAAATTGTTCGGCGCGGTAAAGCGCGCGAAGAAGTCCAATCGTTTCCTCCTCATGCGCCGCGACAAAACTGCGTTTGGCAACCAAATGGACGTGCACGTTATAGGTTGACGGAATCGGAATGTCGGCAACGCTATCGCCAAGCTCTTGCCGCTGCTTGGATGCGAGCGGTTCATACGTCGCGATCGCGTCGACGGTGCGGTTGGCCAATGCGCTCGCCATATCGTTCGGTTCGAGGGCGATTTGCTTAACCTGCGCCGGATCGACGCCGGCCGTTAATAGGTACACGTGCAAAAAATAATGGGGCGCGGTTTTTTTAATATAGCCGACGCGCTTGCCGATTAGATCGTGGGCGGTTTTTACATGGGCGTCCTTCCGGGCGAGCATCTTAACGATCGACGTCGAGCCGGCGTAGGTCGCCAATACGACAAAATCCTGGCGTTCGACCGCATTGAACATGACGGGAAGATCGCCGCCGTTGGAAACTTCGGCCTTTCCGTCGAGCATGTCCTTCATGCACTGAAAAGCGCCCAAGCCGGCGCAGGACTGCAATTTGACTTGCAGTTTTTCCTGGGCAAAGTAGCCTTGATCGTCGGCGACATAAAAAATCGTCGAAGTAACGAAGGGGCCGATGGCGAGCCGTATCGGTTCGGCCACCGCCGGCAAATGAAAACAGCAGGCAGCCGCTAAGAGGGCGATAAGGCCTTTCCATTCGCCCATCAGACGGCGAGCTTTCCAGAAGACGCGCTTGCTCATGTCACTTTACCAGCGTAACGGCCGATGGACGCACCGCCCTCAATAAACTCGGGTCGACTAAGTCTAAAAAATTCGGCACATTGCCTGCTTTAACCACTTTTTCGCGGATCGCCCAACGCGCTTCGGATTCCAAGGTCGTCATGAGGGACTGGTTCAATGTCAAATTGAACCGATAATCGGCCCAGTCATTGCTCATGAATGCAGCGTCCAGGCTCAATTTTTCCTGCAAAATAATTTGTGCTTTTTCAGGGGTAGTCTGAATAAAGCGGATCGCCTTATCCAAGGCGCGCAAGACTTTGATCAGATCGGCTTCCTTATTTTTCACCGTCGATTTTTGCGTGACCAAATTAAACGTCACGGTGTAGATTGCCGGAACGTCCAGCGCGAATGCCGCCTCCTTCAGAGATCGCGTAAGCTTGAAAATTCCCGGATCGAAGCCGACAAACGCGTCCACCTTTCCGCTTTTTCCCGTCAATTCCATTTGGTCGGCCGTCATATCGACAATATGCAGCGAGTCCGGATCTAAGCCGCTGGTTAACATTGTTAAATTAATGAAGTACTCGGCCGCCGAACCGCGGGTAACCGCAACGCGTTTTCCCGGCAAGTCACGAATCGATTTGATGCCGCTGCTTTTTAATGCAATCAGTTTAACGTCTCTGCTCGATGTCGCGAATGTGCCGAGCACGGAAAAATTTTTATGACTGAAGCTATTGAACACGATCGGAAGATCGGCTGCCGTGGCAAGATTGACTTGTCCCGCCAGCATTTGTTCCATGCACAGTTTTCCTCCTTTGCAGTCTTTTAGCACGACGTCGAGGCCTTCTTCCGAGAAATAACCCAATTTATCGGCGACATAAAACGGCGTGGAAAGAGGCGTCGTGCTTACGCCTATTGTTAAAGGAGCGGCATGCGCATATAACGTCATGCATATCCCAGCCAAAAAAATAGATAACAAGCCGAACGGCTCGGTTTTAAAATGCGGCATCGTTGCCTCCTATCGATGGGCAAACCATCATATGCTTCTTAGCGCGTCTAGCAAAATGCCGCTTGCCGCGTTGCCTCTCCTTGCCGTACGTCTGTACTGTCTTCGTCGATGCGCCTTGCCATCGCCATTTTGTTAGACGCTCTTATCTTTTCTTAAATGACCATCTTGGCGCAATCGCGCCCTGCCGACTTCGCCTTGTAAACCGCTTGATCGGCGTTGCTGAGCAACTGAGCGATCGTTTTGCTTTCTCCGGGGATCATCGAGGTTACGCCGACGCTGATCGTGACATTGCTGCCGGTGGTCGAATAGCGGTGCGGTAAGCCTAGTTCACGTATACGCACGCAAATCCATTCGCCGTATTTCTGCATATTTTCGGGGGAAGTGTACGGCAATATAGTGACGAATTCTTCCCCGCCGTATCGCGCGACGATCTCGCCGGGCCGGCGCGATGCCGCATCGATGGCTTGCGCCACCGTGCGCAAGCATTTATCGCCTTCGACATGGCCATAGCCGTCATTGTATGCCTTGAAGTTGTCGATATCGATGAACGCCAAACCAAGCGGCAAGCCTTGGCGTCCATGCCGCTCGAATTCTTTTTCAAGCTGTTGATCGAAAAAGCGCCGATTGTAAAGTCCCGTGAGACTATCGCGATTCGCCAAACGCAAGAGCACGGCGGATTGTTGTTGGAGGGTCAAATGCGTTTGCACGCGTGCCCGTACGACCGGCGGGTTCAACGGTTTGGTAATAAAGTCGACGCCGCCGCTTTCCAATGCTTCGACCTCGCTCGACATTTCCGAATGCGCAGTGATGAAAATAACCGCGCTGTTTTGCGTTTCTGGATCCAGCGTTAATTTTCGGCAGACCTCATACCCGTTCATGTCCGGCATGTCGACATCCATGAGAATCACCTGGGGATGCCGTTCCCGCGCGAGCGCCAGGCCATCATGGCCGGTGGTCGCAAAAATAATCTGCGCTTGGCCTTTTAGTATATTGCTCAAGATCCGGATGTTTTCGACGCTGTCGTCAACGATGAGAATGAGCTTGTTCTCTTGAAGATCCAATTCCTGAAAAAAATTCATCGACGTTTTGCCTCGGATACGGGTCGGCACCTGACAGCCTAGCTAATTGAAAGAATGTCCGGGACTGTCTTCCGGCAACCACTTGGTATCGCGTATCAGGGCGATGTCGGTCTCTATTGTCGCGGCCAGCGAGGTGAAATCGGCGGAGTCCGTTGAGCGGAATTCAATCAGCGCTACTTCAATGCGTTCTAAGCTCTTCGCGAGCAAGGAATAACCATAGGTCGCGGCCGTGCCTTTTAATTTGTGTACGTCGGCTTGAAATAGAAATAAAGCCGGTTTGTCCTTGTCGCGCCGATAGCTGTCCCACAGGCTCACGACCCACTCGATCCGCGCCGGCAACCGTTCTGAAAAAGCGCGTGCTACCGCTTCGACCGCATTGGTCTTGCCTTCAGACGCCGCCATGTTGCGCTTCTTCGCGCTTATTCCACAGCGCGCTGATTTGATCGGCAAGTAAATTCGGCTTGAAGGGCTTGGTCACGACACCCAAAATGCCGAGCTGTTCAAGACTGCCGAATTGCGAAGGCTGCAGATGCGCGGTTAAAAAAATGACGGGAATTTTTTGAATCACGTCGATACTTTGGATTTCCTTCAATGCGGCGAGACCGTCGATCTCCGGCATCATGAGGTCCAGGAGAATGAGGTCGGGCATAAAGGTGCCGATCTTTTCTTTTGCCTCGTCCCAACTGGAACAAGTCTCCAGCGAATAATCCGCGAAACCGGATAAAGCGACTTCGACAATGAGCTGCATGTCTTCATCGTCGTCGACGTAAAGGATTTTCTGGAGGGCACGCGTTGTGAGCTGTTCTGTCGTATTCATATTCGCGCTTCCGCTACAAGATTTACTCAGCTTTTCGCGTTGGGCCATAGCTTATCGCTACTCGCCTGTCGCGGACTTTAATATTATTTTTTTGAAAACTAAATGCAACAGAGAAATTTATTTGATTACCTACTGGAAATATACTATATTTCATTAAAACTGCAAATTTAAATGCAAAGTGATAAAAATGAAATCGAAAGTGCTTGCTTTAATACCCAATGACGCAGACGTGTGTTCTACCCGCGACGCCGCTTCGATCCTGGGAGTCTCCCTGCGTACGGCCCAAATGTGGGTTGAACAAGGCCAGCTGGAAGCCTGGAAAACGCCGGGCGGCCATCGCCGCATCAAACTCAGGTCGGTGGAAGCGCTTGCGCAAAAAAGAGCCGGCGAATCCGGCCCCTTTCGCGTCTTGGTCGTGGAAGATGATGAGGATTTATTGGATTTGTATCTTGCCCAAATCGAGCAATGGGGCTTTCCTGTGCAAGTCGATTCGGCGCTGAACGGCTTGGAAGGCTTGATCAAAATCGGCGAGAACCTGCCGAATATCCTGATCACCGATTTGAATATGCCTGAGATCGACGGCATTCAAATGATTCGCACGCTCAACGGCAAATACGGCAGCGACAAGTTCCATATCGTTGTGGTGACGGCGCTAAGCGAGCAAGAGGTGTCCGCACGAGGCGGTTTACCGGCGGGAGTCAGTCTTATGCGCAAGCCTCTTTCATTCGATCAGCTGAAAGGCTATTTGCAAGCCTGCCTGGCGATGGCGAAAGAAACTAACGCGGTTCAAGCGGAGACAAGGGCCGCAGTTTGAAATAAATGCTTAGCAATACTTAAAACGATAATCGAGATCGGCGACATCCACGGAGGAGACATTGGATACGTCAGGCACTAAAACCAGAGAACTCAGGCAATCGATACGGCGAGAATTATTAAGCAATGCGATTTTCATCGCCGTCGACGTGTCGTCCAAACTTGCCCGCACTATCGATCTTTCGACGGGCGGCTTAAGTCTGACTTTGCCGCAGCCATTAAAGATTGGGCAGATTTGCGCGATTACGTTTGACGTTCCACACGACCAATTCAAACAGCGCGCCTTGATTTCCGGCCGCGTCGCCTCGTGCTTCCTGCGCGACGACAACGCTTACCGTATCGGCATTCGATTCATTCAAGCCGATGCAGTCAGCAAACAACTCATCCAAGCGGCGGTAGATAGATATCTCACCAAAGAAGAGAAGTAAATTTGAAGGCATCACTTAGGGGATCGACATGAAGACCATACTCATTGAAAACAAAGGCGCGGCTCGGTGCGACGAATTGATCACCGCGGCATTGGATCTGACGCCGGCGACTCAGGAAGTATTGGAAAAAGAGCATATGCGGATTGCGGTGCGCAATGAATTCGATTTGATTTATCGGGAAATCGGCGTAACCAATTTGACCGATTTCATGGAACTCATCGAAAACTTCGAGAAGCTTGGCTTCATCAATGAATTAGAAGCATCTCAACTGCCGCCACAGCAATACGATGCCATTTTTAGCCCGGGGCCGATTCACTAAATCATTCGGAGCGGACCGTATTCAATAGCAAAATGGGCAACGGCATGTTATTCGAAATCGCAAATAAGTTGACCGCGACACGATTTCGCCATGCGCACTATCTGGTCTTGGTGATTTGCCTTGCCCTTACCGGCGCCATTTGGCGTTTTACGGTTGAAATAGAAGATCGCGGCGCACAGGCGCGATTCAATCAAGGCGCAGCCCGCTACCTTCTGGCAATCGAGCGCGGCAGTTCCGATTCGATGGATTCGGTACGAACGCTGCGGATGTTGTTTAGGTTGTTGCCGGACGCCTCCACTCAACAATTTCGCGATTTCACGATGCCGATACTGATGCGTATCTCGCACCTGCGTGCCCTGGTGTATATCAGGGAAATACCGCATGCGGAGCGTCCGTCGATTGAGAAACAATTAAGCGCCAATGGCTACAGGCACGGCATCACCGACTACGATGCGCAGACCGACTCGCTCATTCCCGCCTCCTCCCATGAGCGCTACGCCTATATTCACTATGCCGAGCCGATTGCCGAGAATGTGCACCTACCGGGTTACAACCTGCATTCCCGCGAAGGATTGTCCAAGATATTGGAGCAGGCCCGCGATTCGGGCGACTTGGTCGTGACGCCGAAAATGCGTCTCCTGGAAGGCGATCATTCCAAGAGCGCGCCCGAGGGAATTATCGGCTATCTGCCGCTCTACGTCGGTCCGGATTGGCTGCCCGCCGATACGCCGGACCGCCGCAAACGTCTTTTCGGTTATGCCGCCGTCGTTTTTCATACCGACGCCATGTTCAAGCTCATTTTGGACAAGGTCGGTTACCAGAGCAAAGACGGCATTGACTTGACCATTTACGACGGCGAATCCGCAGCCGAAAGCGCACTAATCTTCCGCCGGCATGGCGAGCCGGAAAATGCCGGCCTTTCTACGCAAGGCTCGACGGCCACGGTGCTCAAGCCGTTTACCCGCCGTATCTCGGTCGGCGGACGCAATTGGCTGCTTGAGGCAAAGACAAAATCCGATGCGCCGTATTTAACCAGGCTGGCATCGCGCTGGGTATTGTTCGGCGGCGTGGTGGTCACTTTACTCTTGACGGCCTTGTTTCGATTTTTGATGCGCTACACCGTGCAGGTAGAACGGCAGGTCGAAGAAAGAACCGCCGAGCTGGAGGCGACGCAACACGACCTCTCGGAAAAAAACACGCTGCATGAAGCCTTGGCGCAAGCGCAATCCGACATGGGCGACGGCATCATGATCATTCAGCACCGCCGTATCGTGTATGCCAATGACCATTTATGCAAAATGCTGGATTACTCACTGGCCGAGCTTTATGCCCTACCGCAGTTCATCACTATTTTTGAAGAAAACGAGCGCACTCGGGTATTTGACCGCCATATCCGGCGCGTCAGCGGCGAAAGAATCGAACAAGTGTATGAAACCAGGCTGCTCACCAAATCACAGCGTGTGATTGAAGTGGTGCTCGCCGCCGTAAAGGTCGAATGGAAAGGCGAGCCGGCTGCGGTGGTCGAGGTGCGCGACATTACCGAAAAAGTGAATGCGCAACAGCGAATTGTGCATCTTGCTCATCATGACTCGCTCACCGATCTGCCGAATCGGGCCTTGCTGCACGACCGTCTGCAACAGGCGATAGCGCTTGCAAAGCGCCATCAGAAGCAAGTGGCCGTACTGTATATGGACTTGGATGGTTTCAAGCAGGCCAACGATGCCCATGGCCACGATGTCGGCGATCAGTTACTGATCGGCGTAGCAGAACGCCTTCAGCAGTGCGTTCGTAAGACCGACACGGTTGCCCGCCTGGGCGGCGACGAATTCGTCATCCTGCTTCCCGATATCGATTCAGGCGACGATGCAGTCTTCGTGGCGAACAAGGTGATTGCCGCCCTGGCTGAGCCGATCAAGCTGGCCGGCGGTTTGACGCTGCGCATATCGGCGAGCGTAGGCGTGAATTATTGTCCGCCCGGCGCAACCGATGCCGAGATCATGCTCAAGCAAGCCGACCAAGCAATGTACGAAGCAAAACGTGCCGGGAAAAATCGCTATACCTTATTCGAAGAAATGCTTCATTCCACTTTCCATACGGAACATGCCCATGCCGTCAATCCTTGAGCATATTGCAGCGATTACCCGTAACCGCGATCATGCGTTGCTGGATGCCTCCGTCGTCTCTGCGCTTCATCAAATTACCGGCGCCAGCCAGGTGCGTGTGCTGGATATCGTCGATGTCGGCGGCGAAGCCTTAATACTGGAAAAGGCATGGATCAAAGACGGCAAGACGGTCACGATCGACGACATGGGGGCCGATTTCAATGAAGTGAGCGTCCCTTTGGTTTGCTACCCGGCGTTTCGCGACTGTATCCGGCAGCGAAAAAAAGAGCTTGAGGAAATTACGCTCAGCGGAACCTATGTTCTTTGGCAGCCGGTTTGGTTGAACGACAAAATCGTCGGATGCATCCAGGTCGAAAACAAGATACCCCTTTCGCACGACATTCGTTGCATCGTGCAAGGGATTATGAATGTTTACACGAATTATCAAAGTTTGATCGAATACAGCGAACGCGATTCACTTACCGGACTTTACAACCGCAAGACGTTCGATGAGAAATTCGCCAAAATGGCGTGTGCCTTATCCGCCGGCGAGCAGCACCACCTGGCCGAGGGCGAACGGCGCACAGTATGCGACGGCAAGACGAATTGGTTAGCCGTGGTCGACATTGATCATTTCAAGCAGGTCAACGATAAATTCGGGCATTTGTACGGCGACGAAGTATTGCTTCTGGTCGCCAACATTCTAAAGACCTCATTTCGCGCTCAAGACAAGGTTTTTCGATTCGGCGGCGAAGAGTTTGTTATTTTGCTGCGCTCGGTGACGCTCGAAAGCGCGCGCAAAGCCTTGGACCGTTTCCGTCAAACCGTCGAGAAGTATGACTTCCCTCAGGTGGGGAACGTCACTGTGAGCGTGGGTTTTGTCAGCATTACGCCCGATACGCCGGTCGTGATACTGGGGCATGCCGATCAGGCGCTCTACTTCGCAAAAGAGCATGGACGCAACCAAGTTTGCTTTTACGACGAATTGGTCGAGGCCGGACAGTTGGCATCCGAAGTATCGAACGAATCCGTAGAATTTTTTTGATAGGAATGAATCATGGAAAGCCATAGCACCTCTGTTTTAATTGCAGACGATAATAATATTTCGCTCGAACTGTTGCGCGGCATATTGGCTAGTCTTGGATACAGCAATATCAAGCGCGCCAAAGACGGTGAAGCCGTTCTAAAGTTTTACGGCGATGAAAAGCCGGAAGTCATTTTTCTGGACATCAATATGCCTGGAAAGAATGGCTTGGACACGCTCAAGGATTTGCGTGAAATCAATCCTAACGCTTTTGTCGTGATGGTTACCGGCGAGAGTTCGGCGGAGAATATTCAACAAAGCCTGGCGCGCGGCGCCCAAGGATTCGTGGTCAAGCCTTACAGCGCCGGCCGTATCAAGGATGTACTCGAAAAATATCAAAAATCCAAGCAGCCTAGCGCGGCGAGCGCGTAATTGAAGAGCGCTGTCCGCATCGAAGAGGCGCCCTCTTCGCGGCTGCGGTGCCCTCGTTCATGAAGAACCAGAAGCGCAATTAGAAAAAAACTTTAAACGCGCCAAGCAGAACGGCGGCGGCCGCGAATGAAGAAGCCGCTACGGTGAGCCTCTCGACATTCAATAGCGGGAAACGCCGCCCCAAATAAATCTTGTTGTGTAATGAGCGTCCCATGTTAATTTCCCTCCCTTGCGAATAGACGATTTCCATTCATGCCAGTATCGGCTTGCGCGCAAATTCAGAAAATCAAGTAAGGCCGGCAATTTCCGTCGTTACCTTAAGACACTTCATGTAGTGGAATACCTACAGACGCTAACAAAGTCATGCCGGTTCCTGATCCTTGAATTGCGTTTGGATCTCTCTCACCTTTTGCGTATTGAAGATTAACGCCTCTACACAGTCTTCATCGAACTTCGATCGGGCGAGCTTGCGCAGCCATGCGAACGCCTCGTCATTGCTCCAAGTGCTTTTATAGGGGCGATTGCTGGTAAGCGCATCGAAGACGTCCGCAACTGCCACGATACGCGCTTCCAATGGTATTTCGGCGCCGCGCAATCCGTGCGGATAGCCGCTGCCGTCCATATTTTCGTGATGCGATTCTGCGATATGGCGCAGCATATCGAATCCGTCGAGCTGCTCCAAGCCGAAGTTGTGCGCAATAGCATCGATCATGTCTCTGCCGCGCACAGTGTGCTTGCGCATCTCGGTTTGTTCATCCTTCGTAAGCTGGCCGGGCTTCAACAGCACGCGATCAGGAACCCCGAGCTTGCCCAGATCGTGTAAAGGCGCGAACTGAAAAATACGCTCGATCGTGGCATCGTCCAAGGTGGCAATGCCGGTTGCGGCCAGATGCTGCGCGATTAAGCGGGCATAGCGCGACACGCGATTCATATGTTCACCGGTTTCCGGATCGCGGTAATGCGCCATATCGAGCGCCGTTTTTACCGCGGCGGCCAATACGCGGACCGCAAGCATCTCAGCGGTAACGACGGCCGAAATGAGGTGCGCATATACATCAATGGCGCGGAGCGAGGCCTCCGAAAATACATCGCGCCGGCGTGAATTAAAGAAAATAAATCCCCAAAACGAGCTGTCGAAATAAATCGGCACCGTATAGCTCGACTTAAAGCCGTCTTCTGAAAGGATGGCGGTGTGCACGTGTCTTCCGGACGGGAAAATATCGAGATCGTTGACGACGCGCGGCCGCCCTAACCGTACGATCTCTGCCAGGGACGGCGAATCGGACAGACGCGCCTCATAACGGATGAGTTCGTTTTTTCCCGGCGAACTCGCCAGAAAAGTTTTGAGCAAATCAGTGGCCGCATCATAAGCGGCAACTGAAATACGATCGACGAAAGGCAATTCAACACTCAGGGCTTCATGGATTGCCGCGAGTTTGTCATCCAGCGGAATACTTCGGTTGAGGCTGTCGAGCTGATCGGCGTGGGTGAAGAATGGTGCTTCAAAGGGGGGCGTATTCATGAGGCGGCTCTTGAAATTGCAAAGAATTGCTCGATTGCGCTATCAATGCTTTCGACAAAGGATAGGCAAGAGTTAGACATGCGATGCGCCGTAACGGTACAGGCCGCTGACGAATGAAAGAGAAATATGCTTGAAAGGAACGCCAACGGGCCAACCCGCGATTGGCCCGTACTCATTGGCGACGAAATAAGGAAATGAAGTGCGCCGTATTATTTCGCTTCTGCCGTTGCCGCGGCAGGCGCCGGAACGGCCTGCGCAACCGGCGGAGAGGTTTTACCGACTTGTTCCTTGAGCAATTCGATCTTATTGTTCAATCCGATTATTTCGGCTTGCGTACCGACCAATGCGATATTACCGCGATGAATTGCAATGAACGCCGTACTGAATGCCAGCAATGCGAGCGTGAAAGCAGCTGCGGCCCACAGGCCTTGACGTTCCGGTTCGATGATGTGATTGATATCCATTTGGCTCTCCTTGAAAATATAATGAAACAAAAAAGGTGCTGCTACCCTACTTACTTGCCGGCTGATGCTTGGCCGGCCGTATTGGCTGCCAAACGATCCGACATACCTGCTTCCGCGATCGCTGGTGTCTCGCGGAAGTCATGTCCGATAATTACGCGCACTTTGGTCTTTCTATCGAGCGTGTTTGCCTGCACCAAGCGCGCGGGTGAACGCAAGGTGGTGAGGAGTTCTTGTGCCTGGGCTTCTGCGCCGCGCAGATATTGCACCTCGGTCCGCGCCACCTTGAAGCTTGCATGATTCGTCAAGCGCGGCTTAGCGTAGCCGTTGACTTGCAAATACGTTCCCACCCGTTTGGCCAATCCCGACACGCCGTTGCCGTTGCTGATCTCGATGCGCATTGCTGCCGGCATCGCTGCCGTTTTTTCATAGGACGCGACGGCAGTAGGCTGAGCTGACCGCAAATTGAGTTCCCAAACGCCAGGCGCCACGCTGGCCAACTTGGCGCTTGGCTGGTTGGCCTGAGGTACGCTCGCCGATTGCGCGGCGGCATCTGCGCTTTTTGCCGGCGAATTTAACGGTGCTGCGGCTGTTGCAGGCGTATTTTTTTCATCCTGCTTGGTCGAGACTTCGGCGACGGAAGCCGAGCCTGTCGGCTGCGATACTTTTCCTGTCATGGCATGCAAGCGCGCCAAATTATTTCGCAGGTGCGCGGCGTTCGGCGCGGCCGCAATCGCCAGCTGGAATTGCTCTTCCGCCTTCGTTATCCGGCCTTGCGCAAAATATGTAGCGCCCAAGGCGTTGTGCGCTTCGGCGTGCGCCGGATTCAGCTTCAAGACATCGAGGAATGCCTGCTCGGCCTCGGCGTAGCGCAACTGCCCTTGGTAATAGCGGCCGATGCGATACATATCTTCCTGACTAACGCCGCCATTGCGAACGGTCATGGTCGCCAGTACCGACGGCGCGGTATCCGGAATGAGGTTGGCGCAACCCGGCAATATCAACGATCCGGTAATGGCGAGAAGCAGTGTCTTTTGTTTGAACATGGCGGTTCCTTTTAGTGGCCGGCCAGCGTCGGCAACAATACTTTGGTAATGGCAATAATGGCCGGCCCGAGAAGCACGAGCAGCAGCGACGGAAAAATGCAGAACACGAGCGGGAATAGCAGTTTCACCGGAACCTTGGCGGCAGTCTCTTCGGCGAGAGACCGGCGCCGGGAGCGCAGGCCTTCTGCATGCACTCGCAAGGATGCGGATACGCTGGTGCCGAACCGCTCCGCTTGAATGAGCATCGCCGCCAGCGAATCCATTTCTTCCAAACCCATGCGCAATGCCAGATTACGCAGCGCACGGTCTCGTGCCGCCCCGGCGCGCAGCTCCAGGCTCACCAAGTGCAATTCCTCGTAGAGCGTCTCGCTCTTTAACCGCATCTCTTCGCCGACGCGCGCAATTGCAGCGTCTAGACCGAGACCGGCTTCGACGCAAATGCGCATCAAATCCAGGGCGTCCGGAAAATTCTCGAACAATTCTCGCTTACGGCGCGCTATCAAACGGGCCAGGATGGCATTCGGCAAGTAATAACCGATTGCAGCCAACAAGAGCATAAATGCCAGCAGCGACGCGCCGTCGAGTTTGAGATTTCCCAATCCCATAAACGCTGCGAACAACGCCGGCACGAGGAAGGCGCCGATCGTTTTGGCTGCGAAGTACACCAGCGGCGCGGCATTGCCGCGAAATCCTGCATTGAGAAAACGGGTGCGCAATGGAGAGTCTTCCCATTTCTCGTCCGGCACCGATAAGCGCGCGAGCGGTTCAAGGAAATGGCGCAACC
Source organism: Burkholderiales bacterium (assembly GCA_016177875.1). Lineage (GTDB taxonomy): Bacteria > Pseudomonadota > Gammaproteobacteria > Burkholderiales > Burkholderiaceae_D > Paucimonas. The sequence goes on from JACOUL010000036.1 coordinate 63,822, forward strand.
TATCGCTCACCGTGTGCCATGGCGACATAGCGGCAGCGCTACCTGTTGGTTTGTCGATCGCTTCCAGTCGTTCCAATCCGGGCGGCGCCGCAAAGTAGCGGATCAAGCCGTAAACCAATCCGGACACCGCCAGAAAGACGAGCAGGAAAAAAGCAATATAGGGCATAGTCATGATGATTGGCCTTTTAGATTCGGATCTTGATGATGCGCCACATCCAAACGACGCCGATCACCATCAATATCGCCGCGCCTTCGGTCAAGGTGCGGCCAAGCTCGTCTTTCCACAATACTGAAAGGAATTCCGGATTGACGGAGCCGATCGCCGTGCCTACAAAAAAAGGCAGCAAACCAAGCACCCATGCCGACAATCGCCCTTCCGCCGACAGCACGCGCACTGCGCGAGTAAGCTTTTGACGATCACGTATCAGATTCCCGATATTCGTCAGCAAATCCGCCAAGTTGCCGCCCGTCTCCCGCTGTACGAGCACCGCCACCACGAAATAACGTAGATCGGTGCTGGCGACGCGGGTCGCCAGATTGATCAGCGCGTCCTGCAGCGAAACGCCAAAATTGATCTCGTCGAAAGTGGTACGGAATTCTTGGCTGATCGGTTCCGGCCCTTCCAGCGCCACCATGTTGAGCGCGCTTGAAAATGAATGGCCGGCCAACATCGCACGCGCCATTAAATCCAAGGCATCCGGAAGTTGTTCATCCATTTTGATCAGTCGCCGGTTGCGCATGCGCAGGATGTATACAAATGGGCCAAAGAGACCCACCACAATCAAGGCAATGCCGACCACCGCCGGCAACTCGACCAAGGCCCAAAGCACCATGGCGCCGGCGACATCCAACACGCATACGGTCAATAGATCGGCGACCGTCATGCTGCTGCCGGATTGCACCAGCATACGGTCGAGCAATTGCACGCGCGGCATGCGCAACAGCAACGATTGCATAAAAGGCACTTCGGATAACAAGCGCTTTTTTACGAGCGGCGTTTCTTGCGACTCGATACCGGCCGACATTGCACGCAAACGGCGTTCTATGCGCTTGGCCTCCGGGCCGCGATACGCATTCCAGGCCAGGAATAATCCCTCCAGGAATCCGGCGACGGCCAAAAAGCCAAGAATGAGGAAGCCAAAATACCAATAGTCCACAGTGCCTCCCTAGTAATAATGTGCGGGGTCGAACAAACCATCGGGTAACGCAATGCCGCGCACCCGGAGTCTGTCGACAAACAATGGGCGAATGCCGGTTGCCTGAAAGCGGCCTATGACCGTTCCATCCGGCGCCACGCCGGTTTGGCGGAAAGCATAGATTTCCTGCATGCTCACCATATCGCCTTCCATACCGGTGATTTCTTGAATGCTGGTGATCTTGCGTTTGCCGTCCGGCAAACGAGCGATTTGAATCACCACCGAAATGGCGGAGACCACTTGCTGCCGCAGCGCTTTGCTGCTGACCGTCAATCCGGCCATGCCCACCATGTTTTCCAAGCGCGTCAAAGCATCGCGCGGCGAGTTGGCGTGGATAGTCGTCATGGAACCTTCATGTCCGGTATTCATCGCTTGCAACATGTCCAGTACCTCGGCGCCGCGCACCTCGCCGACCACGATCCGGTCAGGCCGCATGCGCAAGCTATTGCGCACCAATGCGCGTTGCGATATCTCGCCTTTGCTTTCGATGTTCGGCGGCCGCGTCTCCAAGCGCACGACATGCGGTTGCTGCAGCTTCAATTCGGCGGCATCTTCAATCGTGATGATGCGCTCGTTATCCGGAATGAAAGCGGACATAATGTTGAGCAGCGTCGTTTTGCCGCTGCCCGTACCGCCGGAGATCAAGACGTTGGTCTTCGCGGTGACCAGTCCGGAGATGATTTGCGCCATCTCCGCAGTCAAGGTGCCGTTGGCCACGATATCCTTGAGCGCAAGCGGCACGCCCGCGAAACGCCGAATCGACAACGCCGGGCCATCGAGCGCCAAGGGCGGAATCACCGCATTGACGCGCGAGCCGTCTGGGAGACGGGCATCGACCATAGGACTGGATTCGTCCACTCGGCGGCCGATGCGCGAAACGATTTTTTCGATGATCTTCAGCAAGTGCTGATCGTCGTTGAAATGAATCGGCGTCAATTCCAGCCGGCCGTCGCGTTCAACATAAACTTCCCCGTAGCCGTTGACCAAGATGTCGGAAACGCTCGGGTCCGACAGCAAGGGTTCGATCGGGCCTAGGCCCATCACTTCATTTTGAATATCCAAGACCAGCTGATTGCGCTCGATGTCCGTCAAGGCCATGCGCTCATCGACAATCAACTTTTCGACCAAGACCTTCAGCTCGGCGCGAAGCTGCTCTGGCGCCATCCGTTCCATGACCGAGAGATCGATCATATCCAGCAGCTTGCCGTGAACGCGCGCCTTGAGCGCCGCGCGTGTTTGGTTCACTTGCGAGTGCTTTCCGAAAACATCGAGCGTCGTGTTCGGTGTCGCGCTTTCCTGCAATTTTTCCCGTAAGGACATATGCACGCCTCTTTATTCGCTCACCGTCGCATGGCGAAAAAACTTCGTCAGCCATGATTTTTGATGGTCTTCGCTTCCGGCTAGTTCAGTTGCGAATTCCTTCAATGCCTTCACCACAGGACTGCCCGGCGCATGTTTGAGCATGGACACCCCTGCGCTGGAAGATGCGTTCGCGCTATCAAAGTCATTGGGGATATAGCGATAGATGTTGGCGCCGACCGCCGTCTCGATGCGTCCAGCCGGCAAATCCACATTCTTGTCGGCGCGGTTGGCGATCAGATGCACTTTTTCATCGGTATATCCGAGGGATCTCAGCAGCTTGACCAGCCTTCGCGTATTGCGTGCATGGGGAACCTGAAGCTGAATAACCGGAAAAACCAAATCGGCGCGATCGAGCACCTTGATGGCGAGCGCATCGAAACTGCGCTCAAGGTCAATTACCACGAAGTCGTATACCTGCGTCGCTACCGTCAGCAACTGGTCTATTTGGCTAGGTAGCAAACCCACCGCATGCTCCGGCTCTTCCGGGGCACCGAGGAAAGCAAGATTGGGACTGACTTGCAAGCTATTGGAAGTCAGAATTCCTGCATCGAGCTGGCTGCTATGCGCCGCAATTTCAGTCACCGAAGTGGTGAGGTGGTTGCCTTGGATGAAGAATGTGGCATCGCCATATTGCAGGTCGAGATCGATCAGCAACGTTTTCTTATGGCTGAAATCCGCCAAGGTATAGGCGAGATTAGCGGCAAGAAAAGTGGCGCCGCTACCGCCTTTACACGAAATAAAGGCAAGAATCTTGCCGTGCGATTTGGGAATAACGTTCCCCGTCAATCGTTCACGCACGCGATCGATCGAATGGCGCAATTCCTGGGCCGTGGCTGAAGTCAGCAACACCTCGCGCACGTTTGCCCGCATCGCATCCTTCAAAAATTCCGCCGATTCATGCGGCGACAGCAGCAATACCGCAAGCCGTGAATTTTTCTTGCTGAGTTCCGCAATGGCGGGTAATGCTTGATATAAGTCGTTATCGCATTGCACGATCAAAAGATCGTAGCTATCCGGTTTGATCGTCTCTAGTCCATTGCTGATGTCGAGCATGGTGACCGAGGCTTCGTCGGGAGTGCCGCGAACCGCTTCGCGTACTTTCGCAGGCGTGCCGGCATCGCCGGTATAGAGTCCAATTTTCATGTTCGCGCTCATGTCAGTTATTGTTTCCCAGGCTCTCCGCAGGCAGCGTGGTGGTAAAGGGCGGCAGGACGATCGGGTCGTGCGGCCAAAAGATCGGCGTGACGGAATAACCGTTCAGCGCAATCTGCACATATGCGCAGTCGGTCACACAATTCAACGGCAAATAGGTAATGGCGATCTGGTCGGCCGTAAGATCTTCCAGAATCAAGCGCATTTCTTGCAGGATGTCAGGAGAATTCATCGTGCTCACTACGGCGGTTCGCGCACCGGCGCGCGTCGCTTCGACTGCGGAGTTGTAGATATAGAGGAAGCGTGCGAACTCGATGATGCCAAGCAGGAGCAATAGGTAAAACGATAAGGTCAGTCCGAACTCGACTGCCGCTGCGCCGCGCTGAGATAGCGACATTTTTTTCATGCCGCCCCCTGCCGCATCGTGCTGCCGATCGGGCCGAACGTCATATCCGGTATTGCCCAAGACATCAGCGACACAAACTGAAATTCACGGATTTCCACGCGCACCACAGGCACGTTGGCGACGCCGTTGTTGACCGTGTCATAGATGAAATACACCTGGCCGGTCGACAAACCATCCACCACCGGCGTATCGCGGTCGCTGCATGTGGGCTTTGCGTAGACGGCGATGCAGCGGGCGGCGGCTTCGTTCGCGCTGCCGGAGGCGATCGACATGACGCGCACGGCTTCCCGTGAAGACTTGGCAAGCACGTTGTATTGGTAAAGCGCGCGGCCGAGCTCGGTGCCGCCGAACGCGATCGTCACCAGAAAGATCAGCAGCAAGCCGAACTCCACCGCCGCTACTCCACTTTGCCTATGTAGCCCGCGCCGCATGCTTACCTCACCAACTTCTGGCTGATCGAACCCGGCACACCGGCGACGCCGTTGCAGGGCTTATTATTTTCCGGCCCGGTAACACGCAGAATCTCCAGCTGAACATCGTTGTTGGGGTCGGCGATCGGCGACAGCATCATGGCGCATGCCCAGCCGACGACCGGTTGATCTTTACCGTTCGGATCCCAATCGCTGCAGCGGATGACCGGCACCACGACAATGCGGCGCCCGTCTTGTCCGGCGGCGTGCACAGCTGAACTGGACGGACTAGGATTGCCGGGAAAATTTACCGGACGCCCTTTGCCGTCGACGATGGCATCCGGGTTATACGGAACGTGGTTGGCTTCTTGATTCAGATAGCTTTGCGGATACGTCGTGCCGAAGGCGTTGCGACCGAGAGGCCAGGAACGCGTCGTATAGGCAAAGCCGGTGGTGTCGGTTGCGTAGAGCGCCGGGTCGTTATAGGTACCTGCATACAATCCGAAGCGCGTGTTCCACGCTTGCGCGACGCCGGTGATGCCTTTTTGCGAATTGACGATGTTGGTCGATTCAGGCAGGCTGCACTGCCCCGCGCCGGCGATCGTGTCGGACAGCTTGGTGCCGAAGATGCCTTTGAAGTCGATCCAATCGTAATTGCCGGTTTGCGCCGTTCCTGCTGCCATGCGCCCGGAATACCAGCGCCCGAGTTCAAAGCCCAAGTTGTTTCCCAGGGCATTCGTGGTGCAGCTTGCCAGCGGCAAGGCGCAACTGACCGCGCCTTCGGTCTTGGCAATTGCTTGCGCGCCGACATTCATCGAATCGATGCCGAACACCGTCATAAACCACATGCTGACGCTGCGCACGTTTTGTCCTTGCGGCGCGCACCGTGCATAGCGCGTGCCGGCGACGATATCGCGTGTATAGGTTCCGTTGTAATCGGTGCTGAAAGTAATGTCCGCCGACTGGATATCCACCGGCTCGCGCTGCAAATCGATCAAGTTGCGATTGCCGACGCGTACGCCCGCATTCGTCGCGCGGTCGAGCGTGGAGCCGTTGATCGATCCCAATTCAGCCGCAGCGGCGAGCGCGCAGGAATCGGCCGCGTTCTGTAATTCCGTCTTGGCGATGAACAGATGGCCCAGATCCAAGACGAGCCCAAGCATGGCGATCAGAAAAATAATCGTAAAACCGGTCACAATAGACATCGCACCGCCTTGCTTAAGGCGCGATGAATTGCCGGTGTGATGACGATTATTTTTCATGTTCTGCCCTGTGGTGAATCGATGCATTAACGCCCTGCCCCGCCGGAACCTGTGCCGCTACCAATGCCGATGGTGAATACGTTGACCGGTGGCGGCGGCGATTCAAAGCTCTTCTCATAGCGGTCCATCGTCGCCTTCGCTGCCGTGCCCTCCAAGCCGGTCGGCGCCTTGGTATTGCGCGACGCTTCCGGGTTAATGGTTTGCACCGCCTTGGCGGCGCGCACCGCATTGCCGAACTGTTCGTCGGTTTGGCTCGGCGTTGACACGCAGCCGGCAAGCCAAACTGCGCAAGTGGCCGCGGCGAGCATTTTTAACATCTGCTTATTCATGTGAGTTCCCCTTATTTCAGCTCGAATTCGGAATGGCGTCCGGCGGTAGCCGCAGGCGTTTTTTCAACAGGCTTGCCTTCCATCTGCCCATTCAAAAAGAACTCTCCCCTGGTCGGCGGAACGAAGGAATCCGTCGGCAATGCATAGTCGGGATTGAGCGGCTTCACTAACCTGGGCGTGACGATAAACAGCAGTTCCGAGCGATCGGTTTGAAATTCACTGCTACGGAATAGCGCGCCCAGCACCGGCATCTCGCCCAAGATCGGCAAGGCTTTCATCGCTTCTGTGACGTTGTTCTTGATCAGGCCGCCGATGGCGAAGCTTTGGCCATCCATCAGCTGAACGCTGGTTGATGCGCGGCGGGTCGTAATGGTCGGCAGAACGCTGGTCGCCCCATTGATGCTGGTAAAAGGCGTGCCGACTTGCGACAATTCGGATACTTCCGGCGTGACCCTTAAATTGATGCGGCCATCATCGAGCACCACAGGCGTGAAGCGCAGGCCGACACCGAATTCCTTTTCTTCAAGCGTGATCGTCGTGCCGCTGGTGCCGGTTTGCGGAACCGGAATGAAGATCTTGCCGCCGGCCAGGAACGCGCCTTCCTGGCCGCTGACAGCCATGATGGTCGGCTCAGCCAAAATTTTGACTAAGCCGTTTTTGCGTTCGGCGTCCAAGGTGATACTGCCGCTGCTGTTGGAGACTTTCGCCGTGCTGGAAGCGCCGGTCAGCAGATTGGCCAGCAAGGAATACGTGAAGCTGCCGCCATTGGTCCCGTTGAATTGCGCACCCAGCTTGTCTACCAGGGTCTTGGATACTTCGGCGACTTTTACCTCAAGCATCACTTGCGGCACGGCGCCGGTGCGCATCAGGTTGACCACCTTTTTGCCGCCGAACTGTTCGGCCAACACGACTGCTCTTTGCACTTTTACCGCATCGCTCACCTGCCCCGAAAGCACAAGTGATTCACCGGCTGCTTCTACGGTGATATTTTTCTCGCCCGGCAGCAGTGTCTTGAGTTTTTCTTTGAGTGCAACGGTATCCACGCCTACCGACACGTCGATAACGGTGGTCTTACCGGAGCGGTTCCACAAAAAAACATTCGTACTGCCGGCATGTTTGCCGAGCAAATATACTTCGCGCGGATTGAGCAGGATGACATCCGCCACTTCCGGATTGCCGACCGAGATGCGGCCCAAATCTTCAGGCACGCGCAGCAAGGTCGACTTGCCGAGCGCGAGTTGCATCGGCGGCGCAATTTCGGTCGGGAGCCTGTTGTTCGATACCGGCGCCAACGCGATCATTCGCGCTGAAACCGACTTGGACTCGGTATGCGCGGGGGCCGGTAGCGGCGCCGCCGCCAATAAATCGCCCGCTTGCGCGGCACTTAAACCGAAAATCGTGTGAATCGCTACCGCGACCAACAGGATTTTCGAACGACAGATAGATGATGTTGTGTGCATGTTATTCCCCTGGTCTGGCTTATTGCGGACGAGCAGCGTCGGCAGCGTTTGCGCGAGTGGTTCCGCGTATGATTTCCACCTCCGGCTGCTTTGTTTGAACCGGGTTGGCCGCCCTTACGACGCGCGCAGGCTTGACTGCGGCCGGCGCCTTGGCGACGATCGCCTCCGTCGCAGCTGCTTGCTTGCGCGTACCTTGCGTGATCAAGTCATCGGGACGGGCACCCTGCGTTACGATCGGTTTGTCGTCCACTTGATTGCGTAGAACTAGCGACAAGTTCCCGATGCTGCGCGCGAGATCGAGTTTCTCGGCATCTTCAGGTTTTACTTCGAGCGTAACGGCATTCACCAGCTTGGCACGCGTATCGTCCTTGACGGACTGCTCTTGCGCTACCGCCAATACAAGGATGTGTTCCAGGACAATCTTGGAGACCATCCGATTCTTTTCATCAGGCGCATTGACCATGATGTCGACGTAATTGCCGGGTAAGGCAAAGCCGGCGACGCCCATTACTTCGTTGACCTTCACGGTCATGGCGCGCTTTCCATCCGAAATCACGGCGGACAAGCCGCCTTTTGTGCCTACCGGCGCCAGTTTTGTTTCGACCACCGGTTCGCCGCGCAACAGGTTTGTGTTGACGACGCGTGTATCGATATCCTTGAGATTCGAGAACGAACCTTTCACCGCGCTGGAAGCGGGCCAATCCGCAAGCTGCACGCTTGCCGGCGTCAGCCTGGTTCCCACTTCAATATCTTTTGCCGCGACGACGACCTTGACTGAAGCAATGGCAGTCTGGTTGGCGAGCCAACGCGCGGCGGCAAACACCGCACCGAGACCCACTGCAACCGACACGCCGACCGTGATCAATGCCTTGGTATTTTTCATGTTCAGTTCCTTGTAGACTGCCCTGCAGCCTGCGAATGAGTGCGAAAATTCTTAGTCGTCATACGACAGTTCCTGTGATCCAATATCGGGCGGATAGAAAAATCACTACGCCGCTTGCAATAGCGACTGAATACGGAAGCTTTATTCCGGTGGTGGGAAGTTCATCCATCTTGGGAACGCCGCCTTCCGCAACGCGCAGCAGTGCGTGATAGAGCATGAAGCGTACGCTGCGCAGTGTTTCGCGCAGGCGGCCCATATAAACACCGCAGCCAATCGCCAGCACGCCTCCCGCCAACATTGCGGCCAGCATCGTTCCCAATGTCGCATTGACGCCCATGAATGTGCCGGTCATGGCAACTAACTTGACGTCGCCCGCCCCCAAGACGCGCAGCAGATAGAGCGGAAAAAGCACGCCGAATCCGATTGCAAATCCGCCCAGCGCTTGCATGATTCCGATTCCATCGGCGGCGAGCGAAAATCCGAAGCCTAAGCCGAGTCCTGTCAATATCAAGACGTTCGGAATACGTCGCGTGCGAATGTCGCTTGCGACGATGAACGTCAAGAGAAAGAGTAAAACGCCGAGGCCGATGATCTTCATTGTTTACTTTGGTGATAGGAACTAATGAGCGATGCTTCTTGTCGGAAGTTCTGAGCGAATGGATGGGCAGGACGGTTCACGAATTTCTGTTCACCGTCCTGCCGCTCACTACCGACAGGACCGCTAGAGCAACATGACTCAGCCGCGTTAAACGCCGCAGAGCGCGCCGCGCGGATTCGTCAGGCAAGCTGCGATACGATTGAACAATGCGTTCAAGTTTGTGCCGGCAGTGTTGACGCCGACGATAATGGCAATCGCGATGAGCGCGGCCAGCAGACCGTATTCCACAGCGGTTGCGCCTTCTTCGTCATTCCAGAATTGACGGGCAATGTTGAGGATGGATTTCATGATGTAACTCCCTATAAAAAGGTTGCAAGTAAGTTGTGCATCGCTTGCAGCTTGGGTTGCAGTCCTGCATCGATACAGCCCGATTGTGTTTGAGAAGAATGAATTTCTTTTGACCCAGGTCAAAATTCAAAAAATGTCAAAATTATTTTTTGATTTGTTCGACTTCTCTCCGACGTGCGCAGTGTTATGCGAAGCGGCTCGCTATCGGCGTGTTGTAGATCGGGGAATTTTGATCTATCACAATCGCAGTCATCATCGATGTGCCTATCGTGAATCTCTTCGACTTCTTTCACTTCAAAAAAGGACAGCGCCCATGCGTACGACTTTATTGACACCCGCGGTTCTTTTGTTGAGCCTTACTCTATGCGCCTGCGCCACACCGCCGAATCAAGAGAGAACCGGTATGGTGATCGGCGGCATACTCGGCGGCGCGTTAGGATCACAAATAGGAGGCGGACAAGGCAGAACGGCAGCCACCGTGGTGGGCACGCTATTCGGCGCAGCGGTCGGCGGCTCGGTCGGCCGTTCGATGGATGAACAAGATAGGCTGAAGGTTGCGCATACGCTCGAAACCGTGCGCACCGGCGTGTCGACGCAATGGCAAAACCCCGACACAGGCAACGCGTATTCCGTCGTGCCGACGCGCACCTATGAGACTGCGGGACATCCCTGTCGCGAATATACGGTCAATGGAACGATAGGCGGCCGGCATGAAAAAATTTACGGGACCGCGTGCCGGCAGCCGGATGGAAGTTGGCGCGCCGCGAATTAATTTTCAGCGCGCTCGCTGTCAGCAGAAATTCGATCGGCACGAATTACAGCTAAGATGTATAGGATAAGTCTAGATTGAATTGGCATCACCCCAGAGGGGCTACTTTGCTATTCGGAACGACGACAGCTATATCGGAGCGATATCCCAGCTTTTCGATTAAGGTCGTCCCTGGCAAAACTAATCACTCCAGTTGCAACAGCCTCCAATTCCCTCAGCATCTTGTCGACTTCTCTCAGGCGCGTCTGGAGCGTTTTCTTTTCGTTTAAAAGCTGAATGGCTTGCTCGTAAGCCGATGTGTCTCGGATTTTATTGTCAGAATGCCCTACTTGATTAGTGTTCACAATTTGCCTTGACGATCTCTTCTATTGACCGCTGCATGCTCTGTCGCGGATCGGCGATACATTTGGTATGGGCAACATTATTCCCGCTGGGAATCAACCACCATCAGTCGAACCGTCTAATGGTTAATTAGTCTTATCGTATTCTTGCATACATTTGAACTCGCACTGACAAATTGATTCTGCGGCAGCTTATTTCGCAGGGAAGCGAGCATTATCTTGAGCAATACGGTCCTCATCATTACCAACAGCGCGGATGACGCAAAAATTCTTCACGATACCTTGGCGCGGGCGAAGGACGGCCCTTTCGTCGTCCATTCGGTACAACACCTTTCCGATGGTCTGGCGCGTCTTAAGCAAGGCGACATCGACATAGTCTTGGCTGACTTCAATCTTCCCGACAGTCAAGGAATCGCAACGTTCGACGTATTGTTCAAATATTCCCCGCCGGTTCCTATCATGATGCTTTGCAATGAGGAGGAAGAAGACCTTGCGGCGGAGGCCGTTCAGCGCGGCGCACAAGGTTTTCTATCCAAAGGCCACTTCCCAAACAGCCTGGTGCCGCAGGCCTTACGCAGCATCATCCAACGCAAAGGTGTGGAGGAGGCACTGTTTGTGGAGAAAGAACGTGCCAGGGTAACGCTTGAATCGATCGGGGACGGCGTCGTGAGTACCGATGTCGCTGGCAACGTCACGTATTTGAACAAGCAAGCAGAGCATATGACAGGCTGGTTGCGAGGCGATGCCGCCGGTCGTCCTGTCGCCGAAGTGCTTCATTGCATTGATAGAACAACTCGCCAGTCAGTCAGAAATCCGGTGGAGCAGGTCATTCAATATAAAAAACTAATGGCGTTATCCGCAACCTCGGTATTGGTCCGTCGCGACGGATACGAATCGTCCATCGAAGATTCGGTCGCGCCGATCTTTGACAAAATCGGTGAGGTTACCGGCGCCGTGATTGTCTTTCACGACATCTCGCAAGTGCAGGCGATGGCGCAGCAAATGGCGGACCTGGCGCAACACGATTACCTTACCGGCCTGCCTAACCGGATGTTATTGAACGATCGATTAACGCAGGCCATGACTTATGCAAAGCGCCATGGAACGCAGCTAGCCGTATTGTTCATGGACCTCGACAATTTCAAGCACATCAATGATTCGCTCGGGCACCTGATAGGGGACAAGCTGTTGGAGTCGGTTGCGCATCGTCTTAACGGGCAGGTACGGCAATCGGACACTGTATGCCGGCAGGGCGGCGATGAGTTTGTCATCCTCTTGCTTGAAGACACACATGCGGAGAACGCCGCAATTACTGCAGAAAAAATTGTCCAGTCGTTGGCACAGCCGCACCATATTGATGAACATGAATTGCATATCACGACAAGTATCGGCATCAGCCTGTTTCCAACCGACGGCATCGACGCCGATACACTGGTCAAGAATGCCGACACCGCGATGTACCACGCCAAGAAAAAGGGCCGAAACAACTACCAGTTTTTTAAAAACGATATGAATATCCGAGCGGTAGAGCGTCAATCAATTGAAGCTGACCTGCGACGGGCCATCGACCGCCAAGAATTCATATTGCATTATCAGCCGAAGGTGAATCTCAAATCCGGTGAAATCATTGGGGCCGAAGCGCTAATTCGATGGAACCATCCAAGCAAGGGGACTATATTTCCGAATTCATTTATTTCGATTGCAGAAGATTGCGGCTTAATCATCCCGATCGGTCGATTGGTTCTACGGCAAGCGTGCAAGCAAGCCAAGGAGTGGATAAACCAAGGCATGCCGGCAATTACAGTCGCGGTCAATATTTCAGCGCTAGAGTTTCGGCATCAGGATTTCTTCAAGTGCGTGCGCGAGATTCTGCAAGAGACGGGGTTGGATGCCGGGTTTCTCCAGCTCGAACTTACGGAAAGTGTCTTGATGCGAAACGTCGAGTCCAGTACAACTATTCTGCAAGCGCTGAAGGAGATGGGTGTGCAGCTTGCGGTCGACGATTTTGGCACGGGGTATTCGAGCTTAAGCTATCTCAACCAGTTTCCGATTGATGTGTTAAAGATCGATCAGTCTTTTGTGCGGAATATTTCAGCCAACAAAAGTAATGGCGTGATTGTAAGCGCCGTCATCAGCATGGGCGCCAGCCTCAACCAAAGAGTCATTGCTGAAGGAATCGAAACACAAGAGCAGCTATCCTTTCTGAATGCTCAAGATTGCAGCGAGGGACAAGGTTATTTTTTTGGTTGGCCAACGCCTCCACAAGATTTTGCGGAAATTCTTTTGAATCAGAAAATGCTGGCTCAGCCAAGGGAATGATCGAACAATTGGCTTGTTACACTACAACTACAACTAAGGCATTTCGCTTAATGTCCAATACGTGTCGATCGCGCGCATGACTTCTACGAATTTCTGGTAATCGGGTATTTTCGTCATGTAGCCGGCAACCCCTAAGCCGAAAGTCTCAACTTTGTCGCGCTGCTCATTCGATGTCGTCAGCACGACAATAGGAATGAGTCGAAGATCCTTATCTGAACGCACCGCACGCAGAAATTCCAATCCGTTCATGATAGGCATATTCAGATCGAGCAAGATCAAGCAAGGCCTAGCTTCCGGATCTTGAAGCAATTTGATTGCCTCTTCGCCGTTTTCCACGGTAACCAAGAGATTGGTCACTCTTAACTCTTTCATGGCACGCTGAACCGTCATCACGTCGATACGGTCGTCCTCGATCAAGAGAATCGGTTTTTCCGTGCGCATGATTTCCCCTATTCTTTAGAATGATTCAGTTCTTGTTTTGGCAGCGTGAAATGAAAGCTGCTCCCCTGTCCTAGCTGCGATTCGACCCAAATCCGGCCGTTATAGACTTCGATAATTTTCTTGACGATGGCCAAGCCGACGCCGGTGCTTTCCACGCGATCGCGCGGCACCAAAGTTTGAAATAACTGAAAGATCTTATTGAAGTTTTTTTCCTCGATGCCGGGGCCGTTGTCGCGGACATAGAAATGCCACGCATGGTTTTCGTCGATACAGCCGATATCGATTTTTCCTTCAGGCTTATCCATGTATTTCACGGCATTGCCGATAATGTTTTGGAAGACTTGCTGCATGCGTATCGGCGCGGCGCGCAATGTCGGCATGGCCGTCTCGATCTTGACTTGAATAGTTGAAGGAATATCCAGCAACTCGATTGATGCTTTGATGCTGTCGGCGATGTCCACGGCCGATTTGGCTTCGTGAACACGCCCCACTCGGGAATACTCGAGTATTCCGTTGATCAGCGCATCCATGCGCTTGACGCGCGCGATGAGTAGGTTCAAGTGCTCTTTTCCCTCTTGATTCAAACCGTCGCCGAAGTCGTCTTTCAGCCAGGTGCTCAGCGAGCCTATCGCGCGTAGAGGGGCTTTTAAGTCGTGTGAAACAACGTAGGAAAAATTCGTTAATTCCTCATTCGCCGCTTTCAATTCATACATGAGCTGCGCCTGTGCCTGTTCTGCCGCTTTTCGATTGGCGATCTCGCGGCGAATCTGCGCGAACATCATGCCGAGAAATACGAAGGTCAGAATCGGCAAGATGGAGAACGTGACGATCATCCACTTTCCATGGCTGCTCGAATCCTGCGCATACGATTTCAATGCCGCTTTCTGCTGTTGTTCTAAATGAGCGACGATTCTCAAAATATGGGTCATTTCGATACTGCCGCGGCCGAAAGAAATTGCGCTCTTCGCCGCGTCATAGCCGTCTTGCTCGCGTATCGCCAAAACGTGATCCAGCAAACTCAGCCGCAATTGAATGCGCTCTTTGAGCTCTTGCAGAATTTGTTCGGATGCCGCGTTATGCTGCTTCAATTCTTCCAGAAAAAAATCCAGGGAATTTTCGCCCTGAAGCGTAGCCTGTCTCGATTGCAAATAGCGCTTTTCACCGGTAACCAGGTAGGCTCTTTGCAAAGATTCGGCATTACTCAATACTCGGCCGATTTCGGCCAAGGCGATGAGGTTCGCTTGCGCATTCGATACTTGGGACAGCGTGCCGACATGGCGGATGGTGGACTGATACGCCAGCCCGCCCAGCAGAAGCAAGAGCATGAGCGCGCCCGCAAAGCCGTATCGAATCTTTTTTTCGAGTATGCTTACCGGCTCTTGGTTGAGAGAATTGGATGCGACCATAACTGCCCGGTCTATAACGGATGGATTCGGTGCAGTGTATGGGGGGAAAGATGTGACGCGATTGACCTAAGTCAAGCTTGAAAAAGCGGAAAAGTGTTTGGACAACGGCATTGATATACCGCCCGCAAGATGTCTGCGAGCGGTAGTTAGACAGTATTCTTAGAACCTGATCAATATCTTCCAGTCAAAGGTATTTAGCAGTTTTACCGGGAAGAGAAATGAACAGGAAGCACTATCCGAGCGACATCGACCGAGAGCAGTTCGAGCAGATTCGGGGCATGCTGGAAGGCGCCCGTCAC
>JACOUL010000038.1 GCA_016177875.1 Burkholderiales bacterium
CATCACGGGAAACAGCGTCGCCTGTTTCCGATCTTCTCCTCTTCGATGCCCCATCTCGCCCTCCAAAGAAAAAACCTCTTGAACTTAACGCCCAAGAGGCTTTCTTCGTTTACCCTGCTCAGACTTTTTACACAGCCTGTTTCAAGCGGGCATTTTTATTTACTGAAGACTCTTAAGCCGCGATCGGCAACGTCACCGGATCATCATCCAGCAGGATCTTGAATTCGGCAATATCTTCCTCGTCCAGCTCTTCTCTTTCCAGCAAACGCACCACCATTTTTTCCATCACGCCTTGATGCGTGGTGAGAATGGCCGCAGTATTTTGCTTGGCATGCGCCATGATTTGCATGGCTTTGCATTCCGCTTCGTAGCGCATCTGCGGACTCGACTCTTCGGTAATCGACAACAAGCCGAAATCCGACATGCCGTGGCGGCATACCAGGTTCAACGCAATTTCCGATGCGCGCGACAAATCATCATCTGCACCGGTGGTCATCGACGCCATGAACAACTCTTCCGCAACACGGCCACCGAGCAAGACATGCAGACGGTTGACCAAATCGCGCCGCTCGATCAGCAACTGATCCTTGGACGGTGTCATGAAGGTTTGGCCAAGCGAGACGCCGCGCGGCACGATGGATACGGCCGTCACCGGATCGGTGCCGCCAACCATGGCGACGATCGCGTGACCGCATTCATGCACCGCCAGGCGGCGGCGCGCATCGTGGTCGATCATCGCCAGCGTCGAGCGGCGCTCTTCACCCATCAGCATCACGTTACGCGCACGCAGCACATTTTCCAGCACCACTTCTTGCTCGCCGCATTGCACCGCGATCATTGCCGCCTGGTTCATCACGTTGGCCAAGTCCGCCCCGGAAAAACCGATGGTCTGACGCGCGATTTCGGCAAAGTTCAAATGCTCGTTAACTTTCAACTTTCGGCTATGAATCTTGAGAATTTGTTCGCGCTCTTTGATATTGGGCTTACCCAATTGGATGCGGCGATCGAAACGTCCGGAACGCAACAGCGCGGGATCGAGCGTGTCGAGACGGTTGGTAGCTGCCACCACGATCACGCCGTTGTTGTTCTCGAAACCGTCCATCTGCACCAGCAGCTGATTCAAGGTGCTGCTCATTTCGCGCGCGGCGGCCGAGCCTTCATTCATGCGGCGCCCGCCCACCGCATCGATCTCGTCGATGAACAATACGCACGGTGCCATCGCGCGCGCTTTGGAGAACAGGCGCTTAATCTTCATGGTGGAGACGCCGACGAACATCGAGCCGAATTCCGAACCATTGGTCGCGATGAAATTCGCGCCGGCTTCACCGGCCAAGGCTTTGGCCAGCAAGGTTTTCCCGGTGCCGGGATCGCCGTACAAAATCACGCCGCGCGGGAAGCTTGCGCCGATCTTTTCATAGACGTCCGGCGCTTTCAGATACTGCGCGATTTCGACCAGATTTTTTTTCGCTTCTTCGGCCCCGGCCACATCGGCAAAGCGCACCTTGGTATCGGCCGCTTTTTTCCGGAACGGCAGACGCATCGGCGCCGGTTGCGAAATGATCAAGCCGGCAGCAGCCAATATCGCGATCAACAAGAACATCGGGATCATCGCTTGCATGTCGAACAAGCGATGATCGAATTCGACTTCGACGCCCTGCTTGGCAAAATCGTCAGCCGCTTCCAAATTCATTTGCGGCAGTTGTACGTGATAACGCGAACCGTCTTGCAGCAGGACTTGGGCGCGGCCGGTGTCGCGTTGCGGCGCGATGCGGATTTTCTTTACCTTGCCTTGCTCAAGGTCGTTATTGAAATACGAAAAAGTCTGGCTCACGTCGTTGAGTTTTTGGTAAGCGTAGTAGCCGCCGCCTGTACCGAGGATGGCAAGGACAGCGAGGGCGACAAGAATTTTGCGCCAGAATTGGCGTCTTTTTAAACTGGAAATGCTATTCGACATGCGCAATGGCTCCTGGATGCAAAACTGCCCAGGCTGAATGCGCCTGGGAAAATTACTTAGTCCAGTTTGCCTTGCTGCGGTTCAATCGCCTGCGAGGATTTTTTAAAAATCTAGAAGTGAAAGTGCAAGGAAAACAAAAGCTTAGCGATTACATAGGCAGGTTGCCATCGCCCAGCGATTTGACGCTGGTAATCGCGTATCCCTTGGCGCTAATTTGCTCGATCGGATCTTCGATCGAAAACTGCGGCAATTTGTCGACGCTGTCTTCCAAATCGACACTGTGCTCGGTTGCCTCCCAGTCCACATTGGTTGCTTCATCCGGAATAACTTTCCCTTCCGGAACGGCCAAATAAGTAAACCGCCCACCGTTTTCAGGACGCCGGTAAATATCGACTCGCATGAATAGCCCCTTGTCAAATAATTCCAGGCTTTTGGACTATGGGGCAAGGCAAAGGTTGCGTAAATGATTACCTTAATCCGACTTGGCCAGAAGCGTGAAATGCTCCACGGCAGGTTGCCCCGCAAAATACGGGCCGACGATGCTGCGCCACTCGGCAAATAAGGGTGAACTGCGGAAGTCCACCGTATGGTTTTCCAAGGTTTCCCAAAAAATCATCAAGATGTAACGCTCAGGCGACTCGACGCCCTTATTGACTTTGTATCCCTTGAATCCCGGCGATTTGGAAATGACTTGGGTGAGCCCGCGCACGATGGCGGCATCGAATTCGGCCTGCTTGCCGGGTTGGATACGGATGTCGGCGATCTCAAGAATCATGCTGGCCCCAATAGAAGTAAAAAGTGTAGGGGAATTATCGCTGAAAATTTTGTTGAATTAGAATTTTGGTCACGCAATCAAGCGAATAAAAATTTTTACTAAAGGGAGTAATGCCATGGATAGTAATCAAACCAACGCCGCCCCGGCTTTTTCGACAGCGGGCGTAATCTGGCTCAAGCTTGCGGTTGTCTATTTATTGATCGGTATAACCATGGGTATTGCAATGGGCGCAAAAGAAGATTTCACGCTCAAGGATGTGCACGCTCACGTCAATTTGATCGGCTGGGTAACCCTTGCATTGGCCGGCTTGATTTACACGGTATTTCCCCAAGCGGGACAGCACCGTTTAGCGAAAATCCATTTCTGGCTGTTGAATCTCGCGCTGCCGGTGATGATGATCGCGTTGAGTTTTCTCATGCTCGGCAATCGGCAAGTGATTCCCGTGCTCGCCGTTTCCGAATTCGTCGCGGCGGGCGGCATCATCGCTTTTGCGATCAATATCTTCACCAATTTGAAACGTGCATAAAAAATGGGCAGACCGCCGGCCTGCCCAAAGTACCTAAGCACAGAGGTTGAATTATTCCGTGCCCGCCCGTATGCGTTCACGGAAGGCACGGCCATGCTTATTTAGGACACTTACCATAGACGAAGTATCCCGGCTTGGTCTCGGCGAGCGTCGTCACGACGTAGCTGTTATTCCAGCCGAGATAAAGATTCGAGCCCTTGGCGAACGCCTGGTAAAAATAGTCATAAGCCCGCTTGGCTTCGATGTGCGCCTTGTTGGAAGCAGTGTAGTCGGTGCAGGTAAAGCCACCGGTTGAAGGATTCGTCGTCACCGGGAGCGGATCCGATCCCTTGCCCGCCTTGTTCTCGGCATTTACCGATTGCACGCTAAAGGTATAAGTCGTCGAGGGCGACAATCCGCTTGCCGTATAGGTCACGGTGCCGCTGGTCGATTGCGCCACGCTTTCCGGCGGCGTGGCTGCCGATCCTCCGGTACGAGTGACCAAATAGCTGCGGGCATCTTTCACGCTCTGCCATGTGAGGATAATCGAGGTGGACGTGACGGATTGCTTGTTGACTGCCGGCGGATCGAGCAGAGGCACTGCCACCTGGCCGACCTGAGCAGAACTTGAACAAGTCCACTCTTTGCCGACATTGTCGGTCGCGGTCACTTTGGCGGAGTAGGTGCCAGCCGTCAACGGGCCATACGCCTTGCTGAACGATGGGACGCTGCCGGCCACTGGTTCTTCCGGTATCGACGTCGGACCGTCGATGGCGACTTTCCATCCGACTATCGCTGCACCGTTAGCTCCGGCATCACCGCCGACGCTTAATTTCATATCGGCGCTCGAACGCGCGTCGCAAGTAATGCCGCGCCGATTGTTGGCAAAGAACCAGTCAATCACATATTGACTGTAGTTCATGCCCTTTTGCGCCATCCAGATGCCGCCCTTGTTGACGTCATTGTCGGCGCCGCTACCCGCAGGCCAGGCGTGGCCGACGCCGAGTACGCTGGTCAATGCCAAGCTTGTTTTGCCGTTCTTGGCACTCACGCTTTCCTTGCCGCCTCCGCCGGCAACCAGGGCCGGCGTGCCCAGAGTCGAAGACAAGTAGATTTGACGGAACATCTCGGCGTTGATGGTGCTCCATTTTTTGCTCACCAGTTGAAAAGTGCCTGGGCAGTTGGTGGCGCCGGCACTGTAACTGCATCCCGGGCTTTCGGCATTTTTGTCTTTCTCGCCATAGGCAATGTTGGCGATCTGGAGGTCGAAGTAGGGCAGTTTGGATTTGCCGGCCAATGCCTTGCACTTATCTCGTGCAGCTTCCGCGGTGTAGCTAATTTGACCGCCGTCTTTGATCGCGTCCATTTGCGAGCTGCCCACCGACGGGCCGGCGACTGCGCCCACCCCCGCGATCAGATCGGGCGCCTTGCACGCCAGGTCCAATGCTACCGACGCGCCCGATGAAAGGCCGGCAACGTAGACATGGCGCCGATCGATGTTTAGGTCGCTGCGATCGATCAGGGTCTTGGCGAGCGCTTCCATTTCGGCGATATTCTTGGAGCCGTCGGTGGCGCCGTCGTAATTCCAGCAATTGGTTGAAGAAAATACCGGCCATGGACGTGCTACCCAGGGCACGGCCATCACGACGCCGCGCTGTTCGGCTGTCGTACCAAGATTGCCCCATTCCTTCAATTGGGTATGGGTTTGGTCGCAACCATGCATCACGATCAGCAATGCCCGCTTACCGCTCGGCATCGTGCTGGCTGGCGTGTAAAGCCAGGTCGGATGGTTTTCGATCGATTCAGCCGTACTGTTCCAGCCTGCCCATGCAGCAGGCGCAGCGAAAACTAAACTGGCGAGTGAAACGAACGCGCCATGCAGCAGGCGCGCATTCCAGGATTTTTGCTTGAGGTGCATTAGTGTCTCCATCAGGATTGATGAATTCCGCCTGCCTAGGGGCGGCAAGCGGGCGTCTCCATGCCTCGGCACTGCGGCCGGTTGGACAGGAAGCGCAAGACTAATTCCTGCAACTGTTAAGCAAAAGTCAAGAAAGCCGGATTATCGGTTCAGGGAAGGGTGGATTTGAGCATCAGGGAAATCGGACCGACTCAAATAGATGAAAAACGGCAATAAGGTGCTGTGGCGCGCATTTGATACCGCGCTAAATCAAGCCGTTCTTAACGGCGTAGGTGATCAGCGCCGCGTTGCTGGTCATATTCATCTTTTCCAAGATGCGGGCACGGTGGGTGCTGACGGTTTTTTCGCTGATGTGAAGCTGCGCGGCGATATCGATCAAGGGCTTGCCGGCCACGATCAATTCAAAGATTTCGTATTCGCGCTCGGACAAGGTCGTGTGCGGCAGGCGCTCGCCCCCTTCTTCGCTTTGCAAATACAATTGCTCGGCCAGGCGCGTACTGATGTAGCGCTGCCCTGAAGCGACACGCTTGACCGCTTTGATGAATTCCTCCGGTTCGCAATCTTTCATGATGTAGCCGGTAGCGCCCGCCTTGAACAAACGGGTCGCATGTTTTTCTTCCGGCATGAGCGAGACGATCAATATCGGCAAATCCGGCTTGATGCGCTTGGCTTCGACCACGATTTCAAAACCACTCTTGCCCGGCAAATCGAGATCGAGCAATGCCACGTCGACTTCTTCACTACGCAGCAAGCGCAAGGCATCATCGCCGTTGTCCGCTTCGGCGACCACTTTGATATCCGCGGCATCGGCCAGCATGGATTTCAAACCGGCGCGGATCATGCTGTGGTCATCGGCAATCAAGACTCGAATCATGCGTTTTCACTTTGCTGTGCGATTGGCAATTCCACAATAAATGTGGCGCCGTGGCCGAATTCACTTTCGCACCGAATGCGGCCTTTCATCATTTCCGTTAATTTCTTCGCGGTTGATAAGCCCAATCCGGTCGATTCTTCGCCGCCGGTCGGTTGAGCCGACAAACGTGTGAACATTTTAAACATTTTTTGCTTGTCCGCGGTGGATAATCCCGGCCCTTCGTCACGAACCGTCAAAACCGCGTGATTATTCTGTTGTGCGAGTGAGATTTCAATACGGCTGCCATGCGGGCTGAATTTCAATGCATTGGAAATCAGGTTCTCCGCCACTTCCGTAGCGGCGTGCTGATCGCACGATGCCATGACTTGCTCCAGCCGGCAATCGATGGCGATCTCTTTTGCCGCGGCGCGCTCGCCATAAGATGCCGCCAAGCCCGCGACGATAGCGCTTAAGTCGTTTGGCTGAATGTCGAGCGCGGTTTGCCCGGCTTCCATTGCTTTCACGCCCAGGAAGTTATTAATCAAGCGCAGTGTGAATTCGATCGAGCGCTTGACCTCGGCGATGCGCGCGCGATTCTCAACGGCTTCGAGATGCTCCTCGCGCTCCAGCTGCTTGGTCGCCAACAATACCCCGGTAAGCGGATTGCGCAAATCATGCGCGATCATGCTCATCAATTCGTTTTTCTCGGCGTTTAAACGCGCCAGCTTCGTGACGGTCTCGCTTAATTCATCATTGAGTTCGGATAGTTCATGGGTGCGCTCCAACACTTTTTGCTGAGCCGCTCGGCGCTCGGCGATTTCGTCGACCAGCTTGCGATTGGCATCGTCCAACGCCTGCGTGTGCGCCTTGAGGGTTTGTTCCGCATCGCTTCTGATGGTGTCGTAAGCGTAGACGTACATAGCCACCGTCATAAGACAAGCGATCAATATTAAAAACGTGGCGACCGGGAAAGGCGAACGAAGGAGATTCAGCGATTTGAGCATCAGCACAAACAGCAAGCCGATGATCAAGGCGCCCAGCCATTTCATTCCGTTGTTCTTCCCTTTGTAAAAAAAAGCCAGCAGCGGATAAATGATGATCCACAGCGCGCCTTCCGAGCGCGGGCTGCCCTCGATCATTACCAGGCAAAACATCGGAATCAGCAGCGCCAATACGAG
Source organism: Burkholderiales bacterium (assembly GCA_016177875.1). Classification (GTDB taxonomy): domain Bacteria; phylum Pseudomonadota; class Gammaproteobacteria; order Burkholderiales; family Burkholderiaceae_D; genus Paucimonas. The sequence goes on from JACOUL010000038.1 coordinate 7,184, forward strand.
GTTCTGCGCCAAATGAAGTTTGCCGCCGAAATTCACCCACAACAGAACGACTACGCCCAGGGCTGCATAGCCGAAATTCAAGTAAGCCGAAAAGGGACGCCCTTCGTGCCACAGAAAGAAACCGTAATAAGAAAAAATCAAAATGCCGATGACGGTCGAGACGCCGAATAGAATCTCCTGCTTGGGCCGCAAGTCGATGGTGTCATCGGCATCGAAAAACTCGGGGTTCATTCGGCTCTTTCAAATAGGCGTAGCAGTCAGCGCACCGATGCCGCGCTATATTTTGCCGTAATGCGGTCGGCGATTCGCTTCAACATTTTTACTTGATGGCCACTCTTCCAGGCAAAATCTTTGCCGTCGTATCCCGTGGTATCCCAGCAACCGTAATTGTTTTTCAGATTCACGCCCTTAATCTGCGGGTAGATGACGACCATGCGGTTGGTATCCGCCCATTGGTTGACGCCGCTTTGCGTGACAAATACTTTGCCGATCTTGCTGTAATCCTGCTGGCAACCATGCAGCACAATGACTGCGCGACAGATATTCTGTTTCGCGCAGCTTGCGGGAACATAAGCAAAGCCCAGTTCGTCTGCGCTATGGGCGTCGGCGTTGCGATCGTCGAAAAATTCATTTTGATCGAACTCGATCAACTCGCCGGACAAAGCTTGTTCGTTTTTCGGCACGAGCTTGCCATAGAAATGCGTCAAAAACTCGGCGGCAATATCGAATTGTTCGCACTTGTTAATGTAATTCTCCGTCTCATTCAAACACGAATTGGTGCCGTAAGGGGATACCCAGCCATGCGCAACCGGAATCTTAAAATTCGAAACGATATTCGGCGTCGGGACAAAATAGCGATAAAAATCGACCACCGCCTGCGTCACATCTTGCGGAACAATGGAATCGAGCGTACCGCGAAATACATAAACCTTTTGTTTAGCAATATGCGCGACAGGATCGATTTTCCCCTCTTCTGCCCATAGGCGCGCAATATTAACGAGCCGTTCGGTGGGAATACCGCTGGTTTGTTGGCCGGCACAGCGCTTTCCTGTTTCGGCATTGCCTTCGGTGCAGAAGTAGGGTCCGCTGCCGACTGTGGCAACGCCGCGAAAACTTGACGAATAAGCAACGGCCGCTTGGATTGCCATAAACCCGCCGGACGAACTTCCCGCCAAGCTGATTTCTCGCGGATCAATATTGAATCCCGGCAGAGTAGGGGCGACTTGCTTGCCGGGCGCCAGCCAGTAAGCGGCGGCAAGAACGCTACCGATTCCCAGCAGTCCCCACGCGCATGTCTTGAGCACCCATTTTCGCGATACAGCCATCTGCCCCTGGTCCAATTATTTTGTGTTGGACATTATATGACTGGCAGCATCGTCTTGCGTGCAGAGAAAAGAGAAGGGAAAAAGAAATGCCGTCAATGAACGCGATGTTCATCAACGGCATCGCTGGACGCCGCACGATGTAAGTACATCGGCGCGGCGCGTAAAAATATAAAAACGAAAAAGCTACGTTATCCGCGTGTGCGGCCTCTGCGCAGCAAATTCACAATGGCCAACAAGATAACGGCGCCAAGGAAAGACACCAGTAAAGAACTTAAACTGAAATCTCCTTGGTTAATGGTTCCCGCGCCAAACAGGGGCGCAAGCAGCCAACCGCCCAATAAGGCGCCGATGATACCGACCACGATGTTCAGGATCATGCCTTGCTCTGCGTCGGTTTTCATGACGAGACTGGCCAGCCACCCGATGATGCCTCCTACAACTATCCAGATAATAAAATTCATGTTGATCTCCAATCCTATGTGCAATGACATGAGAACAATGCCTATTAAGGAATCTAGCAGGCGAAACCTCTCTCTTGCATAGGACAGCGACTGAAACTGATGTAGGAAAAAGAGGAGACGCTTGCGGCAATGCTTAAACAATTTTCCACACTTCATTAGAGCGGCAAATTCACCACATCCAAAACGATTTTTTAAAGAAATTCTTCTGGCGATTAACTTGCCGTGCGATATTTCTTCCTACGGAAATTCATCGTCGAGAGTGGTAGAAGTGTTTATCTTCATCAGCAAATTTGAACGCATTGCGCGTTATGTAATGAGCGGTATTGCCTTACTTGCTCTTTTAACTTGGGTCGCATTTGAGTTAGGTTGGGTAGCTACCACGCCTTCGTATAAAAATGAGGGATGGTATCTGGTCGGCGGCAATACTCGTTTCATTATTACCAGTGAATATGCGGATGAAGCGGCGTGCCGCCGCAGTGAAAATACTTCGGCGGTATGCCTGCAAGGAAAAGTATTGATGGAAGAAGCGCGACGCAACCAAGCCGGCAGTTAATGCAAGACTTATTGCGCCTGGGCTAGTGTGCTCGTCGGCGCAAATTTCAAATGCCCGACATAAGTTAAGGCTTGATGAATCTTCACCGATGGCACATCGCCTTCGCGCATGTGCAGAATATCGGCCGGACTGATCCAGCGCGGTGCAGCTTCGGTGATCGGCAAACCGGCTTGCCGATAACTTTCCAAAACCAATTGCGAGCAGAAAAAACGGTCGTTGCTATTGGTGCCCAACTGAATGGTCGCAATGCCCTGAATACAAGCATTACGCAAACCTTCGGGCAATAAGGGCAGTTCGCAAACGCGCCGCTCCAGTGAAAACGGCGCTTGCAGTACGATGCCGACATGATCGTAAGATTTGCCTACTTTTTGCAGTGCAAACGCACGGATGCGTTGTGCATGATCGTCGGTCATGGCGGGGTGGCGGAACACCACCACGACTTCTTCTTCGTCCAAAACTTCGGCAATGCCGCGATTGCGCACGCCGGCCCCGACCGCTTCGACGACTTGCTGCTCGCCGACATAAAGTGCAGCATGGCTGACCGGCGACAAAGTAAAAAGGCGAATCCCGGCGGACGTGACGCCATTCGCGGCGGATAAAAGAATATCACCGGGGCGCAAATCCGCGGCTTGCACCAGGCGGCCTCCGTTACGCGGGTCGAGTGCCGGATTTTGAAAGCGCACCGGCGCCGCGCTTGTGTTGTCGCTTGCGGCTGGATGATTAAAGCCCGTTGCACAACCGGTACAGAGTACCGCCACGGATAAGAAGAGTCCGCTTAGTGCGTTCATTCCCGCTCCCTTTTTATATTTTGTATATTGCGGCGAGCATCGGCAGCGCGCGCTTGCCGTAAATTTTATCCTTGCTTGCGCATTTTTGAAATTTGGCGCTTGGAGACAAGCATGGTTTGCCTGCAGTCCGCGGCGCCACAACGGCAGGCGTACGCACGCTTCAATGTCGGCGTATAGCGTTCCTCGATAAAGAGCTTGTAGTCGTAGCCCAGCTCCTCGCCTCGACGAATATCGCGTAAGGCATAAATAAATACCTGGCCATTTTCCTCGATTGCTTCGCAATTGGGGGCGCAGGTATGGTTAATCCAGCGCGCATCGTTGCCTTGACTCTCGCCGTCGATGACGCGCCCGTTATGAAGGCTAAAGAAGAAGGTATGGTTCGAATCGCCTTTGCGGTTGTGGCGCTTTGCTGCTTCGCGTGCCGAGATGCGTTCACCCTCATATTCGATGATTAAGGTGCCGGCAGGGATCTTCTTGGCAGCGAAAACGCCCTTGCCGTGAATACGCGAATCGCGGACGATGAACAAAGGGCGCCGTGCCTTTGCGGAGCGGACCTGGAGGCGTGAATCGGGATCGGTAAACATGATATGAGGCGTTATGTAAAAGTGTTGAATTGTAGTGAATCTGCACAGTTTGCGCTTGTGATAAAACAGCAAGCTTCACACCAATCTGCGCATGGTATGATCAAACTGCCTCGGCCCGCCAAGGAGACGCTTTGTTTCATCCCCTTTCCGCATTGCGTTCGTTGTTAAACACGCTGCTCGGTACAACCCCGGGCACGCCTTCGGTGCAACCGGAATTGCTGGAATACCGCGAACGTTTCCGGGCCATCTTCGATCATGCCGCCGGCGGCATGGCTATCGTATCCTTGGAAGGCAAATGGCTCGAGGTCAACGATGCCCTGTGCCGTATGCTGGGCTATGAGCGCGCCGAATTGCTGGCAACCTCATTTCGTGAAATCACCCACCCGCAAGACTTCGATGTCGACCACACCTTTGTGCAGCTGGCCTTATCGGGTCAAATTCAAACCTATCAAATAGAAACGCGCTACTTTCACAAGGAAGGGCGTGAAATACCGATCCTCGTCAACGCGACCTTGGTGCGCGACGGCGAGGGTCAAGCGCCGCTTTACTTCATTTTACGCATCGACGATATCACCCAGCGAAAAAAAATCGACGATGCTTTGTTTGCCGAAAAAGATTTTGCGCAAACGACGCTGCAATCCATCGGCGATGCCGTCATGACGACCGATGTAGACGGCAAGGTAAATTATCTCAATCCGGTGGCGGAACGCATGACCGGCTGGTCGAAGACGGATGCTGCGGGTCAGCCGGTGGAAAAAGTTTTTGCCGTGTTCAATGAAACGACGCGCGTTCCCTTGGATAATCCGGTAGCCAAAGTATGTGCATTCGGTCGCGTCTCCCAGTTGCCCGACAATGCCTTGCTGATTGCGGCGAGTGGCACGGAGTACAGCATCGAGATGACCGGCGCGCCTATTCGCGTACAAGATGGAACGATCACGGGTGCCGTACTGGTGTTTCGTGACGTGACGCAGGCACGCGCCTTGAGCCACAAGATCAGCTACCAAGCCAGTCATGACGCTTTGACCGGGCTTTGGAACCGGTCGGAATTCGAAGCGATGACCACCCGCCTGTTGCATTCAGCACGAGTGATGCAACTGCACCATGCCTTACTGTTTTTGGATCTTGACCAATTCAAGACGGTGAATGACACCTGTGGACATGAGGCGGGCGACCAGTTATTGCGTCAGCTGTCCAATCTTTTGTTGAGCAATACGCGCAAGTCCGACATGTTGGCGCGCCTTGGCGGGGATGAATTTGCGATTCTGCTCGACAGTTGTCCGCTTGAGCGCGCAACGGAAATTGCTCAGCATTTGGTGGATGTGGTGCGGGCGTTTCGCTTTGAATGGGAGGGCAAGCTATTTTCTGTGGGCGTTTCAATCGGGCTGATTCCCATCACATCGGAAAGCCGGGACTTGCCATCCGTATTGCGTGGCGCCGATGCTGCCTGCTATATGGCGAAAGAAAAAGGGCGAAATCGCGTTCAGGTATATGAACCGAGCGAAAACGAGGTACGCGAACAGCATGAACAGCTCGATTGGGTCGAGCGCTTGACGGAAGCACTTGAAAAGAATCGCTTCGTTTTACATTATCAAAAGGTCCTTCCCATAGCATCGCCGGATGCTGTCACGCCGCCGGAACATGTTGAAATTCTCCTACGCTATCCTGACGATAAAGGGCGCCTCTTGCTTCCGATGGCATTCATTCCCGCTGCCGAGCGTTATAGCATGGTGCCCGCTATCGACCGATGGGTGATTGCGCAATGTTTGCACAATCCGCCAGCCGTACTCTTGGACGCCGATCCAGGCGCGTTCATGGCGATCAATTTGTCTGGTGCGAGCATTAACGAAGCAGGCTTTCAAGATTTCGTCGTGCGCGAATTAAAAGCGAGCGGACTGGATGGGCGGAGGCTGTGTTTTGAAATCACGGAGACTGCCGCAGTTACCAATCTGCATCGGCTCATCGAATTCATCTACACCATGAAGCTGTTGGGTTGCCACTTCTCGCTGGACGATTTCGGCAGCGGTATGAGCTCATTCGGTTACTTGAAATCGCTGCCGGTGGATTTTTTAAAAATAGACGGTGGACTGGTAAAAGGCATCGCGAAAAATCCGGTCGATCACGCAATGGTAACCGCCATCCATCACATTGCGACCACCATGGGAATCAAGACGATTGCCAAGTTTGTCGAAAACGAAGAGGTGCTGCAGCAGCTAGTACTTATCGGCGTCAATTTCGTGCAGGGTTACGGCATTCATCGACCGGAAGCCTTGCCGGCGGCAGTCGCTGCTTCCGAACTCATTGCCTAAGCGTAGCGAAAAAAAACGGGCCGCACAATCAGGCTGTGTAAAAAATCTGAACAGGGTAAACGAAGAAAGCCTCTTGGGCGTTAAGTTCAAGAGGTTTTTTCTTTGGAGGGCGAGATGGGGCATCGAAGAGGAGAAGATCGGAAACAGGCGACGCTGTTTCCCGTGATGCTGGATGAACTGGTGCCCGAAGAA
>JACOUL010000039.1 GCA_016177875.1 Burkholderiales bacterium
AGAGGTGGCCCCGTTTGTTTGGACAGGAATTTCGCGTTCTTAAGTGGAGCCTTGCGGACGTAGGGTTATCCACGGCGCCGCTCGCCGCTCCCTGTGTAGAGCAAGAGCGTGCGGCGCGGTGGGTAACCCGGCCTGCCATCTACGCCGCCTGTTCCAGCGCGGGAAGATTGGCGAAGTAAAACGCATTTGGCGTGTCGCCGTCAAGCGTGCTGTGCGGACGCCGGCCGTTGTAAAACTCCAGATAGCATCCAATTCCGCTTTTCGCCGCGCTCACCGTGTCATACGCGCGTAAGTACACTTCCTCGTATTTGATCGATTTCCATAGACGTTCGACGAACACATTGTCGCGCCAGCATCCCTTGCCATCCATGCTGATCGCGATGTTGTTGTTCTTCAGCAGCTGCGTGAATTCCAGACTCGTGAACTGGCAGCCCTGATCCGTGTTGAAGATCTCCGGCCTGCCGTAACGGGTAATGGCTTCCTGCACTGCCTCGATGCAGAAATCCGTCGTCAGCGTGTTCGACAAGCGCCACGACAGCACCCGCCGGCTGGCCCAGTCCATCACCGCAAACAGGTACACGAAGCCGCGCTTCATCGGGATGTAGGTGATGTCAGCCGCCCAGACGTGGTTGGGCCGGGCAATCTCCAGGTTGCGCAGCAGGTACGGATAGACCGGGTGCGCAGCGTGCCGCCGGCTGGTGTTGGGCTTCTTGTAAATCGCTTCGATGCCCATTCTCTTCATCAGCGTGGCTACATGCTTGCGACCGACAGCATGACCTTCGGCTTTGAGCATGTCGCGCAGCATCCGGCTGCCGGCAAAGGGGTGTTCCATGTGCAGTTCGTCGATGCGGCGCATGAGCTTCAAATCCGTTTCACTGGCCTCTTGCGGCCGGTAATACGCCGTCGAGCGCGACAGCGACAGGATTTTGCATTGCCGGGCTATCGGCAGCTTGTGGGAACGGTCAATCATTTCTTTGCGCTCAGCAATCCCGCCTTGGTGAGCGCGCTTTCTAAAAAATCGTTCTCCAGCGTCAATTGACCGATCTTGGCATGCAGCGTCTTGATGTCCGGTCCGGATTCGGCGGAGGTCGACGCGCCGCCGTCAAACGCTTGCTCCGCCCGCTCTAGCAATTGCCGCTTCCAGTCGGTGACTTGATTGGGGTGCACCTCGAAATGCTCGGCTATCTCGGTAAGCGTCTTGTCGCCTTTGAGCGCCGCTATCGCCACTTTGGCTTTGAACGCCGATGAGTGGTTGCGCCGGGTTCTTCTGGTCTTGCGTGTCATAATGCTTGCTCCTAAATTCAGCCTTCGGCTGAGATTGTGAAGCAAGGCCGCCACTTAGACTACTGTCCGAATTTTCGGGGCCACCTCTATATCCACTGACGTAGGAGTATTTACGGGCAATGGATTCTGGCGGATAAGGTTTGCATCAACAAAATTAGCAGGCAGCGAATTGTTGCCGTATAGATACAGGGTCATTATTTGTTGTACTGTTGGAAGCGCCATGCTTAACTCCTAAAAATTAAAATCCATTCCACACCCTGCCGCAATTTGAAACGGCAGGTTCGGTCACGATTACCTTTGTCGATGTTCCTTGCGAATCGCTCTGCTTGATCTTGTACTTAATTCGAACAAACGAGGTGTTACGTCCGTCGTAAATTAATCCGCATCGGCGGCCAGCGTCCCAGGAACTTCCAGTGCCACTTCAGAAACGCCGCCAAAGTAAGGGCGGGACATCGCACAAATAGGATAGGCCAGTACACCTCTGTTATCGTGGGAA